>NZ_BAAAJG010000012.1:0-291564 GCF_039526725.1 Pseudonocardia aurantiaca
ACGACACCACCAGCAAGATCAGCAGCGACAAGTCAAGATCACAGTACGACCGTTACGAAAGATCGAGGCTAGTCCCCGGCCGGCCTCCTCGGTCATTTCACGGAGCGTAGGCAGTCTGATGCTCTATGTCACTCACCCGAGCGAGCTAGGTGTGGATGCTCTCGCCGGGTGCTCGCGACCTCGCCGTCGGTCGGCCTGCCGAGGAGTCCGAGGTGGCGTTCGGGCAGTGGGCGGAGTTGGACGAGGCGTTCGCCAGGTAGCGAGCACTCCGAGCTACCGAGGGAACCTCAGCTCGCCGCCAGGACCCGTTCAAACGTGGCGCAGCCTGCCGGTTCCCAGGTCGGCTTGCCCCCGGGCAGACCGAGCCTGCCGTTCTGTCCGATTGCGATCAGGCCCAGGGCGCGCAGGACAGCCCAGCCACGGGCCCGGGTGATGGTCGCTTCGTCGGCCTGCTCATAGGCGTCGAAGAACCGACTCGCCGCGCCGGCAGGCAACAGGATCCAGGCGGCTGAAAGATCGGTCGCGGGATCGCCTGCGCACATCTCGCCGAAGTCGATCACCCCAGCGAGCATCCCGTCCCGGACGACCACGTTCGCCGGATGCAAGTCACCATGCAGCCGGAGCGGCGCGCCCTGCCAGGGCGAACATCGGCAGCCACGTCTGCTCCGTGTGCAGCAGAGCCGGCGCTCGCTCGGTGCGTGGCAAGCGCACGGCCAGCTCCTCCCCGAGGCGCCACAGTTGGTTATCCCAGCCTCCGCTGACGTCACGCAGCTCTAGGTCCGCGAGATCCGGGTGCTGATCCCGCAGCAGCGCACGCACCAGGTCCTGCTCGAACTTCAACTCTTTCATTTGATGATCCTCTGATCACTGGCATGCGCAGGCACGCTAGCCCGGAGCTTTCGTCTGTCCCGACCGCGTCGACGTCCGGGCATGGGTAGAACCCCGATTGTCTTGTTCGCCTGGAGGGATAGAGACCTCAGCAATCCCGGAGGTGGCATGGCCGAGGGGTGGCACGGCTGGATCGGTACGTTCGCTGGCGTGGCCCTCATCACGGTGGCCGTACTGCCGTTGGCCGCGCTGGCGGTGTGGGCTCTGGCACGCCGTCGGAGTGTCACCGGCACCACGCCGGCGTGGGTGTGGCGCACGTCGCTGGCCGAGGTCGGCATCGTCTACGGGACCGTGCCGTGGGTATGGATGATCCTGTTGCCGGGCAGCCAGGCCGGCGCCGTCCCCGGTCGGGTGAGCCAGCCTGGTACCGCTGCGCGACCTGCTCACGATGACGACGGGCCAGGTCGTCGGCAACCTGCTGGTGTTCGCGCGCTGGGGTTCCTCGCCCGCTGCGGTTCGCGGCGCTGGCGTCGGTACCGCGGATCCTGGCGCTCGCGGCGGGCTGCTCGGTCCTGGTCGAGGCCGCGCAGCACGTCCTGCGGCTGGACCGGGTGTCCTCCGTGGACGGCTTACTGCTCAACACCGCTGGCGCCGGGCTGGCCGCGCTGGCGTCGCGCCGCTGGTGGCGCGCTACGGCCAGAGCGTCGTCAGATCGACCTCGATCGGCCCCGGTACCGGGACGCTGAGCCGCCCGCGGTACGCCGGTCAGCGGCCCTGGGCGGTGGCCGAGGCGTACAGGCAGACGGTCGCGGCGGGCGGTCAGGTTGAGGCTCTCGGCCCGACCGTGTTCGGCCCCGACGAAACCGAGCCGGCGGCCGCGGCCGAGGCGCCGACGTCGAGGCCCGGTCGTCAGATCCGGTGCGACGCCCGACGCGCCATCACACAAATACCGGACAGCGAGAAACGTCGGTTCCGCGAGTGACCAACTTAGTGACGACACCCATGCAACCCCGACCCACGAGTGGACGTCGACGGACGATAAATCCTCATCGTGTCTCCCGCAGGAGCAGATCCCACGAGTAGTCAATTGCGTTGACACGGAAGAGGTCACTGGTTCAATCCCAGAATCGCCCAGCCCACATGAAGGCCCCTGATCCACGGAGTCAGGGGCGCGACGCCGGCCTCGATTGCCGACTACGAGCGGGTCGACCTCGCCCCGCTCCCCGAGGCCGACGCGCTGGAGCTGGTGCGGCTGCTCGCCGACGGCCTTCGTCGTTCCAGAGAACGGTTGCTCCGCAACTGCTTGTGTGCTCGAACCCCGAACGCCACGCCGCCCGCGTCCCTCCCTCAAGAATCCCGCGACCCTTCGGGGGTCCGGCAGATGCTCTGTCCCTTTTCCCCAATGGGTCTCATTTTAAATGACGTGATATTTCGGAACGCGTCGGAGGAAATTCCGGGAGCCGCGCTGCATCTCGCGTGGGTTCAGGAGCTTGAGGACGAGTCGCGCGATGTCGTCCGAGGTTTGCTGGCGCTCAATACATACGCTGTCGCCCACGTCCAGTGGGCTCAAGCCGTCATCACGGATTCGGATCACATTGAGACCAGCGGCGATGAGACGGCTCGTCTTGCGGCGGTCGTGGTCGTCTCGGCCGCGGTGCCAGTACGCGCCGTCGTACTCGATCACGAGTCGGAGCTCAGGGACGACGATGTCAACCTCGACGATCGGGCGGGGCAGGCCATCGTGCAGCCTGAGCCGGCGCGCGTCAATGTCAACGGGAAGGTGCTTGCGCAGAGCCCGCTCCAGGGCGATCTCAATGCTCGAGCGGCTCCGCATCGCGCCTTTCGGAGGCCTGGGACCGACCTTCACATACTCCTGGCAGCCCTGGGTGACGTATTTCATCCCCCGCCGGTCGTGCCATGGCTGCCCGTCCGGTGTCGGTAGCAGGCGGGCATCGATTCGGTGCCGCGTCCCGCGTTCAAGGTCAACGAGCACGCTCGGGCCATCGCCATGCTGCTCGCCGGAGATGTCCGAAACGCGATCGGAGTCGGAGAGGATCTCCTCGACCGGCGCCGACCAGAAGATGTCGGCCCCTTGCTTGAGGAAGATCCGGCCCTGTTCGCGCATGCCACGGGGGACCCCTGGGAGAAAGATCAAGCTGATCTCCCTCATCCACCGCGTACGGTCGCCGGGAGCGATGGGCCAGACGAGGTCGTAGCCCACCTGCGCGGGATCGGCGAGGACGTCCGGCCTGCCGAGCACCTGCACGCGGCTCGTCAGCCACCGCCCATCCTCCATCGGCCCGCACCCCCGTTGATCGCCTGCTTCGAGGTCGTCGGGCAGTGGAGCCCTGTTACACGGTTGGCGTGGACCTGTGTGGCGGCTCGCGCGAAGATGACGAGCTGGGGAGCTGAACCGGCGGCTCTGTGCAGCGCGGTGATCGCGTCGCCGTTCACTAAGCGCGTTGAGCTGTCCGCCCGCGGGGTCGAACGCTGCGGTCACCGCTTGGTGTACGGGTGGCAAACTAGTCGGCGCCGCGGAGTATTTGCTCACTTTCGGCGAGTAGCTGCGCGATCGCCTGGGACTCCGCTGCAGCCCCGGCAGACCGATCGGCTTCCTCACGCGAATCATGCAGATCCAAAGTCGACGGGCCTCCGCTGAGCCGCCTCCGGAGCAGCTCTTCCTCTCGCTCCTGGTGAATCCGAGCCTTCAGACTACCTTCAATATCCCTCTGCTGTTGATCTACAGACTGCGCCGCCAGGAGAATCCTGCCAAGGTTCAGGTGCACTTGGTCTAGAGCGTCATTCTCCAGTCCAATCGTTCTGAGTGCCTCGTGGGCTACTCCCGAAAGAGATGGATATGCGGAAGCTCGCTTCGCGTCATCAAGACGCTCGGCAACGGAGACAGTCCTCCGGATCGCCGACCATAGAATTAGCGAGACCCGCCTACCTGGGTCGACGGTGCCATCGCGCCAGGCGGCCACGTCGTTGATAGCTTCCGCAATCTGACACAGCCGCCAGCCGCGTGTGTCGTCCGGCGTGACACGCACGTACACCTCGCACCTGTCCCTGTTGATGGCATGCGCTGCGCTGATCGCACTTGAAAGCCAAAGGATTAGTGTTGCAAGGCACCAAACTGACGCTAGCCCGATTGCACCGCCGACTATGAAACGTGCGATTACCCATCCAGTTGACGGTGCCGTTGCCGCAGACCAAGTCGCGACCAGCAGTCCGGCGGTTATGGCGCTGGACGCAGCGCCGATCCGTGCCGCTTTGCTGATCTGTCCCCGAATATCTCCCCTCGACGTGATCACGTATCTGCCGAGCGGATTAGCGACGATATACCACTCCTCGCTCGCGTTCGAGTTGCGAAACCGGACGAGCGAGAGCTCTGCTTTCGATCCGCCAAGGGCGGAGTTGCTGTGTGCATCGCGCTTCGGCGACACTCCACCTCCCGCGATCAGGGCATGAGAACGCGGTGAACCCTACCCGCAGTACCGACGCCGCCCTCGGCCCGGCGCTGGAGGCCACGGCTGCAGGTCGGGTCCCTGGTGTACGCAGAGGGGCCCTTTCGTAACCGGGTGTCAGACTCTCGCGTGCCGCGCGGCGGGTGCGATGAGCTGGTCGACGGTCAGCCACGGCCTGTGCCTGTGGATCATCCGGTGGCAGTTGCTGCACAGCAGGGCGATGTCGCCGCAGGGGAACGCCCCGCAGCGGTCACCTCGGCCCACGAGAGGATTGGGCCTATGGACGAGCAGTGGCTCACCCGGGTCCAGCAGCTACGTCGCTGGACGCGCGGTGGGGAGCGAGCACCTCACAAGCCGCTGCTGCTCCTGTTCATGCTCGGTCGCCTGCAGAGGGGGCTGACCGGACCGGTGACCTTCATAGACATCGAGGGCCCACTGGCGGCGCTGCTGCGCGACTTCGGTCCGGCCCGCGCCAGCTACCACCCCGAGTTCCCGTTCCACCACCTGACCAGCGACGGCCTGTGGGTAATCAGCGACGCCGCCGGCAAGGACGCGCGTCCCCTGGGCACGGCGGCCGGCAGGTTGCGCTCCGCCGGCGCCGCTGGCCAGGTCGAGGCGGAGTTTGAGCGTGCCCTGATCGCCGACCCGGTCTTGCTGGCCGCGGTCGTGCGGGCGCTCCTGGACGCCAATTTCGCACCCTCTCTGCACGAGGACCTCCTCGCTCGTACCGGCCTCGCGCTCGAGGTCGCAGAGACAGCCGCAGGGCCGGCCGGCCGCCGTCGTGACGCAACCTTTCGGGACCGCATCCTCATCGCCTACGAATGCCGGTGCGCGATCTGTGGCTACGACGGCTGGATCGACGGCGAGGTCATCGGACTGGACGCCGCCCACGTGCGGTGGTGGGCCATCGGCGGTCCTGACAGCGTGGATAACGGCCTGGCCCTCTGCGCGCTGCACCACCGGCTATTCGATCGGGGCGTGCTCGGTCTCGCCGATGACGGCACGGTCATGGTGTCGCAGCTATTCGTCGGCCGTGCACCCGCGGCCCAGGCCCACGTGGTGTCCCTGGCCGGCGCTCAGCTGTACTCCCCGCAGCCGGGACACCCGGCGGTCGCGTCGACACATAGGAGCTGGCACAGCGCCCAGGTCTTCCGCGGGCCGGCCCGGCTGGCGGCGTAGCGGGCCCTGACCGCGACCCGGCTCGGTAGGCATCAGGGCGTGGGCGGCTCCCCGGCGATGACATTTCAATGGGGCCTGGACCGTGGCCGAAACGGTCTGGTGTGGAACAGACGTGGCACTTCCAGCGCATCGAGCCGCTGCAACTGGGAGGATGGCGAACAACCGGGGGAGGCTCAGCGGATCATGACGACGGTTTTGGCGGTGGACCGGCCACGAGACACGCGCCCTGCGTATGGCCCTGCGGCTCAGCGTGCGCGCGTTCGCGGAGCACCTCGGCGTGGCTGTTCGCACCGTCTCGAAATGGAGTCCGGCACCGTCGGCGCCCTGCCGCGGCCGGACACCCAAGCGGTTCTCGACACTGCCCTCAGCCGTGCTGACCGTGCGGCGCAGGAGCGGTTCGCGTTGCTCTGCCGGTCAGGTCGGCATAACAACGGGACAACACCCCCGATTCTGCGGGCCCAGCCCGCTCCGGCGCCCGGCTGCCGCCGGCACGGCCGATCACATCCCAGAACTCCTCGTTCACCTGCGGGAGCAGTGGCACGCGCTGGTCCGCACGGACAACCTCCTCGGACCTCGGTTCGCGCTTGCCGGCGTCCTCGATCAACTCGCGATCATTCAAGAGCTTCTCCGCATGACGACGCGAACTCACCGGGCGGAACTCGTGACGCTCGCCGGAACGTATGCCGAGTCCGCAGCCTGGTTGTACGAGGACGCCGGACAGATGCCGTCGGCTGCGCTCTGGGTCGGGCGAGCGATGGAGTGGGCGCACGAGGCCTCAGACGACCGGCTTCTCGCCATCTGACCACTGCCCGTCAGCGGGCTGACGCGCTCGGTCCGCCCGATGCTGATGGCGTCGAAGGCCCCTTCGCCTGCACCGTCAGCCGGGCTGGTGGCTTCTGGGCGGACACCCACTTCGCCCTGCACGAGCCCCAGCCGACGCTCCAACTCGCGAACCAGGCCATCGCGGCCTTCGAAGCGACACCGCCAGCGCAGCGCAACGTCGGCTCAGAACGGATGGTGCGCTGCGAGCAGGTCAAGGCGCACCTGGCGCTCGGCGAGTTCGACGGCGCCGCCGAGGTCTTCCAGCCGGTCCTCGAGACCGCCGTCGAACACCGTGTTGGGCCGCTATTGCGCCGAGTTGCAGATATCGCCAGTACAGCCCAGCACACCAGCACACACACGAACGAGCTCCGCGCCATCTTCGAAGGCGCAACCGACTTCATCCAGCTTCCCGCACCCGACGCACCCCGAAGCCTTTCATGACCACCGCCGACGACCGCATGATCAACCATTGGTGGTGGCGCCCCGGCTGGAGCATCGGCCGCGCCTTCTACACATGGCACGTCACCTTCGACGAGGGCTCAGCGATACCGAAGCTCGCCGACCGGTACCGGCCAACACTGCAGCAGTTCCCGGGACTCGATGTGCTGCGCACCGACCAACTGCATCTCACGATGCAGGGCCTCGGGTTCGTCGGCGAGGTTCCGGAGGCGGACGTCGCAGCCATCGTCGAGGCCACCCGCCCGGAGCTGGCCGCTCTACCGCCGCGCGTCGCCGAAGCCGGGCCGGCCTATGCCGACTCAGAGACGGTGCAGGTGGCGATCCACCCCGCCGACGAGGTGGCGGAGGTTCGCGCCGCGCTGCGCCGGGGCATCGCCGCAGTCTGGGGGGCGGACAACGTGCCCGAAGACGCCGACAGCTTCCGGCCGCACGTCACCTTTGCCTATTCGAACAGCGACAACGATCGGTTCGAGATCGCCGGTGCCCTCGATAGAATCGGCCCGCTCACGACGAAGGCCACGGTCGGACGGTTGTCGCTGATCCGCCTGCATCGCGACAACCAGGCATACGAATGGACTGAGATCGCCGAGGTGAAGGTCGGTAGGTGACCAATGGCGCGCCCTCGCCCCGCACCGCCGCCTTACGCCTGTCGCATTGCTGCTCAACGCGAACTCGGTGCCGCCGCATGAGCACCCACGAGACTGAGATCGCCGCGATGCAGCGGGCCATCGCGATCTCCGCGCTCGGCATGGGTTCGACGAGACCTGTGGGCTGCGTGATCCTCGACCGGGACGGGACGCCGGTCGGAGAGGGATACCACCGGCGCAAGGGCGAGGCCCACGCCGAGGTCAACGCGCGCGCCGCCGCAGGGCTGAAAGCCACCGGCGGTACTGATCTGGGTTCGTCACACCGAGGAACTACCTGACCCGCCCGTAATTCGCCTTATCCCAAAACCCGCAGATCGAGCGTCGCTCGCCCTGCCCGCAGAGGGCACCACCGCGTGATCGGCGCCGTCGCAGCCGCCACCGGCATGCAGCCGGGCACCGGCGCCACTGCCGCAGCGAAGACCGGCGCGGGGCAGCTCTACGCGGCCGCCGCTCGTACGACACGACGGGGCAGGTGGGCCCGCTGACCTCCGCCGACCACCATTTCGGGGATCACCGCTGCGGCTACCGGCCCGGGTCGCCGCGACCGCGTCGCCCAGGGGCATGGCCACCTGCAGCGTGGGCGATGCTCGCCATCGCGCACGGCCACCGCACCAGCGGGCGGCATGAGGTGCAGTACCCATCCCGGCGGCACTGGTGCGTGCCGAGGGTCCGCTGCACCGCGCCGGGCTGCGCTGCCAGGAACCGGGCGGCGGCGTCGATGCAAGCCGCCACGCTCGCCGTCATCTCACTGTCTGCGTGCATGTCGACTCCGATGGCTCGTGGTGGAAACCGGTCGGCGCGAAGGAGTGGTAAGGGAGGCCGTTCCGCGCCGACCGGAGCTCAGAAGGTCCGCAGGACCGCGGCCGGGTCGTCGAGCCAGACCCCGTGCTTCCGGTCCGGGGTGACGACGAGCCCGAGCCGCTCCCAGCCCGGACGGCCCGCGCCGGCCCAGACCCGGTGGGCGTCCTCGACGTCGGCCCAGATCCGGCGCGGCCCGCCCTGCCGGACCACCCGCAGGCCCCGGGCGTCGGCCGGCTCGACCTCACTCCACGACCCGTCCGCCGCGCTGACCCGCCAACCGTCCAGGCCAGGGCCGTACCGCGTCACGCCGACAACCGGCGAGCGCCCGGCGCTCGCGAGGAACCACGGCACCAGCGCCGTCCACGGATCGGGGTCGACGAACGTGACCGACTCGGCGACCGGACCCGCGCGCTCCCCCGGCGGAGGCGACGGGGCGACGTCGCCGTCACGTGCCGGCATGAACCCGGCCCACCGCGCAAGGAAACGCCCCTCCAGCCGGTCGGGATACCGGCGCAGCAGCACCAGGCTCCCGGCCTGACTCCCGACCTTGACGTCCACCAGCACCAGCCCGCCGTCCGTCAACTGCTCGGCCCAGGCCCACGGCACGGTAGGCACGGAGCAGGTCGCGACGATCCGGTCGAACCGGCCATGCCCCGGCAAACCGAAGCGGCCGTCGGCCGCGACGAGGGTCGGCGCGTACCCGAGCGCGGCGAGCCGCTCCCGAGCCGCGGCGACGAGACCGACACCAATGTCCACCGAGAACACCGACTCGGCACCCAGCCGGTGGCACAGCAGCGCGGCGTTGTAGCCGGTGCCCGTGCCGATCTCCAGCACCCGGTGACCGTCGCCGACGTCGAGCGCGTCGAGCATCCGCACCATCAGCGCGGGCTTGGTCGAGGACGACACCACCGACAGGCGGCCCAACCCGTCCGGCAGCAGCTCGGTGACCAGCGGGGCATCCGCGTAGACCGCGTTGAGCCAGCGGGCGTCGGCGGCGGTGACCGCGACCCAGTCGCCGTCGCGTTGGACGTAGTGGCGGGGCACGAACACGTGCCGCGGCGTCTCCTCGACCGCCGCGAGCCAGCGGGTGTCCCCGACGGTTGTCGTCGCGGCGACCGCCTTCGCCAGCGCCGAGCTTTGCGCCTGCCAGCCGGTCACGGCGTCCGCCCTGCCATCAGGAGGTCCGCGATGGCCGCGGTGATCGGCGCGCCGATCGCGTCCTCGATCCACCCGTACTGGCCGTTCGCGTTGCACTCGAGGAACACCCACCCGCCGTCGGGGGTGACGACGAGGTCGAACGCCCCGTACGCCAGCCCGAACTCCCGGCAGTACCGCACCAGGCCATGCCGCACGTCGTCGGGAAGGGCAGGCCGGCTGTAGGCGAGGTCGCAGTAGGCGGCCCGCCAGTCCACGCGGGTCTCGGCGGACCCGGCGTGGATGCCCGCGGTGAAGATGCGCTCGCCGACTACCACGACCCGCGCCTCGTGGGCCTTGGACACCCACCGCTGGAACTGGTGGGTGGTGATCTCCACGCCGCGAAGGTCGGCCAGATCCGCCTCACCAAGCAGGTGCGTGAACACCGTCGCCCGCCGCGCAGCCTCCACCACCGACGGCGCCCCGAGCGCCTTGTTCACGACCGCTCCCCCACGCGCGAACCGCCGCACCGCCTCGGCATCGTTCGTGATCAGCGTGTGCGGCACCGCCAGCCCGCACCGCACAGCCGCAACGAGCTGTGCCGGTTTGACCGCCGCGTCGGCCACCCGCGCCGGGTGGTTGACCCACAGGACCGGCAGGCTCCCGAGCACCCCGCCGAGCCCGAGCTTCCCCTCCGTGGAGGCCCACTGCCGCTCCACCGGCGTCAGGCTCGACGGCAGCCCGAACGCCGACGACGAGCGATACCAGACCGACCGCACATCCCCGAGCCGCACGACCCGATCCCGCACTCGCAGCGTGCCGTCCCACGCGGCACTCGCGAGGTCGGCGTCGAGCCGGACGGTGTCCGGGAACCAGGCGGTGTCGAGCCGGACCACCGGCACCTCTCGCCGCCCGAGCTCGCGAACCATCCGGTCCGCCGTCGGGTCCCGCTCCGGCGCCAGGACGAGGACCGTCATCAGTCGTTGTCCCAGTCCTCGGAGCTGGGCCCGTCCTCGCCGTCGGTGCTCGACGTCGTGGACGCGGACGGGTCGCCCCAAACGGTGTCGATCAGCGGACAGCCGGTTGCGTCGACCGCGAGCTGGCGGTCGTGGTCGTACATCCATGAGGGAACGACGCGGCCGGGACCGGCGGGGCGGGCGCGGCGCAGGCACCACGGGCGGAGGCCGATGGGTGAGGGGGCGTCCACACCGGACGGGACGAGTGTGGAGCCGGCTAAAGGGAAGCGGGAGTTGGTGGGAGCGAGCAGGTCGCGCTGGTGGGTCATCGGCTTGTCCTCTCTATGGCTGCAACAAGAGCATCGGGCTCCTGGAGCTGCGGAAAGAGGGCACACCGGCGGGCATCCTGGGGCATTCTGTAGTCGTGCCCTCACCGAGGGCGGCCGATAGGCTCGCGCAATGGGAGGCGCCATGGAGCGGAACTTCGAATTGCGCGCGCTGCGGGAGTCACACCCTTCGCCCACGTTCGCCGGCGAACCCATGAGCCGATCCGAACTCGCGGAGGCGGTGAACGCAGAGCTGTGGCGAGCCACAGGCCGCCGCTTTGCCCTCGACGCCCACACCCTCGCCCGCTACGAACGCGGTGCCGTCCGGTGGCCGAACGCCGCATACCGCTCCGCCCTGCGTGCCGTCCTCGGCGCCTCGAATGACGCGGAACTCGGGTTCATGCCGACGCGGCGAGGAGCAAGCGCATCAGCCGAGAATCCGGTTCGCGCAGCAGTGGAAGCCGCCGAAGAATCTGCCGAACTGGACCGCCGCGACTTCGCGCGGGCCGGGTTCGCAGCCTTGGTGACAGGGGTGAACGTCGGACAGCGGGATCCGCTCGACTACGACGAGGAACTCCGGGGCCTCCAAGCGATTGACGTCAATCGCGGGCCGGAAGAGCCGATCATCAACGTCGCGACGCTCCTCCGAAGCATTACCAACGACCTGCGGACGTCGCGCGGCACAGATCGGGCCGCACTCCTCCGCGTCGCGGCACGAGCGGCTGAGTTCGCCGGCTTCCTGCACCGAGACCTGGGCGAACCCGACCGAAGCCTGTTCTGGCACGACAGGGCGATGGACTGGGCGCAGGAGAACCATGACCAACCAATGCAGGCCTACGTCCTCCTGAGGAAAGCCCAGGCTGCGTACGACGGGCGAGATGCGGCGCGAATGCTCGGCCTCGCCCGCGCGGCTCGACGGTTCGAGCGTGTCCTTTCCACAGGTCTCAAGGCCGAGATCCTCCAGCAGGAGGCACGCGGCGAGGCGATGCTGGGTCTCTCCGACCACGGCATCCGGGCGAAGCTCGACGAGGCCAAAGACCTTTTGGCTGGCCCTCGCTCCGAGGAGCCTCATGATGCGCCCGGGAGCCGCTACAGCGGCGCGCTGCTCGACCTGCAGATCGCCGTGTGCCTCACCGAGGCAGGACATCCCCGCCACGCCGTCGGGGCCTACCGCGCATTCCTGAGCAGCCACGACTCGTCGACACGCGACCGGGCGTATTTCTCGACCTTGATGGCGACTGCCCTGGCGCTCTCGGGCGAACCTGACGAGGCGGCCGTGACGGTTTGCGCTGCGCTGGCGGTCGCGATCAAGACAGGATCGCGACGAACCATCCGTGAAGCGAACAACGTGGCAGCCGTCCTGCGGCCATGGCGCAACCGGAGCACGGTCCGCGATCTCGACGCTGCCCTAGCCGACGCGGTCAGTCCGTGAACCAGCAAACGGTCCTGCCGATCACCGCGTGCTGCCACTCCTGCGTCTGCCGCTCGAGGTAAGCGGGGTCGTCGTGCACCGCGAAGCCGTGCTGAGCACCGTCGACCTCCATCAGCTCGTGGCGGGTAGTCAGAGTGGCCGCAGCCGATCGAGACGACTCGACCGGGATGAAGGTGTCGTGTGTGCCGTGCACCAGCAGCGTCGGCGCCTTTACCTGCGCCAGCTCGGCACGGGCATCCACCCAGAACACCTCGTTCAGCAAAGCCCGGCCCAGCTTGAACGACGGCGAGTGCGCGATGTAGCCATCCTCGGTCAACTGGTCGGCGGAAGCGCTGTCGATGCGGTTGCCCGACCAGTAGTCCTTGTCGTCGACGAACCGCTTCTTGTAGTCGAGCAGAGGGTTGAACAGAACGAGCCGCTCGATCAGCTGCGGGTGCCGAGCTGCGAGCATCGCGCAGATCCCGCCGGAGAAGCTGGCGCCGACGACTCCCACGGCCGGCACGCCCGTCTCGGGGATGAGGTATTCGGCTACGGCCCGCACGTCGTTGCCCACCCCAGCAAGCGTGAGGTCCTCCTGCCGGCCGCCACTCATGCCGTGACCACGAAGGTCGAACCGCACGGACGCGACGCCGGCGGCTGCCAGGGCATTCGCGAGCCTGCCGTAGAAGCCGGCCTCCTCCCGCGTGACTCCGCCGCCGTGGACGAGAACAACACCGGCCGCTGGTCGCTCTGGGATCAGCACGGTTGCCGACAGCTCGATCCCGTCCAGGGACCTGATCACCGCGCTCGCGTTGGAGATCGTCACAGCTCCATGGTGCCGCCCCCGGGCCGCGGGGACATGATCTATCGGGTCTCGACCCCGGCGCTGCCAGCGCAGGGTCTTGCCATCCACCGCCAGCACACGGCGCCGACGAGCCAGAGCTGTCCCGACGCACAAGCGCCGCACGAGCGCACCGATCGCGGCGTCGAACCGGTCGGGCTCGACCTTGCTCGAGCACGCGACGGATGGTCGACTCCGACGGGCACCGCCGCTCGGTTCCCAGCGCGGCTGCGACCTTGCCCGGCACGTCGGCGACCCACTCGGCGACCGCGACGAACGAGCGTGCTCCGGCGACGACCGCGCACACCGCCGCGCTGAGCACGACGACCAGTCCGTGACGGACCCCGCGCCGCTTGCGCCGATCAACCCCCCAGCCAGTACTTCTCGCGGGCCGGGGGCGAGTTCGACCGAATCGGGTAACCCCAGCTCGCCCACCTGGTCAGCAACAGCAGCGATCGACAAAGATGCAGACGCGGGCACAGCTCTCTCCGATGATCAAGCTTGGTGTGAGAACCCCAAGATCACCACCAGACGCCCGTACCTCCGCCCGCGTGTCGCCGCAGCTCAGCGCCTCCTCACCGCGACTTTGCCGACCCCCTGCGTTTGGTCCCACGCCAAGCTCGCACACCGGGCGTGCTGACGCCCGCCCGGGCTGGGGATGCTGCAGCGCTGCCGTCATAGACCGATGGATTCCCGGGGCTGGTTGAGTGCAGCGATACGAATTCGTGCGCCGACATCCTCGTCCGGCTCGACTGCCCGCTTGGAGGCGACGATCCGGTCTATGCGCTCGTCATCGGCCTGTGGGCGCCCGTTCAACCGACGCCACCCGATCACCCCGCCGAGGGCGTCGAGCGTCGGCTTGAGCAGGTTGTCGAGGTCCCAGGCGTCGTTGCGGGTGCGCGGCGGCGGGAGCCGGAACTCGATCTCGACTGCGAAGCGGGTCCCGTCCGGTACGTGGCGTGTCCCGACCGCCGCGGCCACCGCGTCCCGCCACGCAGCTTCTGCCGCCGTCGCGAAGGTGGCTGGCCGCGCCGCCACCGCCACGTCGATGACCGAAAGAGCGCTGACGGCGTCGCTGGAGGGATCAGAGGGCGCGGCCGCCGACCGCCCACCGGAGCCGATCAGTAGCGCGGCTCGGCGCAGGGTCGCGCGGATATGTTCCTCGCGCCGCGACCTTTCGGCCGGATCCGGGTGCTGTAGCGCCTGTCGGCTTGGGTGGTAGGTCGAGATCGCCTCGATCCCGCGGGCCCGGATCAACGCGCCGTGCCTGCCGCTGAACAGCTGCCAGGCGGCCTGGGCGTCCTTACCAGCCAGCAGCACCACTCGAAGGCCCGGCATGAGCGCGATCAGCCGACGCAGCGGCTCGACCCCTTCGGCGAGCTGAGTTCTCGAAGGGGTGTCGTTGATGTACCACGGGTAGGCGTTCCACGGGACGACGTCCGCCGGGTCAATCCCGGCCTCGGCGAAGAATCCGCACTGCCGCTCCGCGGTCTGGTCGTCGTTCTCCACCGACAAGAACCCCGACCCCTGCACCCCGGCGGCCATCGGTCCCGGGTCACGCAGGATCGCTAATACAGGCGCGTGCACACCGCGGTACATCGGCGCCACATACGGCGGCCTCCCGGCCGCGGCCTGGGCGCCCAGCTCGTCGACCATGCGGTTAATCGGCTCGATGTGCGTCGCGTACCGATCGCGCCATTGCTCGGCCCGGTAGGCCGGTTCACGCATCCGACGTACCATCGCGAACGCCTCCCCCTCCGCACCTCGGCGGCGGCCAACACCGAGCCCGGGCAGCGTATCGGTAAACCACCCGTACCGGACGAGAACGGACAGCCAGCTGGTCGAGGGCCGCCCGGCCGCGCTCGACCCTGCGCGGCCGAGCTGACCTTGCACCAGCAGATACGTCGAAGGACGCGTGACTTGTACCAGGCAGGACGAACGATCACGAACGAGGAACGAAGCGACGCCCTGCTGCTCTGGGAGTACCACCGACTTGACCACGAGCTGCGACCGTGTGACGCCGCAATTGGCCTCGGGAGCCACGACCTCGGCGTAGCGACATACACCGCCGAGCTGTACCACCGCGGGATGTTCCCCGTAGTCGTCTTTTCTGGCGGTTCGACCCGAACGACACAACACCGGCTTCCACGCGGAGAGGCTGTCCACTACAGGGAGCGCGCCCTGGAACTCGATGTTCCCGAGGCCGCGATCCTCCTGGACCCTCACGCCACGAACACGGGCGCGAACATCATGAATTCGCGGGCGCTCCTCGAAGCCGCAGGCTACCGGCCCCGCTCCCTCTTACTGATCTCGAAGCCGTACGCAGAGCGCCGGACGTTCGCAACGGCGCGGAAGCTATGGCCTGAGATCGACGTCATCTGCGCGTCCATGCCAGTTGGATTCGACGAGTATGTCCGCAGCATCGGCAATGAACGCTTGGTCGTCGACATGATGATCGGTGACCTCCAGCGGATCATCGAGTATCCGGCGCGCGGCTTCACCATCCCGCAGGAGGTGTCCGCCGAGGTGATTGCCGCCTACGACCGCCTCTACGCCGCGGGCTTCGTCAGCCGAGCGGTGCCCCCGGCGTGAACCAGCGGACCGTCTTGTCGATCACGGCCTGCTGCCACTCCTGCGTCTGAGGCTCGAGGCGCTTAGTGGTCATCGCAGTTCCTCTCACTCGATGGGTTCGTGTCGCTCACCGGGCAAACAGCGTGCGCAGCCAACGGGAGCTGGGCCGGCGTCCTGGCTGCACGCGCCTGCCGGACCGCTGCTCCGGGCGGGAAGGTCCGGCCACCTCAGCGGCACAGGACGGACACGGCTTTCCCTCGGGCGCCGCCATCGGCGCCGGAGTGATGAAGCCACCGCAGACAGCGCGCAGCACACCGTTGTCCGCGCGAGCGGCATGCCCATCGGCGACGTGGTGGGTCAGCTGGTCGGCGAACTGATCGGTGACCGGCGTCGTCCAGTGCGGGCTCATCGTCTGGCAGGCCGGACGTCGGCTGCTTCGCGTCCCGGCCTGAGCCGCCGACGCTCGCGAGCCTTGCGGGCGATGGCCGCCACCGAGCACGGCCAACGCGCAGGCCGACTCGAACACCCGCCACACAGACCGCTCGGCAACGGTTGATGGCGAGCCAGCGTCCGCTCCCACCCGCCGACCTGCATCGCAACAAACCGAACCGCAACATCAATCGCGGTCACGGCGTCCTTGCTGCTCCTCATCAACGAACGCCTCGTTCCGCTCTACGGCGCATCGGCCGGATACGTGCACCGAGGAACCGGCCGACGCAAGGGAGGTCGGGCGCGCATCCCGCGCCGTCCGGTGTCACGCGACCAACACCCGAGGACGCAGGGTCAGCTCGGCGATCATCGGCCGTCCTCAGGGGTGGCAGTTGGCACGCGATCAATCGTCGAGCGGCTGGCCTCTTGCCGGAACGGTCCAATGTGGAACGGACGTGGCACTTCCAGCGCACCGAGCCCGGCAAGCTGGAAGGATTGAGCAGGACCGGGGAGGCTCAGCGGATCATGACAACGGTTCGGCGGTGGACCGGCCACGAGACACGCGCCCTGCGTATGGCCCCGCGGCTCAGCGTGCGCGCGTTCGCGGAGCACCTCGGCGTCGCTGTTCGCACCGTCTCGAAATGGGAGTCCGGCACCGTCGGCGCCCTGCCGCGGCCGGACACCCAAGCGGTTCTCGACACTGCCCTCAGCCGTGCTGACCGTGCGGCGCAGGAGCGGTTCGCGTTGCTCTGCCGGTCAGGTCGGCATAACAACGGGGACAACACCCCCGATTCTGCGGGCCCAGCCCGCTCCGGCGCCCGGCTGCCGCCCGGCGCGGCCGATCACATCCCAGAACTCCTCGTTCACCTGCGGGAGCAGTGGCACGCGCTGGTCCGCACGGACAACCTCCTCGGACCCAGGTTCGCGCTCGCCGGCGTCCTCGATCAACTCGCGATCATCCAAGAGCTTCTCCCCATGACGACGCGAACTCACCGGGCGGAACTCGTGACGCTCGCCGGAACGTATGCCGAGTCCGCAGCCTGGTTGTACGAGGACGCCGGACAGATGCCGTCGGCTGCGCTCTGGGTCGGGCGGGCGATGGAGTGGGCGCACGAGGCCTCAGACGACCGGCTTCTCGCCTGGGCACTCTTCCGCCGGAGCCAGCATGCGGCCGCCGACCGCGACGGCCAGCGGACGCTGAACCTCGCTCGCGCCGCGGGCAGGAACGCCACCGCACTGTCCGGTCCGATGCGCGCAGCGATCGTTCAGCAGGAGGCGCACGGGCACGCTCTGGAAGGCGAGGAGCTGATGACCCACCGCGCGCTCGACGACGCACACCGGTGGGCGGCCGACGATGCGGCTGGCGACGCCCGAGGAGGCCACGGCTCGTTCTGCACGGCCGAGTACCTCGAACTGCAGCGCGCCAGTTGCTGGTCTGCGCTTGGCCGACCCGAACGGTCGATCCAGCTGTTCGAGGCCGTCATCCCCACCCTGCCTGCGGTCTACCGCCGAGACCGCGGGGTCGCTCACGGCCGTCTGGCCTACGCGTACATGTGCGCCGGTCAGGTGGAAGGCGCCGCAGAGAGCGGCCGCGACGCGCTGGCGATCGCGCGCAGCTCCGGGTCGATGCGTACGGAGCAGGCCGTCGCGAAACTGGGTCGGCAGCTCGTGCGGCACCGCCGCCTTGCGCCTGTCGCACTGCTGCTCGACGAACTCGGTGCCGCCGCATGAGCACCCACGAGACCGAGATCGCCGCGATGCAGCGAGCCATCACGATCTCCGCGCTGGGCCTCGGCTCGACGAGCCCCAACCCACCCGTGGGCTGCGTGATCCTCGACCGGGACGGGATGCCGGTCGGAGAGGGATACCACCGGCGCAAGGGCGAGGCCCACGCCGAGGTCAACGCACTCGCCGCCGCAGGGCCGAAGGCCGCCGGCGGGACAGCCGTCGTCACCCTGGAGCCCTGCAACCACTACGGCCGCACTCCCCCATGCCACCACGCAATCCTCGACGCGGGCATCGTGCGCGTCATGATCGCGGTGATCGATCCGACGTCCCGGGGGGAGGGCGGAGCCGCGCGCCTTCGAGAAGCTGGGGTCGATGTGGAGGTTGGCCTCCTCGCCGACGAAGCACTCGTCGTCCTCGGGGTTTGGTTGGATGCGCTGACGTCGGGGCGGCCCCGCGTTCGATGGGTCTACGAGAGCGGACCGGACGGCCCGCGCCCCTGGCCTGAGGAGCTGCTTTCGCGGACTGGCCTGCGCGCCGGCAGCGACGCTGTGCTCCACTCGGACGGCCGCGTCGAAGAGGGGATCTCTGGAGCACACGGACCCGGCGCCTTCGCTCTCCCGCACTCGGTCGCGGTCGACGACGCCGCCGGGGCCCTCAATGCGCTCTACGCCGGAGGCGTGCGCTCGCTTGTGCTCCACAGTGGCGCCGAACTCGCCGAACGCTTCCTCAAGCAGCAGCTCGTCGACGGGGTCGACGTGTTCCTCCCGGTGTCGGACCCGTCTGCGCGGGCGCAGCCAGATCCGCCACTGCCGCCTGGGTTCGAGATCCGCACCGTGACACGGCTCGCCTCCAGTCTCGTCCTGCATGCTGAGCGGGCCGAGCCAACCAACCAGTGACCGACACACACCGGCATGCGGTGCGGCTATGTGCAGGCAGTTTCGGCACCTGCTCCCCGAGTTCTGATCCAGTGTGGACGGAGCAATGCTCATGACTTGTGGATCGGCCTCGGGTTGGATGCGAAGGTGCCTTCCCGCGTGATCGACTTCTGGTCATCGAGCAGGCCGGCGCGTCGGGCCGATGAGTTTGCCGGTTACCTGAAGTCTTCCTTGTGACAAGCCCGCCCCCGTCTGCGGATCAGGAAACGCCGGATCCCGGTGTCATGGAGGAGAGATGGAGGCCAGGATGAACAACCCGATTCGGCTGTACATGTCGATGTCGCTCGACGGCTATATCGCCGGCCCGGACGATCGGCCAGGGCAGGAGCTCGGACGCGACGGTGGACGGCTCTTCAACTGGCTCGACGACCGGGAGTCCGACGGTCCGAGCGGCCAGGTCTACCGCGAAGCGCTGGCGACCGGCGCGGTGATCTCCGGCCGTCGGACCTTCGAACTCGCCGGGCGCTGGCAGGGCGATCACCACGACGGCGTGCCGATCTTCGTACTCACCCACCAGGTGGATGACGGGGACGTGCCACCCGGCCACGCGCGTTTCGTCACCGATGTCGAGGACTGCGCCCGTCAGGCTCGCGCAGCCGCAGGGAACCGGCCGGTCATGGTCCATGGGGCGGGGGCGGCCCAAGCACTTCTCCGAGCCGGGCAGGTGGACGAGATGGAGATCCACCTGGTTCCGGTCCTCCTCGGGGACGGTCGACGGCTGTTCGACCACCTGGGTAGCGATCACATCGAACTCGACCTCGTCCGACGGCTCGAGGATCGAGACGTTACGCATCTCCGCTACCGGGTGCATCGACCCGAGGAGGCCGCGTGAAGACGCTCTTCGTCAGCTACCGCGTCACCGACCTGGACCGCTCGCTCGGTTTCTACACCGCCTTGGGCTACGCCGAACTGGGCAGGGTCGAGGTCGGCGACGGGGCTCGCCTCGTGATCCTCAAGTTTCCCGACGAACCGGCGGCCTCGCTCGAACTGGTCCACCGCCCCGACGACGGACCGGTCGACGTGGGCAGCGGTTTCGACCACCTCGCGATCCAGGTGGAGAGGCTCGCCACCACTTTGGAGACGCTGACCGAAGCCGGCCTGAGGCCCGAACCCCTCCAGCACCCGGGCGGCCCTCACGGCCCGAAGACGTCGTGGCTCACGGACCCGGATGGTTACCGGATCGAGTTGGTGGAGTGGCCGTCCGGACATTCCGACGGCCTCACCGCAGCAGACTTCGCCTGAGGCGCCACAGTCTGCGGACTGATGAAGCTTCCCCTCGGCGCGACCGCGGCGCAACGCGAAGCGACATCCCACCCCCCACGGCGACAGCGTGGCTGGTGCTGGGGGCGATCGCGGAGTCGGCTGTGCTTGCACGCCTGCGTCGGGACGCGCGGACCGGTCCGATCCCCGACGGGTCGGCAGGCGCCGCCTCAGTCGACGTTCCGGGTCAGCGGGTCGTCGCCTCGCCCGCGCGCACTCCACCGCCGCGCTTCGCGCCCTTGCGCCGGGCGAACGTGGAGAACACGGCGATCTCGTCCCGGAAGTACCGCCGCAGGAGCACGAGCACGAGCGCCGTCGCGAGGATCCCGGCGAGGGCGGCCAGCACCACTGTGAGGAGGCTGTACCCGAGGGGTCGCACCGCCTCGGTCACGCCGTAGACGGCCAGGAACGCGGCCACTGCGGTGGGCACGTGCTTGAGGTACATCCGCAGGACCGTGCCCACCAGCCCGTCGGCGACCCGGCCGGAGAAGTGCAGCATCACCAAGAAGTGCAGGACGATCGCGACCGAGGCGCCGACAGCGACGCCGTTCACGCCCCACTGCGCCCCGATCGCGCAGCCGACCACCACCTCGGCCGCGTACATCCACTGCCGCCACGCCCCCCGGTAGACCGCACCGGTGGCCCTGGTCAGCGAACCGCTGATCTTGTATGAGGCTCGCGGAAGCAGCACCACCGCGAACACCTGCAGCGGCACCACCACTGCCGACCAACCCTCGCCCAGCACGAGCTGCACCACCTCGGGCGCTAGCACGAACATCAGCACGCTTGCGGGCACCGTCACGAGCGCGACGAGCGACGCCGCCCGCACGTAGGCGTACTGCAGCCGGGCCCCGTCGTCGCGCACCTTCGACATCGCCGGGAACAGCGCCTTGTCCACCGCGCTGCCGATCACGTTGGCGGGCTGCGAGAGCAGGCCGTACGCCCGGTGATAGATGCCCAGGGGCGACGGCCCGAGCATGTTCGCCACGATGAACTTGTCGGAGTTCAGCGCGAACCAGTTGCCGACCTGCGACAGCGAGTAGCCCGACCCGAAGCCGACGAGCCCCCGGATGCTGCGCCATATCGCCACCGGTCCCGCCGGGCGCACCGACGGGCGGGCGAGCCAGAGGTACCCGACCGCGGTGACGAGGGCCGCTGCGATCTGCCCCCACACGATGGACACTGCTCCGTGGCCCTGCACGGCAAGCAGCACACTCACGCCGATGGTGGCCGGACCGAAGGCGATCACGTCGACCACAGCCATCGACCGGAACTGCAACCGCCGCTGCAGGAGCCCGAGCGGCACCGCCGAAACGCCGGCGAGGACCAGGGCCAGCGTCAGGAGCCGGAGCAGGGTGGAGTCGGGGGGCAGCCCGACGAGCACGTTGAACACCGGCGTCATGAGGTGGAGCAGCCCCGCGAGCAGCAGCGACAGGACCACCGAGAACGCGAAGGCCGCCGAGACCTCCGCATCGGTCAGCGTGCGGCGCTGCACCAGCGCCGGGCCCACGCCGAGCTGGCTCACGAGCTGGGTCAGCCCCACCACCAATGCCGCGGCGGTGGCCGAACCGAACTCGGCCGGGGTGAGCAGGCGCGCCAGCAGCACCATCGACACGATCTGGAGCAGGGCCTGGCTCACCGTGCCGGTGAAGATCCAGACGAACCCGCGAACGGTGCGTGTGGTGAGGGACGGCGTCGCCGGTCCCTCGGGAGGGCCGGGACGCTCCGCGCTCATCACACGCGCCCGCGCCGTTGCGTCGCCAGGAACCGGAGGGCCGCGGTCCTGAGGCGGCGCACCTTTCGGTTCGAGGACACCCTGTTCCGCGCGATCGTGGCCGGGCGCGCGCCCAGGAAGTAGCCGTACCAGGCCATCTGGGTCACCACGCGCCGGACGCCGTCGGTGGGGCGCGGCGGTCGCAGCAGGTCCTCGACCGGCAGGCCCGTGACGGCGGGGTGGAACGCTGAGTTGCCCACGCCGTCGCCCACCAGGAGCACCCGGTCGGGCTGGTCGTAGGAGGCGCCGAGCCCTTCCGGAACGCCACGGAAGGTGTACGACGCCGTGACACCCGGGTCCGGATCGCGGCGGTCCTGCAGGAACTCCAGGTCGAGCACACGGAACCCGGCCCGGGGGTCGGACACGAGGTTCTGCGGCGACAGATCGAGCACGAACATGCCGCGCTCGTGCAGCGCCGCGGCGAACTGCGCCAGCGCCCGGGACGCCGCCGGCCGCAGCTGGGCGGTGTTGCGCATGAGGGGAAGGCGGCGCAGGACGTGGCTCCTGTCGTCCTCGTACAGCGGCGTCAGGATCCAGTTGGCCCCGTGCTCCAGCAGACCCGGGACGAGTGGCAGGTCGCTCAGCTCGGTGCGGGCGCGCAGCTCGCGCTCGAAGTAGCGGGACGCTCCGGGCCGGAAGATCTTGCAGACGCTCGGCCCGTGTACGGGGTGGTCCACCACGAACACCCTGGCCCGCCGCGAGAGCCCGGCGGGGCTGAGCGCGCGCACGACCGGGAACGGCACTGTGCACGCGTCGAGCAGGTCGCGCACCTTCTTCTCCAGCCGCTCCGCGAACTCCGGGTCGCCCAGCACGTCGAGGTAGTCCAGCGCCTGCAGCGCGTTGTCGGAGGAGTGCAGCGGGTTGTACTGCTCGGCCTCGCTGAGATCGCGCAGGAGGTGATCCCTGACCTGCGCCTTCGCCGCGGGGATGCGCAGGTTGGGCGCCCACCCGTCCTCGTCGGCTGCGAACCGCGGCGCCACGTCGTACCCGATGACGAACGCGGCGGGCGGCCCCCCGCTGAGCGCCCACGGCCCGCGTTCCCAGTTGCCGCCGCGCAGCGCGTGGCTCGAGACCTCGCGCTGCGCGGGGTCGAGTGTGACCACGTCGAGCACCTCGAAGCCCCGGCGGTCCAGCTCCACCGCGATCTCGGCACTGTGCTCCTCCGCGCGCTCCCGCACCACGAAGACCGCGAGCCCGCGCCACACGGGGTCGATCTCGGGCGGGGTCGCGAAGAAGCGGTCCCGGATCCACCGGTTGCCGGACTTGAGACGCTCCAGGGCGTCGAGGGGCGGGCGCAGGCCGGAGTCGTGCAGGTGCCGGTCCAGCTCCTCGAGGGTGGCCGCCGCGTCTGTGCCGAGCTGCGCCGCGAGGCCGGTGAGGACGGCCCCGTAGTCGTGGTCCGACAGCCTGGGGTCGCCCTCGGCGCCCGGGCCGCTCGCCAGCCCGGAGGAGTACCCCTTGTGGTAGACGGCGTGATAGGCGAGCGAGCGGAAGTGGCGGAGGGGATCCGGCACCCGGTACCCGCCCGGCAGCTCCACCGCGGTCGCGAGCACCTCCCGGGCGAACCGCGGCGGGTAGTACGGGATCTCGCGGAAGTCCGAGCCCGGGAGCCCGCTGACCGAGTAGAGATCGAACTTCTGGCTGGTCCCGCGCGCGGGCCGGTCGACGAGCAGCGTCTGTACGAACTCGAGATCCTCGTCGGCGACGAGGATGTCGACGTCCTCATCGGACTCCACGTTCGGCAGCGTGTCGAACCAGCGCAGCACGACGTAGGAGACGTCCCGTTGGCGAAGGCGCTCGAAGAATGCGTCCAGGGTCAGGTCCGGGACGAGGTACCGGCGAGCAGTGTTCGACCCGATGAGGCGGTGGCGGGCGCGCGTACGCATCTCGCGAGAACGTCGCGCGGCCGCCTCCCGAGTAGCGCGCCGGATGGCGTCGAGGCGCCGCAATGGGCTGACTCGGCCGTCGCTTTCCGCACCGATGACTACTGTTTCCGTCACCATTCCGCCGATCTGTTCGCCACTCGGTCAGGGGTTGTGTCGCTCGAAGGGCAGCTCACGTAAGGGCGAAGTGATCTCGAACACAGGATGTACGAGGGGTTAACGCCGAACGGCGTGATTGCGAGCCTCGGCACGAAGTGTGGTCGCTGTGAAGAGGAGACGAGCATGCACCTGGTACCCGCTCCCCCTCGCGTCGTGCTCCTCGGCCCCGTCGATCTCGCTGTGACCGCCACAGTGGTCGCGCTGCAGGCGCAGGGGCTCAATGCCGAACGGCTCTCCACAGTGGACCCGCCCCTCGTCCTCAAGCGACTGACCGGGTCCGCGCCGGGCATCCTGCTCATCGACATCGACAAGTGGAAGGTCGCCAGCACCGTCCGCACCGCAGTCGCTTCCGGTTGGACCGTCATCGTGCTCGGAGGGGACGCCGACCGGGAGCGCGTCGCCGGTGCCATCGCCGCCGGCGCGGCCGCATGGGTGCCGAAGAGCGCCTCATTCACGAGGCTCCTCGGGTTCGTGCGCAGCGCGACCACCGCCGAGCCGCTCATGCGGGACGAGGAGCGGGCCGACTGGCTCGCCCTGCACCGGAGCACGCAGGCGGTGGTGTCGGACCAGGTGCAGCGGCTCGAGCAGCTCAGCTCGCGGGAGCGAGAGGTGCTGCTGCACCTGGTCGAGGGGCACCGTGCGTCCGAGATCTGCGTCATGCTGTACCTCTCGATCTCGACCGTTCGCACGCACATCCGGTCGATCCTCTGCAAGCTGGACGTCAACTCCCAGGCGCAGGCGGTGGAGGTCTACACGCAGACCGTCCGCCTCTGGCCGCGCTACGCCGCGAGCCCGAAGAGGTACGCGTAGAACGCCACGGTCATGGCGCACAGCAGGAGGACGGCGACGATCTGCCACCGTCGCCGCCTCCACCCCGGGCGGTTGGTCAGGCGCCGGCGGGCCTTCCTCCACCACGACGAGCTGGGCCGTCTCCTCGGCAGCGCCGCCATCGTTCCCCTGGACATTCAGTACGCGCCGCGGCTGTGCAGCACGGCACCGACCGTCTTCCAGAGGATCGAGGCGTCGAGCGCCAGCGTCCAGTTCTCGACATAACGCAGGTCGAGGCGCACCGACTCCTCCCACGAGAGGTCGCTGCGGCCGCTGACCTGCCAGAGCCCGGTCATCCCCGGCCGCACGAGCAGGCGCCGCCGGGCGTCCGGTCCGTAGCTCGCCACCTCGGTGGGGAGCGGCGGACGTGGGCCCACCAGCGACATCGTGCCGCTGAGCACGTTGAACAGCTGGGGCAGCTCGTCGAGGGAGTACTTCCGCAGCACCCGCCCGATCGGGGTGATGCGCGGGTCGGCCCGCATCTTGAACAGCGGGCCCGCCCCCTCGTTCTCCGCCGAGAGCGCCGCCACCCGCGTGTCGGCGTCGACGACCATCGACCGGAACTTGACCATCCCGAACGTCCGGCCGTTCACCCCCACCCGGGTCTGCCGGTAGAACACCGGGCCGCCGTCGAGCCGCACCGCCGCCGCGACGAGCGCGAGGATCGGCAGCGTCAGGAGCAGCAGGACGGCGGCTCCGGCGCGGTCGACGGCGTCCTTCAGGAGCCGGGCCCCGCCGGTGAACCGCGGCTGGCTGAGCCGGAGCATCGGCAGGCCGTCGACCGGGGTGATGTGCAGCCGGGGCCCGGCGATCTCCATCAGACCCGGGTCGACGGCGAGGTCGACGGGAGAGCCTTCGAGCTGCCAGGCGAGCCGCTGGAGGCGGCCGGGTCCCCACCCGGGCGCGGGTGCGACGGCGACGATGCGGTGACCGCCCACCCGGGCCTCACGGCTGACCGCGTCGAGATCGCCGAGCACCGGGACACCCGCAATCGTCGACCCGGTTCCCGATGCGCTTCCCGCCGGGAGGCACGCCCCGGTGACGCGCCACCCGAAGTGCGGGTCGCGGCGCGTGCGGCGGACCAGGTCGGCGACGGCCTGCTCGCTCCCGACGGCCAGCACCGGCACGAGGCAGTTGCCGTGGACGCGCTCGCGGTGCAGCAGCTTGCGCAGCCCGTAGCGGGCGAGGAGGCAGAGGGCGCCGAAGAGTGGCACCACGCCGAAGACCCACGGACGGGCGGAGGAGATCTGCAGAGCGAGGGCCACCAGGCCGAGCACACCCGCGGCACCGACCAGCGCCCGGTACAGGCGCCGGAACTCGGCCGTGCCGGCACCGAGCACCCGCCCGTCCCACGCCCGCACAGACACGAGCGCGAGCACGATCAACAGCCCGGTCGCAAGCCCGGTGATGATCGAGGCGCGTCGCGCATCGCTCGCCGTCAACGGCCCGAGCCCGATCCCGGCGAGGACACAGAGGACGAGGAGTGTGAGGTCGGAGACGACGATCACGGACCGGTAGGTCCGTTCCCACCGGTCCACGCCGTGCGTCGCCTCGGCGGGTGGAACGGGCCGTGCGCCGATTCCGGTGCCGAGCGGTGCCGCATTGGCGGAGAGGGCGCTCGCCGGTTCGGCATTGCCCAGATCGTGTCGCGTGGACATGCAGGCTCCTGCGTTTCAGGGGGGCGGGCCGAGGGCGGGGCGAAAGGGAAGAACATCGACTCGCCGCCGACCACCTCTGTCGGCGCGAGGTGCCGCTCGGCAAGCGACGGCGCCCCGTTACGCGCTTTCCGCAAGCGCAACATGAACTCGTCAACCGTGATGAGTCGATTGCCTAATGGCTAACAGGTGAACATCCGGCGCTGAGTAACCAGTGGCTGCCGCGGAGAACTGGCAGCGGATCGACGTGAGGCGGCGGATGTGGGTGCACGGCAAGGGATGAGCAGCGCGAGTAGCCGCGCCGGAGCCGGGACGGCCGAGGCAGCCGCATGACGCTCCCGGACTACCTGCGGGTCCTGCGGGACCGCTGGCTGATCATCCTGACTGTGGTGATGATCGGCGGTCTGGCCGCCGGTGGCTCGTGGTCTCTCCGTCCACAGGAGTACACCGCGTCGCTCACGATGTACGTCTCGGCGCAGACGGCAGACACGACGAGCTCCGCATACCAGGGCGCCCAGCTGTCCGAGCAGCGCATCACCTCCTACATCGAGGTGATCAACAGCGAACTGCTGCGCGAGGACGTGGCCGGCTACCTCGGCACCGACGACCTCGGCGAGATCGTGGCGTCGAGCAACCCGAACTCGGTGCTCATCCGGGTGGTGGTCACGCACGTCTCCCCGCAGCACGCCGCCGACGTCGCCAATGCGGTGGGGAGCGTCTTCCCCCGCCTGGTCGACCAGCTGGAGCGGCCCGCGAGCCCGGCCGCGATCGCTCCCGTGTCGGTGCGCGTGATGAAGCCGGCGTCGGTGCCCGTGCGGGCGTCGTCGGTGAGCCTCCCGGTGACGCTGGCCATCGGCCTGCTGGGCGGGCTCGCGCTCGGCATCGGAGCGGCAGTGGCTCGCAACGCCCTGGACCGCTCGGTCACCTCCACCGAGCAGCTGCGACAGGCGACGGACGCGCCCAGCCTCGGCACCGTCGCCTACGACGGGGACGTCCCGAAGCGCCCGCTCACCGTGCACGAGGACCCGCAGTCACCGCGGTCCGAGGCATTCCGGGCGCTGCGGACCAACCTGCGGTTCGTCGACGTCGACAACCCGCGCAGCGTCATCGTCGTCACGAGCTCGGTGGCAGGCGAGGGCAAGACCAACACCCTCGCGAATCTCGGGATCGCGCTCGCCTCAGCAGGCCACAAGGTCGTGGTGGTCGAGGCCGACCTCCGCCGCCCCAAGCTGTCCGAGACTCTCGGTCTGGACAACGCCGTCGGTGTCACCAGTGTCCTGTCCGGACAGTTACAGATCGAGCAGGTCATCCAGCGCGGGCCCGGCGGAGTCGATCTGCTCTCCAGCGGTCCGCTGCCGCCGAACCCGAGCGAGATCCTCGCCTCGCGACAGATGCAGACGCTGATCGGCGAGCTCAGGGCGTTGTACGACACGGTGTTGATCGACACCCCGCCGGTGCTCCCGGTCACCGACGCCGCGGCGGTCGCCCCCGCCACCGACGGCGTGATCCTGGTCTGCCGGTACCGCTCGACCACCCGCGACCAGGTGTCGACCGCCCGCGGCGCCCTCAAGTCCGTGTCCGCATCGCTGCTGGGGACGGTCTTGACGATGGCGCCGAGCCGCGGCCCGCAGGCCTACCAGCAGTACCGAAGCTACGAGCGCGACGAGCGGGCCGTGGTGCGGGTCAGCCCGGGCGGCGCGAAGCTCCCGGTCACGCCGCTGCGCCCCACCGTGATCGACGGCGAGGGCGCCGCGCCGCGCAACGGAGCAAGCCGGCCGCGGCCGAGCCCCACGCCCCGTCCGCGGTGACACCCCGCCGGGAGGCCCAGCCAAGCACGGACCACGGCTCGTCTGGAGAACACATGCAGATCGACTACCTGGTTGGCGGACTCAGGATCTCGCTGGGGCCCGACACGATGACTCCCGGACCGGCGAACCACATCGAGAACGCCGTCGGCGCGCTGCGCGCACTCGGCCACGACGTGTCGCTGTACCTCTCGAGCGCCCAGCCGGTGCTCTCGCGGTTCGCCTCCGTCGGCGAGGGCACGGCGGGCGGGTCCCGGGTGCCGCCTCTTGCCGGCGACGCCGTCCGGCTCGGGGCGAGCGCGCTGAACTCGGCGCGGGTCGCGGCGTGGTCGGCCTCGTCCACAGCGGACATCGTGTACGAGCGGGCCGCCGTCCTGACCGACCTGTCCGCGGCGCACCGGAGAGCACGGCCGGGCGGGGCCGTGCGGGTCGTCGAGTCGAACGGGATCTTCTCGCGGGAGACGGCGCACGACCGCAACGCCCTGGCGGCCGAAGGCCTGGCGCGGCGCATCGAGCGTCGTCTCTACCAAAAAGCCGACGTGGTCGTCGCCGTCTCGGAGAACCTGGCCGCCGAACTGCGCGAGTACGCGGCGCTGCCTGACAACAAGCTCCTGGTCGTGCCGAACGGGGTACCGCCGGAGGTCGCCGACCTGCCGCGCCGCACACCCCGCCGGATCATCGGATTCGCCGGCGCCGTGATCGACTGGCAGAACCTCGAGAACCTCGTCCACGCGTTCGCCCGGGTCCGCGCGACGCTGGAGGACGGCGCCGAGTGGCGGGTGCACATCGTCGGCGACGGGCCCGCCCTACCCGCGCTCCACGAGGCCGTCCGCGCCGACGGCATCGGGGACGCCGTGCAGTTCCTGCCCCGGATGTCGCGCACCGACCTCTACGACGAGATGTCCTCGTGGTCGGTCGGCGTCGCGCTGCACCGGCCGTCGTCGAGCCGGACGATGTACCACAGCCCGCTCAAGTTGTACGAGTACGCCGGACTGGGGTTGGCCTGCCTGGTCAGCGCGTCCCCCGACGCGGCTCGGCTGCAGGAGGCGGGCGCCGCGATCACCGTGGTCGAGCCGACCGCCGACGGCATCGCCGCCGCGCTGCACGAGATCATGCGGGCCGGGCAGGTTGACCCCGACGTCGCCCACGCACGTGCTGCATCGGTGCGGCAGGGCCACGGCTGGACCACCCGGATGGAGTCCGTGCTGCAGCGCGTCGAGGAGATCGCCGCGCCGGGGATCAGGTTCGTCCGGCCATGAGCGAGCGGGGCGTGCCGCCGGCGTCCGGTGTGGACACCTGGGCGCCGGTCCCGACGGTCGAGGTGGCCGGGATCAAGGTCGCCGACGCGAGCGTGGAGCAGATCCTCGCGGACGTCCGCCGCGCGGTCCTGGCCGAAGACCGGTCTCCGCAGGTCTACTTCGCGCTCCACGTCGGGGGGCTGAAGCTGGCCTCAGTGGGTGCGTACGTGCAGGCGATGAACTCGGCGCGGATGACCTACGCGGACGGGATGTCCGTTGTGCTGCTCGCGAAGCTCGGCGGCGCACGGCAGATCGAACGCGCCGGCACCACTGACATCGGCGTCCCGATCATCGAGGCGGCTCAGCAGGCGCTCGGACGGCCGCTGCGGGTGGCGCTGATCGGCGGGCCTCCCGGCCTCGCCGAGTCCGCGGGCGAGGCGCTCCGCGAGCGCACGGGATGCGAGGTCTGCCTGACCGCCGAGGGGTACTCCGCCGACTTCGGACCGGTGCTCGCCGAGATCCGCGACCTCGCGCCCGACCTGCTCGTTGTCGGGATGGGCATGCCGACCGAGGCCCATTGGGTCGTGGAGAACCTCCCGGAGATCACCGCCTCGCTGGTGGTGACCTGCGGCGGGTGGATGGGCTTCCTCGTCGGCCAGGAGAGGCGCGCTCCGGTCGCGCTGCAGCGCGCCGGCCTCGAGTGGACCTACCGCCTCGCGCAGGACCCCCGCCGGCTCGTGCGCAGGTACCTCGGCGGCGCCTTCGTCTGGCTCCGCCTCGCGGTGGCGCTGCGCACCGCCGTGATCCGCGGCGTCCCGAGCTTCTGGACGATCCGATCGTAGGGCTGTGGCGTGGCGACTGGTGAGCGGTGGGGGACGACCTCGGCCGACGGCGACGGCGACGGCGCCGCCCCGGCCGGGCCGGACGGCACGTCGGACGACGCGATGGACCGGCGAGCGCGCGCGGTGGGCCGGCTCGTGGCGTGGTACCCGGTCGGCTGGGTGCTGGGGCTCGCGCCCGCGTTCTGGCCGGTCATGGCGGTCGTCGCGCTCGGCGCGGTGTGGCGGACGCGCCTGGACAGGATCTCCAAGGCGCTAGTCGTCCTGCTGATCAGCCTGCTGCTCTCGGTCGGCGTGGGTCTCGTCGCGGGGTACGGGTCCCTGGACCGCGTGGTCGGCTACGCCGCCAACGTCGCGGTGTGGGTCGGCGTGCTCGGCTGCGTCTGCCTCCTCGGCCACGCATCACTCGTGCACCGGACGGCGTTCGTGCGCGCGGCGGCGGTGATGGGCGTCAGCCACACCGTGATCTCCCTCGGGGCCCTCGTGCTCTACCCGACCAGCCTGCCGCTGCCGCTGACCTCGTCGATCGCCGGGAGCCTGCCGGACGGGATCCGCGCGTTCGTCAGCAACAAGCTCGTGGACGAGAGCTGGCTCCACGGCGTGGTGTTTCGGACGATCGGCACGATGGGCCGCCCGACGTGGTCGGGCGCGGTGTCGGCGCTGACGGTCCTGCTGCTCGCCCACCGGTTCGCTGCGAAGTCGCCGCGCGGCAAGGCGCTCGCGGTGCTGGGGATGCTCCTGGCGACGGTCAACGTCTACTACTCGTTCAGCCGCGCCACGGAGATCGCGCTCGTCGTCGCCGTCCTGTACGCGCTGTGCCGCATCGTGTGGCGGCTCCCCGCGTTCGGCCCGCTGATCGCACTGGCCGGCCTGTTCGTGACGAGCGTGCTCGCCCTGGCGAACTGGTCGACGCTGGTGGCCGGACTGGTGGAGGTGGAGAGCGCGCGCGAGGGCTCGTCGGAGACGCGGGGCGCGATCTACGCGGCGACGATCGAGCGGATCGCCGAGCTGCCGTTGCCGGTGCTGGGGTACGGCCTCAAACCCCGGCAGGACGGTCTGGTGGCGAGCGTCGCGACGCACAGCACCTACCTCGGCCTCGTCTTCAGAGCGGGCCTCATCGGGTTGGTCGCGTTCCTCGTGATCCTCGTGCTTTGCTGGAGGTACTGCGGTCGCTCAGAGAGTCCGATACCCCGCGCGATCGTCCTCGTCATCGGGCTGTGGTGCATCCTTGAGGACTTCGACCCCGGCCACCTGGTGCCGGTCTTCCTCGTGGCGGCGCTCTGCCTCGCGTCGACGGGGGCCACCCGGCCCTCGGAGGAACCACCTCGCGGCATACCGGAGCCGCCCCCGGTGATCAGCGCGGTCGGCGCCGGCCTGATTGGAGGTCGAGGATCGGATGAGCGATAGCCGAGCGCGGCGGCGTGCCGACGGTACCGCCCGCAGTCCTCGCAGGCGCCCAGGCCCACGGAGTACCGCCCGCAGTACCGCCCGCAGGAGTGGGCCTTCCGTCGCGCTGAGCGTCGCAGCGCTCCTGGCCGTGTCCGCGGTCGGTTGCGTCTCCACCCCCGGCCCGCCGTCGCAGCCGCAGGGCGCCGACACCGGACTGGCGAAACTGGTGCAGTGCGCGAACGACGGCCAGGATGCCGCGCTGCTGAACGCCACGATCCAGAGCAGCGCGGCGGGTGCCGACATCGCGATCTTCGGCACCTGCTCGCTCACGGAGCCCGTCGAGCTGCGTGGCGGCCGCTCCTACCACGGGCCGGGACGCGACGGCGCGGTCCTGCGGCAGGCCGACGGGGCGAACCTGCCCTACCTCCTCGCCTCGGACAGCTTCGTGGACTCCGCCGACACGACCGGTCGCCCAGTCACTCTGCGCGGGCTCTCGCTGGACGGCAACCGCGAGGGGAACGCCGGTTCGACCACCGACGGCATCGTCGTCCGATCCTGGCAGACCGGCCTCGAGGACCTGCGCATCCGCGACTTCTCCGGGTCCGGCATCCGCATCACGAACATCGGTGAAGGCGGCAAGCCGACGAGCGGCACGCAGGTCAACGGCAGGATCGCCAACAACTTCATCGACGACTCCGGCGTCAGCGGCGTGTACGTGGAAGACGGCGGCAACGCGGTGACGGACTGGCAGCTGCTGGACAACTGGATCGCCGGTTCCGCGGGCAACGCGATCCACCTGGAGAACGCGGCCGGCTGGATGGTCTCCCGCAACCACCTCTACGGAGTCGGTCGCGACGGGATCCGGGCGAACCGCGCCCACGGCACGACGATCAGCGACAACTACATCGAGGGCTTCGGCGAGGGCGCGGCGGGCGACTGGCACGGCATCTCCGTGAGCGCGCAGGGCTCGGCAGGGTCGACCATCGTCGGGAACCGCGTGTTCATGGTCAAGGGGCAGCAGCCGGGGTCGACCTACCGCTACATCCACGTCGACTCGAAGGGCGACGGCGCTGCGCTCGTCGCGGTGAGCGCGAACGTCGTCCGCGGGGACGGCAGCCCCGAGGGGGTCGGGCTCTCGTACACGAAGGGCGGCGGCGGAGGGCTGGCGGTCGCCTCCTCCGGCAACGCCGTCGCCGAGGTGGCGACGACGCTGGACGTCGGCGATGGGGTGACGGTCGGCGCCGGCTCCTGACGCCGGCCGCGCCCGTCAGTCCTCCGAGGTGAGTGCTGCGACAGGGCGCGCAGAGCGGCCGATGCCGATCCATCTCAGGGACGCGCGGCGCAGGACGTCCGGGTCGAGCAGGTTGCGCGTGTCCACGATGATCGGAGCGGCGACCGCATCGGCGATGCGGGACCAGTCGAGCGTCCGGAACTCGGCCCACTCCGTGAGGACCACGACGGCCTCGGCGTCCTTCGCCGCCAGGTACGGGTCGTCCACAACGGTCAGCAGCGAGCGGTCGATCCGCGTCGTGTCGGCGGTGATCCCGGGGTCATAGGCCACCAGGTCCGCGCCGGCCTGCTTGAGCAGCGCCGCCACACCCAGCGCCGGCGAATCGCGAAGATCGTCGGTACCGGCCTTGAACGTCAGACCCAACAGCGCCAGCCGCTTGCGGGTCAGCGAACCCGCCCGCTTACCCGTCACCGCGGTACGGACCTTGTCCACCATCCGCTGGAACTGCCGCGTGTTCGTATCGATCGTCGCCCGCAACAACCGGAACTCGAAATCCGCCGAATCCGCCACCTGCAACAGAGCATGCGTGTCCTTCGGCAGACACGAACCACCCCACCCCGGACCCGGCGACAGGAACGACTGCCCGATCCGCCGGTCATAACCGATGCCCTCGGTCACATCCGCCACATCCGCGTCCAACCGCTCACACAGTTCGGCAAGCGCATTCACATACGACAGCTTCATCGCCAGGAAGCAGTTCGCCGCATACTTGATCATCTCTGCGCTCGCAGCGCTCGTCAGCACCGTCGGCGCACCCAGACGCGCGTACACGGCCGCCACTCGCTCCGCCGCGTCCTGACCGGTGTTCGAACCCACCACGATCCGGTCGGGGTGCAGGAAGTCGTGGACCGCCGAGCCCTCACGGAGGAACTCGGGGTTGCTCACCACGCCGACGTCTGCGCGCTCCAGCAACTCGGCGGTGCGGTCCGCGGTCCCGACCGGCACTGTCGACTTGTTGACGACGACGCATCCCCGAGGTAGTGCGTCACGCGTCTCCTCGATCACGGCCTCGACGGCGGCGAGGTCGGCGATCCCGCCCACCCCCATCGGCGTGGGCACGCACAGGAACATGACCTCGACAGGCGTCCCCTCGCAGGCGAGCTCGTCCAGCGCGGTGCGAGCGCCCACGACGAACGACAGCCGTCCCGCGGCCACACCCTCACTCACCAGCTCCGCGAGGCCGTCCTCGCGGATCCCGATCTCGCCGTTGCGAAGGCGCTCCACCTTGACCTCGTCGACGTCGGCGCAGACCACGCGGTGACCGAGCGACGCCAGGCACGCCCCCGTCGTCAGACCCACATAACCCGTGCCGATCACGGCGATACGACGTACGTACATAGGTTGCAGCTCCTCGGCTACTGGGAAACGGGGTGCGTTCAACCGACGGGCCGCCACGCTGCCCCGCACGTGATGTCTCTGTGGGCGACATGCCGCCGTTATCGCGGTATTGCGCCGGTCATCAGGGTTGATGAGCTGCGTGTTCGGTCACCTGCCGCTGCGCTCCGCGATGCCGAGGGCGTATTCGGGCCACCATTCGCCCTCAGCCGGATCACCGGGGCGGCACGGCCCGTCGGACACCCCCGGACTCGTGATCCACAGCAGGGCCTCGACGCGGGGGTCACCGGTCTGTGTGGTCGGTGGATTGCCGAGCGCGGACTGCTGCGGATTGCACGCTGACGCCGACTCCTCCGTGGTGGAGCCGTCGGCGGGGCCGTTCCGGCTCGTGTCGATCACGAACGGCTTCCCGTCGACCAGGTCGGCCAGCTGGGATCCGACCGAGGTGCTCTCCTCGGTGGACTGAGTGCCGCCGACGTTCACGCTGAACCCGTGCGCGTCCGCGATTCCGCTGCTGCGCAGGCCCGCGGCGAGCCCGTCGAGGTCGGTGCCCGGCTCGACCGGGCCGGCGTCGAGGTAGACGGTGGCACCCGCGGACCCGAGGATGGCCACCGCGTCGCTGAGCAGCCCGTATGCCCGTTCCCGAGCGGCGGAATCGGAACAGGCGAGCGCGCGCGGCACGGCGCCCGGCTCGAGCACCACAGTGGACGACGCGTCCCCCAGACCGCCGACGAGCCCCGCGAGCCAGGCGTGGTACACGTCGGGGTCCGCGGCACACGGGTCATCCGCCAGGGCGGAGGCGACGAGGAGCGGCCGCTTCCGGGCATCAGAGGCACGCCCCACGTACTCCAGCACGTCCCCCGCGATCTGGTCCGGATCGCCGACGGGCCGGAACGGCAGGGGCTGCTCGGCGATCTTACGGAGCTGCTCGGCGTCGGCCGTGCGGCCCGCCGACGACCATTCGCGCACCTGCGCAGCGGCCGCGCTGTCGGGATCGACGAAGAAATCCGTCGTGCCCGGAGTGGCCCCCGGCGATACCAGCTCCGGCTCCGGCTCCGGCCCGGTGGACGCCGCACAGCCGCCGGCCACCAGGACGGTGAGGGCAGCGGTGACGGCGACGAGCGCCGCCCGCGGACGCGATCTCATCGACTCTCCCGAATATGTCGATCCAGTGTCGATCCGAGTGGATGCGTTCATGCCGGGCGCAGGGCGACCACCCACGCGGCGACCGCGCGACCCTCGCTGATCGTCCACTGCTGGTTACCAGTCGCGCCCGCTGCCGGCTGCGGGCGGTACGCCTGCGACGCGATCTGCGCCCCGGTGCTCTGCCACGACAGCGTCCAGCCCGTCGGCGGCGTCGTCAGCGGCGTGGTGCCGTTGGCACCGAGCCCACCGATCAGCACCGCCCCCGGCGAGACCGTGGTCACCCCGGGCACGGCGACGGACGTGCCTGTCGAGCTGAGGTTCGTGGCGCTCGAGACCGCGCTGTCGAACGGGTTCGCGGTGTCGACACCCGTGTACCGGGTGACGCCGCCGTTCCACTTCTCGGCCGACGAGATCGTCCACGTCCAGCTCGTGCCCGCGGCGTCCGCCGCCGTCAGGACCCGGTAGTACCCGAACAGCGACGCCTCGGCCGGACGCAGCTGCGGCACGAACGACGTCCATCCTGCGGGCGCGCCCGAGACCGTCGGCCGGTTGTCCACAGTGAACGTCGCGATCAGGAGATCACCCGCACTCGCGCCCGCCGGCTTGGTCAGCGTCACCGACGTGGTCGCGGGCACCGACACCGCCGTGGTCGATCCCGCCTCCGCGATGCCGGCCGAGGACTGCTGGATGGTGACGACCTGGCTGACGGGGGTGCTGCTCCCGACCGAACTGGTCGCCGTCAGCGACACCGTGTACTCGCCTGCGGCGGCGAAGGTGTGCGACGGGTTCTGCTGGGTGGTCGTGGTGCCGTCACCGAAGTCCCACGACCAGGTGGCCGGGGCGCCCGTCGACGTGTCCGTGAACTGCACCGTCAACGGGTCGGACGGCGACGGGGGCGCGGCCGTGAAGGAGGCCACCGGAGCCTCGGGCCCGGGCGGGCCACCCGGCCGCAGCGCCGTGACCCAAGCGGCGACGGCACGTCCCTCGCTGATGGTCCACACCTGCGCCCCGGTCGGGCCGGGGGTCGGCAGCGAGCGGTACGCCTGCGACGCGGCCTGGGCACCGGTGCTCTGCCACGACAGCGTCCAGCCGCTCGGCGGTGTCGTCAGCGGCGAGGTGCCGTTCGCACCCAGGCCGCCGACCAGCATCGCCCCCGGCGTCGCCGTGGTGACACCGGGCACGCTCACCGACGTGGCCGACGGGCTGAGGTTCGTCGCGCTCGACACCGGCGTGTCGAACGGGTCGGTCGTGTCGACACCGGTGTAACGGGTGATGCCGCCGTTCCACTTCTGCGCCGCCGAGAGCGTCCACGTCCAGCTGGTCGCCGCCGCGTCGGCCTGGGTCACCACGCGGCAGTAGCCGAACAGCGAGGCCTCGGCGGGCCGCAGCGCGGGTACGAACGACGTCCATCCCTGCGGCGCGCCCGCCACCGTCGGCCGGTTGTCCGCGGTGAACGTCGCCAGAAGGACGTCCCCGGGCGCGGCACCCGCAGGCTTCGTCAGCGTGACCGATGTGGTCGCCGGAAGCGACACCGCCGTCGTTGACCCCGCTTCCGCGATTCCCGTGCCCTGCGCGGTCGCGTTCATGACGTGCGTCACCGGATCGCTGCTGCCGAGGGCGTTGGTCGCGATCAACGTGACCGTGTACTCGCCCGCGGCGAACTCGTGCGAGGGGTTCTGCTCGGTCGAGGTGCTGCCATCACCGAAGTCCCACGCCCACGACGTCGGCCTCTGCGTGGAGGTGTCGGTGAACTGCACGGCGAGCGGCGCGATTCCGGACGTCGGAGCCGCGGCGAACCCGGCCGTCGGCGGCGACGTCGGGGGCGCCTCGTCCACCGTGACGACCTGGGTCACCGGCAGGCCGGATCCCGAACCGTTGGTCGCGGTCAGTGACACGCTGTACTCGCCGGTAGCGGCGTAGGTGTGCGAGGGGTTCTGCTCGGTCGAACTGGTGCCGTCACCGAAGTCCCACGCCCACGACGCCGGGTTCTGGGTGGAGGTGTCGGTGAACTGCACGGTCGCCGGGTCCTCGGCGGAAGGGGTCGCCGTGAAGCTCGCGGTCGGCACCGGAGTCACCGGGTCCAGCGTGACGGTCTGCACCAACGGTGGGCTGCTACCTGCCGCGTTGGTGGCCGTCAGGCTCACGGTGTACTGCCCCGCCGCGGCGTAGATGTGGGTCGGGTTCTGCTCGGTCGACGTCGCACCGTCGCCGAAGTCCCACGCCCACGACGTCGGCGTGCCCGTCGACGCGTCGATGAACTGCACGACCAGCGGGTTGCTGCTGGTCGGGGACACCGCGGAGAAGCCCGCGGTCGGCGCCGGCGCGGGCGCCGTCACGGTGACGACTTGGGTCACCGGGGCACTGCTGCCCGTCGCGTTCGTCGCGGTCAGCAACACCGTGTACTGGCCCGCGGCCGCGTACGTGTGCGCGGGGTTCTCCTCGGTCGAGGTGGTGCCGTCACCGAAGTTCCACGCCCACGAGGCGGGGTTCTGCGAGGACGTGTCGCTGAACTGAACGGTCAGCGGGTCCTCCACGGACGGCGCCGCGGTGAAGCCGGCCGTCGGGGCGCTCGCGGCGGGCGTGCCCAGCGACATCTCCGAGTGGTAGTAGCGCCGGGCGAACTGGTCGCTTGCGATCGCCACCAACCCGGTGGTCGCGTTGACCGGGTCCTTCATGGTGCTGACGTTGTTGATCAGCGCGCCAGAGGCGCTCATGAGCGTGCTGCCCCTGCCCGGGGCGAACGAGATGTTGTTCAGCGGCGCGCTCTTGTAGTAGACGGACCCGCCGCTCTCGGTGGACTGCATCACGAACAGCAGTCCGTTCGTGGTGTCGAGCGCGAGCTGCGGGCGGGTCAGGCCGTCGCCGACCGACGCCGACTGCGCGCTCGTCCAGACCCCGGTGCTGCTGCGGGAGAGCACGACGAGGCTCGGGTCGCTGTTCGGGTCGCTGCTGCTGTCACCCCGCGACGTCTTCACGGCGGCGTGCACGCGGCCCTGATCGTCGCCCGAGATGCTCTTGAGGTTGATGTGGTCGTCGGCCATCCGGGTGCCGGCGAGCGGCGACTCGACGGCCCAAGCCGTGTCGGGGTCGCTGTCGAGGTGCACGGCGAACCGGAACGTGCTCGACGCCTGATCCGACCACATGACGCCGATCTTCCCGGACATGCTGACGAGCGCCGAGATGTCGTCGGCGGCCACGTCGGTGTCGGCACCGGTGATACGGAAGGGCGCGGTCCAGGTGGTGTCGGAGGTGGTGGAGTGCGCCACGTAGACCTTCGAGCTGCGCGTGAAGGTGATCCACAGCCGGCTCAGGCTGTCCTGGTCGATCGTGGCCGACTCGGTGCCCCCCGAGCCGGCGGGGGTGACCGGGTAACCCGCGTCGCGCGAGTAGGTGCGCGAGCCGGCGTCGTAGGAGTAGCGGTACAGGCGCACCTGGCCGCTGGTGCCGCTGGTGCGGCTGATGACGTACAGCTTGCCGTCGGTCCACAGCGCATCGCCGGTGCTCGACGCGCGCTCGTCGATCACGGTGCCGGTGTCGCGCCACGTGTGGTCCGGCTCGAGCTCGTACACGTTGACCGTGCCCGCCGGGGTGACCATCAGCGCCCACCAGGACCCGGCGTTGTACCAGAGCTTGCTCTGCGGCTTGTCCGCCGTCGCAGCGGTGGCGCCGCTGCCGTACTGGTGGCCCGGGTAGCTCGTCGGCGTCCCGGGCGCGGCCTGGGCGGAGGTGGCTCCCAGCGGCACCAAGCCGGCCACGAGGGCGACGAGCACGCCGAGTCTGGCCAGGCTGCGCCAGCACGACGCCCGCCGCGTCCGCGGCTCGCTCGACGACGGACCGCGGCCGGGCAGGGGAGCGGATCCCGCACCTCGCGGGATGGAGATCGGCATGGTGCGAGGACCTTCCGTCCGAGGCTGAAGCGTCCCTCGATCCGGGGAGAGGGAGCCTGTCCGCCTGGTCGCGCACCCATCGACCGTCGTTACCTGAACTCATCAGTCCTAATGAAATGACCGCTGAGCGTGAAACACGCCGGTAACCAGCAGCGAAAACGCTCCGGGTCGGGACCGAGCGGCATCAGAGTCGAGCCTCGGCCCGGTGTTCAAGGAACCAGCGGTAGGTGCTCTCGATCCCCTCGCGCAGCGGGATCCGCGGCTCCCAGCCGAGCGCGCGCAGCCGCGTGACGTCGAGCAGCTTCCGCGGCGTCCCGTCCGGCCGCGAGGTGTCCTGCACGATCTCGCCGGCGAACCCGACGACGTCGGCGACCGTCTCGGCGAGCTCCCTGATCGTGACGTCCTCGCCGACGCCGACGTTGATCGTCTCCGGCTCGTCGTAAACGTCGAGCAGGTGCACGACCGCCCGGCCGAGGTCGTCGACGTGGAGGAACTCGCGCCGCGGCGTGCCGCTCCCCCACAGCACGACACTGTCCGCGCCGCTCTCCACCGCCTCGTGGAACCGCCGGAGCAGCGCCGGGAGCACGTGCGAGTTCTCGGGGTCGAAGTTGTCGCCGGGCCCGTACAGGTTCGTCGGCATCGCCGAGATCCACCGCACCCCGTACTGCCGCCGGTGCGCCTGCACCTGCATGATCCCCGCGATCTTCGCGATCGCGTACGCGTCGTTCGTCGGCTCCAGCGCCCCGGTGAGCAGGCTCGACTCGCGGATGGGCTGCTCGGCGAACTTCGGGTAGATGCACGACGACCCGAGGAACAGCAGTCGCTGCACACCTGCGGCGTGCGCCGCGTCCATCACGTTGACCTGGATCTGCAGGTTCTCGGAGAGGAACTCAGCGGGGTAGGTGTTGTTGGCGACGATCCCGCCGACCCGCGCCGCCGCAAGCACGACCGCGTCCGGCCGCGTCGAGAGCAGGTAGTCGAACGTCGCCGCGCGGTCGCGCAGGTCCACCTCTGACGACCGTGCCCCGACGAGGTCCGAAAACCCCGCCGCCGAGAGCGCCCTCCAGATCGCCGATCCGGCCAGGCCGCGGTGCCCCGCGATGTGCACCCGCGCGCTGCGGTCGAGCGCCTCGTTCGTGGCCACCAGTTGGATCCTCTCATCGGGCATCCGTTGCCCGCCGATGAGACCACAGAGACCTGCCACCCCTTCGCCCTCATCAGGATTGGTGACGTTGGCTACACCGAGGTAACCGTTCGTAACGGCGGTCTCCGGGGGCCCGATGACGGGATGCGCACGGCGCAACTGGACTCCCCACCAGTAGCGCAAATCCCCCGTGCCACTGCACCGGCGAGGAGCCATCTCGTGACGATCCATGACATCCGCGCGACCCGCGACGCGCACCGTCTCGAACTCCTCGACTTGATCCCGACGCCGCGCGCCCAGACGTCCACAGTGGACGTGCCCGTTGTGGGGCCCCACGGCGGGCCGCTGCGCGTGCTCGCGATCGGCATCAACTTCGGCCCCGAGCACACCGGCATTGCGCCGTACACCACGCAGCTGTGCGAGTACCTGGTGGAACGCGGGGCCTCGGTCTCCATGTTCACCGGGGTGCCGCATTACCCGGGCTGGATCGTCGACCCCTCCTGCCGCTGGCGCCTGCGTCGGGTGGAGAGGAGGGGCCGGTTCGAGGTACGTCGGCTCCGCCATTACGTGCCGAAGAAACAGACCGCCCTCCGTCGCGCGGCCTACGAGCTGACCTTCGCGCTCCAGGTCGCCCTGCAGCAGCCGAAGGCGCGCCCGGACATCGTCCTCGCCGTGGTCCCGTCCCTGCTAAGTGCGGTCGCGGCGCAGCGCATCGCCGCGCGGGCCGGCGTGCCGCTCGTCGTGTGGGTGCAGGACCTCATGGGCCGGGCAGCCGCACAGTCCGGGATGGATGGCGGAGCGAAAGTGGCCGGCGTCGTGGCCGCGATCGAGAAGCGCGTGCTCCGGCACGCGGACCAGGTGCTGGTCCTCAACTCGCACTTCGCTGAGTACGTCCAGTCCATCGGCGTCGACTCCAGCAAGGTCACCGTTCAGCCCAACTGGACGCACGTGGCCGAGCCGACCGGAGCCAACCGTGAGCAGACGAGGGCACGGCTCGGCTGGCACCCCGATGAGACCATCGTCCTGCACACCGGCAACATGGGCCTGAAGCAGGACTTGGAGAACGTCATCGCGGCGGCGCGACTGGTCGACGAGCGCGGAACGCGCAGCGTCCGGTTCGTGTTGATGGGCGACGGCAGTCAGCGCGAATCCCTGCAGCGGCTGGCTGAAGGCGTCGCAGCCGTCGAGTTCCTGCCACCCGTTCCCTCCGAGGAATACGCCGACATCCTCGCCGCTGCGGACGTCCTGCTGGTCAATGAGCGCGCGTCCTCAGTGGACATGAGCCTGCCGAGCAAGCTAACCTCCTACCTTCGAGCCGGGCGCCCGGTGATCTCAGCGTCGCCCGCGGAAGGCGGGACCGCCGCCGAGGTCAAGCGCTCCGGGGGCGGGCTCGTTGTGGAGCCGGGGAGCCCGCAATCGCTGCTCGACACGGTCGAAAGGCTCGCAACGGATCCTCAGTCGGCGCGCCTCATGGGCCAGCGCGGACGTCTCTATGCTGCGGAGAACCTCGACGCCCAGCGTGCGCTCCGCGCGCTGCTTGGCGCTCTGGGACCGCACCCCGCGGGCGCCAGGGAGCGCGTAGACGCCGCCTGACCGATCGCCCACTGCTGACCTCCTTCGACATATGCGTGGGCCGATGCATTCCAGGTAGTTAGCCCTCACCCATGCACGTCGCACACCCGAGACGCGATCCGGGCCCGCGGCAGACCGACATTCTCGACCACAACCCGAACATCGTGCTCATCTGGGGGTGGCGGGAGAGACGACGGCTCGAACCTAGCCGCGATTCGCGACCGAGGCTGGGTTTGCTGTACGACATGCTCGCTGCCGCGCTTCCCAACACGGATTTCATCGTCGCTCGCCCGACCCGGCCCCGGGACCCAGCAAGTTGGATGCCAAACCAGATCTCTATGCGGGACGCCATCCAGGCGCAGGTGGAGGCGCGCAGTTGGTACGTCGTCCACCCGGTTACCGAGGACGGATCACCGGCACCGGCTACGTAGGCGTGACGACCGGCGAGGGCAACTCGGACATCCGCATCAGCGCCGATCCGATGCACCGGAGCTACGCCGGGCACGCCCACCTAGCGGCCCGCCTCGCTGGGCATCTCCGAGCCTTAGGAGCGGGCTGGCCCAACTGTCGCGGAGCGTTCGTCGCTGGCTGAGTTTCGCGCCGACCCGTACGACCGCCACGAGGGCGGCGTAGTAGTAGAACACCCGCACCCCAGCGCGCAGGTTGTACTGCAGCAGGTCCAATACGAACAAGGCCGCCAGCCCGATGCCGGCGACCTGCAGCAGCACCCGCCCGGCTCCCGGGGCCTTCTCCGCGAGCCGCTGCATTGCACTGAGCGCTAACGCGGCGGTGAACAAGACCCCCACCAACGCAGCCCAGCCGTGCAGCGCTAACTCGCCGATCCCGCTGAACGGCGTGTACTGGTTCAGCCGCAGCAGTGGTCCAATCCGACCCCAGTCGGTCATGCTGCCGGGCAGGGGGTTCAAGCTGATTCCCAGCGACCCCTCGGGCAGGAGCAACCCCGAGGTACCCAGGTGCCCAGCGAGCGGGACTGCAAACAGCACATTGCCGAATGCCGCCGCAAGATCGAATCGGACGAGCAGCCCCGGGTCGCCCGCCAACTGCTCAGCGAAGGGGATCAGACCGGCGCCACGGTTCGAGCGGACCGCGAGCGGCAACTGCAAGAGCATCGGGGTGACCGCGACAACGGCCAGCGCGGCTGGGAGCCGGAGCTTCCGGCGGGTCCCGTCAGGAGCGCGCTGCTGGAGGTACGCGAACAGCAGCAGGATCGGAATCAACGCGAGCGCGCGTGTCCCGATCGCGAACAGGAGCAACACGTACCCAAGCAGCAGCGTGAACGCCAGCAGCCTAGCTCTCCCACGGCGAGCGTCAAAGAGGATGAACGCGAGCAGGCCAACAGCAGCGGGAGCGGTTGCGCTGCCCAGGCTCGTGTAGGTCTGTGCCCCGACCGTGCTCAGATACACCGAACGCGAAACGAGCCCAGACGGTCCATATGCGGCGACCAGCATCGCGGCGGGGAGGAGCGCCGCCAGGATCAATACGACACTGCGGACCTTTGCCACAGCAGCGGCCGCGCCGAGCGGGGCCGGATTCTCGTCCGGCGTCACGGGGCGGAGCACTATCCCGCCCGCGAACACGGCGAGGCTAGCCACGGTGAAGATCGAAGCAGCGCCAGCGTAGATGCTGTCGCTTGTTGGCATCGAGGCCGACACCGCCGCCACAGCTTGGATTTCGCGGTAGAAGAGGAAGCCTGCGACACCGACGAGGTTCAGCGCTCCGACGATCACCGCGGGCAGTGGCACAACAAGCCCGGAGCGGCGCCGCAGCAGGGTCACCTGCAGCCAGGTAATCGCCCCGACCACTCCGAGCACGGCCGTGTACTCGAGTACCTGCGTTCCGGCGGAGGACCCAGCAACGACGGCCAGAAAGGCACCTACACCTCCGGCCGCAACAGCCACGCCGGCTCCGAAGGCAAGCCCTCCGAGTCTGACAATCGTCGATGACGTCACTTCCGCACCGCGCTATCGCCGTCCGGCTGCAGCTGGTTACTCGCGGTATCGAGATTGCCAGGACTTGTGGGCGGCGCTGAGGGCTGCGTCGATGCCACGGCCGTGCTCGGCGACGTGCAGGCCAACCTCGACACGCTCCTCCGAGCACGGATGACACCAACCTGACCGAATTCGGCAGCCCCTCGACACACTGCAGGGGCCGCTCCTCGCGATCGCGGAGGCCGTAGCCGTAGCCGTAGCCGTAGCCGTAGCCGTAGCCGTAGCCGTAGCCGTAGCCGTAGCCGTAGCCGTAGCCGTAGCCGTAGCCGTAGCCGTAGCCGTAGCCGTAGCCGTAGCCGTAGCCGTAGCCGTAGCCGTAGCGATCGCCGCCGACTACGATTCGCCAGCATAGCCCGGTTCACTGTAATCATTCTCCACTATACATGTAACGTCAGCGAGCGCTGAATCTGCACCGGCCCACCGCAGCGCTTACACCTTCCCGGAATACGCAGAACCCACTTCAATGCGTGCCGAACGAAGACGAATCGCGCGAATCCTTAACAGTAGTGCGGCGCATCCGCTAAGATACGCTCCCGTCGCACCGACTGACGCGCCAACCGCCCCGCCAAAATGCGCACCAAGCACAACACCCAGCAGTAGAGCGAACGTCACAGCCGTCTCGGTAATCCCCACGAACCACTCATCGCCCCATGAATGAAGAAACCCCTGCAATATCGCGGCTATGCTCGATGCAAGAATCCCTAGACAAAATATCTGCAACGGTACGACTGCGGCCAAGTAGTCGGAACCAAGTGACCACACGACAGCCTGCTCCGCCATCAGCGAGAGGCCCGCGAGGCCGCATGCCATTACGGTAAGCAAGCTCAGGCATGCAATACCCAAACTTCGCATGCCTCGCCCATCACTTCGGGTTGCATACGGAATGACAAGCGTGCTCAATACACCGGCCAGTAGGCGAAGCGGGCCCATTATTCGAGCCGGAACGCTATATATCCCTCCCGCAAGCCCTCCACTAGCTGCTGTCACGAGCGAAACATCTAACACCCGGGCTTGACCGGACGCGGTATACAGCCAGAATGGGCGAGCTTCGACGATCACCTGCTTGAAGCTAGAGCGACCCCCAGGTTTCACACAGGGCAAAATGAGACCTGCCGTCGCAATAGCACCTATCGCGCTACCTGACGCCAGTCCTATGCAGAAGGCCTCCAAGGGAGGAACTCCGATCACCGCAACGGCGACCATCGCCGCAAGAGCGAGCCCTCTCCGTATCAGCATTGACGCGGCATTAATTGTCGTCCGGCCGTCGGCGGTCGCTATGGCCAATAGTGTTTCCGAGTACTTCTCGGTCGACGCCCATACCGCCAATAGCGTGGTCACCGCCAACCCGTCGATGAAGAGTGACGCTACCGCGATTCCGGCTATCAGCAGAACTCCCACTAGAATCGCCAACGACAGCGCCAACCGGACCGCCGCGCGAACTCGCGGATCAGTGAGATCACGGGCACGAGTTCTCGTGAGATATGGGCCTAATCCGAGATCCAGACCTCCTGCAACGGCGAAAGTCAGGCCCATCATTGCCGATCCCAGTCCTAGTCCTTCAGGGCCAGCCCACCGGGCGAGAAGGACGAGGTTTGCCGCTTGAAGGCCGGCGCCGACCAGCCGACTAGCTAACAACCACGAAAAGTCAATCGAGAGCCTACGACTCATTCCTCACGGACCTAGCTACTCGGAACTACGGGTGAAGTGCTGCACGTATCGGTCTGTAGCTTTCTTCCATGAAAGCCGTTCTAAGCACGCGATACGCCCGTTCTCAGCGATCGTGCGCATCAGATCGGCTCGACCCGCCGCTCGAAGTCCTCGGGCCATTCCGTCCACATCCGGCTCGAACAGGTAAATCTCGCGACCGTGTTCAAATATCGAGGATATCTGTGCAGCTTTGCTGACCAGCACGGGAGCCCCGAGGACCATTGCCTCAACGATAGACTGACCATAGGATTCCCATCGAGCGGGATGCACAACTGCATCTGCCTGACGGTAGAACTCCCAACGGTCGGCGCCCCGAAGTTCATCGCCGACATTAATCCATTGCGCAAGGCCTAATCCAGCAACGATTGCACAAAGCCGCGCCTTGTCTCCACGATGATCTGGCCCTCGCATTTCAATTGTTGGACGTTCTGTAGGCGATATCTCTGCGAGCGCGCGCACCAAGATATCAAGGCCTTTGTGGTGGATATCGAATCGACCCATCCATGCAATGTATCCACCACCGCCTTCCCACTGAACGTTGCCGATCTCCCGTACACCGGTTGGTGCCACTAGAAGGTGAGCGTTCGGCGCTATGTCAACGACGCCCTGGACCTCACCCTCGAAGAATACGTGGACTGCAGACGCTCTCTCGAGTAGTCTCCTCTCAAACCGCGTCCGCACCTTCCCCCACCGAAGATTGTGGCGAATTTCTGGGGCATACACTCCGTGGGCGAGAACCACATACGGAATCCGGCATCGGTTGGCAAGCCAACCAGCAATTAGATTTGATGTGGTCCAACCCTCATGAATGATTAAGGTGTCGCCTTCAGTTAGGTGCTGCGACAAGCCGACTGGGATCATTGATTGTCGGCCTGACCCAAGATGCCGTATGGAAGTGAGGCTGAGATTTTCATTTCCCGCTAGCCTTGGAATGTGCCCAGCCGTCGGGGTTAACACGCGTGTGTGTGAGCTGAGGCCAGCGAGGGCCTCAATCCACATTTCGCGTGAAGGGTTGACTCCGCCGGTGGAGTAGGTTGCCGGCCTTGCGTAATAGTCAATATATCGGCCGAGGGGACGCTGCACATTACGAGATTTCGGAGTGGCATGCCGGGCGGCCCAAGGTAGCCAAGACGGTTCCGCCCACCTCCTCGACCTAACGTGGGGCGTCTTAGAGACTATCGGCAGCTGGCTGACTATCCAACGCAATCGGCTTTTCAGGCGACCCATACGCAGCACTATAAATTCGCCTCCGCATAGATGGTCTCCAGTAGGTCACATACAGCGCGGATGTTAAAGTCGCGGCGCACAGCATCTCTGCTCCGCATTGCTGCCAGCGCCCAGCGGTCCGCGGAAGACAGTATCTCTTGGACCGAGAGCGATAGCTCTTCGGCGCTATGCCCCGTTACGAATGCCGGATCTGCTTTTCGAAGTGAGGACGCCAATCCATTCGATTCCGTGACTACCACTGGCAATCCAACAGACATCGCTTCGAGTACAGCCATCGGAAATGGCTCGTTCTCGCTCGGCAAGACGCACACCTGCGCCTTACGCAGCCTTGAAGCCACGCTTCCCGGCGCAACGGCACCTTCGTACGAGATAGCGTTTCGATAAGGTGAGGCTGCTATTTGATTGCGCACATTCTCCAGGTCGCCTCCATCCGGTCCGACGATAGTGAACCGGGCCTTCACGTACCCACTCAGCAGCCTCTCTGCCATCGCAACAAACTCTGGAACCCTCTTTCGAGGATGTATTCTTCCGCAGTAGAGCACTTCGGGATGGTCATCCTGCGGCCAAACCGCCTGTTCACTTCGTTCAGCCAAGCCGTTAGGCACCCGCATCAAGTTGTGCTGCCGAGGCGAGAGTTCCCGCAAGTTGTCTGCCTCTGCATCCGTCAAGTACAAATGTGCTGCAGCATTGCGGAATATAGCCTTCATCGGGATATCGGATAGGCGACTAAGTATCCGCTTGTCGGGCTTTACCATGCCGTGTGTCTGAATCACTACGCGCTTGCCCATGATTCGACACAAGATGGCAGCAGGGAAAGTCAAGAGATCGCGAGATAGGTGCAGGTGGACGACGTCATACTTGTGAAGGCTGCGAATCAAGCACGCCATAAGCGACGGACTAAACAGTGTAGCAAAACTCTTGCTTCGCCCTAACCTGTAGGCTCGTCTCGCATATACACCGACGCCGGGAACCCGTGCTTCGGCTTTACCGTCCCATCCAGTGTAGAGGTCCACTCGGTTCCCTCGCTGTGCCAGCGCGGCCGCCTGTGCCGTTGCAACGCTGAGGGGACCGCCATATTCGCCGCGTTCACTTAGGTACGCGACGATGTGAGCGATCCTCATACCCCCGTCTCCGAGTCAGCGCTGATAAATCGCTTACCGACGACGTTGCCCGTGGGGATTCCGAACATACTCCCTGCGGGCACAACTCCGTGAACAACTGTATTGGGAAGCACCAGTGCAGACGTTTCTATCACGCTTCCGGCTAGGATGACTGCCCTAGAGGTGAGCCAGGCTCCGTCATGAACTGTGATAGGCGCGCTCGTCGTCGCCATATCAGTCCGGAAGGCGTGACTGCCCGTAGTGATCAGCACTTCCTGCGACACTACGACGTCACTGCCGATCGACAAGGGGGCACGGTTGTGCAACCAAGCACCTTCGCCAATCCAAGTGCGATCTCCTACCCGGAGCTTCCACGGGAACTTTACTCGCACCCGCGGCCTGATCACTACGTCGGAGCCGATCTCTGCGCCAAAGAACCGAAGCGCCGCAACGCGAACACGCGAGCTCGGCTGCAGGGAGTTCGTGACAAGAAGCCATTGAGCCAACCACCAGAGGTAAACAAATGGCCGCGCGCGTCCCCATCCTTTCCCCTCACCTGGCGCATTCCTCAGGTTTATTACTGGAGACATTCCTTCGCTCATGGGTCTATCCATATCCTAGATGATTCGCGTCGACCGGAGCTCGTTTGTGACGGAGGCGCGCCGGACTAATCCAGCCTGCCTGCCGCGCCGAGCGCGATCTCTAGATCCGCATCCACCATGATCTTGGCAATGTCCGGAGTCAGCGTTCTTGGCTTCCATCCGAGCTCATGTGCAGCTTTCGCTGCATCACCGATCAGCGCATCTACTTCCGAGGGTCGTAGATAACGTTCATCGAAGCGGACATACTTTTCCCAATCGAGTCCGGCGTGCTCGAAGGCGAATCCGACGAAATCCCGGACCGTATACGCAGTACCGGTCGCGACGACGAAGTCACTCGGCTCGTCTGCCTGCAGCATCAACCACATCGCCTCGACGTACTCCTTGGCGTACCCCCAGTCCCGCACTGCATCGAGGTTCCCGAGGTACAGCTCGGTGTCGAGGCCGGCCTTGATCCGCCCCACCGCCCGCGTGATCTTCCGCGTCACGAAGGTCTCGCCGCGGCGGGGCGACTCGTGGTTGAACAAGATCCCGTTCACCGCGAACATGCCGTAGGCCTCGCGGTAGTTGCGGGTCATCCAGTACCCATAGACCTTCGCCGCGCCGTATGGGCTGCGCGGCCAGAACGGGGTGTTCTCATCCTGTGGCGGCGGGGTCGCCCCGAACATCTCCGAGCTGGACGCCTGGTAGAAGCGGCAGTCCAGGCCGATCATGCGGATCGCTTCGAGGATCCGGGTGGTGCCGGTGCCCGTGGTGTCCCCGGTGAACTCGGGTTCGTCGAAGCTCACGCGCACGTGTGACTGGGCGGCAAGGTGGTAGACCTCGTCGGGCTGGATCTTCTGCAGCAGGGTGACCAGACGGGAGCCGTCGGTGAGATCACCGTAGTGGAGGAAGAACCGCACACCTTCGAGGTGAGGGTCCTGGTAGATCTGCTCCAGGCGGCCGGTGTTGAAGGTCGAGGCGCGACGGATGAGGCCGTGGACCTCGTACCCCTTCTCCAGGAGCAGTTCGGCGAGGTACGAGCCGTCCTGGCCGGTGACGCCGGTGATCAGGGCTTTCTTCATCAATTTCCCAGGGGAGCCGTGGCGTACGTCCGCGTTGCGCGGCCGACGCCGATCCAGGTGAGCGACGCGCGGCGCAGGACGTCCGGGTCGAGGAGATTGCGAGTGTCGATGACGGTCGGGGCAGCCAGGCCCTCGGCCACGCGCGACCAGTCGAGGCTGCGGAACTCGGGCCATTCCGTGAGCACCACAACGGCCTCGGCGTCCTTGGCTGCGCTGTAGGGATCGTCCACGACGTTGAGGAGCGAGTCATCGATCGCGGCTTGGGCGGCGATGATGCCCGGGTCGTAGCCGACCAGCTCCGCACCCGCCTGCTTCAACAGCGCCGCCACCGCCAGCGCCGGCGAGTCGCGCAGGTCGTCCGTGCCGGCCTTGAACGTCAGCCCAAACAGCGCGAGCCGCTTCTTCGACAGCGAGCCGTCCCGCTTTCCCGTGACAGCCTTGCGGATCTTGTCCACCATCCGCTGGAACTGGCGGGTGTTGGTGTCGATCGTCGCGCGCAGGAGCCGGAACTCGAAGTCCGCCGCGTCCGCCACCTGCAGCAGCGCGTGCGTGTCCTTGGGAAGGCAGGAGCCGCCCCAGCCCGGACCCGGCGACAGGAAGGCCTGGCCGATGCGCTTGTCATAACCGATGCCCTCGGTCACGTCCGCGATGTCGGCGTCCAGGCGCTCGCACAGCTCAGCCATGGCGTTGACGTAGGAGAGCTTCATCGCGAGAAAGCAGTTGGCCGCGTACTTGATCATCTCGGCGCTCGCCGAGTCCGTGAGGACGGTGGGGGCGCCGAGGCGGGCGTAGAGGGCGGCCACGCGTTCGGCGGCGTCCTGCTTGCTCGAGCCGACGACGATTCGGTCGGGGTTGAGGAAGTCGCGCACCGCGGAGCCTTCACGAAGGAACTCCGGGTTGCTTACGACGCCGACGTCGTCGCGCTCCAGCAGTTCGGCCGTGCGCGCCGCGGTGCCCACCGGCACCGTCGACTTGTTGACGACCACGCAACCCGGCGGCAGGACCGCTCGGGTCTCCTCGATCACGGCCTCCACGGCGTTGAGGTCGGCGACGCCGCCCACGCCCATCGGAGTGGGGACGCAGAGGAACATCACCTCGACCGGGGGGCCGTCGGCCTCGAGCTCCTTGAGCGCGGTGCCCGCGCCGACGACGAACGAGAGCCGGCCGGCGGCGACGCCCTCGTTGACGAGCTCGGCGAGCCCGTCTTCGCGGATGCCGATGTCACCGGCCCGCAGCCGCTCGACCTTGATCGCGTCGACGTCGGCGCACACCACCCGGTGGCCCAGCGACGCCAGGCAGGCGCCGGTCGTCAACCCGACATAACCGGTACCCATCACAGCTATGCGACGTGCGAACACAGGACGCAGCCCCCTCGGCTACTCGGTGGTCCGGCCCTCCCCCGTTGGGCCGGTGATTCATCTGCGCGGAGCGCGGCGCGCCCCGGTAGTGCCGGCGGCCTAGCGGCCGTGGCGGAGGGTCGTGCTCGAGCGCCTCGGCGTGCCGGGCGGGATCGTTGGGTTGGGGTGGGACGTGGGTAGCGGGCGGTGCCCGTTGTTCGCGGTGGGCGGCGGCGCGGGCACCACCGGTTGGTCGGTCCGGTAGTACGCGTTGTACTGCGCGTACGCGCGCGGGCCGGTGCTCGGCACCATCGTGAACACGGTGCCCAGCAGCGGCGCGGAGACGGCGTCGAGGGCTTCGGCTGCCGCCACCACCTGTGAGCGGGTCGTCTGCTTGAAGCGGCAGACGAGGATCGCGCCGTCGGTCGCCGGGGCGACGGCCGCCGCGTCGGTCACGGGCAGCAGCGGCGGCGTGTCGATGAGGATCACGTCGTACTGCTCCCGCAGCTCGCCGAGCATCGCCTCCATGTGGCGCGATGCCAGCAGCTCGCTCGGGTTGGGCGGGAGCTGGCCGCTGGCCAGCACGTCGAACACCCCACCCCACGGCTGGATCACCTGCTCGGCACGCACCCGGCCCGACAGCACACTCGTGAGCCCGGCCGTGCGCTCGAGACCGAGGAGGTCGGCCGCCTTCGGCCGCCGCAGGTCGGCCTCGATCACGAGCACCCGGCTGCCCGCCGAGGCCAGCGCGATGGCGAGGTTCACGATCGTCGTGGTCTTGCCCTCGCTCGGCATCGAGCTGGTCACGACGAGGACCTTGCGCGGTTTGTCGACGTCGACGAACTGCAGGTTCGTGCGCAGCTGCCGGAACGCCTCCGACCGCGGTGACTGCGGGTCCTCGTGCACCGTGAGCGGGCGCCTCGGCACCTGCGGGTCGTGCGCGATCGTGCCCAGGTTGGGAGCGCCGGCCGCGTCCCGGAGGTCGTCGGGCGACTTCACGGACGTGTCGAGGGCGTTGCGGGCCAGCGCAGCGCCGACGCCGACGGCGAGGCCGGCGAGCAGGCCGAGCGCGAGCGTTACCGACATCCCGGTGGACGACGGGCTGATCGGCACCGCGGCCGGCTGCACCACGCGGACCGCCACGGCCTGCGGCGCACCCGGCACGACCGGGCGTTCCAGCTCGTCGACCAGGCCCGTGAACACCCTGCCGACCGTGTTGGCCAGCTCCGCGGCGCGTTCGGGGTTCTCGTCGACCACCGCGACGTCGATGAGCACCGAGTCGAGGGCGCTCGTCGCCGTGATCCGCCCGGCGAGCGTCTCGGGCGTCACGGCGAGACCCAGCTGCCGGATCACGTCCTCGCTGACGCGCCTGCTGCTGACCAGCTCGACGTACGACGTGACGCGCTGCTGCGAGAGCTGCGCCCCCTGGTAGGCGGCGCTCGTCGTGTCACCACTCTGCGACGACACGTACATCGTCAGCCGCGCCGTGTACTCGGCCGGGCGGACGAAGAACGCGGCAGCGGCCCCTGCGAGCCCCAGCACGACGGCGATCAGCAGGACGAGCCATTGCTCGCGGAGCACCCGCAAGTAGTCCTGGATCGTCACCGGCCGCCTCCGTTCGTGCTGGTCATCATGCGTCCGGACGGCAGCGGGCGGACGGCGACGCACCGGGACGGGTTCAAGGAACACCAAACGTGACAACCCCGGACGATCACGGCGGAGACTCCCCGAGCAAGTCGCGTGGGTTGCGCTGGGCGTATACCGCTATACCATCCGTACGAACGGCGTCCCACAGTTCGGCCGAGCGCGTCTCGTCGAGGTATACGACCGATTGGGTGCCTTCCCTGCCAAGGCCCCGCACGGGGGCACCGACGAACGTCATGCCGTCGGGGCGCATCCCGCGCATCTCGACGCCGAGCTCGCGGATGCCGCCGTTGCTGAGAGTGTCATCGACGCTGACGGAGCGGCTGACGGCGTCGAGCAGCCGGTAGAGCTGCACCGGGTCGGCGAGCATGCCGCCGGAGACTGCCTTGCTGAGCAGCGCCCGCATGGCGTTCTGCTGCCGCTGGGCCCGGTCGATGTCGCCGCGCGGCAGGTCGTAGCGCTGGCGGACGTAGGCCAGCGCGGCGGCGCCGTCCAGGTGGTTCAGGCCCTGGTGGAACTCGACGCCGTTGTTGCTCGTGGCTCCGGCCACCCGCACGTCGATGCCGCCGACGGCGTCGACCATGGACTGGAAGCCGGCGAAGTCGATCACCGCGAAGTGGTCGACGCGGACGCCGGTCAGTTGCTCGACGGTCTGGATGAGCAACGGCGGTCCGCCGAACGCGTACGCGGCGTTGATCTTGTTCTGGCCGTGACCGGGGATGTCCACCCAGCTGTCGCGGGGGATGGACACCACCGAGGCGCCGGTGCGCTGCGGGTCGAACTTCGCGAGCATCAGGACGTCGCTGCGTTGGGATCCCGCGTCGACGCCCGGCTCCGCCGCCTCGCCCGTCGTCGGCTCCGCGGAACGCGAGTCGGTGCCGACGAGGAGGAACGTCAACGCTTCCGTATCGGCCGGACGGGTGGCGGTGTCAAGACCACGGAACGTGTCAGGCAGACGCGTGACGTTGTTACCCAAACTTTCGGTGACGACGTAAACCGCACCAGCGGCTACGGCCAATAGGAGCAGCGCCGATACCGCCAATCCGAGCAGTACCCGCCGGCCGCTGCGGCGCCGGGCCGTCTGCATCGCGATGCCGTGTGGATCTGTCGGATCGTCGAAAACGAGCAGGTCAGAGCCCTCCGGCTCTGTCGGCGCCACTCGCCTCGAGCTGTCTTGCCGCTCGCTCATCCGCCCCGATCCGCTGGAGTTCGTCCGACTGCCGTCGTGTTGATTTCGCACGGGCCGGGAAGTCGTTACAGATTGTGTCATGCCTCATCAGGACTGATGAGATCTCACCTAGTCGGGTAACGGGCAGTAGGCGGGTGCCGACGAAGGGGCGACAGACTCCCCCTTCGGGTGATCCCGCGCCGTGCTCCCCCCAGACAACGGCGTTGCTGCTGGGATCGCCGTCCTCTCCAGGAGAACGACCCCCGTGTCCACGCACTCCCGCATGCCCTCTGCGGCTGCGCTCCCCTCGCTGCCGCGCCCCCGGCTTCCCCAGCCTCCGGTCGCCCCCGCCGGCCCCGTCATCCCGGCGCCGCGGCCGCCGTACGAGCCGTGGCAGAACCGGTACGCCGTCGCGGTCGCGGTCACCGATGCGGTCCTGCTCGTGCTCTGCGTCGGCGTGGGCATCGCGTACGGCGTCGTCACGCTCGAAGAAGGCGCCGCCCTCGACGCCCACGTCGCCACCGGGCTCATCACGGCGGGGCTGCTGCTCGCCGGACTGGTGTCCGTCCGGGCCTGGGAGCCGCGCATCCTCGGCGCCGGCTCCGGCGAGCTGCAGCGGCTCGTCCGCGCCGTCGCCGGCAGCGCCGTCCTACTCGCCCTCGGCGGCCTCCTGCTGCAGGTCGACTCGATGCGGCCGTGGGTGTTCGTCTGGCTGCCGATCTACGGGGGGTTCGGCCTGGTCTGCCGGTATGCGCTGCGCCGGTGGCTGCACCACCAGCGCGGCCGCGGCCACCTGCTGCTGCCGGTGCTCGTCGTCGGGAGCCACGAGGCCGCCGCCGACCTGATCCGGCGCACCCGCCGCGACCGGCACTTCGGCTGGGACGTCGCAGGCGCCTGCACGCCGACGGGCACCGGCCCGTACGGCGCCACCCACGTGGAGGGGGTGCCGGTCGTCGGCGACCTGTCGTCTGTCGTCGGGGCGGTGCGCGAGACGGGCTACCGCGTCGTCGCCGTGGCGCCGTCGCCGGGGTGGGGACCGCGGCGGCTGCACGAGCTGGCCTGGCAGCTCGAAGGCACGAACACCGAGCTGGCCGTGAACCCCGGGCTGATGGAGATCGCGGGCCCGCGCATGCACATCGCGCCCGTCGACGGGCTGCCGCTCGTCCGGCTCACGCAGCCGCGGTTCACCGGCGGCAGGCGGGTGCTCAAGAACGCCGTGGACCGGGTGGGCGCCGCGTGCGCGCTGCTCGCCATCTCCCCGCTGCTGCTCGCGATCGCGCTGGCCGTGCGCTTCGACGGCGGACCGGCCTTCTACCTGCAGGAACGGGTCGGCGTCGGGGGCAAGCGGTTCCGGATGGTCAAGTTCCGGTCGATGCGGGTGAACGCCGACCGCGAGGTCGCCGCGCTCGCCGCGCACAACGAGGGCGCCGGGCCGCTGTTCAAGATGCGAACCGACCCGCGCGTCACCCGCATCGGCGCCGTTCTGCGCCGCTACTCGCTCGACGAGCTTCCGCAGCTGTTCAACGTGCTCACCGGCTCGATGTCGCTCGTCGGCCCCCGCCCGCCACTGCCCCGCGAGGTCGAGGCGTACGCCGACGATGCTCGGCGCCGGCTGCTCGTCCGGCCCGGCATGACGGGGCTGTGGCAGGTGAGCGGGCGCAGCGAGCTGTCGTGGGAGGAGACCGTGCGGCTCGACCTGCGCTACGTCGAGAACTGGTCGGTGACGCTCGACCTCGCGATCCTCTGGAAGACCGTCAACGCCGTGGTGCGCGGGCGCGGGGCCTACTGACCTGCTCGCTGACCTGCTCGCGGGACGCCGAGGCCGGTTCGCCGTAGCGAACCGGCCCGGCTTTCGATCCCCGCTATCGGGTCCACCAGCCCCAGCGTGGCCGCACCACCACCAGCACAGCGCGGTCCTGACGCGGCGAGTCCGTCACCACCTCCACGTACGCGGCACCACACGCACCGGCGATCACCGGCGCGGCCGCGCGCAGGTCCTGCTGGGTGGTGCCGGCCCGCAGCCACACCCGCACGAGCACGCCATCACCCCGCACCCGGGCGCTGACCAGCCAGGGCGGCCGGCCCGAGCGGTCCGTCACCCCGGCCTGGACCAGCCCGGACCGCACCCGGTGCGGCACCACCAGCACCTGCCCCAGCGCGACCACCGCCCGCCGGACCACCGGCACCACCACGACGACGATCCCGAGTATCACCAGGACGATCCCGGCCACCGTGCTCCCGGCTGCCAGCCACCCGGCCACGAGCAACGCGGCGAGCGCCAGTTCGGCGCGCCAACGGACGAGTACCGCGACCAACCCCGGCCGCCTCCGCGGAGCGGGCAGCAGCCGCCGCAGGTCGTCGTCGGTGGTCAAGACACACCGACGTGCCGACCGGCGATGATCCGGCCGTCGCCGTCGCAGTCCCCGCACATGCGGGCGCCGACGATGCCCGCACCCCCACACGACCCGCAGACGGACACCAGGTCCCAGCGCGGATCGCGGTAACTGCGGTGGAAACGGCGTGGCCGGCGCACCTGCCAGCCGCGGGCGATGGCATCGATGTCGGGGTCCCGGAAGGCCCGGCGGTCGACGGCATCCAACAGGAACATCAGGATCGCTGGAAGTCTTCCTTGGCGAGGTTTACCCTTCATAAGGCTCTGACCTGCCTTCACCTGTGGTCGCACACGGGACGGACGACGAGCTGGGCCAGTCGGTGTTGCAGCACCGGCTGGCGTCCGCGAGGAGCCACGAGCTACTCGCCTTCGGGACGGCGTCGGTCTTCGGGTCGGCGCCTTCCTGGTTTCGAGGCATCGCCGAGACTCTGGTGGGCCGTCGGGGGAACCACCCCCCTTCTGGGTTGGGCGCGGCTGACAGCACCGCCACGTACGGGTTGGTCGCTGGACAACACGCCGAGAATGCTTGCCCCGCGCCATGTACGCGGGTCTAGTCTCACCTGGCATCTACCAGTTAGCAAGGCAGAGACCCCCGACGCGCGCAATTACGGCATGGAGGAAGACCAGTGGGGGTAGTACACGAGCCCAACCCGACAGCAGCTCGTCGGGAGCTGGCGCTCTACTTTCGCACCGTCCGTGAGCAGCGAAAACGAGGTCTGGACGAGCTCGCCGAGTACCTCGCGGTGTCCGAGGCGCAGGCATCCCGCCTCGACAAAGGGGCCCGCGGCCTGCGTCCCGGTGACGTGCGCAGGCTGGCCACGTGGTACGAGCTGCCCAACACCGAACGTGATCGACTACTGGCACTTGCCACTGAGAGCCGCAAGCGAGGCTGGTGGCAGCAGGTGGACCTGCCAGAGTCGTACCGCACGTTGATCGGCATGGAGCAGGCCGCAGACACGATCAACGAGTACTGCCACAGCACGATCCCAGGCCTCCTACAGACTCGGGACTACGCTCGCGCCGCATCTGCGGGCAACGCACCCGACCTGAGCCCTGAGCAGATCGAGATGGCCGTCGACGTCCGTATGCGCCGCCAGGAAGTGCTCGAGCGCGAGCAGGCACCGAGATTGTGGGTGGTCATCGACGAAGCGGCACTTGCGCGAACGACCGGGGGCCCAGCTGTGATGCGCGAGCAGTTCGAACATCTGATCTCGGCGACGCTCCGACCGGGGATCACCGTTCAGATCATCGATTTCGAATACGGCACGCACCCAGGTCACAGTCACTTCATCCTGGTCCGCACGGGCGGCGTGCTGCCCAACCTCGTGTACCTCGAGACGCTGGGACGCGCGGACTCCACGTCGGACAGCGATATCGCACGCTATCGCAGGGTCTGGGAACACCTCACCGCTCTGGCATTGAGCCCGCGCGAGTCGCGCGACCGCATCGAGCGGTACGTCAAGCGGTTAGCGCCTTGACTCTCGCCACAGGTGCGAGCGTTTCTGCAGTATCAGCGAGTTAGACCATCTGACTGCGGCTAACCAATTGACCAATCGCGCGCGCCACGCGGATGCGTGGTGATATGGAACCTCACATGGCACTGTGGTCGAGGGGTAGCCGTAGTTCCTGGGGAGTTCAATGCCGGAGTCCGAGCTACAATGGATCAAGGCGAGCAGCAGCTGGGGCGTAGATGCCTGCGTCGAACTCGCTGCCGACGGCGATCTGGTCGCCGTGCGGCACTCCAGGAATCCCCAGGTAGTGATCCACTACAGCCCTGCCGAGTTCGCCGCCTTCCTCCAGGGTGCAAAGGACGGTGAGTTCGACCATTTGCTCGCCGCGGAACCCGCACGAGTCAACCGCCCGCCCGCACCCGGTTCCGCGGCGGCGCGATGACGTCCACGATCGTCGAGACCGCGTCCAGGATCAGCATGGCCGCTTCGTGGTGCGCCTCCTGCGGTTTCCCCATCGGGTCCGGGATCCGGTCGGCGTCCGGCAGGCTCGGCGGCGAGACTCCCCGCCGCTGACGCACCGCCCCCACCAGCGCGTGCGCCCGCGCCACCGGGTCCGCAGGCAACGCGGCCTGGTCGACCTCCAACGCAAGCCGCGCGAACTCGCGCACGCTGAAGCTCGTGCTGAGCGCGCCGGGCTCGCATTCGATCACCGCCGAGCGGTGGCGGACGTTGGCGCCGAGCACCAGGTGCGCACTGCTGGCCATCTCCGGACGGAGCTGCCGGGCGACGAACCGGTCGGCGGCGGCGAGGTGCAGCCCCCACGGCGACAGCTCGTGGCGGATGCTGGGGTGGATCGCGGAGCCGGCCACCCCTTGCACCCCGGCGCTGCTGACGTCGAACGCGGCGGCCGCCCGGCCACCGAGGCGACCGATCAGCAGGTGCCGGGTGAGGATCTCGGCGAACGGGGACCTGCAGATGTTGCCGGTGCAGACGTAGAGCAGCCGAAACCCGGCCTGCGGCGGCGCCTCCACGTATCCCACCCGACCATCTTCCCGGTCCGGACGCCCGCGTGCTCCATTCGGGGTTGACGCCTACCCCGAACGTCCTCGTCAACGCTGGGTATCCGGTGCGTGAGTCAGCTCGCGCGGCGGCGCGTCTCGCGGTAGAGCGCGACGGCCTGCTGCTGGGAGTTGACCTCCAGCTTCACCAGGATCGAGCGAATGTGCGTCCGCACGGTGCTCATCGCCAGGACCGCCTCGACCGCGATGGCCGCCGCCTTCTGCCCGCGCTCCAGGCGCTGGAGCACCTCGAACTCGCGTTCGGTGAGCCGGTCCAGCGCACGCCTGCCGGCGTCGATCTCCACGAGCGTGGTCCGATGGATGTCGAACCACTGTGCCCGCTCGTCCGCGGACATGCCGCCGCCGTCGGCCGCGACGGCTACCGCGTGGAGCAGGTCGGGGAAGGACGCACTGCGTGGCACCAGCGCTACCGCACCGGCCGCGACAGCGGCGGCCGCTCGCTGCGGCTCGGTGGGCCGGAACACCGCGATCGGGCGCCAGCCACCCTGCGCCGCCGCCGCGACGATCCTGGGCCCGCCGGGGCCGTCGACGTTCACGACCGCCACGCCCCCGGCGCCGGGAGCAAGCGGCAGCGGGTCGTCCGCGCAATGGCCGGTGGCGACGAACCCGTGTGCCCGCAACGCGGGGGTGACGGAAGTCGTGACCAGATCGGAGGGTCCCACCACGAGCACTTGCACCGCCGTCTGCGCTGCAACCTGCACTGCCGTCATCTATCCCCGCGCTTCCAGCGACTCGAGCGGATCCTGTCGCCGACCTGCTCGTTTGGAAGGTGCGCCGTGTTAGCGGGGGCCTGGCCGGATGGTCAGGCTGCATACTGCATGGTCACGCGGCGTGGTCAGGCGGCGCTGGCGCCCAGCCACGGCTCCCACGCCGGCAGCGGCTCGATCGCCAGCACGAGGATGCCCCCGGCCGCGCGGTCGGGTGCCCGCGGCACGGACGCGAGAGACCAGCCCAGCTCCTCGAGCAGCCGGTCGGCCTTCTTCGAGTTGCAGCCCCGGCAGGCGGCGACACAGTTGTCCCAGTCGTGGCTGCCGCCCCGGCTGCGTGGGATGACGTGGTCGATCGTGTCGGCGCGCTTGGTGCAGTACGCGCAGCGCCGCCCGTCACGCCGCAGCACGCCCGCCCTCGTCATCGGGACGGCGCGGCGGTACGGCACGCGGACGTAGCGGGAGAGGCGCATCACCGACGGCGCAGGAACCGTGAGGTTCTCCGAGTGGAAGGCGGCACCACTGATGGTGGCTTCGACGCACTCGGCCTTGCCGGTGAGCATCAGGACGATGGCGCGCTTGGCGGTGACGACCGCTAGCGGCTCGAATGTGGCGTTGAGCAGCAGGACCCTGGACCCCGTCGGGATCACGCTCGGTGCTGGCGCGATCCCCAGTACCGCCCCTGGCTCGGAGTCGGCACCGTTGGGGTCGGGTTGTCGATGCTTCACACGACCACCTCCCTGCGCAGATTCGACCATAGCGAGGAAGGTTTGCGCGAGTGTGATAGGGGCCTCCGACACCCGATGTTCAACCTTCCGAGCAGCGCCCTACCGTCGCCGCGACCCCACGGTGGTCGGATCCCGCGAGCGCTGGACGTGCAGTGTTGTCGCCGCACCAGCCCCCTGTGACCAGCACGTGGTCGATGCGCGGGAACAGCAGCCTCCACTGGCCCACCGACGTCGGCCCGGTCCAGTCGTTGCGCATTGCGTCGACGAGTCCCCCGCCTGCGAGCAGGCGGTTGTAGTCGCCGGTGCGGTCGGGCGTGTTGAGGTCACCGACCACCACCACCGGCAGCCGCTCGGCTGCCACCCGCTGCGCGAGCACGTCGACGAGCCTGCTGTGTTCCGGCGCCGTGGTCTGGAAGGCGCCCTCCGTGGCGTACCAGGGGCGCGGGACGTGCACCGCGTAGAGCACGAAGGGGCCGGCGGGGCCGGCGACCTCCGCCCGCACGCCCGCTAGGTCCGGGCCGGTGAACTCCGTCACGCGGAACGGCAATCGGCTGTAGACGGCGACCCCAGGCCGGTTCCCGTCCCAGAAGCGGTACGGAAAGGCCACGGACAGCGGAGCGGCCAGCCCGTCGTTCATCTCCGAGACCACGAGGACGTCCGGCGCGAGCCCGACCAGTGTGGCGGCGTCGCCCGCGCGTCCGACGTTGGCGCCGACCACCCGCACCGCACTCCCGGGCGCGACCCGGCCGGCGTCGGCGGGCGTCCACGGGAGCACGACCGCTACCGCCGCGAGCACGATCATGGACGCCGCGAGCGCGCGGAGCGGCAACGAGCGCCGCCGGACGAGCGCCGCGAGCAGGGCGACGGCGGCGAGCGCCGGGAGCAGCGTCCAGCCGAGGTCGGAGAGCCAGCCGAGAGCATCGCGGGCGGCGAACCACAGCCACGGCACGAGCGCGAGGGTCGCGGCGGAGCCGAGCCGGATGGCCCTCGTGACCGCGGTCGGCGGCGCGTTCGGGGCCACGACGCAAACCTTAAGCGCCCCCGCAAGGGCCCCCGGCAGCATCCTCGGGCGAGGGTCCTCGGCGAGCGCGGGTCGGCGCTCGGTGGGAGTGCTGGCCACACCCCCCATGCGCCAGGAGACATGGTCGTTTGGCGCGGCGCCCCACGGCAGGGTTCTCACCAGCACAGATGAGAACCAGCCAGGAGCCGTGATGAACCAGCCCGCCTACTCCGTCCCCGATGCCTACGCCGACTTCACACCCCCTCCGCCGCCCCGCCGGTCCGCGGGCAAGATCGCGACGGCGGTCGGCGGCGCCATCGTCGCGCTGGCCGGCCTTGGCGTCGGCGTCTGGTACCTGCTCGCACCCGCGACGCTCGACACGGCGAAGGTCGAGGCCGAGATCGTGCGCGCCACCGTGGCCCTCGGGCTCACACCGACGGGCGTGCGGTGCCCCGGCAGCATCCCTGTTGCGACAGACCGCGTCGACACTTGCTCCGCCACGCTGGAGGGCCAGCAGGTCACCTACACGGTGAAGCAGAAGGACGACGAGGGCAACGTCAACATCAACAGCAGCGGCTTCGTGGTGGTGTCGCAGGTCGAGGCGCTGCTGCGCGAGCAGGTCGGTTCGCAGGCGGGCGTCGAGGTCGTCGCGGAGTGCGCAGGCGGGAGCCGCGTGGTGGTCGGCGGGCCCGGCACCACAGTGGACTGCACCGTGGCCGACGCAGCGAACCCCTCCGACTACGCGGAGTTCACCGGCACGGTGAAGGACGACCAGGGCACGGTCGACTTCGGCTGAGCCCCACCCCCACACGCTAGGAAAGCCACTTTCATTGCGCCAGACGCAGTGAAAGTGGCTTTCCTTGCGTTTCGGTTCGGGTTACGTGCGCGAGCGGCTCTGGATCATGCTCTCAGCAACGCGGTCGACACGCTCCACAGCCGATCGGCACGATCGCGGTCGAGAGCCCACGCCTTGACGCCGTGCGGGTGGTCGGCGAGATCGGCGTCGTTCGGGACCCGGTAGGCCTCCTGACAGTCGTCGAGGTAGTGACCTCCGGAATGGGCGAGTTGCCCGGCGACCGCCGCCACCATGCTCGTCGCCGCACCCTGCTCGACGGTCTTGTACGCGAAGACGCCTGCAGCCTCGGCCGCTGCGAGTGACTCCTTCTGGCGCCGGGTGAAGTTCCGCTGCAGGCCGGTGGCGACGCCACCCGGATTGGCGCTGTTGGCGACGATGCCGTCGCGAGCCCACCGCTGCGTCGCCCCGACGGCGAACAGGGAGTTGGCGGTCTTCGACTGCGCGTAGGCGATCTGGGGGTCGTAGTCGCGCCGCTCGAAGTGCAGGTCGTCGAAGTCGACGTCGGCGCGCATGTGCGCGGTCGAGCTCACCGCCACGATCCGGGCCTCACCTCGATCGGCGGCGCCCTCGGCGAGGGCGCGATGCAGACCGGTCGCCAGGGCGAAGTGCCCGAGGTGATTGGTCGCGAACTGCAGTTCCCACCCCTCCGACGTCCGCTCGAGGCCCCCGGTGACCACGCCGGCGTTGGCGAGCAGAAGGTGCAGCGGCCCGGTCCAGGAGTCGACGAACCGCGCGACCGACGGGCGGTCGGCGAGATCGAGGACTGCCACCGGAGGGGGTGGCGCTCCGACGGACCTCGCGATGGCGCGGGCAGCAGCAGCGCCGGCGCGGACGTCCCGCACCGCGAGTGTGACCTCCGCACCGGCCGCGACCAGAGCGCGGGCCGACTCGACCCCGAGGCCGGACGAGGCACCAGTCACGACCGCGCGGAGGCCGGACAGATCATGTCCCTCCAGCACGTCTGCCGCGGTGCTCGACGCGGTGAACGGTGTGGTGATGAGGCTGGGTGTCGTCACACTTCGACTATACGCACGCTACAAACTCTGCATAGTTCGACAAGTGCGCCTAGGATCTGGCGATGGTCGGTTCGGAGGGACAGGGCGGCGAAGCTGGGCGTCGTGATCATGTGCTGGAGTCCGCGTTGCACACCTTCGCCCGCTTCGGCTACCGGAAGACGTCGATGGAGGAGATCGCCCGCGAGGCTCAGATCTCACGGCCCGGCTTGTACTTCCTGTTCTCCTCGAAGCAGGAGCTGTTTCGGGCCGCGGCGACGCGAGCCCTGGAGTGCGACCTCGCCGCAGTCGAACGGGTGCTCGCGGAGTCGGAGCGACCTTTGCGGAGTCGCGTCGTCGACGCGTTCGACCGGTGGGCAGGCCGCTACGTCGGGCCGGCGCGCGACGTGATGGCCGTCATCGATCACAACCCCGACCTGCTTGGCAGGATCGTCGAGACGGCCCCGGCACGGTTTCGAGAGTTGATCACCGACGCGATCGCGCAGGTCGCGGACCGGCAGTCGGCGGCGGACATCGCGCAGACACTGATCAGCACCTCGCTAGGATTGAAATACCAGGCAGACACCCACGCTTGCTATCTCGCGCGCCTCGCTGTCGCGGTTCGCCTGCTCGTGCCCCAATGAGCCCGACGCGTAGAGGTGGCTCGTCGCTATGCGAGTGGCTCTCCAACCCGCGCATTCCCGCGCAACTCAGCTCTGCCCCCTGCGCGCGACTCGGCGGCTGAGCCAGTGAGCCGTTGCCAACTGGACGATGGGTTGGTCAGGGCGTGTTCGGCGTGGCGTGACCCACGAACGGGTGAAGCTCCTAGTAGACGGGCGATTGCCTAGATCAATCCGCCTCACCAGGAGCTTCACGTGCTGTCCTACCCGTCCGGGATGTCCGTTCGCGGCAGTTCAAACCCTCATGATCACCAGCGCGTGATCAGGTTGGCAAAGGCTCAGTTACCGCTCCCGGACTGCGTAGGTCAGGTGGGTCACCCGCTGCGTCGGCTCCGCGCGGACCTGCTCCAGGGCCACGCGGCCCGCGTCCACGCCCTCGAACAGGCGGATTCCGGAGCCGAACAGCACGGGTGAGAGCGCGATCGAGAACTCGTCGATCAGGCCGGCGTTCACGTACTCCAGAATCGTTGCGCCGCCGCCTGCGATGCGGACGTCTCGGTCGCGGGCGGCCTCGCGGGCCTGGTCGAGCGCGGGCTCGATGCCGTCGTTGACGAAGTGGAAGGTGGTCCCACCCGGCCGCTCCCAGGGGTCACGCTTCTCGTGCGTCACGACGAAGACCGGCGTGTGGAACGGCGCCTCCTCCGGCCACCCCTGCTCGCCGGCGTCGAACATGCGCTTGCCCATCACGCTCGCGCCGGTGCGCTCGAACGTCTCCCGCACGATGTCGTTGTCGCGCCCTTCCTCGCCGCCCTCGCCGAGCTTCAGGTTCTCCCGGAAGAACCGCTGCGGGAATATCCACTGCTGCAGTTCCATCCACTGCTGCCCCATCAAATCATCGAGGGACTCGGGGGCGATGAAACCGTCCAGCGACATCGACACGCTGAAGAACACCTTTCCGGCCATCAGCCCTCACCTCCTTTCCGAACGATCTCGGTGACGTAGGCAGCCAGGTTGCTCAGGGTCTGCTGGCCGCCCTCGATCGCGTGGTACTTCTCGACCGCCTCGTCGCGCAGCTCCTTGGTGGGGAACACCGTGTGCATCTCGATCCGGGTCGCCGCGCCGTCGGGCGCGAACGTGAGGACCGACTCGAAGGCGTTCGGGTCGCCGCGGGACTCACCGTGGAGCAGCGCGATCCGCTCCGGCGGGGCGATCTCGGTCCACGAGATCCACTCCTGGTAGTCCGTCCCGTCCGGTCCGTGCATCACGAAGTCCCACTCCCCGCCGACGCGGAACTCGAACGCCCGCGTGGTGGTGGTGAACCCCTCCGGTCCCCACCATCGCGACAGGTGCCGGACTTCGGTGAACGCCTCGAACACCAGCTCCCGTGGGGCGTCGATGACCCGGGAGATCACGATCTCCCGGTCGGCCGTCGCCGGCTCCGCCCGCGTTTCTTGCCTTGCCCCTGCCATCGGTCATTCCTCCTGCCGTGCCTGCTTGAGGTCCTGCACGTAGGTGTCCAGCCGGTCGAAACTCTCGTTCCAGAACCGCTCGAACCCGCCGGTCCACTCGTGGACCGGCCGCAGCCCGCGGGCGTCCAGGCCGTACAGGCGCTGCTTGCCTGCCTTGCGGTCCCGCACCAGCCCCACCTCCCGGAGCACCCGCAAGTGTTTGGACGCCCCCGGCTGGCTCATCCCCAGCTCCTGGGCCAACTCGGTCACCGGCCACTCACCCGCCCGCAGCAGTACCAGGATCTCCCGGCGCTGCGGCTCGGCGATCGCGTTGAAGACGTCCGACGTCGTCGCTGCTCGTGCCATGGGCGCAATCATATGCCGATATCGGTATGCGTCAAGCCGGAGGAATCAGGCGGGTCTTGTCAGATGACGATCGTGACCCTTGTCAGCGGCTGCGGGCCTGCGACCAGGCGGTGGCCCGCGAGGTGTTCCCCAAGACCCGCGAGCAGCGGTGCAGGTGGCACTCGCTCAGCGCGTGGCGTCCAAGGCCGCCAGGACGTCGGCCACCAGGTCGCCGGGGTCCTCGCAGCCCGCAGAGAAGCGCACCAGGCCGGGGGCTACCGCGTCCCCCCAGCGTTCGCGGCGGTCGGCCGAGCTGCGCAGGCCACCGAAGCTCGTGGCTGAGCCGACCAGCCGGGACGCCTGGAGGAACGCCCCCACCTCGGCCTCCGACGGGAACGTGAACCGCAGCACCCCGTTCCAGCGCCGCATCTGCTTCACGGCCACTGCGTGGGCGGGGTCGTCCGGCCGGCCGGGCCAGCGGACGTCGGTCACGGCCGGATGGTCGAGAAGCGCCTCGACCAGCGCGGCGGCGTTCTCCGCCTGGCGGGCGAGTCGCAGGTCGAGGGTGCCGAGCCCGCGGAGGGCGAGCCACGTCTCCATCGGTCCCGGCACCGCCCCGCCCCGCGCCCTGGCTTCCCGCAGCCGGGCAGCGAGGTCCGGGTCGCGGGCCGTGACGTGCCCGAGCACGACGTCGCCGTGGCCGGACAGGGCCTTGGTGTCGCTCGCGACGGCGAGGTCGGCGCCGAGCGCGAGCGGCTGCTGGCCCAGCGGCGTCGCGGTCGTGTTGTCGACGGCCAGCAGCGCACCCGCCTCGCGGGCCGCGGCCGCCGCCGCCGCGATGTCGGCGACGTCCAGGCCCGGGTTGGACGGCGTCTCCAGCAGCACGAGCGCGGCGCCGTCGAGGACCTCTGGGGTCAGCTCGGCGGTGGTCGGCACCTCCCGGACCTCGACGCCGAGCGGCGCCAGCTCGCCGTGGGCGAGCGCCCGGGCGAGGTAGTAGCCGTCCGACGGCAGGACCAGCGCCCCGGACCGGGCGGTCAGCCGCAGCACCGCCGCGATCGCCGCCATCCCGGACGCGAACACCACACACTCGCCGCCGTCCAGGGCGCCGACCGCGTCCTCCAGCGCACGCCAGGTGGGGTTGTCCGCCCGGCCGTAGTAGTCGGTGGGCAGGGGGTCGCCGGGGACGCCGAGGTGGAACGTCGAGGACAGCACGGGGCCGGGGTGCATGGGTGCGCCGAGGGCGGGCGGGAGGTGCCCACCGTGGACGCAGCGGGTGCCGTCCCCCGCCCGCCCGACGTCGCCCTCGCTCATTCCGGACGGGGGGCGCGGGTGATGAGCTCCTTGCCCATCTCCGCCGCCGACAGGCCTTCGTGGCAGACGCGGCGCACGGCGTCGGCGATCGGCAGCTCGACGCCGTGCCGCTCGGCCAGCGCGCAGATCGACGAGCACGACTTCACGCCCTCCGCCACCTGCCCGTGGTTGGCCGCCTCGGCCTGGGCCAGCGACTCGCCGCGGCCGAGGTGCTCGCCGAACGTCCGGTTGCGCGAGAGCGGTGACGTGCACGTGGCGACGAGGTCGCCGAGCCCGGCCAGCCCGGCGAACGTCATCGGGTCGGCGCCGAGCGCGACACCCAGCCGGGCGGTCTCGGCGAGCCCGCGGGTGATCAGCGAGGCCCTGGTGTTGTCGCCGAAGCCCATGCCCGTCGCGATCCCGCAGGCGAGCGCGATGACGTTCTTGCCCGCGCCCCCCAGCTCGCAGCCGATGACGTCGGTGTTGGTGTAGGTGCGGAAGTAGTCGGTGGTGCACGCCTGCTGGAGCGCGACGGCGCGATCGTGGTCGGCGCAGGCGATCACCGTGGCCGTCGGCTCCTCCTCGGCGATCTCGCGGGCGAGGTTGGGCCCGGAGACCACCGCGATCTGGTCCGTCGGCACGGAGGCGACCTCGCTGATCACCTCGCTCATCCGCTGCAGCGTGCCCAGCTCTACCCCTTTTGCGAGGCTCACGATGGTGCGGCCGGGCGGCAGCAGCGGACGCCAGGCAGCAAGGTTGGCCCGCAGCGTCTGTGACGGCACGGCGAGCACCACCGCGTCGGCGCCGTCGAGCGCTTCCTCCGCGTGGACTGTGGCCGTGAGCTGCGAGGGAAGCGTGATGCCTGGCAGGAACTCGGGGTTGGTGCGGTGCTCATTGATCGCCGTCGCCACCTCCTCGCGGCGGGCCAGCAACCGGACCTCCCGGCCGGCGTCGGCGAGCACCTTTCCGAAGACCGTTCCCCACGAGCCTGCGCCCAGTACGGCGATGCGACGGACGTCGCCGGTCATGAAGCCGTCCCGCGGCGGAAGAAGTCGGAGGGTGCGGGTTCGTCGCGGACGTCGGAGAGCAGGTCGCGCACGCGGCCCATCAGCAAGTCGGTCACCTCTCGCAGCAGGTCCGCGTCCACCGGCTTGCCCCGGTAGGCGGAGAGATCGACGGGTGGCCCGCAGCGCACGGTGATCGGCTTGCGCGGGAGTGGTCGGAACTTGCGGTTGTAGCCGTCGAGCACCTCACGCGTGCCCCAGTGCACCGCAGGCACCACGGGCACGTCCGCCGAGATCGCCAGCCGGGCCACGCCGGTGCGGGCGAGCATCGGCCAGCCCTCCGGATCGCGGGTGATCGTGCCCTCCGGGTAGATCACGACGGCCTTGCCCTCCTGCAGCGCGCGCGTGGCGTCGCGCAGGCTCTGCTGGGCGTCGGTCGACGCCCGGTAGACGGCGATCTGTCCGCTGCCGGTGAGCACCTGCTTCAGCAGCGGGACCTTCCAGAGGCTGTGCTTCGCGAGGAACCGCGGCACCCGGCGGGCCGTGTACACCAACACCCCCGAGTAGAGCGGGTCGAGGTGCGAGACGTGGTTGGCCACCACCAGCACGCCCCCGTCGGCGGGGATGTGCGGCCTGCCCTCGTACCGCGCGCGCCCGAGCAGCCACGCGAGCGGATAGACGACCGCCACCGCGAGGTTGAACCAGAACCCGCCCTTCTCACGCCTTTCCACGCATTCCTCCGCTCCCCTTGAACGCCGAGAGTCTTCCTTGCCCAGCCGCCACCGGTCCACCACAGGGTGCCGGAGTGCACGATGGTCAGGTGGGCTTGATGATGCCGACCGCGGACCTTGTGGTGCCGGTCAAACCTCTCGCCGTGGCCAAGTCCCGGCTCCGTGGCGCCGCCGATCACGGTATCGGCGCGCAGCGGGCGCACGCGCGACTAGCGATGGCGCTCGCGCGCGACACGATCGCGGCAGTTCGCGCCGCCGAAGGTGTCCGCCACCTGATCGTCGTCAGCTCCGACCCGGTGGTGGCCGCCGAGTTGGGCGTCTTCGGCGTGGAGGTGATCCCGGACGGGCCGGTGCCCGGCCTGAACTCCGCGTACGAGCGGGGGGCCGCGCTCGTACGCAAACGCGACCCGGCCGCCGTCGTCGGGGCGCTGCAGGCCGATCTCCCCGCCCTGCGCCCCGCCGAGCTCGACGCCGCGATCGCCGCGGCGCTCACGCTCTTCCGCGCCGGGGCGCAGCGCGCGTTCTCCCCCGACGCCGAGGGCACCGGCACCACGTTCCTGCTGGCCGCGGCGGGTGTGCCGCTCGACCCGCGGTTCGGGGTGAGCTCGGCGCAGCACCACGAGGAGTCGGGCGCCTGCCGGCTGCGCGGCGAGTGGCCGGGCCTGCTCCAGGACGTCGACACCGCCGACGACCTGCGCGCAGCCGCCGACCTGGGGCTCGGGGAGCACACACGCCAGGTCATGGCCCCGACCGTCTGTATCAAGCCGGGCTGACAGGCGGTGACGGCCCGACAACCCCTCGGTGAACCCAAGGGATTGTTCTCAGAGCAGTTGGGTGGCGGTCGGACCGTTGTCGGCGGCGGTGGGCGACAATCAGGCTTGTGGGTGACGATGCGAGGACAACCCCGGAGCCGGGCTCCCGCGAGCCCGCAACCCCCAGGCGCACGGCGCGGACGCGGCGGGCACCGCAGCCGTCCACGCGACGGGTGGCCGCCGCGGCCCGCCCGACGAGCGCCACCAGCGCGGCGGCGAAGGACGCCGAGCCGAAGAGCGGCGCTGCGCAGGGCACCGCCAAATCCGGCATCGGGAAACCCGGCACCCGAAAATCCGATGCAGCGAAATCCAACACCGCGACATCCCGCACCGTGACGTCCGACACTGTGACGTCCGACACCGCGACATCCGGCAATGCGACGTCCGGCAATGCGACGTCCGGCAATGGCACTGCGGCCGACACCGCGACCCGGCGCCCCGTCGGGCAGCCCGGACCTACCGCGGCACCCACTCGCGCGCGCACGGCCAACCCGCTCACGCAGCCGGCGTCATCCGCTGCTGCTGTGGTTCCCGTGAGCCCGCCCGCGCGGACCCCCGCGCCCGTGTCCGAGCTGCCCGACGACCGCTACATCAACCGCGAGCTGTCCTGGCTCGACTTCAACGCCCGCGTGCTGGCCCTCGCCGAGGACCCCAGCCAGCCGCTGCTGGAGCGGGCGAAGTTCCTCGCGATCTTCGCCTCGAACCTCGACGAGTTCTACATGGTCCGGGTGGCGGGGCTGAAGCGCCGCGACGAGACCGGCCTCGCCGTCCGAAGCGCCGACGGCCTCACCCCGCGCGAGCAGCTCGCCCGGATCGCGGACCGCACGCAGGCGATCTCCGAGGCCCAGGCCCGCGTGTTCCTCGACCACGTGAAGCCCGAGCTGGAGGAGGAGGGCATCTGCATCCTGCGGTGGAGCGACCTCACCGAGCAGCAGCGCGCCCGCCTCTCGGCGTACTTCTCCGCGCAGGTGTTCCCGGTCCTCACGCCGCTGGCGGTCGATCCGGCCCACCCGTTCCCCTACATCTCCGGCCTCTCGCTCAACCTGGCCGTCACCGTCCGCGACCCGGACGGGCGCACGGAGCGGTTCGCGCGCGTCAAGGTGCCGAACAACGTGCCGCGGCTCGTGCGGGTCGAGTCCGGCGACGAGAGCGTCACGTTCCTGCCGATCGAGGACCTCATCTCCGCCCACCTGCACGAGCTGTTCACGGGCGTCGAGGTGGCCGAGGTGCACGCGTTCCGCGTGACGCGCAACGCCGACCTGGAGGTGGAGGAGGACCGCGACGAGGACCTCCTCCAGTCCCTGGAACGCGAGCTGGCCCGTCGCCGGTTCGGGCCGCCGGTGCGGCTCGAGGTCACCGACACGATGAGCGATCACGTGCTCGAACTGCTCCTGCGCGAGCTCGACGTCGACCCGCACGACGTCGTGACGGTGCCGGGGCTGCTCGACCTCACCGCGCTGTGGGCCGTGCACGCCGTGGACCGGCCCGACCTCAAGGACGAGACGTGGGTGCCGGCCACGCACCCGGCGTTCGCGGATCGGGAGACCCCGAGGAGCGTTTTCGCCACCCTCCGCGAGGGCGACGTGCTCGTGCACCACCCCTACGACTCGTTCTCCACGAGCGTGCAGCGGTTCATCGAGCAGGCCGCCGCCGACCCGAACGTGCTCGCGATCAAGCAGACGCTCTACCGCACGTCCGGCGACTCCCCCATCGTCGACGCCCTGATCGACGCCGCCGCCGCCGGCAAGCAGGTCGTGACGCTGGTCGAGGTCAAGGCGCGGTTCGACGAGCAGGCCAACATCCGCTGGGCGCGCGAGCTGGAGAAGGCGGGGGTGCACGTCGTCTACGGGCTCGTAGGGCTGAAGACGCACTGCAAGACCTTGCTCGTGGTGCGCCAGGAGGGCTCCACGATCCGCCGCTACTGCCACATCGGCACCGGCAACTACAACCCGAAGACCGCCCGCCTCTACGAGGACATCGGCGTCCTCACCGCCGACCCGACGATCGGCGCCGACCTCACCGACCTGTTCAACTCCCTCACCGGCTACTCCCGGCAGACGTCCTACAGGAGCCTGCTCGTCGCCCCGTACGGCGTGCGGCGCGGCATCGTCCGGCGGATCGAGGACGAGATCGAGGCCCACCGCGCCGGCCGGCCTGCCGGCGTCCGGATCAAGGTCAACTCGCTCGTCGACGAGCAGGTGATCGACGCGCTCTACCGGGCGTCACAGGCGGGTGTGCCGGTGGACCTCGTGGTACGCGGGATCTGCGCGCTCCGGCCGGGGCGGCCTGGGCTCTCGGAGAACATCCACGTGCGCTCGATCCTCGGGCGCTTCCTGGAGCACTCCCGGATCTTCCACTTCGTCTCCGCCGAGGAGTACTGGATCGGCAGCGCCGACATGATGCACCGCAACCTCGACCGCCGGGTCGAGGTGCTGCTCCGGGTGGCCGACCCGCGGCTGGCCAAGCAGCTCGGCGACGTGTTCGACTCCGCGCTCGACCCGGCCACCCGCTGCTGGACCCTGCACGCCGACGGGTCGTGGGAGCCGTCGCCGCCGCCGGACGCCGACGTCCCGCACGTGCGCGACCACCAGGCCGAGATGATGTTGCGGCACGCAGCCACGGCCGTGGCGGAACCCGAATGACCGGACCGAAAATGACCGGACCGAACTCGCGTACGGTCGAGCCCGGCTCTGTCGACGTGCTGGCGGCCGGGGCCGTGCTCTACCGCAGGCGGAACGACGGCGTCGAGCTCGCGCTGGTGCACCGCCCGCGCTACGACGACTGGTCGTTCCCGAAGGGCAAGCTCGACAGTGGCGAGACCATGCCGTTCGCCGCCGTCCGCGAGGTCAAGGAGGAGACGGGCCACGACTGCAGGCTCGCCGCGATCCTCGGCGACGTCCGGTACGCGGTGGCCGACGGCGGCAAGCTCGTGCGCTACTGGGAGGCCGAGTCGCGCGGCGGCGAGTTCACCCCCGGCGACGAGACCGACGAGCTGCGCTGGCTCGATCCCGGCGCGGCGGCGGAACTGCTGTCCTACCAGCACGACGTGGCGGTGCTCGACCGGTTCACCGAGCTGGGCCCGCTCGTCTCGGTGGTCGCGCTCGTGCGGCACGCCAAGGCCGGCAGCCGCAGCCAGTGGGAGGGCGACGACGACCTGCGCCCGCTGTCGGGCTCCGGCCGCGAGCAGGCGCAGCAGCTCGCCCGGCTGCTGCCGCTCTTCGGGCCGGAACGGATCGGGACCGCGCCTCCGCTGCGCTGCCGGCAGACCATCGAACCGCTGGCGGAGGCGCTCGGGCTCCCGATCGCCGAGGAGCCGCGGTTCAGCGAGAAGAACTACTGGAACGAACCGGCCGAAGCGCTCGCGCGCCTGCGACAGATCGCCGCCGAACCGCGCGTCACCGTTCTGTCGAGCCAGGGCGGGGTGATCCCGGACCTCGTCGCCACCCTCGTCGGCGCGGCAGACCTCCCCGGCATCGACCTGAGCGACATCCATGCCCGCAAGGGCAGCACGTGGCTCCTGACGTTCGGGCCGGAGGCGCGGCTGCGGTCGGCGGACTACTACGAGCGCCCCACCGGCTGAACCCGACCCGCACCGGGACGGCGGCCGCCTGAAGAGCAGCGAGGACGAACTGCGCGTTCCGCGTCGGCAACGACGGGTGTGGGGGCGGCGACCTCAGCCGCGGCTCGGGCCTCGTCGGCCTCCAGGGCCGCGGCAGCCGGGCCTACTTCTTGGACTTCGCCTTTTTCGGCTTCTCCGGCTTCTCCAGCTTCACGACCTTGCCCTTCGCGGCCTTCGGCTTCTCCACACTCGCCGCCTTGGCCTGCTTCTCCTGCTTCTCCTGCTTGCCGGCCGTGCCGTTCTTCCCGGCGAACGAGGTGGCGACCTTCGCCTTCCGCGGCTCGGCCGGAGCCTCGGCCACGATGGTCAGGGCAGGGGCGGACGCGGCAGGCGTGGACACTGCGGCGTCGGTCTGCGGGGAACGGCGCGCCGGGCGGGGAGCCGGAGCACCGCCGCCACCCACGGCCGCACGGAAGCCCGCGCCCGGCCGGAACGCCGGGACGGTGGTTGCGGGGACGTCGACGGTCTCGCCGGTGCGCGGGTTGCGGCCCAGACGAGCGGCCCTGGCCCGGCCCTCGAACACGCCGAAGCCGGTGAGCGTGACCGAGTCACCCGATCGCACGGTGTCCACGATTGTCTCGAGCAGTCCGTCCACGGCGGTCGCAGCGGTGCGCCGATCGCCTAGGCGCTCCGCCAGCGCATCCACGAGCTGGGTCTTGTTCATATGTGGACGGTAGATTGCCCCGCTCGCCCGATGCCAGGAGGCTCGCCCCCGTCCCCCACCCCAGGTGCCAGGAACGCCACATATGGGGAAGTTCACCGGTCCGGCCGGATGGGCGCTGGTAGCCGCCTAGCCAAGGGATGGGCGCGTGCCTGGTCACGAAGCGTGACTCTTCTCGGCCGACACGCGTGCTGAATTCCGATCAGCTCCCGTCTATGGTCGCCTTCATTGGTGGGAATTTCCCCACCTGCCGCGACGCTCCCTCAGCGTTCCTCGCGAATCGTCGCCGCAATGTGCGTCGTGTCCGGGCTCGCGCTGTTCCGGTGCGGTCCGTCGACGCAACCCGGCCGGAGAACATGACTGCACTCCGGCCGTGGCGCACGTGGCCTACACCCGAAAGATCACCGACCTGGACGACCTCGGCGGTGTCGACTACGCGGCCCACCTGTTCCAGCCGTTCATCGAGTCGGAGTACGCGGTGCGCCTCACGGTGATCGGGCAGTGCTTCCTTGCCGTGCGGATCAATGCCGGGTCGGAGCGCGCCGCCACCGATTGGCGCTCGGACTACGACAACCTCAGTTATGAGGTGATCGACCTGCCGCCGAGTGTGGCGGCGGGGGTGTCGGCATACATGAAGATGTCCGGGTTGCAGTACGGCGCGTGGGACTTCCTCGCTCAGCAGGACGGGACGTACGTGGCGCTGGAAATCAACCCGGAGGGGAACTACTCGTGGATCGAGGAGGCGACGCCGCTACCGATCAGCGCGTCGATCGCCTCGTTCCTGACCGGAGAGGACCACCCGTGATCGTGGACGCCGGCGACGTCGCGCTGCGGCTCAAACGCCTGGCCGACGAGCTGGAGGAGAAGGGGCGGTTGCGCGACCCCGCGTGGCGGCGGGCGTTCCTGGCGGTGCGCCGCCACGTGTTCGTGCCTCGCTTCTGGCGCGACGAGGAACCGGGCGCGTTCCCCGCCCGCTGGCGGATGATCGACAACGCGACCGTGGATCATCCGGAGTGGCTGGACGCGGTGTACAGCGACCGCACCCTCGCCACCGAACTCACCGGGATTCCCGCGAAGGGTGCGCCGGGGATGCACCCGCAGGTCACCAGCTCGACCACGATGCCCAGCCTCGTCATGGCGATGTTGGAAGCCCTCGACGTGCACGACGGCATGGACGTACTGGAGATCGGCACCGGCACCGGGTACAACGCGGCGTTGCTGTGCGAGCGGCTCGGCGAGGCGCACGTGACCACGATCGACGTCGGCCCGGAACTCACCGCGTTGGCGAGTGTGCGGCTGGATGCGCACGACTACCACCCGCACGTCGTGACCGGCGATGGCGCCGAGGGTGTGTCGGATCGTGCCCCGTTTGATCGGATCGTGGCGACCTGCGGGCTGGATGCGGTGCCGCAAGCGTGGATTGACCAGACCCGCGACGGCGGCAAGCTCCTCGTGAACGTGCTCGGCCCGTGGAACGCGTTTGCGATGGTTCTGCTCACCGTGCACGGCGACACCGCGTCCGGGCCGTTCCTGGCCCAGTCGGGCGGGTTCATGCCGCGCCGGACCGACCCCGAGCGGGCACACGACTACACCGTGGCTGTGCAGCGGGTCGCGTCCGGCCCGGTCGATGAGTGGTACAGCATGCTCGACCCGCAGACGCTCTACACCGATCCGACGTTCGGGTTGATCGCGCAAACCAAGCTCGCCGGGGTCGGCAGCCGACAGATCTACGTGGACGACAGCGAGAACCTCGGTACCGAGATGGCAACCGGCGACGGGACGTCGTGGGCCGTGGTGCACCACAACCGTCACGGTGAGCGCGGCTTCCACGCGTCTCAGGCGGGGCGACGGCGGCTCTGGGATGAGATCGAGGCACTGCACCGCGAGTGGCTTGGTCACGGCCGACCTGCCCACGACCGGTATGGCCTCACCGTCGGCGGCGAGGCGCCGCCGGTCTTGTGGTTGGACGGACCCGACGGCCCGCAGTCGTTCTGACTCAGAACTTCGAGTAGGGGCACAGACGGCCCGCCCCCGTTCTGAGGAGGCGGGCCGTTTTCCGTGTCCGGCCCTACCTGGACGCCGGAATGTGGCTTTCCAGGCATTCGGGACGCCATGCCCCGGGCCGGGCGGGCGTCAGCTCGTTGTCGGCAGCCTGCGCGGGCGGGTCGTCTCGAAGGTCGCGATGTCGTCCGCGTGGCGCAGCGTGAGGCCGATGTCGTCGAGGCCCTCGAGCAGCCGCCAGCGCGTGTAGTCGTCGATCAGGAACGGCACGGTGAGGTCGCGGGCGTGCACCGTCTTCTCCGTCAGGTCGACGGTCACCTCGGTGCCAGGGTCGTTCTCCAGCAGCTTCCACAGCAGCTCGACGTCGGGCTGGGCCACCTCCGCGGCCAGCAGCCCGGCCTTCGCGGAGTTGCCACGGAAGATGTCGCCGAAGCGGGAGGCGATGACAGCCCGGAAGCCGTAGTCCATCAGCGCCCACACGGCGTGCTCACGGGAGGAGCCGGTGCCGAAGTCCGGGCCGGCGACGAGCACGGAGCCGCGGGAGAACGGCTCGATGTTGAGGATGAAGTCGGGCTGCTGGCGCCAGGCGTGGAACAGCCCGTCGTCGAAGCCCGTGCGCGTGACCCGCTTGAGGTAGACGGCCGGGATGATCTGGTCGGTGTCGACGTTGGAGCGGCGCAGCGGGACGCCGATGCCGGTGTGCGTGCTGAACGGATCCATCAGGCGCTCCCATCCGCGAGGTCCTCGGGGGACGACAGGGTGCCGCGCACGGCCGTCGCCGCGGCGACGAGCGGGGACACCAGGTGCGTGCGGCCACCCTTGCCCTGGCGGCCTTCGAAGTTGCGGTTCGACGTGGACGCGCTGCGCTCGCCTGGCGCGAGCTGGTCGGGGTTCATCCCGAGGCACATCGAGCAGCCCGCCGAGCGCCACTCGGCGCCGGCGTCGCGGAACACGGCGTCGAGGCCCTCCTCCTCGGCCTGGAACCGCACCCGCATCGAGCCCGGCACCACCAGCATCCGGACGCCGTCGGCGACCTTGCGGCCCTTGATCACGCCGGCCGCGGCCCGCAGGTCCTCGATGCGCCCGTTGGTGCACGATCCGACGAACACGGTGTCGACCGCCACCTCGCGCAGCGGCGTGCCCGCCTCCAGGCCCATGTAGGCCAGCGCCTTCTCGGCGGCGACGCGCTCGTGCTCGTCGACGATCCGCGCTGGGTCGGGCACCCGCTCACCGAGCGGGACGCCCTGGCCGGGGTTGGTGCCCCAAGTGACGAACGGGGTGAGCGCGTCGCCGTCGATGTGGACCTCGGCGTCGAACGTGGCGTCGGCGTCGGTGCGCAGCTCACGCCACGCTGCGACGGCCTCGTCCCACGCCGCGCCGCTGGGCGCGCGGTCGCGCCCCTTCAAGTACGCGAACGTGGTCTCGTCCGGCGCGATCATGCCGGCGCGCGCTCCCGCCTCGATCGACATGTTGCAGATCGTCATCCGGGCTTCCATCGAGAGGTTCTCGATGACGTTGCCGCGGTACTCGATCACGTAGCCCTGGCCGCCGCCGGTGCTGATCTGCGCGATCATCGCCAGCACGACGTCCTTGCTGGTGACGCCCGGGCGGAGAGTGCCGTCCGCGGAGTTCACGTTGACGGCCATCGTGCGGAAGCGCTTGAGCGGCAGCGTCTGCGTGGCGAGCACGTGCTCCACCTCGGACGTGCCGATCCCGAACGCGAGCGCGCCGAACGCGCCGTGTGTGGAGGTGTGGCTGTCGCCACAGACGACCGTGGTGCCCGGCTGTGTGAGCCCGAGCTGGGGGCCGACGACGTGCACGATGCCCTGCTCGGCATGGTTCATCGGGTAGAGCGGCACACCGAACTCGGCGCAGTTCTTGCGCAGCGTCTCCACCTGGGTGCGGGAAACCGGGTCCGCGATAGGCAGTTCGACGTCGGTGGTGGGGACGTTGTGGTCCTCCGTGGCGAGTGTGAGGTCCGGCCTGCGCACCGGGCGGCCCGCGAGCCGGAGCCCGTCGAACGCCTGCGGACTCGTGACCTCGTGCACCAGGTGCAGGTCGATGTAGAGCAGGTCGGGCTCGCTGCCCTTGCCGCGCCGGACCAGGTGCAGGTCCCAGACCTTCTCCGCCAGCGTGCGTGATGCTCCCACTGCCGGCCTCCTCGCTGGACGTCTCAGATGTCGGGAAGTTAGTATCGCCTTGTGAGACAGCATAGCAGCGGCATCGGCGTCCTGGACAAGGCAGTGGGTGTGCTCCGCGCCGCTGCGGCCGAGCCGTGCGGTCTCGCCGAGCTGTGCGAGCGCACCGGCCTCCCGAGGGCGACCGCCCACCGCCTCGCCGTCGGCCTCGAGGTGCACGGCCTGCTGCACCGTGGCGCGGACGGGCGGTGGCGGCCGGGCCCCACCCTCGCCGAACTGGCGGCGGGCGGCGTCGACCCGCTGCTCGAGGCGGCGAGCCACGTACTGCCGCGGCTGCGCGACATCACCGGGGAGAGTGTGCAGCTCTACCGGCGCGACGGCATCCAGCGCGTCTGCGTGGCGACCGCCGAGCCGAGCAGCGGCCTGCGCGACACCGTGCCGGTCGGCACCCGGCTGCCGATGACCGCGGGCTCCGGAGCCAAGGTCCTCGCGGCGTGGGCCGAGCCTGCGGTGCAGCGCGCGGTGCTTGCCGACGCCACGTTCGGTGAGCGCGTGCTCGTCGACGTGCGCAGGCGCGGCTGGGCGCAGAGCGTGGCCGAGCGGGAGTCCGGGGTGGCGAGCGTCTCAGCTCCGGTACGAGACGGCGCAGGTCAGGTCGTCGCCGCCGTGTCGGTGTCCGGCCCGGTCGACCGAATCGGACGCCGGCCGGGCGTACGCTGGGCTGCGGACCTCCTTGCCGCGGCCGAGGCCCTGCAGCACCGACTGTGACCGTTCGGCGCCCCGGCGAGCAACACCCGCCTGAACGACGGAGTGTCTTGCCGCTAACGTGACCTCAGCTCTGTCCGATCATCACCGAGAGTCGTCGAGCACTGAGACGGGGGACGGCGTTGAGCTATCTGCTCGGCATCGACGTGGGTACCACGCGCACAGCAGCCGCGATCGCGCGGCTGGGCGCGCACCCGGGCGAGACCGAGATCGTCAACTTGGGTGACCGCGCGAGCGCCGTTCCGTCGGTGCTCTACGTCGACGACGACGGCACCATCGTCGTGGGCGAGGCCGCCGAGCGGCGCGCCGTCACCGACCCCGACCACGTGGCGCGGGAGTTCAAGCGCCGGATCGGCGACCCCACCCCGGTGGTCGTCGGGGGCCGCTCCTGGGCCCCCGAGGAGCTGTCGGCGCGGCTGGTCCGCTGGGTCGTCGACCGGGTCACGCAGCGCGAGGGCGGGCGCCCGGCGCGCATCGCCGTGACCCACCCGGCATCCTGGGGCGGCCACAAGAAGGAGCGCTTCGGCAGCGCGCTAGCGGCGCAGGGCATCCCCGTCACGTTCCTCGCCGAGCCGCAGGCGGCTGCGCTGCACTACGCCGCGGCCGAGCGGGTGGAACCGGGATCCACCATCGCGGTCTACGACTTCGGCGGCGGCACGTTCGACGCGGCCGTCGTGCACAAGGACGGCCAGACGTTCAGCCTGCTGGGCCGCCCGGAGGGCGTGGAGCGGCTCGGCGGCATCGACTTCGACGAGGTCGTGTTCGAGCACGTCCTGCAGGGTCTGCCGGAGGCCTTCGAGGGCCTCGACGAGAACGACCCCGCCGTGCTCTCGGCCGTCGCGAGGATCCGGCGCGAGTGCACGGAGGCCAAGGAGGCGCTCAGCAGCGACACCGAGGTGGCCATCCCGGTGTTCACGCCCGCGGGCCAGGGTTCGGTGCGGCTGCACCGCAGCGAGTTCGAGGCCGCCATCCGGCCGCAGGTCGAGGAGACCGTCGACGCGCTGCGCAACGCCATCGCGTCCGCGGGGCTCGAGCCCGCGCAGCTGTCGGCGGTGCTGCTGGTGGGCGGTTCCTCCCGCATCCCGCTCGTCGGCCAGCTCGTCTCGGAGCAGCTGGGCAGGCCGGTCGCGGTCGACGCGGACCCGAAGAACGCCATCGCCATGGGCGCGGTGCTCTCGCTCACGCAGATGGGCACCACGGGCAACGGGCCGATGGCCCCGCAGGTGCCCGCCCCGCGGGTCGGCGGGTCGGCCCGGTTCCCCGTCACCGCGGCGGCACCGCCCTTCGGAGCGGCCCCGTTCGGCACGGCCGCAGGCGCGCAGATGAGCTCCGGAATGCCGCCGGTGCCGGGCCAGCAGGGCGGTGGCGGATACGCGCCGTCCGCGACGGGCACGCACCGGCCTGTCGCCTACGACTCCGGTCCCACCAGTGTCGCCACGCCGCCCACTCAGAAAATGGGAGGCGCGTCGGGCGGTCGGGCAGGCGTCCCGCCCCCGCCCCCGCCGCGACCTGGGTACGGCGAGCCGGAGTACGGCGGCGACCCCTACGAGTACGACCACGCGCCGGAGCCGGCCCCCGGTGGGCGCAGCCCGGCGTTGCTGGTGAGCGTCGGAGGCGCCGCGGCGGCGGTGGCCGTGATCGCCGCGGCGTTCCTGTTGCCGTCGAACTCGCCGGTGCGGGCCGACGCAGCCACACCGCTGGGCAACCCGGCAGCCCCGTCGCAGGTGGTGCAGCAACCGAACCCGGACTCGACGGGCGATCCGTCCGCCCCGGAGACGACGCGGGGGAGCCGTCCGGCACCCGTGCAGCCCACGCGGCCCGCGGCCCCGTCGGCGACCACGGCCCCGCCGGTGACCGCTACTACGCCTCCGGAGACGACCACGCCGCCCGCGGTGACCACCACCACTCCCCCGGCAGCGACCACACCCCCTCCGACGGAGGCGCCGCCGACGACGACGGAGCCAACAGCGGGTCAGCCAGGCCCGGACGGAGCCCCGCCGCCTGCTGCGTTCGGGCCCCCCCGCACCCAAGGCCCGCCGCGCTGATCCACACCGAGGACGCCGGTGCCGCTCGACGCGGTGCCGGCGTTCTTCGTTGTCGCGTCGTTTCAGCAGATCAGCAGATACGAAAAATCCCGTTCCGGCGAACCGGAACGGGATTTCGTTGTAGCCCCGACGGGATTTGAACCCGCGCTACCGCCTTGAGAGGGCGGCGTCCTAGGCCGCTAGACGACGGGGCCATCAGAAACGCTGTATGAGCTTATCAGACCGGATCTGGTGCGTTTCCGCTGGGGTACCAGGACTCGAACCTAGACTAACTGAACCAGAATCAGTCGTGCTGCCAATTACACCATACCCCAAGGGTTCACGTGCATCCGGGTTCCAACTCGTGGAACCGGTGACCGTGCCCTGCGGAGAACACTCTAGCCGAGGCCTCCGGCGCGCTCCAAACCGGCCCTCAGGCGCGCAAGCGACCGCTCACGGCCCAGCAACTCCATCGACTCGTACAGGGGCGGCGACACCGTACGGCCGCTCACAGCCACCCGAACGGGCGCGAACGCCTTGCGCGGCTTGAGCCCCAGCCCGTCGATGAGGGCCTCCTTGAGGGCGTTCTCGATGCTCTCCGTGGACCACTCCGGGAGCGCGTCGAGGCCGGTCAGGGCCGCTTCCAGCACCGGGGCGGCGTCGGCGCCGAGGTTCTTCTCAGCGGCATCGGCCTCCGGGGCGAAGCCCTCCTCGGGCACGAACAGGAAGCGCAGCATGCGGGCGGCGTCCGACAGCACGACGCTGCGCTCCTGCACGAGCGGGGCCGCCGCCGAGAGCAGGGCCCGCTGGTCGTCGGTGAGAGTGCCTGCGATCACACCCTCGGCCTCGAGGTAGGGCTCGACGCGGCGCGCGAACTCCTCGACGGGCATCGCGCGCAGGTGCGCGGCATTGATGGCCTCGGCCTTCTTGAGGTCGAACCGAGCGGTATTGCTCGACACCCTCGTGACGTCGAACGCGGCCACCATCTCGTCCATGCTGAACACATCGCGGTCGTCGGCGATGGACCAGCCGAGCAGTGCGAGGTAGTTGAGCAGCCCTTCCGGCAGGAATCCGCGCTCGCGGTACAGAAAGAGGTTGGACTGCGGGTCGCGTTTGGAGAGCTTGCGGTTGCCCTCGCCCGTGACCAGCGGGAGGTGCCCGTAGCGGAACGGGCCGGTGCCGATACCCACCCGCTGCAGCGCCTCGAGCAGGGCGATCTGCCGCGGCGTGGAGGAGAGCAGGTCCTCGCCGCGCAGCACGTCGGTGATGCCCATCAGGGCGTCGTCGACGGGGTTGGTGAGCGGGTAGAGCGGCGTGCCGTCGCCGCGCGCGAGCACGAAGTCGGGCACCGAGCCGGCCCGGAACGTCACCTCACCCCGCACGAGGTCGGTGAACGAGATGTCGCGATCGGGCATCCGCAGCCGGTACACCGGCGCCTTGCCTCCGGCGCGATACGCGGCGCGCTGCTCGTCGGTGAGGTCGCGGTCGGCGTTGTCGTAGCCGAGCTTCGGGTCCCGCCCCGCGGCGCGGTGGCGGGCCTCGATCTCCTCCGCCGTCGAGTACGACTCGTATACCTCGCCGGCGTCGATCAGCCGCCGCAGCGCGTCGGCGTAGATATCGCGGCGCTCGCTCTGCCGGTACGGGCCGTGGTCGCCGCCCACCTCGGGGCCCTCGTCCCAGTCGAGACCCAGCCAGCGCAGGGCGTCGAGCAGGGCGGCGTAGGACTCGGCGCTGTCGCGGGTCGCGTCGGTGTCCTCGATCCGGAACACGAACCGGCCACCGTTGTGGCGGGCGTGCGCCCAGTTGAACAGGGCGGTGCGGATCAGGCCGACGTGGGGCGTGCCCGTCGGCGACGGGGCGAACCGCACCCTGACGTCGTTCGCTGCGTTCATGATGCGAGCCAGCCTATCGGGGGCTTTCCCCGCACCGGGCACCGGCGCTAGAATTCAACACATGTTGAACAGCGAGCGCACGACCTGCCTCGTCGTCGGCGGCGGCCCTGCGGGGCTCGTCCTCGGCCTTCTCATGGCCCGGGCCGGGGTCGAGGTCACGGTCCTCGAGAAGCACTCCGACTTCCTGCGTGACTTCCGCGGCGACACCGTGCACGCATCCACCCTCACGCTGCTCGACGAGCTCGGGCTCGGCGAGCGCTTCGCCGCGCTGCCGCAGCGCCGCATGGAGCGCGCCCAGGTGCAGCTCGACGAGGGCGTCGCACAGATCGCCGACATGTCCCGGCTGCCCGGAGCGCACCAGCACATCGCGCTGGTGCCGCAATGGGACTTCCTCGACCTCATCGCCGACGCGGCCGAGGAGGAGCCCACCTTCACCCTCCGCCGCAACGCCGAGGCCGTCGGGCTCCTCCACGACGGATCCCGCGTCAGCGGAGTGCGCTACCGCGACCGCACCGACGGCAGCGAGCACGAGCTGCGCGCAAGCCTCACGGTTGCCGCCGACGGGCGGGGTTCGGCCGTCCGGGCGGCGGCGGGGCTGACGCCGCGGTCGTTCGGCGTGCCGATGGACGTGTGGTGGTTCCGGCTGCCGCGCCACGAAAGCGACCCGGTCGGCGGGGTCGCGCGCGTCACCGGCGGCCAGTTCATGGTGCTGATCGACCGCGGCGACTACTGGCAGTGCGCGTTCCTGATCAGCAAGGGCAGCGACGCGGCGATGCGCGCTGCCGGCATCGTGCGGTTCCGCGAGCGGATCGCGGCGCTGCTGCCGTGGATGGCCGACCGGCTCGACGCCCTCGCCTCCCTCGACGACGTGAAGTTGCTGGACGTGAAGCTGGAACGGCTGCGCACCTGGCACCAGGACGGGCTGCTGCTGATCGGCGACGCGGCCCACGCGATGTCGCCGGTGGGCGGCGTCGGGATCAACCTCGCCGTCGCCGACGCCGTGGCGGCCGCCCGCATCCTCGGCCCCGCCCTGCGGTCCGGCGGGATCGTGCCGCGCTCGCTCCTGCGGCAGGTGCAGCGGCGGCGCTGGTGGCCGACGGTCGTGATCCAGGGCGGCCAGCGGCTCGCCCACCGGGCCGTGCTCGGCGGGCGCACCGCGGACGCCGACGCGCTACTGGCCCCGGCACGGGACCTGCCGCCCGTCGGGTTGGGGTCGGTCGGCGACCAGCCGGCCCCGCTTTCGGAGCTGCCGCTCCCCCTGCGGATGCTGCAGCGCTTCCCGGTGCTGCGGGGAGTGCCCGCCCGCCTGATCGCGATCGGCCCGCTGCCGGAGCACGCGCCCGACTGGGCGAGACGGGCGCCCGACCGAGCGACCTCCTGACCGCCGAGATCAGCGGCGGTGCTCGGAGTACTGGTTCAGGAGCGAACGACCTCCTCGTTCTCGCGCACAGCCCTGCTCGCGGTCATTACGGGCGATTCCGGACAGCCGCGTTAACCAGGCTCGACGACCCCACACTGCCCGACCCGGTGGAAGCCGACCCGCTCGTAGACCCGGGTCGCGGTGTCGTCGCCCGCCGCGAGGAACACCACCCGGGCACCGGCCCCCCGCGCCGCGGTGGCCAGCAGCGCCGTGACCGCCGCCCCGATCCCACGCCCACGCGCGCGCTGCGCCGTGCCGATCCCGACCAGCTCCGCCACGTCCCCGGCGCGCTGCACCGAGCCCGCGGCGACCGGCCCGTCGGCGTCGGTGACGAGCAGCCGGGCCACCGAGCCCGCAGCCAGGTCCGCGCGCAACGAGGCAAGCTGGCCGCCCGACACCGCCCCGGGGACCGGTGCCCCGAACGCCGCAGCAGCCACGGCGTTCACGGCATCCGCCGCGCTCGCCAGGTCACCGTCGGCGGGGCCGAGCAGCCGCGCCGAGCAGCCGGGCGGGAGCGGAGCGGGCTCCGGATCGCGATCGAGCACGAGCAGCGGGCACACATGCACCGGCAGGCCGGACGCTGCCACCGCGGCCGTCATCGTCGGGGCCTGCGCCAGCACCCACTCGAAGGCCTCCGGGATCCCGAGCGCGCGCTGGCGGGCCCGCATCCGCTCCACGTCCGCGGCCACGACCGGGGCGCCGCCGGGAACCGGGCGCGCGTAGAGCGGCCAGCCGGGGCCGTTGCGGGTGAACAAGCGCAACGGCCCGTCGTCGACCGCGGTGGCCCACTGCCTCGGCACCGCGTCGCAGAACTCGTCGATCTCCCTGAGCACGTCCACATCGGGAGATCCTGCTCGCGTCAGCGGGCGGCGGCGACCGCGTTCCGCTCACGCAGCGCGGCGAAGGCGAGCGCGTCGACCAGCGCCAGCCACGACGCCTCGACCACGTTGCTGTGCACACCGACCGTCGTCCAGGAACCCGACGGGCCGGTGGACGCCAGCAGCACGCGCGTCACGGCGTCCGTGCCGTAGCTGTCGGAACGGCCGGTCGTGAGGATGCGGACCTTGTAGTCGGACAGCTCCACCTGCGACAGCCACGGGCACGACGGCGTGAGCGCCGCCCGCAGCGCCGCGTCGAGCGCGTTGACCGGGCCGTTGCCCTCCGCCGTCGCGATCTGGCGCTGCCCGTCCGGGAGCACCACGCGGACTGTCGCCTCCGCGACGACCGCGGCGTCCGCTCCGTGCTCGATGATCACGCGGTAGGACTCCAGCGCGAACGGGACGCGCGCGCCGTCGCCCATCGCCGAGCGCATGAGCAGCTCCAGCGAGGCCTCCGCGGCCTCGAACGACCAGCCTTCCGCCTCGCGCTCCTTCACCGTCGCCACCACGGACGACACCGCGTCGGGATGGCCGGCCAGGTCGAGGCCGAGCTCGGAACCCTTGAGCTCGACGCTCGCCCGGCCGGCCATCTCGGTGACCAGCACCCGCTGCCCGTTGCCCACGACCTTCGGGTCCATGTGGTTGTAGAGCTCCGGGTCCACCTTGATCGCACTCGCGTGCAGCCCCGCCTTGTGGGCGAACGCCGACGTCCCGACATATGCCTGGTGGGTGTCGGGAGCGATGTTGGCGATCTCCGCCAACGCGTGCGAGGTGCGGGTCAGCTCGCCGAACGCGCCGTCCGGTAGGACGGGCATGCCCAGCTTGGTCACCAGGTTCCCGACGACGGCGAACAGGTCGGCGTTGCCGGCCCGCTCGCCGTAGCCGTTGGCGGTGCACTGCACGTGCGTCGCGCCGGCCTGCACGGCCGTGACCGAGTTGGCCACCGCCGAGCCTGTGTCGTCCTGGCAGTGGATGCCGAGGCGGTAGCCGGTGCGCGCGGCCACCTCGGTCACCACCTCGGCGATGCCCAGCGGGAGCATGCCGCCGTTCGTGTCGCACAGCACCGCGACGTCGGCGCCCGCCGTCACGCCCGCCTCCAGCACACGCAGCGCCGTGTCCGGGTCGAACCGGTAGCCGTCGAAGAAGTGCTCGGCGTCGAGGAACACCCGCCTGCCCTCGCCGCGCAGGAACGCGACGGTGTCGGCCACCATCGCGCAGTTCTCGTCGACGTCGGTGCGCAGCGCCCGCTCGATATGGCGCCGGTCGGACTTCGCGACGAGCGTGACCACCGGCGCCTGGCTGTCCAGCAGGGCCTTGACCTGCGGATCGGCAGCCGCGGTCGTCCCGGCCTTGCGGGTGGCCCCGAAGGCGACCAGGGCGGCGTGCCTCAGCCGCAGCTCCCCGGCCGCCGCGCGCGCGAAGAACTCGGTGTCCTTCGGCAGCGCGCCCGGCCAGCCACCCTCGATGAACCCGACGCCCAGCGCGTCGAGGTGGCGGGCGACGGCGAGCTTGTCGGCGACGGAGTAGCTGATCCCCTCCCGCTGGGCGCCGTCGCGCAACGTCGTGTCGTAGACGTGGAACGCGTCTCCGAGCGGGGTTCCGGCCGGTTCGGTGCGGGACATCCGGGGGGCTCCTGGGTTCGACGGGCGTGATCGGGCAACAAAAAAGACCCCCCGCGGATGCGAGAGGTCTGCGCGTCGGCTGTGGAACTGTTAGCCGACGCGCCTGTCGATAATGATCACGCAGAGGTGCTGCACGAGGCCGAGCATGCCACGCCGGTCCCAGAAGGTCACGCGACGCTCCCGGATGGTGGGACGTAGGCCCCTCCCCAGGGTCAGGAAAGCCACATTCAGGTCCTGGGGTTCCTGAATGTGGCTTTCCTGATCTTCGCACCGAGCACTAGCTACTCGGGGTGCCTGCGTGGCTGCTCACCAGGGCCGCCAGGCGGTCGCCGATCGACTGGGTGTGGCCCGTGGCGCTGTGGTCGCGGGTGGCCAGGTCGAACGCCACCGCGGCCTCGATGCGGCGGGCCGCGTCGCGGTTGCCCAGGTGGTCGAGCAACAGCGCAACCGAGAGCACCGCGGCCGTCGGGTCGGCGATGCCCTGCCCGGCGATGTCCGGCGCGCTGCCGTGCACCGGCTCGAACATGCTCGGGTTGCGCCGGCTCACGTCCAGGTTGCCGCTGGCGGCGAGCCCGATGCCGCCGGTCACGGCGGCCGCGAGGTCGGTGAGGATGTCGCCGAACAGGTTGTCGGTGACGATCACGTCGAACCGGCCCGGGTCGGTGACCATGTGGATCGTGGTGGCGTCGATGTGCTGGTAGGCCACCGCGACCTCTGGGTGCTCCAGCGACACCTCCTCCACCAGCCGCGACCACAGCCGTCCGGAGTAGGTCAGCACGTTGGTCTTGTGCACCAGCGTGAGGTGCTTGCGCGGCCGGCGCGCGGCCCTCGCGAACGCGTCGCGCACCACCCGCTCGACGCCGAACGCGGTGTTGACACTCACCTCGGTGGCGATCTCCTGCGGGGTGTCCTTGCGAAGAAGGCCGCCGGTGCCGACGTAAGGGCCCTCGGTGCCTTCGCGCACGACAACCATGTCGATCTCGGAGTTGCCGGCGAGCGGTCCGCGCACGCCGGGGTAGAGCCGCGCCGGACGCAGGTTGACGTGGTGGTCGAGCTCGAAGCGCAGCCGCAGCAGCAGCCCGCGCTCAAGGATCCCGCTGGGCACCGACGGGTCGCCGACGGCGCCGAGCAGGATCGCGTCGTGCTCCTGCAGCTCGGTGAGCACCGATTCGGGGAGCAGCTCTCCCGTGGAGTGCCAGCGCGCGGCACCCAGGTCGTAGGTCGTGGTCTCCACGCCGGGCGAGACCTCGTTGAGAACCTTGAGAGCCTCGTCGATGACCTCCGGCCCGATGCCGTCGCCCGGAATGACCGCAAGGCGCATTGCCGATGTCCCCTCTCCATGGCTCCGAAGCAGCCGGGCGCACGTTACCCGCTGCGACGGCGCCGCTCCGCCGTCCACCACCCGATCGCGGTCACCCGCTGAGGTGGAAGTACTGCAGAGGTGCGCCGGCGGATCTCCATCCGGGCGCGACGCACCCCCAAGTGGGCCATTGTGCCGCCCCCTCTGACCGGCCCGGACGCCACCCCGCCCGTGGTCCGGGACGAACCGCCGCAACGGGACAACCGAGGGTCACAGGTGGAGCTCCGATTCCCGGTCCGGACGGACCGGGTGCATGCGGTGACAGCGGGGTGGCCCCGCTGATGCCCAACGTCAGCGGGGCCACCCCGCTGACGTTTCCGGGCTCCCCTGCGGCCGGCCCGTCAGGGGCCAGCCCTCAATCGGTTCGTGGCGCGCGCCGCCGCCCGGGCCGGCTCCCAGATGGCTGCGCACGAGGTGCAGCTCCGCCGCCTCCCACCCCTGGCCCGAGAAGCCCTCCAACGCCTCGACCACCGGCCGCAGGTCCGTCGCCTCGCGCGTCCTGGCCAGGGTGAGGTGCGGGCGGTAGGGCCGCGTCTCGACGGCCAGACGGGCCCGTCGGGCGGCGGCCTGCACCGACGCGGCGAGCCGGCGCAGCGGGTCGACGTCGCCGCGCACGCGCGTCCACAGCACCCGGTCCCCGAACCGCCCCGCCGACGCGAACGACAGGGTGAGCGGGGGGTGCCGGGTCGCGGCCCGCCCGAGCCGCGGCACGAGGTCCTCCCGCTCGCGGTCGCCGACCTCGCCGAGGAACGCCAGCGTCAGATGCCACTGCTCGGGCGGGGTCCAGCGCAGCTCGGGATGCTCGGCCCGCACGCCGCCCGTCGCGGCCACGAGTTCCTCGACGGCGACCGCAGGCGGGGTCAGCGCCACGAACAGCCGCACGTCACCGCCTCCGCGGCGGGACCGGGATGCGGGCTAGGTCTGCGGCCACGACCATGTCGCCGCCGTACACCGCGGCCGCCTCCTCGGCGAACCGCTCCGACTCGGGGTAACGCTGCGAGAAGTGGGTGAGCACGAGCCGGCGCACCCCGCACGCCGCGGCCACCTCCGCAGCCTGGCGCGCGGTGAGGTGGCCGTACTCGCGGGCGAGCGCCTCGTCCTCGGCGAGGAACGTCGACTCGATCACCAGCATGTCGACGCCGTCGGCGAGCGCGTAGACGGCGTCGCAAAGCCGGGTGTCCATCACGAACGCGAACTTCTGGCCCGGGCGCGCCTCGCTCACCTCGTCGAGCAGCACCGTCCGGCCGTCCACGTCCAGTCGCCCGGCCTGCTGCAGCCTGCCGACGTCGGGCCCACGGACGCCGCGGCGCTCCAGTTGCCCGGGCAGCATCCGCCGCCCGTCCGGCTCGACGAAGCGGTAGCCGAACGCCTCGACGGGATGGTCGAGCCGCCGCGCCTCCAGCACCCCGGCCGGCATGACCGCCACCGGCCCGTCCGCCTTCACCGGCTCCTCACGCAGGTCCGCGACCTCCCGATACGCGGTGGCATACCGCAGCCGGGCGAACCAGTGCGCACCCGACGCCGGGTAGTGCGCGTGCACGGGGTGCGCGACGCGGTCGAGCGAGAGCCGCTGCACTACGCCGGGCACGCCGAGGCAGTGGTCGCCGTGGAAGTGCGTGAGGCAGATGCGGGTGACCGCGCTGCTCGCCACCCCCGCGAACAGCATCTGCCGCTGAGTGCCCTCACCGGGGTCGAACAGCAGGCCCTCGGCGTCCCAGCGCAGCAGGTAGCCGTTGTGGTTGCGGTGCCGGGTCGGCGCCTGGCTCGCCGTGCCGAGCACGACGAGCTCGCGCGCCGACACGTGCCCTCACCCACCCCGCGGGCTGCCGTCCCCCGTGTCTCAGTCGTCGAAGGAGATCAGCCGCGTGGTCCTCGCGCCGACCGACGCGCCGATCGGCTCCAGCACGGCCGGGTCGACCGGCCGGTCCACGCGGAGCAGCATGATGGCGTCCCTGCCGTCGGTGGTCTGGCTGATCTGGGCCGCCTCGATGTTGACCGCGGCCTCGCCGAGCAGCGAGCCGACGCGGCCCATCACACCCGGACGGTCGGCGTACTCGAGGAGCACCACCTCGCCCTCGGCACGCAGGTCGAAGTGGCGGCCGTTGACCTCGACGAGCTTCTGCACCAGCGCCCGCCCTGTCAGGGTGCCGGAGACGGTGATCGACTCGCCGTCGGGCATCGCGGCACGCAGCTGCACGACGCTGCGGTGGTTCTCGCTCTCCGGCGCGGTGGTCAGCTCCACGGTGACACCGCGCTCGGCCGCGAGGGCGGGGGTGTTGACGAACGTGACCTGGTCCTCCACGACGTGGGTGAACACGCCGCGCAGCGCCGCGAGCTGCAGCACGGACACGTCCTCCGCTGCGAGCTCACCGGCCACGTCGACGGTGACCGACGTGGGCACCCGCCCGGCCAGGGCGTGCAGCACGGTGCCGAGCTTCTGCACCAGCGGGAGCCACGGCCGCACCTCCTCGCCGACCACGCCGCCGACCTGGACGTTCACCGCGTCCGGCACGAACTCGCCTGCCAGCGCGAGCTGCACGGACTTCGCGACGTCGGTGCCCGCGCGGTCCTGCGCCTCGTCGGTGGATGCGCCGAGGTGCGGGGTGACGACCACCTGCGGCAGCTCGAACAGTGGGCTGGCGGTGGTTGGCTCGGTGAGATAGACGTCGACACCGGCCCCGCCCACGTGGCCGCTGCGCACGGCGTCGGCGAGCGCGTCCTCGTCCACCAGGCCGCCGCGGGCGGCGTTGACGATGAGCACACCGGGCTTCGTGAGGGCGAGCTGGTCCTTGCCGATGAGCCCGAGCGTCTCCGGCGTCTTCGGCAGGTGGATGGAGATCGCGTCGGCGCGGCGCAGCAGGCCTTCGAGGTCGGTGAGCTCGATGCCGAGCTGCGCGGCGCGCGCCGGGGCGACGTAGGGGTCGTAGGCGATGAGCGTGACGCCGAACCCGGCGAGCCGCTGCGCGACGAGCTGCCCGATCTTGCCGAGGCCGACGACACCGATCGTCTTGCCGTTGAGCTCGGTACCGGTGAACGAGCTGCGCTTCCACTGGCCCTGGCGCAGGCTCGCGTCGGCCGCGGGGATGTGGCGCGCGGTGGCCATCAGCAGTGCGACGGCGTGCTCGGCGGCGGACACGATGTTGGAGGTCGGCGCGTTCACCACCATCACACCGCGGGCGGTGGCAGCGGGGACGTCGACGTTGTCGAGCCCGACGCCGGCGCGGGCCACGACCTTGAGCCGGGTGGACGCGGCCAGCGCCTCGGCGTCGACCTTGGTGGCGGAGCGCACGAGGAGAGCGTCGGCGTCGACGATCGCGGCCAGCAGCGCGGGACGGTCGGTGCCGTCCACGTGGCGGATCTCGACCTCGTCACCGAGCATGGCCACCGCGGACGGCGCGAGCTTCTCGGCGAGCAGTACGACAGGGCGGGTGGCGACGGTGCTCACGGCGGTTGCACTGCTCCCGGATCGGCGGCTGGTTCCGTCCTCGATCGTAGATGCGCAGCTCGGCCGGGGTCCCGGCGGCGTGGGCGGGGCGACACACGAACCGGACGAAAGCACCCGCACGGGCGCTCCCTAATCCGGCGACTCGGGCGCACGAATGCCGCGACTCGCGGGTGAACGGCCGCGAGTCGCCGTGTTCGGGTGCGCGAGTCGCTGGATTTGTGTCCCTGTGTCGCGAAGTTCTGCCGGGCAGGCGGGATCAGTGGGCAGGCGGGATCAGTGGGCAGGCGGGATCAGACGGTCGCGGCCCGCATCAGCCCGGCCAGCAGCTCGAAGGACCGGAACCAGCCGGGCCGGTCCACCACGGGGCACGTCACGATCAGCTCGTCCGCGTCGGCGCGGGCCGCGAAGTCCTCCAGGTAGCGGGCGACCTCGTCGGGAGTGCCTGCGGCGGTGTACCGCGTCATCGACCGGATCTCCTCCCCCGCCGGCAGCTCCAGGACGGCCTCGGCCTCGTCGTCGGTGAGTGTGTGGCCGCCACGGCTGACGAACAGCTTCACGCGGTTGCGCTGGACGGCGCGCACCCGCTCGGCGGCCTCCTCGGCGGAGTCGGCCGCGATCACGTTCACGCCCGCCATCACGTGCGGTGCCGAGAGCTGCCGCGAGGGCCGGAACTCGCGGCGGTAGAGCGCGACGGCCTGTTCGAGGGCCTGCGGGGCGAAGTGTGAGGCGAACACGTACGGCAACCCGAGTGCGGCGGCGACCTGCGCCCCGTAGAGCGAGGAGCCGAGGATGTAGAGCGGCACGGCAGTGCCGGCGCCCGGGTAGGCCTGGACACCAGGGACGGCGCTCTCGCCGGACAGGTACGCCTGCAGCTCCTGCACGTCCTGCGGGAACCGGTCGGCGGCCGCGGGGTCGCGGCGGAGTGCGGTCACGGTCTGCTGGTCGGTGCCCGGAGCGCGGCCGAGGCCGAGCTCGATGCGGCCGGGGTGGAAGGTCGCGAGTGTGCCGAACTGCTCGGCGATGACGAGCGGCGAGTGGTTGGGCAGCATGATGCCGCCGGAACCGAGCGTGATCCGCTCCGTCTGGCCGGCCACGTGCGCGATCACCACGCTCGTCGCCGAGGACGCGATCGCGCGCATGTTGTGGTGCTCGGCGTACCAGATGCGCCGGAACCCCCATTCCTCGGCGCGCTGGGCGAGCGTGACGGTCGCGTCGAGCCCGTCCTTGATCGTCTCCCCCTCCCCCACGGTGGCGAGATCGAGGATCGACAACGGCAAGGGCAGGGACACAGCGCAGACCTCTCGCTCGGGGGACAGTCCCTCCAACGTCCCGGCTCCCCGCCTTCTTCCGCTCAAACGCGCGAACGGCGCCCCGTCCCCGCGAGGTGGACGAGCGCCGTTCGTGCGGTGCTGCTCAGAAGGGATCAGACGCGGCTCAGGTGGCCTTACTGCCCACCCAGCTCATCAGGCCACGCAGCTTCTCCCCGACCTGCTCGATCGGGTGCTCCTGGCCCTGCTTCTGCAGGCGGTTGAAGGTGGGACGCCCGTTGTCGTCCTCGGCCACCCACTCCCGCGCGAAGCGCCCGTCCTGGATCTCGGCGAGGATCTGCTTCATCTCCTCCTTCACCGCGGGCGTGATGACACGCGGGCCGCGGGTGAGGTCGCCGTACTCGGCGGTGTCGGAGATCGAGAAGCGCTCGTTGGCGATGCCGCCCTCGTACATGAGGTCGACGATCAGCTTGAGCTCGTGGAGGCACTCGAAGTACGCGATCTCCGGGGCGTAACCGGCCTCGGTGAGCACCTCGAAACCGGTCTGGACGAGCGCCGCGGCACCGCCGCAGAGCACGGCCTGCTCGCCGAAGAGGTCGGTCTCGGTCTCCTCCTTGAACGTGGTCTCGATGACGCCCGCGCGAGCGCCGCCGATGGCCGCGGCGTAGGAGAGGGCGAGCGCCTTGGCGTTGCCGCTCGGGTCCTGCTCGACGGCGATGAGCGCGGGCACGCCCTTGCCGTCGACGAACTGCCGCCGCACCAGGTGGCCGGGTCCCTTCGGCGCCACCATCGCCACGTCGACGTCCGCCGGGGGCTTGATCAGCTCGTAGCGGATGTTGAAGCCGTGGCCGAAGAAGATCGCGTCGCCCGGCTTGAGGTTGGGCGCGATGTCGTCGGTGTAGATGAACCGCTGCTTGGTGTCGGGCGCCAGGATCATGATCAGGTCGGCCTCGGCGGACGCCTCGGAAGGCGTGACGACCCGCAGGCCCTCGTCGGCGGCCTTCTGCCGCGACTTCGAGCCCTCGGGCAGCCCGATCCGCACGTCGACGCCCGAGTCACGCAGCGACAGCGCGTGCGCGTGCCCCTGGCTGCCGTAGCCGATCACAGCGACCTTGCGGCCCTGGATGATCGACAGATCGGCGTCGTCGTCGTAGTAGATGTTCACGCTCATGACGGGTCGCGCATTCCTCTCGGTGGTTTCTCGAACCCGGGACTTCTCTAACGGACGGCGGCCGCGGTGATCGACCGGGGCCCGCGGCCGACGGCCACCATCCCGGACTGCACCATTTCGCGGATGCCGAAGGGCTCGAGGTTCTTCAACAGCGCGCCGAGCTTCTCGGCGGTGCCGGTGGCTTCGATGGTGAGGGCTTCCGGCGTGACGTCGACGGCCTTGGCCCGGAACAGGTTGACGATCTCCAGCACCTGGCTCCGCACCGCGGGGTCGGCCCTGACCTTCACCAGCAGCAGTTCCCGCTGCACCGAGGCGGCCGACTCCAGCTCGACGATCTTGATGACGTGCACCAGCTTGTTGAGCTGCTTGGTGACCTGCTCCAGCGGGAAGTCGTCGACGGCCACGACGATCGTCATGCGCGACACGTCCGGGTGCTCGGTCGGTCCGACGGCGAGCGACTCGATGTTGAACCCGCGGCGCGAGAACAGCCCGGAGACCCGGGCGAGCACGCCGGGCTTGTCCTCGACCAGGACCGACAGGGTGTGCCGCACCATCATGATCGTCCACCCTGCCCCATGGCCTCCGCGGCGACCGCGCCGGTACCGGCGTCGTCAGCTGCGATCTCGTCACCCTCGAACAGCGGCCGGATGTTGCGGGCCGCCATGATGTGGTCGTTGCCGGTGCCGGCCGCGACCATCGGCCAAACCTGCGCATCCGCCCCGACCACGAAGTCGATCACGACCGGACGGTCGTTGATCTCCATCGCCTGGTGGATCACGCGGTCGACGTCGGCCTTGGACTCCGCGCGCAGCCCCAGGCAGCCCATCGCCTCGGCGAGAAGCTTGAAGTCGGGGATGTGGTGCTTGTGCGTGCCGAGGTCGGTGTTGGAGTAGCGCTCCTGGTAGAAGAGGTTCTGCCACTGCCGCACCATGCCGAGGTTGCCGTTGTTGATGATGGCGACCTTGATAGGAATGCCCTCGATGGCACAGGTTGCGAGCTCCTGGTTGGTCATCTGGAAGCAGCCGTCGCCGTCGATGCACCACACGACGGTGTCCGGGCGGCCCATCTTCGCCCCCATCGCGGCGGGCACCGCGAAGCCCATCGTGCCGAGCCCGCCGGAGTTGAGCCACGAGCGCGGCTTCTCGTACTTGATGAACTGCGCGGCCCACATCTGGTGCTGACCCACGCCCGCGGCGTACACGGCGTCGGGGCCGGCGATCTGCCCGATCCGCTCGATGACGTACTCCGGCGAGAGGGAGCCGTCAGCAGGCCAGTCGTAGCCCAGCGGGTAGGTCTTGCGCAGCTCGTCGAGCTGGGCCCACCACGCCGTGAGGTCCGCGGTGCCCGACGCCCGCTCGGCGCGCACGGCCTCGGTCAGCTCGACGATGACCTCCTTGCAGTCGCCCACGATCGGGACGTCAGCGCGGCGGTTCTTCGAGATCTCGGCCGGGTCGATGTCGGCGTGGACGACGGCGGCGTGCGTGGCGAACGTCGAGAGCTGGCCGGTGACGCGGTCGTCGAAACGCGCCCCGAGCGCCACCAGCAGGTCGGCCCGCTGCATGGCCGCCACCGCGGCGACCGTGCCGTGCATGCCTGGCATCCCGACGTGCTGCGGGTGGCTGTCCGGGAACGCGCCGCGGGCCATCAGCGTGGTGACGACCGGGATGTTGGTGAGCTCGGCCAGCTGCTTGAGCTCCTCCCATGCCCTGGCCTTGAGCACACCCCCGCCGACGTAGAGCACCGGGTGCTTGGCCGCGCACATGAGCCGCGCGGCCTCGCGGATCTGCTTCCCGTGCGGCCGGGTCGTCGGCCGGTAACCGGGCAGCTTCATCTCCGGCGGCCAGGAGAACGTGGTCTGCTCCTGCAGCACGTCCTTCGGGATGTCCACCAGCACCGGGCCGGGTCGGCCCGTGGACGCCAGGTGGAACGCCTCCATGATCGCGCGCGGGATCTCCGTCGCGTCGGTCACGAGCATGTTGTGCTTGGTGATCGGCATGGTGATGCCGGTGATGTCGGCTTCCTGGAACGCGTCGGTGCCGATCAGGGCGCGCGACTGCTGCCCCGTGATCGCGACGAGCGGGATCGAGTCCATGTGCGCGTCGGCGATCGGCGTCACGAGGTTCGTGGCGCCCGGCCCCGAAGTCGCCATACAGACCCCGACCTCGCCCGTGGCCTGCGCGTACCCCGTGGCGGCGTGGCCTGCGCCCTGCTCGTGGCGCACGAGCACGTGCCGCACCTTGGTGGAGTCGAGCAGCGGGTCGTAGGCCGGGAGGATCGTGCCGCCCGGGATGCCGAAGACGACCTCGCAGCCCACCTCCTCGAGCGAACGCACGAGCGACTGGGCGCCGGTCATGGGCACCCCGTCGATGCGCGGCGCGGTGGCCCCGGTGTCTACGCGCTGGGCTCCGTCGACGCGGGACGGCGCGCTCGGGGACTGGCGACCCGGAGGCGGCGCCGGCTTCGGCGCCTGCGGCCCGGGAACCGGGCCGGAACGAGGCGTTGCGGTGGTCATCTGCTTGTCAGCTCCGCGGGGAGGTGGGGGTCCGGACATGAAAAAACCCCCGGCCGCCGGGTAGGCGGAACAGGGGTGGCGCGTCGACGACCGAGGGCTGCTCAGGCGTGGACGCGCCTGATAAGTACGAGCACCCGGACAGCGGACATGCCAGCGACGCTAGCCGCCGGATCGAGCGCGCGTCAATTTCCTGGGATCTGAGTACCAGATCGTGGGACGGGATCGGTCGGCCTCGCCGTCGCGGCACAGGCCGGCAAGGTTGCCGACCCGTGCAGACTCGAGGTCTCCAGATCATCTCCGGGCGTCGTCCCTCCGGGGCGGACGCGCCGCCCCCGCACGGGGGTGGCTCAACATGCCTGCAGTCCGTCGAACCTCGCACCGTTCGCGTACTGGTGGGCCACCGTGCCGTTCGGAGGCACGATGAGACATGCGCTGTCGAACCAGAACGCGATAAGTCGGCATTTGTTCCCCCTGCTCGCAGGCACAATGCCCAGAAAGCACTCAGTCCATCTGAGCGAATCGCGGATCGACAGCCGGGTCTCCGCCTTCGCTGACATCCAGGTCGTGCACTGTCCGCAGGAGATCATCGAACTCGGCTCGGTCGATTACCGTGAGCCATTCGGGTTCGAACGTGCCCTCCTCGGCGGATGTGTGCCGCCGCCGCACCCAGTTCACGAGGACGTGACGTGGTCCCACAGAGACGACGCTCCCAGGGTGATCGGGGCGCAACGGGACCGCTGCACGGATGTCCTCCGTGGGAGGCGCCCACTTCACCAGCTGACCCTCTTCCACGCTGTCACTATCACCCCCAGTCGCGCGCACCCAGACCCCGACTCGCGCGCATTCACGCCCCGACTCGCGCACTGCGGTGACCGAGTTGCGGACGGTCAGTGCGCCGTCCCCGACATCGACAGCACCGCCGCGCGTCTGAGTGATCACAGGTTCCTCCGAATCGGTCCGGACTAGAACGGAACCTCGACATCGAGAAGGCCCCTGCCCTTGGCCCGGCGGGACACGGTGCGGCAGAACTCGACGGCGTCGAGCTCGAACTCGGGGCCACCGCTCCCGAACGTCCAGCGGCCGCCGGCCGGACCGGTGAGGGTCAGGGTGCAGCCGCCGCCGTGACGGCCCGCCCACTCGGCGACGACGTCGGCGACGATCACGCCGTCGTGGTCGGGCGTGAGCACGAGGTCGCGCCCGGTGGCCCGGGCGACGTCGATCCGGTGCATCCAGGTGTCGCGGGTGAGGATCGTGTCGAGGAGGAAGCCGACCGTCCAGTGCTCCAGAACGCCGCGGATCTCTATCGGGCCCGGCATCGGCGCCTCGCGCACCTCGACGGGCGCGGCGGCGCGGCCCCTAGCTGCGAGCGGCCCGGCCTCGGCGTACCGGTCCACGATCTCGGCAGGGCTCATGTCCCGCCGTTCCTCGACCTGCAGGCCGGTGAGCGCGTCGATGAAGACACCCCCTCGCCGCGCCGCCTCCTGGTTCTGGCGTTGCTGCTCCTCCGGTGAGGCCGCCATCTCGGCCATGCCCAGGTTGTGCGCGGCCACCTCGCGGACGTCCCACGCGGTGCAGTCGGTGCGCCGCGTCCAGTCCTCCGGTGTGAGCTCGCGCAGGAGGTCGAGCAGGCGCCCGTACTCGGTGGCGGCCAGGCGCATGGCGCGCTCGTGGTCGAGGGCGGAGCGGCGTGGGGCGTACACGTCGGCGTTGGTCATCGGTCCTCCTCCGGGAGGTTCTGGGAGTCACGAGGCAGATGGAGCTCGTTTGCGTACATCTCGACGGCGCGGTCGATGAGCCGGGCCCATCGTGTGCCGCCCGGGTCGTTGGCCCACTGCTGGTCGACCAGCCCGCCGAAGAGCGCCACGAAGAGGTCGACGTCGGCGCCGTCGGTGATGCCGATCGCCGCGAGGCGGACGTGGAGCCGCTCCAGCACGCGCACGGCCGGGGCGTAGCTCTCCGGGCTCGGGGCGAAGTCCGGGATGGTGCGCAGGTTCATCAGCTGGTGACGGGCGAGGTCGGCGACCGCGAAGTCGAAGAACCTGCGCGCGAACATCCGCAGGGCGGCCCGCGGCTCGCTGGGCACTGAGGGCTCATCCGCGTCGACGAGCTGCTCGAACTCGGTCCACGCCTGGCCGAACATCGCGTCGTAGATCGCGTGCTTCGAGTCGAAGTGCGAGTACAGCGACGGCGCCCGCATTCCCACCCGCGCCGCCACCTCGCGCAGCGTCAACGCGGCGATCCCGTGCTCGCGCGCCACCTCCCAGGCGGCACTCAGGATCTCGGTACGCGCACCCTCACGCCGTTTGGTCCGCCAACTCGGCGTAGCTTCCCCTAACACGATTAGGAGTGTGGATTGGGTCACCACCGTTGTCAACGGCCTGCCGGACCGGAATGCGACGATGGCCCGGTGAGCACGCCCGCTCCTGACGCCACCGAGGGCCCCGCCCCGCAAGCCGTCTTCCGGATCTCCCCGCTCGTCGTGCTGGTCGCGCTGACATTCACGGTCTGCGCCACGCCCTTCGCGGGCGGCGCCCCGTTCTTCTGGCTCGTCTACCTCATCCCGATCGGGATCATCATCTGGACGCTGCGCGTGCGCACCACGGTCGACGCGGAGACCGTGGCCGTACGGCGGGTGGTCGGGGGGCGGCGCGTACCGTGGTCGGAGATCAGCTCGCTGCGCCTGCGCGACCGTGCCAGGGTCAGCGCGGTGCTGACCGACGGTGGCGAGCTACCGCTCCCGGCCGTCCACGTCCGCGACCTGCCCCAGCTCGCCGCCGCCAGTGGCGGCAGGCTGCCCGATCCGGCTGGAGAGTGACCTGATGCCGGCCCTCCGTTCCCGTGTGACCACCCATGGCCGCAACGCCGCGGGAGCGCGTTCGCTCTGGCGCGCCACCGGCATGGGCGACGACGACTTCGGCAAGCCGATCGTCGCCATCGCCAACTCCTACACGCAGTTCGTGCCCGGCCACGTGCACCTCAAGGACCTCGGCGACCTCGTCGCGGAGGCGATCCGCGAGGCAGGCGGCGTGCCCCGGGAGTTCCACACGATCGCCGTCGACGACGGCATCGCCATGGGCCACGGCGGAATGCTCTACTCGCTGCCGTCGCGCGAGGTGATCGCCGACGCCGTCGAGTACATGGTCAACGGGCACGCGGCCGACGCGTTGGTCTGCATCTCCAACTGCGACAAGATCACGCCGGGCATGCTCAACGCGGCGATGCGGCTCAACATCCCCACGGTGTTCGTCTCGGGCGGGCCGATGGAGGCCGGCAAGGCCGTGGTCGTCGACGGCGTGGCGCAGGCGCCCACCGACCTGATCACGGCGATCTCCGCGTCCGCGTCGCCGCAGGTCGACGAGGCAGGCCTCGAGCTCGTCGAACGCTCCGCGTGCCCCACGTGCGGCTCGTGCTCCGGCATGTTCACCGCCAACTCGATGAACTGCCTCACCGAGGCGCTCGGGCTCGCGCTGCCCGGCAACGGCTCCACACTCGCCACCCACGCCGCGCGCCGCGAGCTGTTCCTGGAGGCCGGCCGCACGGTGATGGCGCTCGCGAAGCGCTGGTACGGCGAGGACGACGCCTCGGTGCTGCCGCGGTCGATCGCCAACCGCAAGGCGTTCGAGAACGCGATGGCGCTCGACGTCGCGATGGGCGGCTCCACCAACACGGTGCTGCACATCCTCGCCGCGGCGCAGGAGGGCGAGATCGACTTCACCCTGGCCGACATCGACGCGCTGTCGCGGCGGGTTGCGTGCCTGAGCAAGGTCTCGCCGAACTCGAACTACCACATGGAGGACGTGCACCGGGCCGGCGGCATCCCGGCGATCCTCGGCGAGCTGTGGCGGGGCGGGCTGCTCAACGAGGACGTGCACACGGTGCACTCGCCGTCGATGGAGGCGTGGCTCTCGGAGTGGGACATCCGCTCCGGCACCCCCTCGGACCGGGCGATCGACCTCTTCCACGCGGCCCCCGGCGGCGTGCGCACCACGGAGGCGTTCTCCACCGAGAACCGCTGGTCGTCACTCGACACCGACGCCGCGGGCGGCTGCATCCGCGACGTCGAGCACGCCTACACCGCCGACGGCGGGCTCGCCGTGCTGCGCGGCAACATCGCCCCCGACGGCGCCGTGATCAAGACGGCAGGCATCCCCGAGGACATCTGGCGCTTCTCCGGGCCCGCCCGGGTCGTCGAGAGCCAGGAGGAGGCCGTGTCAGTCATCCTCTCGAAGCAGATTCAGCCCGGTGACGTGCTCGTCGTGCGCTACGAAGGCCCGGCAGGCGGGCCCGGGATGCAGGAGATGCTGCACCCCACGGCGTTCCTCAAGGGCGCGGGCCTGGGCGCGAAGTGCGCGCTGATCACCGACGGCCGGTTCTCCGGCGGGTCGAGCGGCATCTCCGTGGGCCACATCTCGCCGGAGGCCGCCGCGGGCGGCGTGATCGGCCTGATCGAGGACGGCGACACCGTGCTGATCGACGTCCGGTCGCGCACGCTGGAGGTGCAGGTCGCAGACGAGGTGCTGGCCGAGCGGCGCGCCAAGATGGACGCGTCCGAGCGGCCGTGGCAGCCGAAGGACCGCGACCGCCCGGTGAGCAAGGCGCTGCGCGCCTACGCGGCTTTGGCGACGAGCGCACACACGGGAGCGGTCCGCCGGGTCCCGTAGCGACTCGCTCATCTGGAGCCGCTCGTCCGGCCGCTACCCGCCGACTCTTGCCGGCTGGAACTCGTGGAGGCCGTCGTCGCCCTCGACGCCCTGGCCAACCGCAGGAGCGGAGGTGACGGCGACGGTCCGCCGGGCCCTCGCCCGGCCACGAGATTCACACCAGATCCCCTAATCCAAGATGGAACAGCCCTCGTGTCCATCTCACGGTCTCCCGGCGCGTAAATGCCACGCGCCCGGCTCAGGCGCGTCATCGGTCGTCGCTGTGGTGGGGGATGTCGTGCAGGAGGTGTCCGGCGAACTGGTGTGCCTCGTCAACCAGGCCCCGCAGATGGTCGCTGGTGATGCGGTAGACCATCCGGCGGCCGTCGCGCCGGGCGTGGACCAGGCCGGCGAGGCGTAACCGCCCGAGGTGCTGCGACACCGAGGACCGGGATGCGGTGACCTGGGCGGTGAGGGTGGTCACGTCCTGCTCGCCGTCGGCCAGCAGCCGCAGCAGGTGCAGGCGGGTGGGATCGGCCAGATGTCGCAGGACATCCGCGGCGAGCACGAACTGCTCGCCCGTTGTTTGCTTTCGCACAGGGCTCGCATCTGCCATGTCGTTGCGCGCGCGCATGGTTGCATAATGCCTCTGAGCTGTGCATCCTGGCAACATGGGACACCCCCACGAGCTCCCGGACTCGCATCACGGCGAACAGCAGCACGGGCACGGGCACGGGCACGGGCATCAGCAAGGTGTGCGGGCGTGGGTGTCGTCGATCTTCCGACCGCACAGCCACGATGCCGCTGACTCGGTCGACTCTGCGCTGGAGTCCAGCGCCGACGGGATCCGCGCAGTGAAGATCAGCCTTCTTGCGCTCGGTGTCACCGCGGTCGCGCAGCTCGTCGTCGTGTTCCTTTCCGGGTCGAGCGCCCTGCTCGCCGACACGATCCACAACTTCTCCGACGCGCTCACCGCCGTCCCGCTGTGGGTCGCCTTCGCCCTCGGGCGCCGGGCGGCGACGCGGCGATACACCTACGGATACGGCCGCGCCGAGGATCTCGCCGGAGTCTTCATCGTCGCGATGATCGCGCTGTCAGCGGTGCTGGCCGGCTACGAGTCGGTGCGCAAACTGATCGACCCGCAGCCGATGACCAACGTGGGCATCGTGCTCGCCGCGGGCGTCATCGGGTTCCTCGGCAACGAGCTCGTCGCGATCTACCGGATCCAGGTCGGGCGCAGGATCGGCTCCGCGGCGCTCGTCGCCGACGGTGTGCACGCCCGGACCGACGGGTTCGCCTCACTCGCTGTGGTAGCCGCCGCCCTGGGTGTGATGGCGGGGTTCCCACTGGCGGACCCGATCGTCGGCATCGTGATCACCGTGGCCATCCTGTTCGTGCTGCGTGGGGCGGTGACGGACATCTACCGCAGGTTGATGGATGCCGTTGATCCCGCGTTGGTCGACCAGGCCGAGGCAGCTCTGCAGGCGGCGCCAGGGGTCGTCGCCGTCGAGTCGCTGCAGCTGCGGTGGACCGGCCACCGCATCCGCGCCGAGGCCGGCGTCGTCGTGGACCCCGACCTCACCCTCGTCCAGGCCCACGACATCGCCCACGAAGTGCAGCACCGCCTCCTGCACGACGTCCCGAAGCTGATGACTGCCACGGTGCACGTCAGCCCCCGGGACACGCTCGGCCACGACCACCACGCCGGTCTGTCTCATCACCCCATCGCCCTGGACAGGGGAGCCGTGTCTGCACCGCTACCGTGACGTCACGGCCGGAGCACCGCGTGGAATCGGTAGGCGTAGTGGATCGATCCGTAGAACTGCACCCGCAGCCCGGACCGGGCCGCGACCTGGCTGAGCTCCGGGAAGTCGTACCACGCACCGAGACGTTTGCGTACCAGTTCGCTGCCGAACCCCAGGAGAGCCGTGGGCAAGGAACGGCGCCTCCCTCCCGTCATATCGCCCCGCGCGTAGGCGAACCGCATCCGTGACCACGGGATACCGCTGATGATGATGGCGCCCCGCGCAGAGAGCATGGTCAGCGCGTTGTCGACGTGATCGGCTAGCTGTGTAGGGCTCCAATACTGCGCGACCTGACTGGAGAAGATCAAGTCGAACTCGTCGTTCGACCGATACGACGGACCGTCGGCGTGCACCAACTCAACGCCGGGGTCGGTTTCGTGGAAGACACCCAGCATCCGCTCGGAGAAGTCGACACCCACGTAGCGGTCGCACTTGTCGAACGCGAGGTGCCGGTGCAGCGCTCCATTGCCGCACCCGATCTCCAACACCCGCGCGGGGAAGGGGTCGGGAAACAGCAGCCGCAGCTCCTCCGCGTACTCGCGATAGTGAGCATCATCCTCTCGGACGTATTGCGGGGTCGTCTTGTCCGCCCAATAGGATTGCCAACGCTCACCCATGATCGTCATGAATCGCTCCTCCACCAGCGCCGTTGGCCGGGCCGCCCGACACATGACCACCCGGTCCCGAGCCCCCGCCTGTGACCTCTCAGGACGCGGAGGCAGGACCACGCAGTCGATCGTCGCTCGAGGACCGGTCCACCCGTCCTCGCTTCGCATGTGGCCTGTTCGCTGACACGACGAGCCGCGACGAGCCGATGCGGGGCGACCTCCTGACCTGCATCTACGAGGAGGACGTTACGAGAGCCAGTGTCAAGACGAGCACAACCGTGAGTAAAGGAGTGGCAAAACAACACTGGCGGGTGATCGGCGATGCTGCCGTCGCCCCCGATGCAGAAACATCTCGTCCAAACGCAGGAGGGAGCCCGGGCATGCGCCGACGCCTCGTGCAGTTCACCGTCGCGGCAGCGGTGCTGGCCGTGGGACTGTTCGGACTTCCGCTCGCCGTCGCCATCGGGCAGGACGCAGAGGCGAACGAACTCCGTCACCTCGAGCGGGTCGCCGAAGCCACCGCACTGGCCGTCGCGACGGACGTCTTCGAGGGTCAGGTCCCCAGCGGTCTTCCCGATCAGGCTGACGACGTCGAACTCGCGCTCTACGACCATCACGGCGCCCTCATCCTGGGCAGTGGCCCGCCCAAGCCGGGACCGCACGTTCAGCGGGCGATGACCGCGCAAGTCAGCGCCGGAGAAGCCGGGGATGCCCTCGTCGTGGCCGTGCCGGTCACGCACGATCGCGACGTCATCGGTGTGGTCCGCGCCGCCACCCCCGCGCTGGCTGTCGCCCGCACCGTGTGGCTGGCGTGGCTGGCGATGGCCGCGCTCGCCGCGACCGCGGTCGGCGCGGTCTACATCGTCGCGAGGAGGCAGGCCCGCACGATCGCCCGGCCGCTGGAGGACCTGTCCCGCGCCGCCCACCGCCTAGGCGACGGGGACTTCAGCGCCCGAGCGGCACCGGCGGCGATCCCCGAGATCGACTCGGTCGGCGACTCCCTGAACTCCACCGCCAGACGGCTCGGAGACCTCGTGCAACGAGAACGCTCCTTCTCCGCGGACGCCTCTCACCAGCTGCGCACACCGCTTGCCGGGCTCCGGCTCGAACTGGAGGCAGCGCTCGACAGCCGCCGCGCCGACGTGACGCCCGCGCTCCTCTCCGCCATCGCCGCGGTCGACCGGCTGGAACAAACCATCGAGAAGTTGCTCGCCCTGGCGAGGGACGACCGGCGCGACGTCGAGCCGATCGACGTGCACAGCGTTCTCGACGAGATCGAGCACGACTGGCTCCGCCGCCCGGCCACCGCGCAGCGCCCCCTACGCATCACGATCGACCCGCAGGCACCCCCGTGCGTGGCGTCGGGCACCGCGGTGCGGCAGGTGCTCGCCGTGCTGCTCGACAACGCCGCCGCGCACGGGGGCGGCGCGGTCACTGTGACCGCCCGCGACGCAGGCGAGGTCTTGGCCATCGACGTATCCGATCAAGGATCGGGCGTGACCGTTCCGGAGTCCGACCTGTTCGTGCGCCGAGCAGACACCGCCCGAGGCCACGGCATCGGGCTCGCGCTGGCGCGCAGCCTCGCCGAAGCCGAAGGCGGCCGCCTCTGGCTCACCAGCGCACATCCCGCCACGTTCACCCTGCTCCTCCCCGGCGCAGACAGCACAGCGGGCCGGGAGCGAGCGCTGTCAATAGCGGCAGATCAGGCTGACTGGTCCAACAAGCGGTAGCGTGCCCGCGCACCGTGACGATCTCCGCGACCGCGCCCCGCTAAGCAGTCTCCCCTAGCTTCCGCCGCAGCCCGGCGATATGGACGTCCAGCGCGGGGGTCGACCCGAATCAGTGCTCGTCCCACGCCTCGGCCATCAGCGTTGCGCGGCTCAACGCGGTTCCGGGGCCCGTCGAGCAGCCGGGCGAGCAGGTCGAACTCCTTCGCCCGCAGAACCAACTCGGGGCCCGCCACAACCGCACGCTGGCGGGCAAGATCGCCGACCGGCTCAGCTGCGTCTCCACCGCGCCGCTCCGACGACACGCTGCACGGCATCGACGTGATCGGCAACGTCGTCTCCGGCTGCGGGTTCTCGTCCCCTCGACCACGGCATCTACGTCAGCCACCCGGGCGGCACGGTGGCCAAGAACATCTCCTGCCGGAAACGCCGGGTTCGGGATCCGCCCGGACAGCCCCATGATCGCGCAGGCACCAGCGCGGACGCGTTCGGCATCGACATCGCCGGCAGCCCCCGGCCCCGCGGCGCCGCCGTGGACCATCGGGGTCTACGAGCAGTGACTCGGCGCCCAACCGGGCGATGTCCCATCGGTTGTGGCGCTTGGAGCGACCCGGTCAGCGCGAGATCGTCGGACACATCCGCCCCTGGCGAAACATCAACCTCACGAAGGTGTGACCGTGGTTGCAGAATCATCGGTGCCGTGGGGGCCGATTCGGGGAAGGGGTGGTAATGGTGAGGCGAGATAGCTTGGTGCGCACGATGGCTGCGGTGGGCGCCGCGATCGTGCTGGGAGGCTGTTCAGGTAACAACGCCGGCCAACCGCCCGCAGCCGGCGGCGGGCAGAGCATGGCCGCGCAGCCCGGCGCGTCGCAGCCAGTCCAGAGCAGTGAGGCCGACTGGAAGCCGGTCGCCGACGCCCTGGGCCGCTCCGGTCAGCTGGCTTCCGCGAACACCGTCTACCGGGTGAGCTTCCCCCGGCGCGACCTGTCGGTGGCCTCGCAGGGGGTGCCTGTCAAGGCGGGGCTGGCGTTGGGCTCCTACGCGGCATTCGCCCGCTACGGCAACGGGACGACGATGGCGATGGGTGACCTGGTGGTCACCGAGGAGGAACTGCCGAAGGTCACCGACGCGCTTCAGCAGAACGGGATCGCGCAGACCGCGGTGCACAAACACCTGCTCGAGCACACCCCGCCGGTGTGGTGGACCCACTTCGACGCCGAAGGTGCGGACCCGGGCGCGATCGCCCGAGGCCTCAAGGCCGCGCTGGACACCACGGACACTCCGCCGGCGGCCCCAGCCGCCCCGCCGGGGCCGATCGACCTGGGCACCGCCGCCATCGACACGGCATTGGGCGCCAAGGGCACCAACGACGGCGGCATCTACAAGTTCACCTTCGCCCGCAACGGCGGGGTGAGCATGCACGGCATGGCCCTGCCCCCGGCGATGGGGGTCACCACCGCGCTCAACTTCCAACCGACCGGTGGCGGGAAGGCCGCCATCAACGGCGACTTCGCCATGACCGCCGACGAGGTGCAGAAGGTGATCCAGGCGCTGCGTGCGGGCGGGATCGACATCGTCGAGCTGCACAATCACGCCTTCGACGACGACCCGCGACTGTTCTACATGCATTTCTGGGCCAACGACGACGCCGCCAAGCTTGCTCAGGCGCTGCATACGGCCGTCGCCGCCCAGAACGTCGCACCGGCGAGCTGACCTTAGACCTCGCCAGCACTACCGGCGCCGGTTGGCGCTGGGCTGGTGAGCGCCTCATGGTTTCCGAGCCGGTGGTGAGGGTCAGGAACTTCGGTGGTCAGTACAGGTAGATGTCGACGAGGAGAGCGCCGAGGCAGCCGAGCAAAGCCACGAGCGCGAGCCGGCGGCCGGGTTCGGTCCGCAGCGGCCCGAGGCCGAGCAGCACGGCCAACGCGGCGAGGGTGAACACGCCGGAGCCGGTGTCCTGCCAGCTGACCGGGAAGACCGGGATGGGCGCGTCGACGAAGAACTGGTTCGCGGCGGTGGCACGGAGGATCGCATTCCATGCCACCGGGCCGGCAATGGCGCCGGCCGCGGTGGTGAGCAGCACACCCGGGCTGCGCTCGCGGCCGATCAGCGCGACGAGCAGGACAGCGAGTAGCGCGGACAGCGCCGCGCCGTAGGCGATGACACCCCAGGGCAGCATCGGGGGCCCTCCAACCGTGGTCGTAGTTGATGGCATCCGGTGTGAGCGGGTTGGGCCGCGACGCCGCGATGCTAAGGGGGATCATGTGACCGGCAGTCCGGCGAGGCTCGCGAGGAGGCCGAGGGCGGCGCACACGCCGAGTGTCCGCAGCACCGACCAGCGGGCGGCGAAGAGGAGCGCCGCTGCCACGGCGGGTGTCGTGGCCGCCCGCGGCGGTCAGCGCCGGGATCCGCCGGGAGGCGAGCCAGCCCAGCAGTGCCGCGGCGGCGATGACGATCGAGAACGGCACCCCGAACGCGGCAAGCGCGACGAACGCCGCGACCGCGAGGCCAATGAGCACCGGGTGGTGCAGGGCCCGGCGCCCGACCCGGATCACGGCCTGGACGACGATCGGGACGACGCGGCGCCGAGCCGGGTGAACAGGGCCGCGACGGCGGTGGCCGCCGAACCCCACATAGAGCGCCGACAGCCCGAGCAGCGCGAACAGGCCGGGTAGCACGAACAGGACCCCGGCGACCAGCCCACCGCGCAGCCCGTTTGAGCAGCCACACGACGTAGATCGCGAGCTGGTGGGCCTCCGGGCCGGGCAGCAGCATGTAGTAACTTAGCGCGTGCAGGAACCGGCGCTGCCCGATCCACCGGTGCTCGTCCACCAGCGCTCGCTGCATGACGGCGATCTGCCCGGCTGCCCGCCGAAGGTCTGCAGTGAGATCGCGAACCAGGCACGCACCGCTGCGCCGAACGGGACCACGTCCGCTCCGCGGCCGGCGGGTGCCCGGTTGGCCCAGCCGGGTCGGCGGTCCGCGGGGGTGCGGTGGCCGGCGCATCGTTGGGCCGCTGCGGCATGTCTGCTCATGCTGGTGCGGGGTCAGGCGGGGGGTCGGCCGAGCAGCGTCGCGCGGCGGTAGTACTCGTAGAGGCCGTCGAACACTGGCCCGGTGATGGCCAGGACCGCCGGGTCGTCGAGGGTCATCGACAGCCCGCGCAGCACGACGTCAAGCCCTGCCGCCTCGGGGGCGTCGAAGCGGTCGTCCTCGATGTCGGCCTCGTGCACCGCCTCGGCCAGCTTCCACAGCACCGGATCGTCCAGCTCGTAGCGGCGCAGGATCGTCTCGAACGTGCAGTCCGGCCCATGGTGGGACAACTCCACCCCACGCATGTCGAACGCGGTCGCATCACGGGGCACCTCGAGCGGGTCCGCCACGAACACGAACTCCGCCTCCGGGTCGATAAACCGGCGGATCAGCCACGCACCCGCCGCCCGATCGATGTGCACCCCGCGCCGGGTCGCCCACCTCATACCAGCTCACCACGCTGGTCGGCGATCACGGCCGCGAGCGCACGCACGGCAGCACGCGCGGTCTCCTTCTGCTCCGGCGGGAAGTAGTCGCGCCGCTCGATCCTGCGCAGCTCACCACGCAACCGCCGCAACACGCCCGCGCGATCAGCAACCGGGCCGATCCGGGCGGCGTCGGCCTCTTGCTCGACCGCGGCGTACTCCATGGCTCGCGCCGCCTGCATCTGCTCGGCCAGCCGGCGCTCCTGCCCCCTCGAGGACGGCACTGCGGTCCACAGCACCGCGCTGCCACCCGCCTGCTCCACGTCGTCTGCCACCCACTCCAACTGCTCCCGGGTCCGCGCATCGGTCGGCAGCGCCACCACGCCGTCCCCGATCTGCGCCACCCCGAGCCGCTTCAACTTCCGCCATATCGCGATCCGCGGCGTCGAGGGCTCCCGCGGTACCCGATAGCACAGCAGAACCCACTCGCCGGCCGCTGGAGCTGTCGCCCCATCACTCATCTCGCCACCTTCCCAGGTTACAATGTAACCACGGTTGCACATCGATCGGAAGGACGCATGCCGGGGTGCCGCCAGACCGGCGGCGGGCTCGCGCGCTAGCGCGCGTTGCTAGGGGCTCGGCGCTGGCAGCTGATCAGCGCGACGAGCACGACAGCGAGCACCGGGAACGGCGCCGCACCATCGTTCGATGACGGCTTCCCGCTCCGCGCCGAGTCGGCCCACCTCAAATCAGCTCACCGCTCTCGTCACGGCTGTGCCTCCTGCCCCAGAGGTTCAGATCGTGATCACATTGACGGCGAGCGCGCACAACGTGGCCAGCGCGCGGACCTGGCGGTAGCGGCCGGCGTCGGCCGGTACCCGCAGGTCGGCGTAGACGCTCAACAACACGAAGACCAGGACAGGGGCGGCCCAGTCGTTGGCCGAGAAGCCCGGCAGCCCATCGTCGTTGAGCGGGCCCATGTTCGCCGAGAGCCGCCACACGGCCACCGCGGCCCCCGACAACACGCCGGCGGCGACCGCGTCCAACCACTCCGCGCGCGGAAAGCGCCACAACCCCACCGCGAGCACCAGCACGACGGTAACGGCGGCGGTGAACAGAATGTGCAGGACGCTGAAGATCATCGCCGGCCGGCCTCGTCGCCGGTGGCCGCGTCGAACTGACGACGGCACCAGGCGTAGAGGGCATCGTAGATGAACATGCCATGCGCCAGCAGCTGATGGTCGTCGGCCTCGACGTCCAGCCCCCCGACGCCCAATGCCAGCAGCCCGACCCCCAGCGGGTCAGTGTGGAGGTCACAGGCGATGCCGGCGGCATGCACGATCTTCGCCAGCCGAACCAGCGCCGGATCCTCCTCGAGGTGATAGGCGGCGATGAGCGTCTCCAACGTGCACAAGTGGCCACCGCCAGGCAGCGGCAGGTGTGAGTAGTCGGCGCCGCAGGTATCGAACGAGTTGCCCTTCAACAATCCCGCCACCTCCAGCACGTTGGCCTCGGGCACGCATTGGAAGACCGCGTCACGGTCGATGAAGCAGCGGATCAGCCACATGCAGGCGATCCGGTCGGTTGCGGGACGGGCCGGGGTGACCCAGTTCATCGGCTCTCCTTCCGCACGCCCGGCACCCTTCGCCGGACTATGATGCAACCATGGTTACACGAATCGCAGCCGTCGGGCCTGCTAGCCGGCCGCCGCTGGGCTGGGGTGACCGATGAGGGTCGCCCGACCCGGCCCCGACGTGCGGCACTGGTGGCGGCGACCTCGGGGGCTGCTGGTCGGTGCCGGTTCGTTGGTCGTGGCAGTGGCGATAGCGGTGGTGGTGGCATTCGTCGTGAACGGCGTGGGTTCGCAACTGCCGCCGCGTTCGGCGCTGCCGCAGCGGATCACCGGTCAGGTGCCGCTGCCCGGCGATGGATCACGCTTCGACTACGCCAGCGTGGACCCCGGGCGAGGGCTGCTGTTCATCGCGCACCTGGGCGCGAGTGAGGTGATCGAGGTCGACCTGCGCGCGCACCGCGTCGTTCGCACGATCCCCAACCTGCCCCAGGTCCACGGCGTGCTCGTCGTGCCCGCGCTGCACCGGATCTACGCCACCGCGACCGGCGCCAACCAGGTGGTCGGACTCGACGAGGACACCGGCGCCGTCGTGACCCGGTCTCCGACCGGCGACTACCCCGACGGGCTCGCGTTCGACCAGCGCCGCGCCGCGATCTGGACCACCAACGAGACCGGCGGGACGGAGACCGTGATCGACGCTGCCACCGGGAACGGCCGCGGCAATGTGGACCTGGGCGGGGAGGTCGGCAACGTGGTCTACGACCCGGCCGCTGATCAAATGTGGGTGGCCGTGCAGGGCCGCAACGACATGGCCGCGATCGACCCGGCCACGCTCACCGTCACCCACCGGATCCCACTACCCGGCTGCGACCACCCCCACGGCCTGACCATCGACCCGGGCAACCGGCTGGGCTTCGTGGCCTGCGATGGCAACGCCGCCCTGCTCACCGTCGACCTCACCACCGGGCAGACCCTCGGCAGCAGTCCCGTCGGCCCACAGCCGGATGTGCTGGCCTACGACCAGACCACCCACCGGCTCTACGTCGCCGCCGAAACCGGCTGGGTCGTGATCCTCGACCTACGCGATCGTCAACTGATCGTGGTCGGGTCCGATCACCTCGCCGACGGCGCGCACGTAGTCGCCGTCGATGAGCTCACCCACCGCAGTTACTACCCCGTACCGGCCGGCGCGGACGGGCACCCCGCCCTCTTGGAGGCAGAGCCTCTCCGGTAGCCCGGCGACATCCGTCGCACCTGGTGAGGGCGCTCACGTCGATCTGCCCGCTGGCCTATGGCGTCGCGGCAACCGACGGGGACTCACTGAGCACGATATGGCCGGGCGCAGACCATCACCGTGCCGTAAGTTCGGAGGCGTTGATGCCGTAGAAGCCTGGCCGGGCTGGGAGTTCTCACCCAGATCCTTCGTCACAATTTCGAAGGCGCGCGAGGTCAGGCTTTATTGATCGAGATGTCGACCGGCCCCGATCCGGGCGCCGTCCATTGATGCGGTGATGGGGAGACGGCCGTGACCGAGACCGCCGATGCGATCGATCTAGATCTGTATCCCAATGAGGCCTCCGATCTCGCGGTCGTGCCGGGCGGGCTGGTGGCTCTCTACGACCAGACCTTCGTGACCGTGCTCGACGAGGGCGTGATCGAGGAGTCGATCGCGATCCTCGGCCATCGTGGCGACGATCCCGTCGAGGGTTGGGAAGCACAGCGGCTGCGGCTCTCAGCCACCGTCCACGCCGGGCGCACCGAGGACGCCGAGGCATGCGACTTCTACGGCGACCACCTGTACGTCTTCGGCTCACACTTCGGCTCCAAGGACGGCCCACTGGAGGCGCGGCGGGCCTGGGTCGCGCGCCTTGCGAAGGCCGACCTGCCGGCAGCGTTCGCAGGCAAGCAGTCGCCGGTCGAGATCGCCCGCAACCGTTTCACCCTGCACCGCGCCATCAACGACCGGCTCCGCGAGTCCGGACTGGCCCTGCGCGAACTCGGGCCGCGGGCGCGCGAACGGCTCATCCTCCGCACCATCGAGCGGGCCGAGAAGAAGCAGAAGGCGTGGGCCGGCCGGGTCCGCATGGACGACCAGCCGATCAACATCGAGGGCATCTGCTTCCTGGCCGACGGCACGCTGCTACTCGGCCTGCGCTACCCGGTCACGGCGGGGGGCGAGCCGATCCTCGTCGAACTCATCGACATCGAGGCCTTTTTCGCTGACCCCGGCGCGCCGCCGGCACTCGGTGCGGTCTGGACCCTCGAGTGCGAGGGCAGCCCGGACGACCCGGTAGGGATACGCGCGCTGCACCGCAGCCCCGACGACCGGGTCCACGCAATCGTCGGCAGCCTCGACGCGCTCGGCAAGGACAGCGCTCTCGTCGCCGACCACCCTGCTGCCGGTCAGGCGCACTGCGAGCACTGGGCGATGCGGCTGCCCGAGCACCGCGGGGGCGGCGGCGTCGAATGCCGCAAGATTCACTCCTTCCCGGGCGAACGGAGCGTCGAAGGCCTGGCCAAGATGCCGTCCGGGCCGTTCCTGTACGTCGTCGACCGCGACCACAACGTGCACCTACGCTTCCTGCTGGCCGAGGACTAGGTTCTGGACGAGGCGGTCAAGAAACACCCTAGCCTTGTCGGAACGCCAACATGGCTCGAACGCATGTTCGCGGAAGCGGACGTCCGGTTGGCGCGCCAGGCTCAGCGCGTCCGCAGCAGCACGTACACCAGCACGCCGACCGCGATGCCGAAGACCATCGCGAGCACGCCCCACGACGCCGGGCGCCGGTGCCATGCCCTGCCGTTGTCGAGGGCGATCCGGCCCGGGCCGGTCAGGACGAGCGCCGCTGCGCCCAGCCCGAGCACCACGTCGAACTCGACGGCGTTCACTCCGGCCGCCGACGTGAGGAAGTAGCCGCTGCTCAGCTTGACCAGCACGGCGTTGATCTTGATCGCGAGCAGCCCGGCCGCCGCGAACGGCGTGACGACACCGAGCACGACGAACGCCCCCGCCACGAGCTCCGCGATCCCGCCCGCCCAGGACAGCGTGGTGGCCTGCTGGTAGCCGTAGGTCTGCAGGGAAGCCGCGAACCCGCCCACGCCGGGGCCGCCCCACAGCCCGAACACCTTCTGCATGCCGTGGGCGAAGAACGTGCCGCCGATCGCGAAGCGCAGGAGCAGCAGTCCGAAGTCGGTGGCGCCGTTCCACGCGAGCGGCCGGAGGTTGGGGCGCGTCGGGGTCGGCTCGGTCGAGCCGAATCCGCCGCTGCCGGAGCCGGGAAGGATCGACGTCGGCTGGTCGCTCATGGGCCGGAGGGTAGCGGTGCCCGGCGATGTCCGCCCCCTTCCGCGCGGCCGGTCGACGATCAGTAGCCCCCCTCCACCAGGTTCGGCGGGCGCTCGCCGCGGGCGTAGGCCGCGATCTGCTCGGCCCCCACCTGGTACGCGCGGCGCAGCCCGCCCGGGACGCTCCCGCCGATGTGCGGGCAGAGGAACAGGCCGGGGGCGGCCCAGAGCGGGTGGTCGGCCGGCAGCGGTTCGGGATCGGTGACGTCCAGCGCTGCGCGCAACCGCCCGCTCGTCAGCTCGGCGGTGATGGCGCCGGTGTCGGCTACGGGCCCGCGCGCCGCGTTGACCAGCAGCGACCCGTCCGGCATCGCCGCGAGGAAGGCCGCGTCGACCAGGCCGCGCGTCTCGTCGGTCAGGGGGACGATCACCACGCAGGCGTCGTGGTCGGGCAGGAGGTCGTGCACCTCGTCGATGCCGTGTACACCCGGCCGCGCCCGGCGCCCGACGAGCGTGGTCTGCACGTCGAACGGCGCCAGCCGGCGCACGGTCTGCTCGGCGACGTCCCCGGCCCCGACGATCAGCACGCGCTTGCCGGCGAGCTCCTCCGTGCGGTGGTAGTCCCAGCGCCGCGCGTCCTGAGCCCGGACGAACTGCGGGAAGTGCCGGTAGACGGCCACCAGAGCCCCGACGATCCACTCGGCGGTGGCGCCGCCGTGCGCGCCCCGGCAGTCCGACAGCGCGACGCCGTCGGGGAGCCGCCCGACCCACGCCTCCGCGCCCGCGGTGAGCAACTGCACCAGCCTCAGCTCGGGGAGCCGCTGCACCACCGGCATCGCCGCGGGCCCGGCGAGAAACGGGGGGATGAGCACCTGCGCCCGCGTGGCCGCGTCGGGCAGGTCACGCTCCGGGTCGTACCGCACGACCTCGATGCCCTCGACGTCCGCCAGAGCCGCGGCGCCCTCCTCGTCCGGGACCAAAACCACGATGTCGCCCATGTGCCGGGACGCTACTCACCGGCCGCTCACCCGGGGCCGCCTAACCTGGCGGGTGTGGGAGGACGGGTGCGGCGCGCGGCCGCCGCGGCGTTGCTCGGGCTGCTGCTCGCCGGCTGCGCCACGTTCCCGGACGAGGGCCCGCGCCAGTGGCGGGAGCAGCTGCAGGGCATGGGCGAGCTGGGCGGGCCGCCGGTCGTGCCCGATCCGCCGACGCCCCCACCCGCCGCGCCGCCCGGCGGTCAGGCCGGGCAGTCCGGGCAGGCACCCCCGCCGCCGACGGGGTGCACGGACCCGGATCCACAGGTCGTCGCGACATGCCTGGGGCCGGTCGGCGCCATCGCGGTGCTACCGGACAGCGTCACCGCGCTGGTCGCCGAGCGCACCACCGGCCGCATCCTGCGCGTGCGCCGCGGGGTCGAGCCGGAGCTGGTCACGACCGTGCCGGTGGACGCGACCGGCGGCGGCGGGCTGACCGGCCTCGTACTCTCGCCGTCCTACATCGAGGACCAGCTCCTCTACGCCTACGTCACGACCCCCCAGGACAACCGCGTCGTCCGGATCGCCCCACGTGAGGGACCAAAGCCGGTGCTCGCCGGCATCCCGAGGGGCACGACGAACAACGCGGGCGCGCTCGCCGTCGACGTCGACGGTTCGCTATTGGTGGCCACGGGCGACGCCGGGAACCCGCAGCCCCCCGGACTCGCAGGCAAGCTCCTGCGCATCAACACCCTCGGCCGCCCCTCGAGCGGCAACCCGGTACCCGGCTCCCCCGTGCTCAGCACCGGCCTGCACTCGCCGGGCGGCATCTGCATCGACCCGGTCACGACGGCCACGTGGGTCACCGACCGCGCCGGCACCCAGGACGTGCTGCACCTCGTCGTCCCAGGACCGCTGCCCCCACCGGCGTGGACGTGGCCGGACCGGCCGGGCGTGGCGGGCTGCATGGCGCAGCCGGGGCTCATCGCCGTCGCGCAGACGGGCGCGGCGTCCCTGTTCGTGCTGCGCCCCAACGAGCGCGGCGTGTTCACCGGCACCCCGGAGACCCTGCTGACCGGCACGTACGGTCGGCTCTCGGCCGCCGCACCCGCCCCCGACGGCCTGCTGTGGCTCGGCACGGTCAACAAGGCGGGTGGGCAGCCGGTGCCCAGCGACGACCGCGTGATCCGCATTCAGCCGCCTGCCGGTGGCGGCCAGAGCCGCGCCTAGGAGCCTCAGCAGGAGTTCAGGGGCAAGGACACGCACAGCCCCGCCCGCAACGCTGCAAAGCCACTCTCGTGCCAACCGGTGGCGTGAAAGTGGCTTTGCAGCAATCAAGCCAGATACAGCAGTCAGCTGCAGCGTTCGATGATCAGCTCACGCACGCGCTTCGCGTCGGCCTTGCCGCCGGTGGCCTTCATGACCGCCCCGACGATCGCCCCCGCCGCCTGCACCTTGCCGCCGCGGATCTTCTCCACGACGTCCGGCTGCGCCGCGAGCGCCGCGTCGACCGCCTCGACGAGCGCGCCCTCGTCGGACACCACTGCGAGACCGCGAGCCTTCACGACGTCGTCCGGCTCACCCTCGCCGGCCAGCACCCCGTCGACGACCTGCCGCGCGAGCTTGTTGTTCAGCTCGCCGGAGGCCACGAGCGCGATCACCCGGGCCACCTGCTCGGGTGTGATCGGCAGCCCCGCGAGCTCCACGCCGCGGGCGTTGGCCTGCTGGGCCAGGTACGCCACCCACCACGAGCGGGCCTCGCCCGCGGGCGCACCCGCCACGACCGTGGCCTCGATGAGGTCGAGCGCACCGGCGTTGACCAGGTCGCGCAGCTCCTCGTCCGACAGCGACCAGTCGCTCTGGAGCCGCCCGCGCCGCTCCCACGGGAGCTCGGGAAGCGTGCCGCGCAGCTCCTCGACCCACTCGGCGGGCGGGGCGATCGGCACCAGATCGGGCTCCGGGAAGTACCGGTAGTCCTCCGCGGTCTCCTTGCGGCGGCCGGGCCGTGTGGTGCCCGTGGCCTCCTCGAAGTGCCGCGTCTCCTGGACGACGCGCTCGCCCGCGAGCAGCACACCAGCCTGCCGCGCCATCTCGAACCGCACGGCCCGCTCGACCGAGCGCAGCGAGTTGACGTTCTTGGTCTCCGACCGGGTGCCGAGCACCCCGGAGCCGCGCGGCGACAGCGAGAGGTTCACGTCGGCCCGCATCGAGCCCTGGTCCATCCGGACGTCGGAGACGCCGAGGGACTTCACCAGGTCGCGCAGCGCCGTGACGTACGCGCGCGCCACCTCCGGCGCCCGCTCCGCCGTGCCCGGGATCATCTTGGTGACGATCTCGATCAACGGCACACCGGCGCGGTTGTAGTCGAGCAGCGAGTACTCGGCACCGTGGATGCGCCCGGTCGCGCCGCCGACGTGGAGCGACTTGCCGGTGTCCTCCTCCATGTGCGCCCGCTCGATCTCCACGCGGAACGTGGAGCCGTCGTCAAGCGGGACGTCCAGGTACCCGTTGACGGCGATCGGCTCGTCGTACTGGGAGGTCTGGAAGTTCTTCGGCATGTCCGGGTAGAAGTAGTTCTTCCGCGCGAACCGGCCCCAGGGCGCGATGTCGCAGTTCAGCGCCAGCCCGATCCGGATCGCCGACTCGACGGCCGTGCGGTTGACCACCGGCAGCGCGCCCGGCAGACCGAGGCAGGTCGGACAGACCTGCGTGTTGGGCTCCGCCCCGAACGTGGTGGGGCAGCCGCAGAACATCTTGCTCTGCGTGTTCAGCTCGACGTGCACCTCGATCCCCAGCATGGGGTCGAAGCGCTCGACGACCTCGTCGAAGTCGACCAGCGTCGGCGCACTCACGTTCTCACCTCCGGAACGCTGTTGATCAGGGGGGCGCCTGCCGCGGCGTTGCGCGCGGCCTCGTAGGCGGCGGCCACCCGGTACATGACGGCCTCACCGAGCGCGGGGGCCATCACCTGCAGCCCCACCGGCAGGCCCTCGGCCAACCCCGACGGCACGGACATCGCCGCGGTGCCCGCGAGGTTGGTGGGGATCGTGGCGAGGTCGTTGAGGTACATCGCCAGCGGGTCGTCGATCTTGTCGCCGATCGGGAACGCCGTGGTGGGCGTTGTGGGCGAGACCAGCACGTCGGCCTGCTCGAACGCGGTGACGAAGTCGCGCGCGATGAGCGTGCGCACCTTCTGCGCCTGCCCGTAGTAGGCGTCGTAGTAGCCCGACGAGAGCGCGTAGGTGCCGAGGATGATCCGGCGCTTGGCCTCGGGGCCGAACCCGGCCTCGCGGGTGGCCGCCATGACCTCCTCCGCCGACGCGCCCTTGTCCACACGAAGGCCGTAGCGCATGGCGTCGAAGCGGGCGAGGTTGGACGAGACTTCGCTCGGCAGGATCAGGTAGTAGGCGGCCAGCCCGTACTCGAAGTGCGGGCAGGACACCTCCACCAGCTCGGCGCCGAGCTTCTCCAGCTGCCGCAGCGCCTGGTCGTACGACGCCCGTACGCCCGGCTGGTAGCCCTCGCCGCCCAGCTCCCGCACCACGCCGATGCGCAGCCCGCGGAGGTCTCCGGTGGCCCCGCGTCGGGCCGCCTCGACGACGGCCGGGACGGGCTGGTCGATCGAGGTGGAGTCGAGCGGGTCGTGCCCGGCGATGACCTCGTGCAGCAGCGCGGTGTCGAGCACCGTGCGGGCGCACGGGCCGCCCTGGTCGAGCGACGACGCGCAGGCGATGAGCCCGTAGCGGGACACGCCCCCGTACGTCGGCTTCGCGCCGACTGTGCCGGTGAACGCGGCGGGCTGGCGGATCGAGCCGCCGGTGTCGGTGCCGATCGCGAGCGGCGCCTCGAACGCCGCCAGCGCGGCCGCCGAGCCGCCGCCCGAACCGCCGGGCACGCGTGTGGTGTCCCACGGGTTGTGCGTGACCCCGTACGCCGAGTGCTCCGTGGACGAGCCCATCGCGAACTCGTCCATGTTGGTCTTGCCCAGGATGGGGATGCCGGCGGCGCGCAGCCGCGCGGTGAGCGTGGCGTCGTAGGGCGGGCGCCAGCCCTCGAGCATCCGCGACCCGGCCGTCGTGGGCATGTCGCTCGTCGTGAACACGTCCTTGAGCGCCAGCGGCACCCCGGCAAGCGGCGACGCCGGGGCGACACCGGCGGCCAGCCCCTCGTCGACCATCGTGGCCGCCTCGATCGCGGCCTCCCCGGCGACGTGCAGGAACGCGTGGACGTCCGCGTCGACCTCGGAGATGCGGTCGAGGTGGGCGCGGGTGACCTCGACGGCGGACACCTCGCGGGAGTGGATCTTCTCCGCCAGCTCGGCCGCGGTCAGGCGGGTGAGCTCCGTGTCGGGGGCGCCCATCAGGCCTCCTCCCCCAGGATCTGCGGCACGCGGAAGCGGCCGTCCTCGGCCGCCGGAGCGCCGGCGAGGACCCGCTCCTGGTCGAGGCACGGGCGCAGCTCGTCGGGGCGGAACACGTTCTGCAGCGGCACGGCGTGCGACGTCGGCGGGATGTCGTCGGCAGCGACCTCGCCCACCCGCGCGACAGCGCCGAGAATCACGTCGAGCTGGCCTGCGAAGACATCGAGCTCCGCGTCGGTGACGGCGAGCCTGGCCAGCCGGGCGAGGTGCGCGACCTCGTCCCGGGTGATCCCCCGGCTCGCACTCGATGCCGCGGTGTCGGCGGACATGTCCCTCCAGGGCGAATACGTTCTCGTGCTTGGATCCGGTGCACCCGTCGGCGCTGGTGGTGACGGGTGCGGCAGGCGCGGTGCCGGTGGCGGGTGCTGGCGCGCGGTAGCCGTGGCGGCACCGGCGCTGACCTCGACCACGAGTCTAGTCCTCGCGACTTTCCGCAGTCCTTGCGGTTATCTGCAAGGGACGTTGATCGGTCCGTCACGCTCTTCTGTTGCGCTGGGGGGCCACTCCCCTGACACAATCTCGCGTCTGGGAGGGTCCTGAACAACTCCGCCCCGTGCAGTAGGGCCGAGTTGTTCAGGGCGCTCCTGGTGCTGCCGCGCGTGCCGCCCGCGGTGGGGGGTGTCGGCGAGAGGACGTGTGGCGTGTCGTTCCTGCTCCGGGTCGTTCTCCCGGACAAGCCGGGCAGTCTCGGAGCCGTAGCAACGGCCCTGGGAAACGCGGGTGCCGACATCCTCGGCGTCGACGTGGTCGAGCGCAGCCACGGCAACGCCATCGACGACCTCGCCGTCGAGCTACCGCCGGGGCGCCCGCCGGACGTGCTGATCACGGCCGCCGAGTCCGTGCCGGGTGTCGAGGTCGAGTCGGTGCGGCCGCACTCCGGAAAGCTGGACACCCACCGCGAGCTGGAGCTGATCGAGGAGATCACCACCGACCCCGATCACGGCCTGCAACTGCTCGCCGACGGCATCCCGCGGATCTTCCGGGCCGGGTGGGCGCTCGTCGTCGAGCGGGAGGGCGACCGGTCCTACCGGCTCGCCCAGAGCACCGCCGCCCCCGAGACGAGCGCGGGGAACCTCCCGTGGCTGCCACTGACGCGGGCCATCGTCGTGGACCCCGAGGTGCACTGGGTGCCGGAGCCGTGGAGCGCGCTCGACACCGAGCTCGCGGCCGCGCCGTTCGGGCTCAAGCAGCGGGTGCTCGTCGTCGGGCGACCCGGCGGGCCCGCGTTCCGGTTGTCGGAGCTGGCGCGGCTCACACACCTGGCGGGGATCGTCACGACGGTGCTCGGTCCAGGAGATGCTGGGACCGCGAGCAGTTAGTGTCGGTCCCATGGACCGGCCGTGGTCGCGCGTGCCGAGCTGGGTGGGAGCCGCGTTGCGGCCGGAACTCGACGGCACGACCGACGACATCATCGCCGCCGTCCGCGCGGAGGTGCCCGACTACGACCGCCCGCTGACCGGGCGCTTCGGGTCGCGGATCACCGAGGGGGTCACGGTCGCGCTCGGGCAGTTCTTCGACCTGCTCGGCCGCGACGAGGCACTCGGCGACTCCACCGTCTACCGCGCGCTCGGGCAGCTGGAGCACCGCGAGGGCCGCACGCTCGCCGCGCTGCAGTCGGCGTACCAGGTGGGCACCCGCACCCTGTGGCGCCACCTCGGGAGCAGCACCACGGCCCGGCAGCTGCCACCGGAAGTCATCTTCAGCCTGGCCGAGGCCCTCTTCGGCTACATCGAGGAGCTGAGCGCGGCGTCCGTGGCCGGGTGGGCGGACGAGGAGACGAGCCAGGCCGGCTCCCTGCAGGCCCGCAGGCACGCGCTGGTCGAGATGCTCGCCCGGCAGCCGCCGCCGGCCCCGGCCGAGGTGGAACGGGCCGCCGCCGCGGCCGGCTGGACCATGCCGGCCAGGCTCTCCGTGCTCGTCGTCGAGGACCCTGTGGCGGTGGCCGCGCGGCTGCCCGGTGCCATCGGCGCCGACCTCGACCCGCTCGGGCTGGTGATCGTGCCCGTGAGCGTCAGTGCCAGGTCGGCGGCCGCCGCGAGCACCGGGCGCGGCGACGACACCGCACGCGCGCCGTGGGCCGACCGCGTCCGGGCCGGGCTGGGCGGGCGGCGAGCGGTGCTCGGCCCGGTCGTGGAGGCCGCACAGGCGCACCGGTCGGCGGCGCTGGCCCAGGCGGCCTGGCCGCTGCACATGGCCGCGCTGCTCGGGCCCGGGTGCGACGCCGCCCTGGTCCGCGCCGACGAGCACCTGCTCGCGCTCCTGCTCGCGGCCGAGCCCGACCTCGCCGCCGCCATGTGCGAACGCTCCCTGGCTCCGCTGCGCGCGCTCCCCGCCGGGGCCGCTGCCCGCGGCGAGGAGACGCTGCGGGCCTGGCTCGATGCGCACGGCGACGTCTCCGCCACGGCCGCGGCGCTACACGTGCACCCGCAGACGGTCAGGTACCGGCTCGCCGGGCTGCGGGAGGCGTTCGGGGGCGCGCTGGACGACCCCACAGCGAGGCTGGAGCTGGCCGTCGCGCTGCGCACGCCGCCGCTGGCCCGCCCGGAACCCGACCGCCCGGCCTGACGGGTCAGCCGGCCAGCCGGATCGGGGTGCCGTTCGCCTGGCGGCGCGCCGGGAGCTGCCGCACGTCGGCGGGCTTCTCGCCGCCGCCGGGGAACGCCAGCCGCACGATCTTGCGCACCACCTTGGCGTACTGCTTGGGCAGCGGGCCCGTCGTGTACGGCAGCCCGTAGCGCTCGCAGATCTCGCGCACGCGCGGGGCGATCTCGGCGTAGCGGTTGCTCGGGATGTCCGGGAACAGGTGGTGCTCGATCTGGTGGCTGAGGTTGCCGGTCATGATGTGGAACAGACGGCCGCCGGAGAGGTTGGCCGAGCCCAGCATCTGCCGGACGTACCACTGGCCCTTCGTCTCGCCCTCGAGCCGCTCCTCCTCGAACGTCTCGGTGCCGTCGGGGAAGTGGCCGCAGAAGATCACGGCGTGCGACCAGACGTTGCGGACGACGTTCGCGGTGAGGTTCGCGGCGGCGGTGTGCAGGAAGCCGGGGCCCGACAGCGCGGGGAACAGCACGTAGTCCTTGGCAAGGTGGCGGCGCGCCTTGCGCCACAGCCCCTTCAGATCCTCCTTGAGCTGCTCCTTCGACTTGCTGCCCTCCTTGACCCGGTCCACCTCGAGGTCGTAGAGGGCGATGCCCCACTCGAAGATCAGGGAGAGGCCGATGTTGGTGAGCGGCTGGATCAGGTCGGCGGGCTTCCACTCCTGCTCCGGCGTGATCCGCATGACCGAGTAGCCGAGGTCACGGTCCTTGCCGCGCACGTTCGTGAACGTGTGGTGCTCGTAGTTGTGCGACTTCTTCCACGACTTGGCCGGGGTGGCGTGGTCCCACTCCCACGTCGTGGAGTGGATCCTCGGGTCGCGCATCCAGTCCCACTGGCCGTGCAGGACGTTGTGGCCGATCTCCATGTTGTCGAGGATCTTGGCGGCCGACAGCGCCGCCGTGCCCGCGATCCACGCGGGCGGGAACAGCGAGAAGATCAGAACACCGCGGCCCGCGACCTCGAGGCCGCGCTGTACGGCGATGACGCGGTGGATGTAGCGGGCGTCGGCCTCGCCGAGGCTGTCGACGATCTCGGCGCGGATCGCGTCGAGCTCGGCTCCGAGTTCCTCGATCTGCTCGTCCGAGAGATGGGCGGCAGCGCTGGGCTTCGTGGAGGGCGTGAAGGTCGGAATGGCCATGAGGATCTCCTAAAGCTCGATCTCGACGTCGCCCGCGGCACCGGAGACACAGGTGCGGACGGGTTCGCCGGGAATGTCGTGCAGGTCACCGGTACGCAGGTCGCGCACCGCGCCGGTGCGCAGCCGGCCGACGCAGGTGTGACAGATGCCCATGCGGCAGCCATTGGGCAGCAGCGCGCCGGCTGCCTCGCCGGCAGCCAGCAGTGGCGTGCCCGGGGCGGTGTCGGTGGTGATCCCGCTGGTCGTGAACGTGACGCGCCCGCCAGGGGCGCCGTCGGCCACCGTGGCCGGCGGGGTGAAGCGCTCGACGTGCAGGGACTCCGGGGCGCCGTGGCGCGCCCAGTGCGCCGCGAGGTCGTCCAGCAGCCCGGCCGGGCCGCAGGCCCAGGCCTCGCGCGCGGGCCAGTCGGGCACCGCGTCGGTGAGCTCCTCCGGGGTGAGGCGGCCCGAGACCGCGGTGTGCCGCTCCACGAGACGCAGCCCCGACGAGTCGGCGAGCGCCCGCAGCTGCGGGCCGAACACGACGTCGGTCGGGGTGCGGTCGCAATGCACCAGCACGGCGCCCGCGAGCGCTTCGGGGCGGTTGGCCGCGAGGTCACGAAGCATCGCCATGACCGGCGTGATCCCGCTGCCGGCCGTGACGAACAGCAGCTTCTCCGGGACCGGCTGCGGCAGGACGAACTCGCCCGCCGGCGGGCCGATCCGCAAGAGCGCGCCGACGGGGGTGCCGTGCGCCAGCACACCCGACACTGCGCCGCGGGGCAACGCGGTGACGGTGATGGCGAGCAGCGGCTCCTCGGGACGTGAGGTGGCCGAGTAGGTGCGCCAGTGCCACACGCCGTCGATCCGCACGCCGACCCCGACGAACTGCCCCGGCCGGTGGACGGGCCACGACCGGCCGGTGCGCAGCATGAGCGTGGTGGTGTCGGCCGTCTCGCGGCGCAGCCCGACCACTCGGGCGTGCGGTTCGCGGGTGGACCACAACGGGTTCAGCGTGCTGAGCAGGTCGTCCGGCAGCAATGGGTGAGTGAACCAGCCTGCCGCGGCTCGCGCCCGCTGACCGAACGTGCCCAAGACTCCCATGGATCCGACGGTATTGCGCGCTTCGCACAGTCGACCACGGCTGCGGCCACGTCCGGTCGGTCAGTTCTTTGGCAGATGCAAAACTCGGACGTCAGACGCGGGTGCCGAGCGCCAACTTCACGAGGTGATCGTTACCGGTGGCCAACCAGCCCTTTGGCGTGACGAGCACGTCCTCGAACCCGATGCGGGTGTCGATCTGCATCCGCATCGCGTACTCCAGCACCGGCCACGCGCCGGACTCCTCGCCGTGCAGCAGCACCGGCACCGGGAGCGTGCCGAGCGCGCGCAGGATGCGCACCCCCTCGGCCACCGCCGTCTCGGGGTTGGACACAGTGGACTCCGCCAGCACGCGGACCGTGCCCGCCGGCAGCCCGGTGGTGCGCAGCGTGACCGCGTCGCCGCTCGTCCAGACGCCCAGTTCCACGCCGATTCCGACCGAGCGAGCCGCATTGCAGACGTCCACCCAGCCCTTCTCGTGGACGTTCACCGAGCACACGTCCGGCTTGCCGACACCCAGGTGGCCCCAGGCCAGCACGGCGTCGATGCGCTTGCGCGGGTCGGGCTGGATCCAGCGGCCGGTGGCGACCCCGATCTCCATGCTCGGCACCTGGGCGCGGATGGCCGCCACCGTGTCGCCGACATAGAGCGGGTCGAGCGTCTCCTGCGCGTCCGGGCCCCTGGGGTGAACGTGCACGGACGTGATGCCCAACTCGGCCACCTCGCGCGCATCGCGGGCGAGGTGGCGCGCCAGCACGGGGAGCGCGGGGTGCGCGTCCGCCGGACGCGACCCGTTGAGCACCGCTTGCAGCACGCTGACACCCCCGTCGAAAGAGTGACCCTCGGATGGCGGATGGTGGGTCCGGCACCGCACGGAGAGACACGGGTAGCGTGATCCTACGTGTCGGGCGCACCACCATCGGGGCTCACCCCTCGACGGTTGCGACCTCCCGGGCGGCCTCCGGTCCACGCTCCAGCAGCACCCGGAAACCGGCCTCGTCGAGCACCGGAACGCCGATCTCCAGGGCCTTGTCGTACTTGGACCCGGGGGCGTCACCGGCGACGACGAACGCCGTCTTCTTCGACACCGAACCGGCCGCCCGGCCGCCCCGCGCCGTGATCGCCTCCTTGGCCTCGTCGCGGGAGTAACCCTCCATCGAGCCCGTGATGACGATCGAGAGGCCGTCGAGCGTGCGTGGCACCGACTCGTCAACCTCGTCGGCCATGCGCACGCCGGCCGCCCGCCATTTCTGGACGACCTCGCGGTGCCAGTCGACCGTGAACCAGTCGCGCAGCGCCGCGGCGATGGTGGGCCCGACCCCCTCCACACCCGCAATCGGCGCCAGGGCCGCGGCCAGCGCCTTCGCCTGGGCGCGCGCGGCCACCCGGGCCGCCCGCTCCGCCGCAGCCGCCTGCTCCTCCGCGGACGGCTCCGGCGCACTCTCGCTCTCCGCCTGCTCGCTCTCCGCCTGCTCGGCCGGAGCGGCGATGCTCTCGTCGGCCGCCGCCTCGTCGGCGGCGTCGCCCGCCGTGCCGTCAGAGGTGATCGCGAGCCCCGCGGCCGCGGTGTCGCGGGCCGCCGCCTCCGCGGCCGACTCGATGGCGTCCATCGACCCGAACTCGCGGGCCAGCGCCTGCGCCGCCGTGGGCCCGACGTGCCGGATCGAGAGCCCGACGAGCACCCGCCACATCGGCCGGTCCTTCGCCTCCTCCAGGTTGGCGAGGAGCTTGTGGCCGTTGGCCGTGAGCTCGCCCGCCTTCGTGCGGAACAGCTCGACGCGCAGGAGGTCCTCGGCCGTGAGCGAGAAGACGTCGCCCTCGTCCTGGACCACACCCGACGTCAACAGCGCAGTGGCGGCCTCGTAGCCGAGCCCCTCGATGTCGAACGCGCCGCGCCCGGCCACGTGGAACAGCCGCTCCCGCAGCTGCGCGGGGCAGGACCGGGAGTTGGGGCAGCGCAGGTCGACGTCGCCCGCCTTCTGCTGCGCAAGCTCGGTGCCGCACTCCGGGCAGTGGGTGGGCATGACGAACTCGCGCTCGCTCCCGTCGCGCAGATCCACGACCGGACCGAGCACCTCGGGGATTACGTCACCCGCCTTGCGGATGACCACCCGGTCGCCGATCAGCACGCCCTTGCGCTTGACCTCCTGCGCGTTGTGCAGGGTGGCGAGCGAGACGGTGGACCCGGCCACGACGACCGGCTCCATCTGCGCGAACGGAGTGACCCGCCCGGTGCGCCCGACGTTGACCTGGATGTCGAGGAGCTTGGTGGTGGCCTCCTCCGGCGGGTACTTGAACGCGATGGCCCAGCGCGGGGCCCGCGAGGTGGAGCCCAGCCGCCGCTGCAGCGCCACCTCGTCGACCTTGACGACGATGCCGTCGATCTCGTGCTCGATGTCGTGGCGGTGCTCGCCCCAGTACTCGACGTGGGCGAGGATCTCGTCGACGCCCTCGAGCACGACGGTGCGCTCCGACACCGGCAGCCCCCACGCGCGCAGCGCGTCGTAACCCTGTGACTGGCGCTCCAGGGTGAAGCCCTCGCGCTTGCCGAACCCGTGGCAGATCAGGCGGAGGTGGCGCGACGCCGTGACCTTGGGGTCCTTCTGCCGCAACGAGCCCGCCGCGGTGTTGCGTGGATTGGCGAACGGCGGTTTGCCCGCCTCCACCAGCGACGCGTTGAGCGCCTGGAAGTCCTCCAGCCGGAAGTACACCTCGCCCCGCACCTCGACGAGCGCCGGCACGGGGAACTCGTCGGTGCCGGTGAGCTGCTGCGGCACCTCCTCCAGCGTGCGCATGTTGAGCGTGATGTCCTCGCCCGTGCGCCCGTCGCCGCGGGTGAGCGCCCTGGTGAGCCTGCCGTTCTCGTAGAGCAGGTTGACGGCGAGGCCGTCGATCTTGAGCTCGCACAGGTAGTGGAGCTTGCCGTCGCCGACGTCGCGCGTGACCCGCTCGGCCCACGCGCGCACCTCGTCGGCGGCGAACGCGTTGTCGAGGCTCAGCATGCGTTCGAGGTGGTCGTGCGCGGTGAACTCGGTGGCGAACCGGCCGACGACCTTCTGCGTGGGCGACTCCGGTGTGACGAGCTCCGGGTACCGCTCCTCCAGCTCCACGAGCTCGCGCCAGAGCGCGTCGAACTGCCCGTCGGAGATCATGGGCGAGTCGAGCACGTAGTAGCGGAACTGGTGGTCGGCGACCTCCGCGGCCAGCCGCGCGTGCCGTTCGCGGACCTCCGGCTCGGGGGTGGCCTGGCTGACGGTATCGGGGCTCACTGACGCAGGTTATCGAGCGGCACCGACATCGACCCATGCCTCGCCCGGTCGGGCAGGGTCGTGAAAGCTGCCGCAACAGGTCGTCGAGGCTGCCCCACCCGCGAGTCGGGGCGTGAGAGCACGCGAGTCGGGGCGTGAGAGCACGCGAGTCGCTGCAAAGGTGTGAGCGAGTCGCCGGGAAAGTGTGCGCGAGTTGCGCGATCTGGCGCGGGGTCACCCACCTGAACAGCGCGACTCGCGCACCCGAATCGAGCGACTCGCGCACCCGAATACTGCGACTCGCGTGCACCCAGGGCCCGACTCGCGTGCACCCAGGCCCCGACTCGCGTGCACCCAGAGCCCGACTCGCGGGGCGGGGGGTCAGGTGTTCTCGGGTGGGTCCAGGAGGGCCTCGCCGATCTCCCTCGAGAGCGTCAGGGCGCGGCGGGCCCAGGTCGGGGTGGCGCCTGCCAGCCCGCAGGTGGGTGTCGGCACGGCTAGGGAAGCCAGGCGTGAGCGGTCGAAGCCCAGCCGGTCGGCCAGCTCGAACAGCGGCTTCGCCAGCTCCCTCGACGTCACCGGCCGCCCGGGGTCGAGCGCCGGAACCACGCCGAGCAGCAGCGGCGTGCCCGCGTCCCAGGCCTCGCCGATCACGTCCAGCGCCGCGGGCAGCGCCGTGTCGCCGCGGAAGGCCGGGTGCGTGGCATCGATTCCGACCCCGGCCACGCCGGCGCCGGCCAGGAGGCTGATCGGCGGGCGGTCCGCGCAGCAGTGCACGACGACCGGCCGGTCCAGGCTCGCGACAAGGTCGCGAAGCGCATCCTGCGCCTCGTTCCGTCCGACGGCCCGCACCGTGCCGTAACCCGACGCCGTGGGCAGCGAGCCGGCGAGCACCGCGGGCAGCGTCGGCTCGTCGAGCTGCACGAGGACCTGGGCGCCGGTGCGCCCGGCGACCTCGGCCGCGTGCGCGCGCAGCCCCTCCAGCAGGCTCGCGGTGAATTCCCGGACGGCCCCGGCGTCGGTCAGCACGCGGTGCCCGGAGTGCAGCTCCACAGCCGCCGCGAGCGTCCACGGCCCGGCGGCCTGCACCTTGACCCACTCGGGCCGGGCGACCTCGCACGCCTCCTCCAGCGCGTCGAGGTCGGCGCGCAGCAGGTCGACAGCCCGACGGTGGTCGTGCCCCGGCCGGGCCGTGACCCGGTACCCGGTGGGCACGACCTCGACGGCGAGGTCGACCAGGAGCCCTGCCGTGCGTCCGATCATGTCCGCGCCCACACCGCGGGCCGGCAGCTCGGGCAGGTACGGCAGCAGCGGGAGCTCACCCACGACGGTCGCGGCGGCCTCCCGCGCATCCGTGCCCGGCATCGAGCCGACGCCGGTGGCGGCACCGTCCGGCCAGCGCGGTGCCGGTTCTGGCGGCGGCTGCTCCCCGGTCGGGCCGGGCACCACCAGCGGGCCGCCGCCGAGCGTCTGCCCTGGCGTCGCCCCGGACAGCCCTGCGGCGGCGAGCGCGGCCGCCACGGCATCGTCGGTACTCACCGCCGGTGTCTACCACCGGCTCGTCGCGCCACACCCGTGGGGCTAGCAGCGCCCTGAACAACTCGGCCCTACTGCGCTACAGGCGGAGTTGTTCAGGACCCTGCTAGCTCTCTTCCGGACGGGTACTGGCACCCTCCCGCGGCCGTTCCCCCGCCGCGACGCTCGGGCGGTGGACCCCGCACGCCTGCGCCGCAGCATCCCCTCCGCCCTCGCGACGGCCGCCGTCACGGCGCTCGCGATCGCCATCGCGGCCGTCGCGTTCGAGGATCGCGCCGCCCCGCACCCCAGCCCACACGGCCACGCGCACGCCACCCCGGGCGCCCAGAGCGTCGCCGACCTCACCGGGCCCCGGGACGGGGTGCCGGACGTCCGGTTCGAGCTGACGGCCAGACAGTCCCAGGTCGTGCTGGACTCCGGATTCTCGACCGACGGCCTCACGTTCAACGGCACCGCGCCGGGCCCCGAGCTGCGGGTGCGGGCCGGGCAGCTTGTGGAGGTCGTGCTGCGCAACGCGGACGTCGCGGAGGGCGTCACGCTGCATTGGCACGGACTCGACGTCCCGAATGCCGAGGACGGCGTCGCGGGCGTGACGCAGGACGCCGTGCCACCCGGCGGCGAGCACCTGTACCGGTTCCGGCCCGAGCAGATCGGCTCCTTCTGGTACCACACCCACCAGGATTCCGCGGGCACCGTGCACCGCGGGCTCTACGGCGCGCTCGTCGTGGAACCGCCCGGCGGCGCGGCCGGGCCGGACGTCGTGCTGCTCGGCCACTCCTGGCTGCGTCCCGGCGCCGACCCGGTGGTGGCGATCGGCACAGGCGACGGGCCATCACGCCGGGACGTCGCACCCGGCACCCGGGTGCGCGCGCGGCTGGTCAACACCGACTCGCGCACCCAGACCTGGGCCGTCGTGGGGGCGCCGTTCACGGTGGCCGCGATCGACGGCACGGACGTCAACGGCCCCACCCCGCTCCACGGCGAACAGCTGCGGGTACCCGCGGGCGGGCGCATCGACGTGGAGTTCACGGCACCCGGCACCGTGGTGCTGGACCGCGGCCCGGCCGTCGGGTTCGGGCAGGACCCGCTGCCTGCGCCCGCCGACGGTCCGGTGTTCGACCCGCTGGGCTACGGCGCGCCCGCCCCCGTCCCGTTCCACGCGGCCGGGCCGTTCGACCGGGAGCTCACGCAGGTGCTCGACACCGTCCGGACGATCCGGCGCGGCGTCCCCAACGTCACCTGGACCATCAACGGGGAGCTGCACCCGCCCGCCGCACCGGTGGCCGAGGGTGAGTTGGTGCGCGTCCGGATCCGCAACGACGGCGACGACGCGCACCCCATGCACCTGCACGGCCACCACGTGCTCGTCCTCTCTCGGAACGGGGTGCCGGCGAGCGGCAGCCCGTGGTGGGCCGACACCGTCGGCGTGGAGCCGGGTGAGGAGTTCGAGGTGGCCTTCCGGGCCGACAACCCGGGGATCTGGATGGACCACTGCCACAACCTCGCGCATGCCGCCGCGGGGATGGTGATGCACCTGTCCTACGAGGGGGTCAGCACCCCCTTCACCGTCGGGACGGGTGCGGGAAACACCCCCGAATGATCGCACGCCACCATGCCTGACCAGCCGGAACGACGTCCCTAGGTTCATCCGTGACGCAAGAACCGATCCCACGGAGGACCTGATGCGCACGACCCGACCCGCCGGAGCCGGCCTCATCGCGGCGGGCCTGCTCGCCGTTCTCGCCGGCTGCAGCGGCGGTCCCACCCCCGCCGCCCCGGCCGCACCGCCGCCCGCGGCCGACGCTGCCTCGGCGACCGCCGCCGTCTGCGGCAGCCTGCTGCGCCTCGACAGTGTCCCCGCGCCGGAGGGTGGGCCGGACGGGCCGCCGCCCGCCGCCGCGGTGAAGGAGTGGGGCGCAGCGACGTCCCCGGCGCTCGACGCGGCGCTGGCGCAGGCCCCCACGGCCCTGACGCCGTCGCTCACCGCGCTGCAGCCGGTGTTCCAGGCCGCGGCCACGCAGGGCACCGGGCCCGACTTCGAGGACCCCGCCTTCACCGGTGCGATCACCGACTACGAGACCTGGGCGCACCAGAACTGCGGCTACCAGCAGGTGGCGCTCACCGGCACCGACTTCCACTTCGACGGCGCCCCGGCCACGCTGGAGGCCGGCCCGGTCAGCATCCTGCTGGCGAACAAGAGCGCAGGCGGCGAGTTCCACGTCGCGCACCTGGCGAAGGCGAAGGACGCGGTCACGACCGTCGAGCAGGTGGTCAACGCGCCGATGGAGCAGCTCATGGAGCTGGTGGAGATCGTGCCCGGGTTCGCCCAGGCCGCGCCCGGCCAGACCGGCGGGTTTCTCGCCGACCTGGAGCCGGGCAAGTACTTCTTGATCTGCCCCGTGGGTGACGAGGGCGAGCTGCCCCACCACGTGCAGGGCATGATCACGGAGGTGACGGTCGCGTAAGAGGACCACGCACTTCCAGCGGGGTGGCTTCGCTGACGTTGAACGTCAGCGGGGCCACCCCGCTGACGTTTCGGTGGCGTCCCTCAGATCGTTTGCGTGATCGTGGCGCTGCCCAGCACCACGTCGCCCTCGTCGTCCGGGCGGTACAGCGCCACCGCTTGGCCGGGGGCGACCCCGCGCAGCGGCTCGTCCAGCTCCACCCGCAGCCCGTCTGGGCCCGACTCGACCACCGCTGCGGCCAGCCCGCCGTGCGCGCGCACCTGCGCCACGCACGCGAACCGGTCGGCGGGCGGCCGGCCTGCGCTCCATACCGGGCGCTCGGCCTCGATCGAGCGGACGTCCAGCGCGTCGGCAGGCCCGACCCGCACGGTGCCGCTCACCGGCTCGATGCCGAGCACGTAACGCGGGCGCCCGTCGGCGGCCGGAGCGGCGACCCCGAGCCCCTTGCGCTGCCCCACGGTGAAGCCGTGCACGCCGTCGTGGCGGGCCAGCTCCATGCCCGTGGCGTCGTCGACGATCGCGCCGGGCCGCGCGCCGAGGCGCTCGCCGAGGAACGCGCGGGTGTCGCCGGAGGGGATGAAACAGATGTCGTGGCTGTCGGGCTTGTCGGCCACCCGCAGCCCGCGCTCAGCCGCCTCGGCCCGCACGGCGGGCTTCGGGGTGTCGCCGATCGGGAACATCGCGTGCTGCAACTGCTCCTGAGTCAGCACCGACAGGACGTAGGACTGGTCCTTGTCGGCGTCGATGGCCCTGCGCAGCTCCCCGGACGTGAGGCGGGCATAGTGCCCGGTGCAGACCGCGTCGAAGCCGAGCGCGAGCGCCCGGTCCAGCAGCGCCGCGAACTTGATCTTCTCGTTGCAGCGCAGGCACGGGTTGGGGGTGCGGCCCTCCGCGTACGCGGAGACGAAGTCGTCCACGACGTCCGCGGTGAAGCGCGCGGCGAAGTCCCAGACGTAGAACGGGATGTCGAGCACGTCGGCGGCCCGGCGGGCGTCGGCGGCGTCCTCCCGGGAGCAGCAGCCGCGGGAGCCGGCGCGCAGGGCGGCGGGCGTCTCCGACAGCGCGAGGTGCACGCCGACGACGTCGTGGCCGGCCTCGACGGACCGGGCGGCGGCGACCGCGGAGTCGACACCGCCGCTCATCGCGGCGAGGACTCTCACGGTCCCACCACCGACGCGTGCTGCCCCGCCCGGCGGGCCCGCTCGACGACCTGGCCGATCACGGCGGCCACGGCATCGACGTCCTCCGCCGTCGTCGTGTGGCCGAGGGAGAACCGCAGCGAACCCCGGGCCGTGGCCTCATCGGCGCCCATCGCGAGGAGCACGTGACTGGGCTGCGCCACGCCCGCCGTGCACGCGGAGCCGGTGGAGCACTCGATGCCGTGGGCGTCGAGCAGCATGAGCAGGCTGTCGCCCTCGCAGCCGGGGAACGACAGGTGCACGTTGCCCGGGAGCCGCGACGGGCCGCCCTCCACCACGCCGGTGCCGCGGTCGCCGTTGAGCGTGGCGTCCGGGACGGCGGCGAGGACCTTGCTGAGCAGGTCGTCGCGGAGCCGGGCGAGCGCGGCCGCCCGGCGGGGGGCGTCGCCGACCGCGATCTCGACAGCCGTGGCCAGCCCGATCACGGCGGGCGTGTCGAGCGTGCCCGAACGGACGTCACGCTCCTGGCCCCCGCCGTGCAGCAGGGGTGTGAGCACGACCTCGCGGCCGAGCAGCAGCACGCCGGCGCCGTAGGGGCCGCCGAGCTTGTGGCCGGTGAGCGTGAGGGCGTCGGCGCCGCTGGCCTGGAAGTCGACCGGCAGCACCCCGACGGCCTGCACGGCGTCGGTGTGCAGCGGCACGCCGAACTCGTGCGCAGTGGCGGCCAGCTCGCGGATCGGGTTGACCGTGCCGACCTCGTTGTTGGCCCACATCACCGAGACCAGCGCGACATGCTCCGGCTCGCGGGCGAGCGCCGCCCGCAGTGTCTCGGGACGGACGCGGCCTTCGGCGTCGACGTCGAGCAGCTCCAGCTCGGCGCCCTCGTGCTCGGTGAGCCAGGCGGCGGCGTCGAGCACGGCGTGGTGCTCGATGGCCGAGACGAGCACCCGAACGCGGCGCGGGTCGGCCGCGTGGCGCGCCCAGAACAGGCCCTTGACCGCGAGGTTGTCGCTTTCGGTGCCACCGGTGGTGAACACCACCTCGGACGGCCGCGCGCCCACGGCCGCGGCGATCCGTTCCCGGGCCTCCTCCACGTCCCGCCGCGCCCGCCGGCCTGCGGTGTGCAGGGAGGACGCGTTGCCGGTGCGGGTCATGGCGTCCGCCATCGCCGCCACCGCCTCGGGGAGCATCGGTGTGGTGGCGGCGTGGTCGAGATAGGTCGCGCGCGGTGTCACATCAGGGCCCGTCCGGTCGTCGATCTGCGCTCCAGAGTAAACGCCGCGCTCCCGGCGGGCCGGGTACCGGCCCTAGAGGAGCGCGCTGAAAAGCTCGGGCCTACTGCGCGACGCCCAGGCAGCCACCTCGCCGCGTTGTCGTCGGGCCCGATACAACAGCGGTATCGGGTCTCTCCTCCGCCTTGCGATGCGGCCACCTGGACGCCGCTCGCTACGGCCGGAGCTTTTCAGCACCCTCCCAGCGAGCGCGCGAAGCACCCTCCTACGCAGCAACCGCCGGCGCCGTCGTCCGCGGCGCACCGCTGACGGGGTGGGGCACTCCGGTGACGCTCGCGACCGCCTCGGCCGCTCGGCGGGCCAGATCCTTGCGGTCGGCTCCCGGCGCGAGCGGGGGCAGCACCGTGAGAGAGCACTCCAGCGCGGGCATCCGCAGCACTCGCATCAGCGCGTCCCAGAGCGTCTCCTCGCCGATGAAGGTCGCGTCGGCCGTCGGGGCACCGCCCGGCGGGCGCAGCACGACCGCCACGGGGACGACCGGCGCGCCCGCGTCGATCGCAGCCTGGAACGCCGCCCGCCGGAACTCGCCTGCCGCCGCTCCGCACCACGTCGTGCCCTCGGGAAACACCCCCACGACGTCCCCCGCGCGCAGCGCGTCGGCCGTGGCGGCGACGGTGGCGGGCAGGCTGCGCAGCCCGGCCCGGTCGACGAAGAGGGCGCCCGAACGCGCGGCGACGCCGCCGATCAGCGGCCAGTCCCGCACCTCCAGCTTGGCGATCATCCGCACCGGGTGTACCGCGCCGACGCCGAGGATCTCGATCCACGACATGTGGTTGGAGACCAGCAGCACACCGCCGCCCGCCACCGACCCCGTGACGCGTAGCCGCACGCCCGAGGCCCGCAACGCCGCCGCGCAGCGGGCGCGCAGCCACCGGACCCGCGCCGAGGGCGGCACGAACGGCGCCATCACCAGCGTCGCCAGCACCACCGCCACCAGCGCCACCATCCGCCAGGCCACCAGCGGGAGCGCCGCGACCGGACCGCGTTCGACGGGCCGGCAGTCAGGGCCGCACGGCGACGTCGGCGCCCAGCCCGTCCACGGAGCCCGCGGGTGCACCCGGACCGTCACGCCCGCTCCTCTCCGGTGCTCGGCGCGGTCGTGCCGTTGCGTGCTCTGCTGAATGGTGACCTCGCAAGCTCGGTCACGAAGCACCGCCGAGGAAGAAGCGGACGTACCGCTCGTCCATGTGGTCGAGCCCGAGCAGGACGTAGAAGTCGGCGCAGTCGAAGTCCGGGTCGTGCGCGGGCGGCCCGCACACCCAGGCACCCAGCCGCAGGTAGCCCTGCAGCAGCGGGGGCAGCTTCACCCGGAGCGGCCTGCGGACGCCGTGGGGGTTCCACGGGCGCAGCGGCTGCACCCGGTAGGGCTCCGGGGAGAGGTGCTTGGCGAGCACGCGATCCCACACGGCGGCGGCGAGCCCGCCCCCGTCGGCCAGCGGGACGCTCGCGCACCCGCCGAGCCAGCGGTTGCCGGTGAGCAGCATGTACCGGGCGATCCCCGCCCAGGCGAGGCCGACGACGGCCCCGTCGCGGTGGTCCGGGTGCACACACGAGCGCCCGGTCTCGACGAGCGACGGGCGCAGCGGCGCCAGCTCGTCGAGCACGAACTCGCCATCGGAGTACATCTCCCCAAGCGCGTGCGCGCGCTGCGGGGGCAGCATGCGGTAGGTGCCGACGATCTCCCCCGAACCGTCCTCGCGGACGACGAGGTGATCGCAATGGGCGTCGAAGCGGTCGACGTCGAGCCCCGGCTCGGGGGTGTGGAGAACAGCGCCGAGCTCGTCGGCGAAGACGCGGTAACGCAGCCGCTGGGCGGCGCGCACCTCGTCGGGGTCGGTGGTCAGCAGCAGGGAGTAGCGGCGGGCCGACGCCGCCTGCGGAGTCCGGGCGAGCACCTGCGACGAGGTCACGCGGACTTGGTACGTCCCGGAAGCAACACCGGGCACCGCGCGAGCGGAAGCGGGAGTGGAGATGCGGTGAACACGCCGGGGCGGTATCGATCAGCGATCGGCGCGGGCCGTTCCGCGCCGCGGGTGCTCACGCGTGCCGATCGTGCATGGCCAGGCGCTCCGGCCGGACTGCGCGCCGCCGGAACACACCGCACATCGGCCCGACCCGTCGTCCACGTGCGCGGCGAGGAGCCGCTCGGCCAGGCCCGGCTCGGCGGCGATGAAAGGCGGAGAGTGGATGGTCGCTCGTCATCGGGCGCGCCCGCCGGTCAGCTCGCGTGGCCGTCGCGGCTGGGTCACGCGCCCGCGCGGTGTCCTCACACACCCGTCGGGGTGCGGTTGCCCTCGCGGGCCGCGGCGCTGTCGCGGCTGAAGGTCCGCCGACCGGCCCGCCACAGCGCAGCGCCGATGAACGTCGTACCCGAGACGGTGCCCAGCGCCTCTGTCAGCGGCTTGCCGACTTCGATGGTGGGGCTCGGCAGGCCGAGCGCGGCGGCGGGGGTCGTGGAGACGAGGTCGACCGCCGCGCCGAGGCCGACGACCCCGGCTTGTGCGACGGCGGGGGGCCGCCTGCAGTGCGAAGGGCAGGTAGTCGCTGCACAGGATGTCGCAGCCGGCAGCCGCGACTGCGTCCGCGACCAGAACGTTTCCAGGTCCTGCCCCACGCCGTGCCGAGTAGGCACGGCCTACTCGTTCGTCCTTCTCTCCGCCCGATCGATAGGGTGGCAGCGGCCGCGCGGGCGTCGCCGACACCGGCCCGGTACGAATCAGTTTCGGCCAGAGCGGTTGCGTCCAGATGACAGATGTCGTCCCCGGCCGCCGTGGCGCTCCTTCACACCACACACGCTCGCCACCGATCCGTCTCCACCGGCCTGGCTAGGGCGTCGCCACCTGGCGGTGACTCCGGCGGTAGGCGGTCGGGGTGGTACCGAGCTCGCGGCTCATGTGCAGACGCAGGTTGGCGGCGCTGCCGATCCCGCAACGCAAGGCGATCTCGTCGACCGTGAGCCGCGTCGCCTCCAGCAACCGCTGGGCCTCGAGCAGGCGCTGGCCGCCGAGCCAACGCATCGGGGTCATCCCGGTCACGTCGCGGAACCGCCGGACGAACGTGCGCGGTGTCAACCCGGCGTGCCGGGACAAGAGGTTCACCGTCAGCGCGCGGTGCATCTGGCTGACGGCCCAGTCGCACGTCTCACCGAGACCGTCCGCTTCGGGCAGCGGGAGGCGGGCGTACTGCGCCTGGCCACCCGGCCGGTGGACTGCGACGACCATGCGGCGGGCCACGTCCGCCGCGACGGCGGCGCCGTAGTCCTGCCGCACCAGGTGCAGGCACAGGTCGATCCCGGCGGACAGGCCCGCGCTGGTCAGGATCGAACCGGAGTCGACGTAGAGAACCTCCGGATTCAGCCGTATGCGGGGGAAGCGGCGCCGGAAGGCGTCCGCCTCCTGCCAGTGCGTGGTCGCGGCACGGCCGTCCAACAGACCGGCCGCACCGAGTGCGAACGCCCCCACGCAGACCGACGCGACACGTGCTCCCAGGGCGGCCGCGCGGGACAGGGCGTCGAGCGTCGCCGGGGAGGGGTCCGTCAGAGGGTGGAAACCCGGGACGATGACGGTGTCCGCAGTCCCGAGGACGTCGAGGCCGTACGGGGCTTCGACGGCGAACCCGGTCGTCGACGGCACATTCCCCGGCTCCTCGGCGCAGACCACGAAGGAATACCGTTCGCGTTCGTCGCGATGGCCGAAGATCTGCGCCGCGATGGACAGGTCGAACGCGACTACGTCGGGGATCGCGAGCGCGGCCACTCGGTGCGGAGTCACTCCCACGGCACCGAGGTTATGCCTCCGGACGACGCCCCCACCTCCGACGCGCGAGATCGCTGCACCCGGCTGCCAGGTGTGCTCCGCCGAGCGGTGCGGCGGAGGGCCGGCCGGGAACGGTGCGGTGGCAGCAGCCTCGCGAATGTTGGCAGTCCTGCCCCTCGTCGGCCGCGCTCGCCGCGACGATCCTGAAAGTCGTGAGCAACCTCGACGAACTGCTGGACAACAACACCCGCTTCGCTGCGACCGATCTGCGCGAGCACCAGCCGGTGATCCCGTTCATCCCGAACAAGCAGGTCTACATCCTCACCTGCATCGACCCCCGGGTCGAACCGTCAGACGTCTTCGGTCTCACGCTGGGTGACGCCATCGTCGCGCGCACCGTGGGCGGGCGGGTCACTCCCGCCGTGCTCGAGGATCTGGCCTGGATCAGCTACCTGCACGAGGTCAAGACCCCGGACGCCGACTGGTTCGAACTCGCCGTCGTGCACCACACCGACTGCGGATCGGCCCTGCTCGCCGACGAGTCCCTGCGCCACGACTTCGCCCAGCGCACCGGATACGACGACGCCGAGTTGGCTGGGCGGGCTGTGCTCGACCCCGCCCGCACCGTGCCCGGCGATGTCGAGGCCATCGTCAGCGCACCGCAGGTATCCGGGAAGATCAGAGTGTCCGGCTACGCCTACGACGTCAAGACCGGCCAGATCACCCGGATCACCCCACCCCGCAGCCGCGACACCGCCTGACGCGCGACCGCTCCGGCCAGGCCGCCCCCTGCATGAGCAACGAGGTCGGTTCCCGGATGCCGCGTTCGAGTGATGAGACCGGGTGTGGCACTGCCTGGTAGTTATGACTAATCCAGCGACTCAGCCAGTTAATGCCAGGTCGGACCGCTGATCGCCTAGCGTCGTCGCCATGGCGGACAGGGAACTGCTGACCACTGCGCAAGCGGCGCGGTCGCTCGGCATCTCGACCCGCACCCTCGTCCGGTACGCGGAGCGCGGCTACATCAAGCCCGAGATGACGTTGCCCTCCGGGCACCGCCGGTGGGTCTCGGAGGACATCCGGCGCCAGCTCCGAGAGCTAGGCCAGCGCGGCGAGGAGAACTAGCCCGGACTCTCTGGCCCCGGGCCTCCGGACGTTGAAGAGAGCAACCCGGCGCCGGGGCGTTCGGACCCCGGCCGGCACACGTCCGCGGACCGGTACCGCGGCTCATCGACCCGCACCCTATGTGCGCAGTCGAAGATCCACACCGTGTGCACTACGTGTGCACAGGCCGTCCCAACGGCGGTAATCCGTGGCTCCGGCTGTCCCGTTGCGTCCCGTCGTGGTGCGCGTTGTCCCTGGTAGGTAGGCTGTCCCCGGAAAGCAGCACGTCAGGCGGGGTGCCATGCAGAAAAGCCACTTTCATCGCGTCTGGCGCAATGAAAGTGGCTTTCCTCGCAGTGGGTCGGGGGTCTCAGCCCTTGCGCTTCGCGACCTCTTCCGTCAGCTGCGGGGCCACCTTGAACAGGTCGCCCACCACCCCGTAGTCGGCGATCTCGAAGATCGGCGCCTCCGGGTCCTTGTTCACCGCGATGATCGTCTTCGACGTCTGCATCCCGGCCCGGTGCTGGATCGCCCCGGAGATCCCCAGCGCGATGTACAACTGCGGGGACACCGTCTTCCCGGTCTGCCCCACCTGGAACTGGTGCGGGTAGTACCCCGAGTCCACCGCGGCCCGCGACGCCCCCACCGCCGCGCCCAGCGAGTCGGCCAGGGCCTCGACGACCGCGAAGTCGTCCGCGGACCCGACACCACGGCCGCCGGAGACCACCACCGACGCCTCGGTCAGGTCCGGCCGGTCACCACCGGTGATCGGCTCCCGGCTCGTGACGGTCGCGCTGCGACCCGCGCCGGCGGGCACCTCGACCTGCTCCTCCGCACCCGCACCGGGCGCCGGCTCCGCGTCCACCGAGCCCGGCCGCAGCGTGATCACCGGGTGCCCGGTGGTGGCCTTCGCCTCGGCGATGAACGCACCACCGAACACGGAGTGCGTGGTGCCCTCCGGGGAAACGGCGACCACGTCACCCAGCAGCCCCGAACCGGTGCGCACCGCCACCCGACCGGCGATCTCCTTGCCGTCCGCGGACACCGCGATCAGCACCGCCGCCGGATCCTTCGACTCCACCAGCGCCGACAGCACCGACACCTCCGGCGACAGGAACTCGGCCGAGTCGGTCTCCGCGACGTAGATCTTCTCCGCGCCGTACTCCTTGAGCCCGTCGGCCAGCTTGCCCGCGGTCCCTGCGGGGCCCACCACCACCGCGGACGGCTCCCCCAGCCCGCGCGCCGCGGTCAGCAGCTCGAACGTGCTCTTCTTGTTCTCACCCTCGAGGTGGTCGACGAGGACCAGCACCTCAGCCATGAGTCGTCTCCTCTACTCGTCGAACCGGTCAGATCAGCTTCTGCGAGACCAGGAACGCGGCGATCTTGCTGCCGCCATCGCCCTCGTCCTCGACCTTCTCCCCCGCGCTCTTGGGCGGCTTGGGCTGCGACGAGGTCACCGTCGAGAGCGCGCCCGCCAGGCCCACCTCGGACGGGTCGATCCCGGCATCGGCCAGCGACAGCGTGGTCACCGGCTTCTTCTTCGCCGCCATGATCCCCTTGAACGACGGGTACCGCGGCTCGTTGATCTTCTCGCCCACCGACACCACGGCCGGGAGCTCCGCGGTCAGGACCGTGACCCCGTCGTCGGTCTCCCGCTTCACGGTGACCGAGGAACCGTCCACGGTGATCTCACGGGCATGCGTCAGCGCCGGCAGCCCAAGCACGTCGGCGACCATCGCCGGCACCGCCGCCGACCGCCCGTCCGAGGCCTCGTTCCCCGCCAGCACCAGGTCGAACTCCACGGTGCCGATCGCCTTCGCCAGCGCCCGCGCGGTCTGCACCGCGCACGAACCGTGCAGCGCCTCGTCCGACAGGTGCACCGCCTTGTCCGCACCCATCGACAGGGCCTTGCGGATGGCGTCGGTGGCCCGGTCCGGGCCCATGGTCAGCACCGTGACCTCGGAACCGTCGCCCGGACCGACACCGGCCTCCTTCAACTGCAGCGCCGCCTCGACCGCACGCTCGTTGATCTCGTCCAGCACCGCATCCGTGGCACCCCGATCCAACGTCCCGTCGGAGCCGTCCAGCTTCCGCTCCGAATAGGTGTCGGGCACCTGCTTGACCAGCACGACGATGTTCATCGGACCTCTTCGACCTCCTGCCACGGCACGGGCTCGGGCGCAACGCCCGCTCGCCGCCGACAATGCCACCGCGGGAGGTGGTTCGGCGTGACGGACGCCCGGTTCGGGACATTGTTACTGGCGGGTATCCTCGCGGCAAACGTCCAGTGGGTGAGTCTTCTCACCCGTGGCCACCGGCATCCGGCACGGAGTGTGATCGCCCAGGCGGATCGGGTAACTTCGGACGAATGGCACTCATGCGGCGTATCCGCGCATTCCTCTCCAGCCCCCAGGGCAGGCGGCTCACCGACCAGGGCCGCCGCATGGCCGCCGACCCGCGTAACCGCGAGCGCGCCCGGAGGCTCCTCGCGCGCCTTCGCCGTCGCTGACTCCGGCGCCCGACCGCCGGTTCGCGACAGGAGGCCGCTGACGGGTGACGCCCGGTGTTGCGGGGGACGGACGGCGCCCGGCCCGATAGGGTCCGGCCACCGTCGACCCCGCGGAGCCGCCCATGTCCGTCACGGTGAGGGCCTCGGCGCGGGCGTCCCCTAGCAGGCCGGAGCTTCGATGATCGTGACCGGTTTCGACGACCGCCAAGGCTGCGGCTACGTCCTCAGGACGGGCGCGGACGCGTCCGAGGCCCTGCCGGGCGGTCAGGACCTGCGGCACGAGGGGAAGGTCGCGCGGATGACGGCGGAGCTCGCCGCCGCACTCCGCGACGCGCTCGCGAACAACCCGACCGCGATGCTCGGCTGGCAAGGCCCGCGCGTTCCGCTGACGTTCGACGACGCCACCCTGCTCGCCTGGCTCACCTACGACGTGGGTGGCGTGATCGCCGTGCGCAACCCCCCGCCCCCGCACCCGAGAGCGCCCCGCCCGACGGTCTGACTCGACGGGACGCCCGGGGAGTCACGCCGTCCCGGTGGGCAGGACGCAGGCAGGCGCCGGCAGCGGCACCGAGCCGACAGTCGTGCCGCGCCCGGTCTCCCGGTCCACGCGCAGCGCCGTGAGCGTCGACGCCTGCTGGTCGGCCACGACCACGAGCGCGGCGTCGGTCTCCGTCACCGGCGGCAGCACCGCGAAGTGCCGCGGCCACCGCGCCAGGGGTGTGTCGGCGAGATGCTCCAACCCGGCGTCCCCCTCCGCCACGGCGAAGGTCGAGAGCACGTCCACGCCGCGCACAGCGACGAAGAGCCGGGTGCCGTCCGGGCTCAGCGCGAGGTGCGAGGGCTGGTGGTGCCCGGGGGTGGCCGTGGCGTCGTACCGCGCGCGGACGGCGCCGCTCTCCGGTGAGAGCACGTACAGGCCCGCGTCGAGCTCCGTCACGACGACCACCGCGTCGCCGACGGTCACGAAGTGCCGGGGCCCTGCTCCCAGCGGGAGCCGCGCCGCGGTCCCAGCCGGAGAGACATCGCCCGAGCGGGGGCGGTAGCGGCGCAGCTCGTCGGTGCCCAGGTCGGACACCCACACCTCGTCGCCGACGATCCCCACGTAGTGCGCGTGCGGACCCTCCTGGCGATCGCTGTCCGGCCCGCGACCGGTGTTGCCGTACGTCTCGGGCCCACCGGCGAACCCCCCGTCCGCCGCGAGCCCGAACGTCGTGAGGTGGCCGCTGCCGTAGTTGGCGACGTGCAGCGTGCCGGACGTGGCAAGCGCGTGGCACGGGAGAGCGCCGCCCGTCGGCCGGGTGTCGAGCGGCACGAGCCCATCGGCGGAGACCGCGAACGCCGTCACGGCACCCTCGTCGAGCTCGGCGACCGCGTAGAGCGTGCGACCGCTCGGGTGCAGCGCAAGGAACGACGGCGCCGGCGTCTCGACGACGAGCCGCGGGTCGGAGAGCTCGCCCGTGGCCGCGTCGACACCGACCCGCCAGATCCCCTCCCCGCTGCCGGCCACGCCGGCGTCGGGGTACGTCCCGATCCAGAGGGAACCACTCATGCGTCGCCGCGCCAGCCGTGCGCGGGCACGAAGCCCAGCAGGTCGCGCGCCAGCGTCGTGTCGAAGAGCGACGCGTCGGGCTCCAGCGGTCCCCTGATCGAGGTCTCGGGGTGGTACTTGGCCATCAGCGCCGCCGCAGGTTCCCACGTGCTCGAGTCGGGCGCGGCGATGTTGAGCACGTGGTGCCCGGTGAGCCCGGAGGTGAGCACCGCGAGCACGGCCCGCGCGGCGTCCCGCGTGTCGAGCCACGTCCACAGCTCGCTCCGGCCGCCCCCGACGTCGTCGCGGACCTGGGCCAGCCGATTCGCGAGCCGCTCGCCGTCGCCCACGAACGGGAACCGCAGGAGCGTGGTCGGGATCCCCCACCGGCGGGTGGCGAACGCCCCGACCTCCTCGGTCATGACCTTCGACAGCCCGTACGAGTCGATCGGGACGCACGGCTGCGCCTCGTCGATGGGCGCGTAGGGCGGGGAGAGATCCCGTTCCGCCCAGGCGTAGCCGTAAGCGGACGCGCTCGACGCCGCCACGGCCGTGCGCAGCCCGGCGCGCCCCGCGCCGTCGAGCACGAGGTAGGCCGACTGCACGTTGTGCGCGAGGGTCACCTCCTCGGGCGCCTGCCCGGGCGCGGGGATCGCAGCCAGGTGCACCACGGCGTCGACGCCGTCGAGGCACTCCGCCACGAACCGTGCGTCGCACATGTCCCCGACGAGCACCCGGCCACCTGCCCCGGACTCGACCCGGTCCGCCGCGACCACCCGCATCCCGGCGCCCGCGAGCACGAGCACGACGACCCGGCCGATCACACCCGCCGCCCCCGTGACGAGGACGGTGTCACCCACCCCGACCTCCCGGTGGGGGTCGCGCAATCCTGAAGTGCCGTCGTTCATCCCTTGACCGCTCCGACGAGTCCGTTGACGAAGTACCGCTGGGCGCTGAGGAACAGGATGATGATCGGGATCACGACGATCAGGGCACCCGCCATCAGGGTGTTGTACTGGATGGTCTGCTCCGACCGCAGCGCCTGCAGCGCGATCGGCAGCGTGTACGCCGAGGCGTCGTTGAGCGACACCCGGGTGAGCAGGTACTCGTTCCAGGTCGGGATCGCCGTGAGCAGCGCGATCGTGACGAGCGCCGGCCGCGCGAGCGGCACGTAGATCGTCGCGAAGATCCGGAACTCCCCGGCCCCGTCGACGCGAGCGGCGTCCCGCAGCTCGTCGGGCACGGCGTCGAAGGCGTTGGTCAGGAGCAGGATCGCGAGCGGAGCCGTGCCGTTGACGAACGGCAGGATCAGCCCGAAGTGTCCGCCGAGGATGCCGAGGTGGTTCTCCAGCAGCACGATCGGCAGGAGCGTCACGGCGGCCGGCACGAACAGCAGCACGAGGAACAGTCGGTAGAGCGCCGTCCGCCCGGGAAAGTCGATCACCGCGAATGCGTAGGCGGCGGCCGAGTAGACGACCACGACCCCAAGCGTGGTGAAGAAGGTGACGCCCACGCTGTTGAGGAAGTAGCCGAAGAAGTTGAGCCGGTCCCAGGTGTCGACCAGCGTGGCCAGCGTCGGGCTGCGCGGGATGAGACCCGTGTTGCCGATGATCTCCTCCCGCGTCTTCAGCGCGGCCGAGACCATCCACAGGAACGGGTAGAGGCTCACCACGGCGTAGCCGGCGAGGAGCACCCCGACGACAACGCGCGCGACCGCGCGGCCGCCGGACCCCCGACGCGGGGTCGCTGGGGCGACCGGGGCCTGGGGTTGGTCGACGAGTGTCGCTGTCACCGGAGCCTCCGCAGCATCCGCTGGTTGACCAGGGCGATCACGAGCGCGACCAGGAAGAGCATCCAGCCGAGCGCGCTGGCCAGGCCCAGGGTCGGGGCGAGTTCGGACAGGAACGCGAGCCGGTAGGTCTCCAGCCCGAGCACGTTCGTCGCGTCGCCCGGACCGCCGTTGGTCGCGATGAGGAAGACCTGGAACCCCTGCAGCGCGTCGCGCAGGTTGAGCAGCACGACGATGGCCGTCGTGCCGGTCAGCAGCGGCCAGACGACACTTCGGTTGGTGCGCCACCAGCCGGCGCCGTCGATCTTCGCCGCCTCCAGCAGGGCGGGGTCGATCGCCTGCAGGCCGGCCAGGTACAGCAGCATCGCCACCGGCACCGCCGTCCACACCATCACCACGATGAGCGCGGGCAGCGCCGTCGCCGGGTTGCCGAGGAAGCCCTGTGGCTGCTGCAGGGAGCCGAGGCCCAGCGCGCCGAGGACGCCGTTGATGGCCCCGTTGGGCTCGTAGATGTACTGCCAGGCGAAGTAGATCGCGATCCCGTTCGTCACGTACGGGATGAAGTAGACGGAGCGCAGCACGGTCCGCAGCCGGGTGACCGAGTTGAGGATCACCGCCAGCGGGAAACTCACGGCCACCGTCAACAGCGGAACCGCGATCATCACCCACAGCGTGTTCAGCGCCGCCGCGCGCACGGGCGGGCCGTACACGGGGCTTCCGCCCAGCAGGTCGATGTAGTTCTCCAGGCCGACCCAGATCCAGCGCGGCGAGAAGCCGTTCCAGCGCGCGAACGAGAGCGTGAACCCGTACGCGATCGTGTAGACGCCCATGACGGCGAACAGCAGGAGCGCGGGCGCGACGAACGCGTAACCCCACGCCTTCTCCCGCCTCCGGAAGTGCGGCCCGCGGCCGGCGCGGCCCAGAGGGGACACCGCGCCGGCCACGGCCTCGGAGGAAGCCGCTGTCACCGCTCCTCGGACCAGTAGGAACCGAGAAGGTCGGCGAGGTCGTGCCCGGCGCCCTCCGCGTCCCGCTGCTGCAGCGGCGTGTAGTTCATCAGCACCTCCCCGACCCGGCCGGAGTCGTACGCGCCCGGCCGGTAGGCCGTGTACCCGGGGTTGTAGGCGGTCTCGCCCTCGCCGAGGGAGGCGACCATCGTGCCGAGCACCGGCCCGAGCACCGTGCCCGCGTCGTTGCCCAACTCCGTCGGCGGCACGTCGAGCGCGTCGCGGGCGAACTGCGTGGCGACGCCGGGATCGGCGAGGTGGCGCAGCCACTGGAGGGCGGCGTCCTTGTGCTCCGTGGTCGCCGAGACCGACAGGCCGGTCAGCGCGAACGGCGCGAGGCTCAGGTCGCTCACGGCCCCGCCCGAGGGCGCCGGGATCGGGAACGTCACCAGGTTGTTGAGGTCGAACCCGTTCTGGGCGAGGAACGCGAGGGTGAACGTCCCGCCGACGAGGAACGACGACCGGCCCTGCGCGAACGCGATGTCCGCCGAGTCGATGTCGAGGGTCTGGGTGCCGGGCATCCAGTACGGGGTGATCTGGCCGTAGGCCTGGAGCACCCGCGTGCCGTTCGGCGACGCCCAGTTGACCGCGGGGTCGTTGCTGAAGAGGGCCTCGAACGGCTGCTTGCCGAGCATCCCGTACGCCATGGGCTGCATGACCCACTCCAGCCCGGTGGACGGGGACTGGAGGCCAAGGCTCAGGCCGCCGTCCTGGGGGCGGGCACGCTTCACGGCGTCGAGCGCCGCGACGAAGTCCTCCCACGTCTTCGGGGCCTCGGTGATCCCGGCCTCGGCGAGCCGCTCGCGGTTGGCGTAGACGATGCCGAAGGTGCCGATCGTCAGCGGCACGCTGAACCGCTGTCCCTGCTCCACACCTGCCGTCTTCGACCCTGACGCCAGCGACTGCTGGTAGTACTGCTCGGTGACGGTGCCCTCGCCCGCGACGGCGGGCCGGTAGTTGGCCGTCCAGTCGGCCGGGACGTCGTCGGAGAGGTCCTCGAGCAGCCCGGCGCCGCCGAACGTGAAGTCGTCGCCGTTGGTGTGCGTCTCCAGCACGTCGGGCAGGTCACCGGTGTTGGCGGCGGCCTGCACCCGCGCCAGGAACGTGCTGTCCGGGGTGACGGCCTCGACGTTGACCGCGACCCCGGTCTTGTCCTGGAAGGTGCGCGCGGCGTTCTGCAGGGCCGAGAGGTGGGACTGCTTGAAGGTCCACATGGTGAGCGTCGTGCCCGGGGCCGCCCCGCCACCGCCGCCCCCACTCCCGCACGCGGCAAGGGTTCCGGCGAGGGCGAGCGCGGCCGCGAGGCCGACGAGCGGGCGTGGGGTACGACGTCGGTGTCGGATCACGTGTCGAGCCTCCGAATCGGGGGCGGCTGCCCTTGACGGCGCCACTGGCTGGGAAGGTAAATCAAATCGATGTACGGTGTCAACGATCTCGACGAGAGGCTCCTCATGACCGCACACGCGACCCCTGCACCGACTCCTGTCCTCGCCCCCGCGCCCTGGCTCCACGGGTCGTCGCGGCGGTTGCGCGTGACGGCCGTCCGCACGTTCCTGTGCGCCCCGCAGGGCTGCCCGTACGTGATCGTCCGGGTCGAGACGAACGAGCCCGGCCTCTACGGGCTGGGCTGCGCGAGCGACCCGCAGCGGACCGTCGCGATCCGGTCGGTCGTCGACGACTACCTCGGCCCGATGCTCGCCGGGCGCGACCCGTCCGACATCGAGGACGTCCACCGGCTCCTGCTGAACAGCGGGTACTGGCGGGGTGGGTCGATCGCCAACAACGCCCTTGCCGGCATCGACGTGGCGCTGTGGGACATCAAGGGCAAGGTCGCGGGCATGCCGCTGCACGCGCTGCTCGGCGGCCGCGCCCGGGAGTACGCCGACGCCTACACCCACGTCGACGGCGACGACGCGGCGGAGATCGCCGAGGCCGTCCTCGCCGCCCACGAGCGCGGGTACCGGCACGTGCGCGTGCAGGTCGCGGTGCCCGGCACCGACACCTACGGCACCGCCCCCGCCGACGCCGCCGAGGCCGAACGCAGGCGGCTGCGGGCGGGGAGCTGGGACAGCACCTCCTACCTGCGGCACGTTCCAGGCGTACTCGTGGACGTGCGCGAGCGGGTCGGCGCCGGCGTGGAACTGCTGCACGACGCCCACGAGCGCCTGACCCCGTCGCAGGCCCGCCAGCTCGTGCGCGCGGTGGAGGACGCCGGGCTGTACTTCCTGGAGGACGCGCTCGCCCCTGAGGACGCGGCCCACTTCGCGCAGCTGCGGGCGGCCGGGTCGGTGCCGCTGGCCGTCGGCGAGCTATACAGCGAAATCGGCCAGTACCTCCCGCTGCTGGAGCAGCGCGTGATCGACTTCGCGCGCATCCGCATCCCCACGCTCGGGGGACTCACGCCGACCCGCAAGCTCGTGGCCGCGTGCGAGCTGTTCGGCGTCCGCACCGCGCCGCACGGCCCCGGCGACGTCTCCCCCGTCGGGCAGGCGGCGAACGTGGCCCTGGACGTCAGCTCCCCCGCGTTCGGCGTGCAGGAGGCGGCCCGGTTCACCGATGCGACGCTGGAGGTCTTCCCGGGGGCACCGGTGCCGGAAGGCGGGAAGCTGTACCCGTCGGACCGGCCCGGCCTGGGTGTCGATTTCGACGAGTCGGCCGCGCGCCGCCACCCGGTGACGGCCCCGCTGGAGCACGACAGATGGGCCCTGCTGCGGGCAACGGACGGCAGTGCCCACCGCCCCTGACCCGACCGCACACACCCTGCCGGCACCTCCCAGATCGTCGACGCTGTGCGCCGTCCGGGGACGGTGGGTGCGGTCAGGCGGTGCTCGTGATCATCGTCAGCAGCGCCTCCGTCGCCGCGCTCCGGCGGCGGTCCGCGGACACGGCGATCGCGATCTCGAACGCCAGGTCCGGTACGTCGACCGGGACCCCGGCGACGTCGGAAAGGTCCTCCGCCACGGAGGCGGGCACCAGTGCGACCGCGAGGCCGTGCCGCACGAACTCGACCACGGTGGCGGTGTCGTTGACCTCGTAGGTGATCGTCCGCCGCAAGCCCGCCGCCGCGAACGCGCGGTCGGTGACCAGCCGCATGCCCCAGCCCGCCGGCAGCTCGGCGAACGCCTCCTGCGTGAGGTCGTCCAGGCTGACGCGGGTGGCACCGCAGAGCCGGTGGTCGGCGGAAACCGCCAGCACGAAGGGTTCGCGCCACAGCGGCGTGAGGGTCAGCCCCGGCGCGGCGCGCGGCGCGAGCGCGATGAACGCCAGGTCGAGCCGGCCCTCCCGCAACTGCTCCGCGGCCGTGGTCGACCCACCCGCGTGCCGCACCTCGAGCGCCACACCCGGGTGCTGTGCGCGAAACGTCGCCAGCACCCGCGGGACGTGCACGGGCCGCATCACGGGCGCCTGCAGGATGCCGAGCCGGACGGTTCCCCGCAGCCCGCCCCTGACCTGGTCGACGGCCTCGCGCGCCGCCGCGGCCGCTGCCAGCGTCGCCCGGGCCTCGGGGAGCAGGGCGCGCCCGGCGTCGGTCAGGTCCACGCGATGGGTGGTGCGCGCGAAGAGCGGCGCTCCCAGCTCCCGCTCCAGGCTGCGGATCCCGGACGAGACCGCCGACTGCACGACGTGCAGCCGCTCCGCGGCGCGCGTGAAGCTGGTTTCCTCGGCGACTGCGACGAACGTCGCGAGCTGGCGCAGCTCCACGGCGGTCATCGTCACGGGCGATAACGGTGTGCGTCAATGTTCGTAGCAGGAAATGACCGGGATGCCGAGACTGGAGAAGTGACCACCTCCATCGGCAGGCGCCACGGTCTAGGTTTCTGGGCCATCGCGTACGCGTTCCTCACAGTAATGGCGTTCAGCACGGTGCCGACGCCGCTCTGGTCGCTCTACCGCGAGCGGAACGGCATCTCCGAGTTCGTGGTGACACTCGTGTTCGCGGCCTACGCCGTCGGCGTCGCGGTCAGCCTGTTCCTGGTCGGGCACCTCTCCGACCGGTACGGCCGCCGCCGGGTGATGGTGCCGGCGCTCGTGGCGTGCATCCTCGCGGCCGTCGTCTTCCTCGTCTGGCCCTCGCTGCCCGGGCTGGTGCTGGCACGCCTGGTGTCCGGGATCGGGATCGGCGCCGCCACTGCGACGGCGACCGCGTGGCTCGCCGAGCTGCACTCGGCGCACCGTCCGGGCGCACCGGCTCGGCATGCCCAGCTCGTGGCCACGTCCGTGAACATCGGCGGCCTCGGCGTCGGCGCCCTCGTCTCCGGGATGCTCGCCCAGTGGACCGGCTCCCCGCTCACCGTGCCGTACGAGGTGTTGCTCGTACTGCTGGGCGTCGCCGTCGCGATCGCGCTGGTGACGCCGGAGACGCGGGAGGCCCCCGTTCCCCTGCCGCCCTACCGCCCGCAGCGCGTGGCCGTGCCGCCGCAGCAGCGCGGCCGATTCCTCGCCGCCGCGGTCGGCGCAGCAGTCTCCTTCTCCGCCTTCGGGCTCTTCACCTCGCTCGCGCCCAGCTTCCTGGCCGACGAGCTGCACGAGCCGTCGCTCGTCGTCGCCGGAGCGGTGTCGTTCGCGGTATTCGGCGCAGCCGTGTTCGCGCAGGCCGTGACCCGCACGACGCGCGGGATGCTGGTGGCGGCCGTGCCGATCCTGCCCGTCGGGCTCGTGTTGCTCGTCGTGGCCGTGTGGCTGCCCGCGCCGAGCCTGGCCGTCTTCATCGCCGGCGGCGTGCTCGCCGGAGCCGGGGCCGGGCTGATGTTCCGGGGCGCGGTCAACACCGTCTCGGCCATGGCGAGCCCGGATCGGCGCGCCGAGGCGCTCGCCGGCCTCTTCCTGGCCGCCTACATCGGGCTCGCCGGACCGGTGATCGGCCTCGGCCTCCTGACGCTCGTGATCTCGCAGCAGGCCGCCCTGCTCGTGTTCTCCGTGCTGCTCGCCGCCGCGGTCGCCGCCGCCGCACCGGCGCTGCTGCAGCGCTCCGCCGCGCCCCCGCCCGTGCGCGAGCGCGCGCACGTCTGACGCGGCTCAGGCCAGCAGGAGGCTCTGCGGCTGCGCCGACAGCGCCTGGTCCAGCACCAGGCACGCCGCCCCGATCGCCCCGACGTCGTCGCCGACAGCCGTGCTCGCGACCACCGTCTCGTGCATCTTCTCCACGAAGGGCGAGCCGGCGACGATCGGTGTGATCACGGCGAGGAACCGGTCGGCGAGGTGGGGCCAGATCGGGCCCCCGAACACGATCATCTCGGAGTCGACGAGGGTGGCCGCCGCGCAGACGCCGAGGCCCACCTTCTGCGCCCAGGCGTCGATGATCCCGACGGCCGTGGCGTCGCCGCCGTCGGCAAGCGCCGCCAGCTCGCGCAGTGCCGACTCGGCGTCCCGGGGTCCCTCGGGGGTGCGGTCGGTGCCGAGCACGCCCCGCACGATCGCCTCGTCGACGAGGGCCCGTGTCGTGCAGTTGGCGTCGAGGCCGCCCACCTCGCCCGCGTTGCCGGAGGAGCCGCGCAGCACCACGTCATCGACGACGATGCCCATCCCGGACCCGGTGCCGAGGTAGAAGAAGAGGAAGTTGCCGGAGTTCGCGGCGACCCCGGCCCACCGCTCGGCGATCGCGGCCGCGATGACGTCCTTGTCCATCACCACAGCGAGCCCGGTCGCGGCGGTCAGGTGATCGCGCAGCGGCACCGTGCCCCAACCGTCCAGCTGCGGCGGATCCACGACCGAACCGGACGTGACGTCGATCGGACCGGGCACGGCGATGCCGAGGCCGAGCAGCCGCCCGCGGTCGATGCCGGACTCCTCGATCAGCGCCGTGACGGCGGCGCCCATCTCGGCGAGTGTCTCCTCCTGGTCGACGACCTTCGGCGTCGGGCGGCGCATGCGATGCACGACCTGCCCGAGCAGGTCGAGCACCACGTAGGTGACGACCGCCGGGTCGAGATGCACGCCGATCGCGTAGCGGCCGCCCGGGTCGACCTGCAGGACGATCCGGGGTTTGCCGGCCCGGCCACTCTTCTTGCCGGTCTCCCGCACGAGCCCGCGATCCAGGAGCCTGCGGCAGATGTTCGAGACGGTCTGGGCGGAGAGCCCGGTCGCCGTGGCCAGCTCGACCCGGCTCACCCCGTCGGGAGCGCGGCGGATCGCGTCGAGCACGACGGACTCGTTGAAGTCGCCCATGCGCGGGAGGTTGGTGCCGCGCCTGACGGTCGTCTGCTCGGCCGGCCCCAAAGCCCTCACGAAGCCTCCCAAACGAGGACGCCCAGCAGCGGCGTCACACCGAACCCCCCGTGGAACATCTCGGCGCCCGCGCCTCCCTGCGAAGAGGATGCAGCACGCCGCGCACCACGGCCGTTGGCGCCGGCAGCGCGTCGAGCCCGGGGTAGCGCGTCGCGGGTGCGGACGCGTCGGTGCGGCGCGATCGCACCCGCCACGTGGAACCTCCATGCCTCGTCGGCGGGACCGCCGCGGTGGACGCGGACCGCCCAACCCACCCGGCAGACTAGCGTAAATCGAACTGATTAACTAACTCGGCGCTCGTCACACCCTCGTCCGTGGGCAGGATGATCGGGTGGATATCGCGGATTTCGTCGCCGGGCTGCCGAAGTGCGAGCTGCACCTGCATCTCGAGGGCACCCTCGAACCGGACCTCAAGCTCGCCCTCGCCGCCCGCAACGGCATCGACATCGGGCAGACCACCGTCGAGCAGGTGCGCGAGACGTACCGGTTCGACTCGCTGGCCTCGTTCCTCGCCGTCTACTACCCGGCGATGGACGTCCTCGTCACCGAGCAGGACTTCTACGACCTCGCCTACGCCTACCTCACGAGGGCGGCGGCGCAGAACGTGCGGTACGCCGAGGTGTTCTTCGACCCGCAGGTGCACGTGGGCCGGGGGGTGCCCTTCGAGAGTGTCGTGCGCGGCTACCACCGGGCCCTGCAGGACGCGGAGCGCGGGCTGGGCGTCGCAGGCGCCTTGATCATGTGCATCGTCCGCGACCTTCCGGCCGACAGCGCGATGGCAACGCTGGAGGCCGCCCTCCCCTACAAGGACCTGATCCTCGGCCTGGGGCTGGACTCCGACGAGCGCGGCAACCCGCCCGCCAAGTTCGCCGAGGTCTTCTCCCGGGGCCGTGCCGAGGGGTTGCGGCTGACCATGCACTGCGACATCGACCAGCAGAACACCACCGAGCACATCCGCCAGGCGCTGGAGGACATCGGCGTCGAACGGCTCGACCATGGCACGAATATGGTGGAGAACCCGCGGCTCGTCGAGATCGTCCGGCAGCGCGGCCTCGGCCTCACCTGCTGCCCGATCTCCAACAGGTTCGTCACCGGCGACACGAAGGCCCCCGTGATCGCTGCGCTCCTGCGCGACGGCATCCGCGTCACCGTCAACTCCGACGACCCGGCCTACTTCGGCGGGTACGTGGCCGAGAACCTCGTCACCCTCGCCTTGGCGGCCGACCTCACGCAGGCCGAGCTGGTGCAGCTCGAGCGCAACGCGTTCGATGTCGCCTGGCTCCCCGACGACCGCCGCGCGGGCTACCTCGCCGAGCTCGACGCCTACGCCGCACAGGCAGGCGCGTGAACCGTCACGTGGCGCGGGTGGTCGCGACCAGCCAGCGCCAGCGGCGCCGGTTCGCGACGGCCGCGACGAGCACGACGAGGAGCACGACCACCGCGGCCCACTCCGGCCAGGCGAAGGACGCGCCCACCACTGCGGCGGCGAACAGAAACAGCTCGATCCCGATGCGCACGGGCCCGCTGACCGCCCGGCCGCCGACCCGGTGCTTGTCGCCCGGCACGTTGAAGGTGGCCGGGAGCGCGACCAGCACCACGAGCACCACCACGGCGAGGACGACGGACACCCGGCTCGCCGCCCACGGAGCGGCGACCCACGCGGCGATCTCAGCGAGGAAGCGGGTCGCCGAACCGAGTGGGGAGTCGACCGCATCTGGGCTGCGACCTGTCATCGGGCGATCGTAGGGACTGCCGTCGCCGGTTTCCGGGCCGGCAGGGTGCGGGCTGTCCAGGTCCCGCGACGGCGGGCCGTGCCGTCCGCACGGCCCGCCGTCCCGGATCACACCCCGAACGGCGCCGCGTACCGGATCTCGCCCGAGGGCACCGGCGCGGTCGGGTCGAGCGCGAGTGCCATCAGGTTCTCGTCCGGCACCTCGAACGCGGCCGAGATGCCGAGAGGCGACGCCATGGTGAACCCGAACCTCGGGTAGTACTCCGCGTGCCCGAGCACCACGACGAGGTTCTCGCCGAGCGCCCGCGCCCGGTCCAGCCCGGCGCGGATGGCAGCGGACCCCGCACCCGCGCGCTGGTGTGCGGGTGCGACGGCGCACGGGCCCAGCGCGAGAGCCGGGGCACCGCCGACGTGGCAGCGGGTGAGCAGCGAGAATCCCGTCACCGCGCCCTCCGGGGCGACGGAGAGCCAGGACAGCTCGGGCAGCCATGCCGGGTCGGCGCGCAGCGCGTCGACCAGGTCGGCTTCCAGCGGTGTGGGGAACGCGGCGAGCGTGACGTCGCGGATGGCCGCGCGGTCGCTCGCCCCGTTCTCCGGGCGGGTGGCCCAGGTGGTCATGCCGTCTTCTCCTGTTCGGTGGTGACCGGCCGGAGCGCGTAGCCGGTGTACTGGAACTCGCCTCCGTGGTCGCGGCGCATCGCGATCTCCCGCAGCGTCGCCTCGGCGGCGGCCGCGAAGGCCGGGTCGCCGGACGCACGCACCAGCGCGGTGCGCCGGGGCAGGATCGCGGTCAGCTCCGGCCGGTCACCGGGACGCAGCCACATAACTGGTCAAATATGACCAGGTGGCCGGAGGGGCGCCCATGGCACGTGTGCCGTTGAACCCGGTGCCGAACGCGACCGCGACGCGGCCTGGCGCCAGCGCGGCCAGCATGGCCGCGCCGGAGGCGTTGACCATCGGGTGGCGCAAGGTCGGGACGAGTACGTCTGGGCCCAGACCGATCCGCTGGGTCCGCCCCGCGGCCAGGGCCAACATCGCCCAGACGTCCGGGCTTTGCGCGGGGGTGTCGAACAACCACGCGCGCCGATAGCCCAGCGTTTCCGCCGCCGCGATGTGCTCGGGTGAGCGTAACGAGGTGGCGAACTGGCAGGAGATCTCCATCGGGTTGCTCCGTGACGCGGGAGAGTTCGTCCGCGGCATCGTCAGATGGATTCCTGGCGGTCTTCGGGGAAGGTGTCGCCGAACATAGGCAGCCCGCTCGCCGACGCCTCGCGGGACACCTCGTCTTCGATGACGTCCCAGTGCTCGGCGAGCACGCCGTCGCGCACCCGCACGGTGTCCACCACGATCCACGGTGCCGGCTGGTCGTGCCCGGAGAAGCGGCCCCGGAGCATGACCATGTCGCCCTCGGCCATGATCAGCTCAGTTTCGTGGCGCAACGTGTCGGGCAGGGCCCTGACCAGGTCGAACAGTCCGTCCCGACCAGGTGGGATGTGCGCGCTGTGCTGGATGTAGTGCGGCGACCAGTAGGTTTCGGCGCGCGCGTAGTCGCGCCGGTTGAACAGCGTGTCGAACGCGTCAAGTACGAGCTGTTTGTTCTGTTCGGGCGTGGTCATGGTGGGCTCCGATCGGGGGGCGTGCTGGCGCGCGCCGAATTCAGTGCGCCCAAGCGTCGAGGCGGACCCGCCGACCCGTCGAACTAGTCACTCATTCGGCCCATCCTGCGTCTGTGAAGATCGAAACATCACAATGTCGTTCGACATCGTTGCCGCCCACGGCGCCGCGATGTCAAATGTCGAGCGAAATTGAGATCTTGGGCCCTGCTGCTCAGGTCCGCGACACTAGCGGCGTGGGTCTGGGGCGGGCGTTCCGTGGCTGGTCCATGCGATGTCGTCAACCGCCAGCCACGGTTCGCCGGCCACCCGGCTGGGCCGCGCCGGGCGTGCGACGTCCCACGCAGCCGCATCGTCACGTTCGTCCACGGTGGACCGCATCGCCACATGCTATGCGGGCCGGCTGACCGGAACATTTGTCCAAGCCGCCGGCGCCCGCGCTCGCGCTCATCGACTCCGGGCCCCGTACGGACGCCTTCATCTCCGGTGGGCTTGTTGGCCAGCTCTTGTGAGACGGTGCCCAGCGTGAGATCCCACTACTCGGCCAGATCCCGCAACTCATCCATGCGGTCCTCCGCCGGGCTCGAGAAGGAGAGTGGCGGCGCACGGCGATGACCACCACAGTACGAGCAGGTCAAGGCAGCATTCTTCCCCTCACGGGCGAGCGCACGGTGCCGGGCGTCGCCGAGGAGAACTACTGGTTCCGCCGCCACGAGGCGGTCTACGCCGCGCTGCGGGACCGGTGCGCCGGGGCCGTGGTGCTGGAGGCCGGGTGCGGCGAGGGATACGGCGCCGACCTGCTCGCCGGCGTCGCCGCGGCCGTCCTCGCCCTGGACTACGACCCCGTCACGGCCGCGCACGTCGCCCGCCGCTACCCCCGGGTCGGCGTGGCGAGGGCCAACCTGGTGGCGCTCCCGGTGCGCGACGACGGCTGCGACGCGGTGGTGTCGTTACAGGTGATCGAGCACCTGTGGGAGCAGGAGCGGTTCCTGCGCGAGTGCCGCCGGGTGCTGCGGCCGGGTGGGGCACTGTTGATCTCGACGCCGAACCGGCTCACCTTCTCCCCCGGGCGGGACACCCCGCTCAACCCGTTCCACACCCGCGAGCTGGCCGCGGCCGAGCTGGCCGAGCTGGTCACCGACGGGGGATTCGCCTGCGTCGAGGTGCTCGGGCTGCACCACGGCCCCCGGCTGCGCGAGCTGGACGCGGCCCACGGCGGCTCGGTTGTCGACGCCCAGGTCGAGGTGGCGCTCACCGGCGGGGTCTGGCCGGAGCCGCTCCTGCACGACGTGAAGACGGTGACGAGTGCCGACTTCGAGCTGCACGGTGAGGACCTGGACGCGAGCCTGGACCTGGTGGTGCTCGCCGTCCGCCGCGGATGAGCCCCGGTACCGTCACCGCGATGGGCCGAGTGGGTGCGTTCTGCCTCGTGCTGCACAGCCACCTGCCGTGGCTCGCGCACCACGGGCGCTGGCCGGTCGGCGAGGAGTGGCTCTACCAGGCGTGGGCGCACGCGTACCTGCCCGTGCTCGACGTCGTGCGGCGGCTGGCCGCGGAGGGCAGGCGCGACCTCCTGACGCTCGGGGTCACGCCGGTGCTCGCGGCCCAGCTCGACGACCCGCACAGCCTGCGCGGGGTGCACGACTGGCTCGGCGGCTGGCTGCTGCGGGCGCACGGAGCCGCGCCCCGGCTGCCTGCCCTGGCCGCGCGGGAGCACAGGCTCGCCACGGGGGCGCTGCAGGTGTTCGAGCGCGACTGGCGCCACGGCGCGTCGCCGCTGCTGCGCGGCCTGGCCGACGCCGGCGCGATCGAGCTGCTCGGGGGCCCGGCGACGCACCCCTTTGCCCCGCTGCTGCTGCCCGAGGTGCGCACGTTCGCGCTGGAGACCGGGCTCGTGGACACGGCGATCCGGCTCGGCGCGCGGCCCGCCGGGATCTGGGCGCCGGAGTGCGGATACGGCCCCGGCATGGAGCACGAGTACGCCGCGGCGGGCGTCCGGCGGTTCCTGGTGGACGGCCCGGCGCTGCACGGCGACACCGCCCTCGCCCGCCCGGTCGGCACGTCGGACGTGCTGGCTTTCGGCCGCGACCTCGACGTCACCTACCGGGTCTGGTCGCCCCGCTCCGGCTACCCGGGAGGGCGCGACTACCGCGACTTCCACACGTTCGACCACCCCTCGGGGCTCAAGCCCGCGCGGGTGACGGGCCGGGGCGTCGAACCCGAGCACAAGCGCCCCTACGACCCGGATCGCGCGGCGGCGGCCGTAGCCCGGGACGCCGCGGACTTCGTGTCGGTCGTCCGGGAACGGCTGCTGGAGGTGCGGGAGCGGCTGGGCCGGCCGGGACTCACCGTGGCGGCGTTCGACACGGAGCTGTTCGGGCACTGGTGGCATGAAGGGCCCGCGTGGCTGGAGGCCGTGCTGCGGGCGCTCCCGGCGGCAGGAGTGCACGTCACGACGCTGCGCGGCGCGGTCGACGCCGGGCTGGTGGGCGAGCCGGTGGAGGTGCCGCCGTCGTCGTGGGGGTCGGGCAAGGACTGGCGGGTGTGGGCGGGCGACCAGGTGACCGACCTGGTCGCGCTGAACGAGGGGGTGCAGAAGGCACTGCTCGACGCGACCGGCCGGCCGGCCGGCGCCACCCGCGACCCGGTCCGGGACGCACTGGCCCAGCAGGCGCTGCTCGCCCTGTCGAGCGACTGGGCGTTCATGGTCAGCAAGGACTCCGCCGCCGGGTACGCCCGCGACCGCGCACACGGCCACGCCGAGCGGGTGGAGGAGCTCGCGGGACTGCTGGCGGCCGGCCAGGAGCGCCCGGCGGCCCACCTCGTCGCAGGCTGGGGCGCGATGGACTCCGTCTTCGGGCACGTCGACGCGAGGCTGCTCGGGAGCCCGCGCATTACCCACCGGTAGGTTCGCTCCGTGCGTGTGCTGATGGTCTCGTGGGAGTACCCGCCGGTGATGGTCGGCGGCCTCGGCCGGCACGTGCACTCGCTCGCGACGGAGCTGGTCGCGGCCGGGCACGAGGTCGTGGTGCTCTCCCGGCAGCCCACAGGCACCGACGCCGCCACGCACCCGAGCGTCGAGGAGGTGCTCGACGGCGTCCGCGTGCTGCGGGTGGCGGAGGACCCGGCGCACCTGGAGTTCGAGCGGGACATGGTGGCCTGGACGCTCGCGATGGGCCACGGGCTGCTGCGCGCCGCGCTCACCCGGCTCTGCCCGGGATGGCGGCCCGACGTCGTTCACGCCCACGACTGGCTCGTGGCGCACCCGGCCATCGCGCTCGCCGATGTGCTGGAGGTGCCGCTCGTTGCGACGATCCACGCCACGGAGGCCGGACGGTACTCGGGCTGGCTGTCCTCACCCCTGAGCCGGCAGGTGCACTCCACCGAGTGGTGGCTCGCCCGCCGCGCCGACACGGTGATCACCTGCTCGGCCGCCATGCGGGACGAGGTGGCCGAGCTGTTCGACCTCGACCCCGGCCCGATCGCGGTGCTGCGCAACGGCATCGCACCCCGTGGCTGGCGGGCCGCGCCGGGCATGGTGGAGGCCGCCAGTCGCCGGTACGCCCCGCGCGGGGAGCCGCTGCTGCTCTACTTCGGGCGCCTGGAGTACGAGAAGGGGGTGCAGGACCTGATCGCTGCGATGCCGCGGATCCGGCGCGCCAATCCGGGCACGCGGCTGCTCGTGGCGGGCACGGGCACCGCAACCGACATGCTCGTGGAGACCGCGCGCACGCACCGCGTGCGGCGCAGCGTGCGCTTCCTGGGGCACCTGCCCGACGCGGAGCTCGCCGCGCTGCTGATGGCGGTGGCCGCAGTGGTGCTGCCCAGCCGCTACGAACCGTTCGGGATCGTCGCGTTGGAGGCCGCCGCGGCGGGGGCGCCTCTCGTGGCGTCGACGGCGGGCGGGCTGAGCGAAGTAGTGCTGGACGGCGAGACCGGCCTGTCGTTCGCCCCTGGCGACGTGGCCGGGCTGGCGGAGGCGGTGGGTACGGTGCTGGCCGATCCCGTGGCGGCGCGGGCCCGCGCGGCCGCGGCGACGGCGCGGCTGGCGAACGACTTCAGCTGGTCGGAGGTGGCCGTCAGCACGGCCGCGGTGTACGCCGCATCCGTGTACACGGCAGCCGCGGCCGGCGGGCCGATCGAACTGGGCCGGCCCAAGATCCCGACCGGCAACGTCTTCGGGCGCTGACCCTCGTCAGGCAGCGTCGCCGTGCAGTGTCTCCAGCGCGGAACGGTCCGCGAAGAGATCGTCGAACAGGTCGTCGCGCACGTCCCCGGCCGCGTCGGCCGCGGACATGTACTCCTCATCGAGCGCCTCGAGGCGCCGTACCGTGTCATCCTTCATCGGGCAGCTCTTCCTCGCCTGTGACCTTGCCTTGCTTCCGTGTGTATACAACGTGCAAGGTTCTGGCCTTGTTTCCGATCTTGGCGCAGCTCACATCGATTCGGCCGCCGTTCATCTCCCCGACCGGTGAGTTGATCCCCGCGAACCGGCCTCGACCAGCGAAGACGCGGGTTCCCACGGGGCGGGGCGGATCATGTCGCCGCCTCTCCGACGGAGATCAACACGGGTCCGCAGGCGTTGCAGCGCCCCTAAGGAGACCGGGCTAGCACGGTCGGCGTAGTCCTGCGATGAGGAGCTCGACCAGTCGCCGCGCGTCGTAGCGGGGGTCGCTGTCCGCGCCTATGCAGAGGTTCCCGACGCCGCGCATGAGCTCGTAGGCCTTCAGGTCGGAGCGAATCTCGCCCGAACCGGCTGCAGCGTCGAGCAGCTGGGTGCACACGGGCACGAGGCGGTCGAGGAAGTAGGCGTGCAGCGTGTCGAAGCCGGCGTTGTCGGACTGCAGCACGGCAGCGAGTCCGTGCTTGGTGACCAGGAAATCAACGAAGAGGTTGATCCATCGCCCTAGTGCAGCGTGAGGAGTTGCGCTGGTCGCCAGCAGGGCTGGACCGGCCTCGGCGCAGGCCTCGACCTGGTGCCGGTAGACGGCGATGATGAGATCCGCTCGAGTCGGGAAGTGGCGGTAGATCGTGCCCATCCCGACGCCGGCCTTGGCCGCGATGTCGCGTACCGGCGCTTCCACGCCTGACGTGACGAAGACCGCGGCGGCCGCGCCGAGCAGAGTCTCCTCGTTACGCCGGGCGTCCGCCCGCTTGGACCGGGCTGCGTGCCCTGCGCCCTCGTCGCTGTCGTTCACCGCGCCGCTCCCTCCGCTACCGAGATTTGCCAAACGGAACAACGTTCCGTACCGTTACCGGAGCAAGGTTCCGTTTGCTCATGATGCCAGAGCAGAGGCCCGACACCAAACCACGCAATGCCACCACGCTTCACCCGCGATGGAGGAAAACAGTCATGCAGTACCGCACCTTGGGCCGCACCGGTGTGCAGGTCAGCTCCCTCGCGCTCGGCGCGATGAACTTCGGCAAGATCGGGCGCACCACCCAGGACGAGGCCACCGCTATCGTCGACGCCGCCCTCGAGGCCGGGATCAACCTCATCGACACCGCCGACATGTACAGCGGTGGCGAGTCGGAAGAGATGGTCGGCAAAGCCATCGCCGGACGCCGCGACGACATCGTGCTGGCCACGAAGGCGAGCATGCCCATGGGCGACGAGCGCAACCATCAGAGCAGTTCGCGCCGCTGGTTGGTCACCGAGTTGGACAACAGCCTGCGCCGTCTCGGTGTCGACCACGTTGATCTCTACCAGATCCACCGGTGGGACCCGAGCACCAGCGACGAGGAGACGCTGTCGGCTCTGACCGACCTGCAGCGCGCGGGAAAGATCCGTTACTTCGGCTCCTCGACTTTCCCCGCATACCGCCTCGTGCAAGCCCAGTGGGCCGCCAGCGAGTATCACCTGAGCCGTTACGTCACCGAACAGCCCAGCTACTCGATCCTGCAGCGCGGGATCGAGACCCACGTGCTGCCCGTGACTGAGCAGTACGGGCTTGGTGTGCTGGTGTGGAGCCCGTTGGCCTCGGGCTGGCTGTCGGGCGCGATCCGCGAGGGCCAGGAAATCACCACCAACCGCTCAACGTTCATGCCGCAACTCTTCGACGCCGCCATCCCCTCCAACCGGGCCAGGCTCGACGCAGTCGAGCAGCTGGCCAAAGTCGCCGCCGAGGCCGGTCTGACCATGATCCAGCTCGCGCTCGGATTCGTGACCGCGCATCCCGCCGTGACCAGCGCGATCATCGGCCCCCGAACGCTGGACCACTTGAACTCCCAGGTCGCCGCCGCTGACACCGTGCTCTCCCCCGACGTGCTCGATGCGATCGATTCCATCGTCGCTCCCGGTGTCGACCTGGCCGCACACGAGAAGAACGACACCCCTCCCGCCTTGCTCGACCCATCACTGCGGCGCCGCTGATGCACCCCACTCCGGCGCTGCCGATGTCGAAAGGACCAACGGCCCCGATGCCGCACACCCCCCGGCCTCGCTTCGGGATCATGACCGCCCCGTCACAGGTCGACTACCACGACGTCCTGCAGGTCTGGCGCGAGGCGGACACGATCCCGGAGATCGAGCACGCATGGCTGTTCGATCACCTCATGCCGATCTTCGGCGACCCGAGCGGACCGGCCTACGAAGGCTGGACACTGCTCTCCGCCCTCGCCGCACAGACCCGCCGACTGCGCCTCGGGCTGCTCGTGACCAGCAACCGCTTCCGGCCGCCCGCCATGCTGGCCAAGATCGCCGCGACCGTCGACATCGTCTCCGGCGGACGGCTCGACTTCGGTATCGGCGTCGGCTCACGACCCAGCCACCCGCTGGCCCGGCACGAGTACGAAGCACACGGCCTGCCCTTCCACGACACCGCCCACGCGGTGGGGAGCCTCGCGGAAGCGTGCACGGTGATCCGGCGGTTGTGGACCGAGGCCGAACCGTTCGACTTCCACGGCACCTACGTCCAGCTCACCGGAGCGTTCGGCAACCCCAAACCCGTCCAGGGCCCCCATCCGCCGATCCTGATCGGTGGCCGCTCGGCCGCGACGCTGCGCGTGGCCGCCGAGCACGCCGACCTGTGGAACATCCCCGGCGGCGACATCGACGACGTCGTCCGCCGCAGCGCACTGCTGGACCGCTACTGCACGGAGATCGGTCGGGACCCCGCCTCGATCACCCGCTCGATCCACCTGCAGGTCTCCTACGACCAGCCCAGCATCACCCGGGACGCGATCGGCGAAGCGATCGACGCCGGCTTCCGCCACATCGTCCTCGGACTGCCGGCGCCCTACCCCGCCGACGTCACACGGTGGGTCACCGACGAGCTCATCATCACGTCGGCCTACTACGACAGCCCGATCTGAGTCCGGCTGTAGTGGCTCCCTGAGCATTCGTGCGTCACGACCCGCTGTCACAGGAATCTTCTACGGTGGATCCAGGTTCAGCTGCGCCCCGGCCGGTGTGGGTCGGCCCGCTGGCGGGCTGGGCGATTCCGAGTGCCGGGTCCACCACCGCAAGTGGGCCGTCGGTGACGGCACCGGTCGCGATGTCTCCGGAGTGGGCGGCCGACTCGGCGATCCAGCCTTTCGCGCAGATGAGCGTGATGATCAGGGTCAGGACTTGCGTAGAAGATGAGGTACGAGGAGAACAGCAGCGAGGTGTCCGAGGTGCCGTTGAGCCAGACCGCGACGAAGGGCGCCGTTCCGCCGAGCGCCGAGGCCGAGATGTTGTAGGACAGCCCGCCCGCCGTCACGCGGATACCGGCGGGGAAGATCTGGCTGATGGCGAGCAGCGCCGGTCTGGCTGATGGCGAGCAGCGCCGGCACCGCGAGGATCCCCTTGCATGCGCCCAGGATCGCGGCGCCGAGGAATCCTCCGGCCACTCCGCTGCCTGCGATCGCGTAACCGGGGACGTGAGCTGGCGTCATTTCGCCTCGTCTGCGTGCGGCGCGCCCAGCTTTCCCCACTCCTTCAAGCGGCGCCTGATGGACCGGTCGGCAACACGTAGACACTCTGGTTAAGGCTGTCAGTCGGGGAGCGGGCGGCCCTTCGTCTCGGGTCCGGCGATCAGAGCGAACACCAGGCCGAGGACGTAGATCGACCCGATGGCCAGGGCGGCGGTGGCGATCCCGCCGAGGCCGCCGACGATCGACCCGGCCAGCAACGCCCCGGCCGCGGCGAACACTCGGCTGACGTTGAACACGACGGTGATCGCGCTACCCCGCAGGTGCGTGGGGAACAGCTCGCCCGGATAGGTGGCCATCCAGCCCATCTGACCGAGCGTGAAGAATCCGTTGATCGCGATGACGAGAGTGAGCACGCCGAGCGAGGAGTAGTGGATGCCGAAGAGCACCCAGGTCAGGACCAGCGCCCCTGCGAAGTAGGAGAACAGGGCCCAGCGGCGCCCGAGCGTGTCCGCGAGGACACCCCAGACCAGCCAGCCCACGACTCCGCCCACGTTGTAGGCGACGACGATGAGTGTGGTCGTCGTCGGTGCGGCACCCGCCGCCTTGACCGCGGCGCCTGCGTAGACAGGTACCCAGGTCGACACCGCCCACCAGCCGACGAGGCTGGCGGCGGACAGTGCGAGAAGCTTCAGCATCCGGCTTCGGCTGGTGGGATCGCTGAACAGCCGGCGAAGGGTGAAGGTCGTGAGCGCGCGTTCCTGAGCCTCGAGTGTCTCGCCGCTACGGGCTCGCGCGATCGCGGCGCGCCGTCGCTTGTCGGCGTCCTGCCACATCGGCGACTCGCCGACGCGGCGACGTACGAACAGCACGATCAGTGCGGGCAGCCCGCCGATGGCCAACATCCAGCGCCAGGTGCCGGGCTCGGTCGGTCCGAGCATCCAGAACACCCCGGTCGCGACGAGGAAGCCGACGCCGAACGCGCACTGCAGCAGGGCAACGCCGCGGCCGCGGGTGTGGTCGGACCAGGTCTCGGCGATGAGCGCGCTGCCGGGCCCCCACTCGGCGCCCATCCCGAGTCCGGCGATGATCCGCAGCACCAGGAAGATCGCGAAGTTCGGTGACAGGGCGGCCAGGCCGGTGGCGATGGCGTAGGTGAGGATCGAGACCATCAGCACGCGGCGGCGGCCGAAATAGTCGATGAGCACGCCGGATGCGAGCCCGCCGACGGCCCAGGCGATCAGCTGGACGGCGAGGATCGTGCCGAAGTAGAGCGGCGAGGCACCCTGCCCGACCAGGTCGGTGACGACCAGGCCGCCGACCAGGACGATCGAGTAGGTCTCGAACCCGTCGAGCATCCAGCCGAGCCACGCGGAAGCGAAGTTCGCGCGGCGGACCTTCGCCGTACGGGTCTTGACGGTATGGGGAAGGCCCGTTCTGGTGTCGGTTGCGTCGTCCTCGGTAGAGAGCGCGTCGGTGGGGCTCATGGCCGCTTGTCCGTCTCGATCCAGGCGACGAGCCGCTCCACCGCGTACTCGCCGAAGTCCTTGGCCGGCCGCGTGGCGTCGGGCGACTTGGCCTCGCGCGCGAACTCCTTGAGCAGCCGCAACGCCGACGGGTCGCGGCCGGCGAGCTCGTCGACGGTCCGTCGGGTGACCGCGTCGAGATCCGCCTCGGCGACGACCCTGCTGATCAGACCGAGCGAGAGCGCTTCGGCGGCGCCGAGCCGGCGGCCGGTGAGGACGAGGTCGTCGGCGACCTTCGGCGGAACGTGCCGGTACAGGTAGGTCAGCACCACCAGTGGCGGCAGGCCTGCGGCCAGCTCGTCGAACCCGAGGACCGCGGTGTCCGCGGCGATGGCGAGGTCGCTGTGCAGGGCGAGGCCGGTGCCGAAACCGAGGGCGCGGCCGCGCACCGCGGTCACGCTGATCCCCGGAAAGGAGCTGAGCAGGTCGTTGGCGCGCAGGATGAGCCGCAGGTTGTCCGCGCGGCTCACCCCGGCGACGCGCTCGCCCTTGTCCCGGCCCAGGGTCAGGTCGGGACCGGCGCCGGTCAGCAGGAGGACGGGCGCGGCCGAGGCGTGGGCCTCCTCGAGCGCGTCGATGAACGCGCGCATCGCGGCGTAGGTGAGGGTGTTGGCGTGGTCGGGGCGGTTCAGGGTGATCCGGGCGACGGCGCCGGCCACCTGGAAATCGACGTCGGAGCTGGGGGGCATGTCACTTCCAGGGCTGTGAGGGGTGGGGTGGGAGGCCGAGGTTGACCCGCAGGGTGGCGCCCGCGTAGTCGTGCTGGAACAGACATCGCTTGCGCAGCAGCGGCAGGACGTGGTCGACGACACTGTCCAGGCCGGTGGGGAAGGCGTCGATCATGAGGTTGAAGCCGTCCGCGCCCCCGGCGGTGAACCAAGCTTCGGCGGTGTCGGCGATCTCCTCGGGGGTGCCGACCACCTGTAAGTGGCCGCCGCCGTTGGCGTACAGCAGCTCGCGGACGGTCAGTCCCTCGCGGGTGGCGAGCTCGACGGCGGCATCGCGGAAGCCGTGCGAGCCGCGGAAGGCGCCGTTGGTCCGGATCAGCTCGACCGGCAGTGGCTCGTCGAGACGCAGCTCGGTGACCGGCACCCCGACGCGCATGGCGAGTTTCTCCAGCTCCGGCCCGATCCCGCGCAGCTCGTCGAGCGCCTCCTTGCGCGCTCGTGCCTCTGCGGTCGTGCTGCCGACGACGGGGAGAAGACCGGGCAGCACCTTGATCTCGTCGGGGGAGCGGCCGTGGGCGGTGGCGCGGCGGCGGATGTCCGCGCGGAAGGCCGTGGCCGCTCCGAGGGTGTTCTGCGCGGTGAACACGACGTCGGCGTAGCGGGCGGCGAGCTCGCGGCCACCTTCGGATGCGCCGGCCTGGAAGATCACCGGGCGGCCCTGTCGGGAGCGCGGCAGCGTCGAGGGGCCGCGGACGGCGAAGTGCGGGCCGCGGTGGTCTAGGACGTGGACGCGTGCCGGGTCGACGAACACGCCGCTCGCCTTGTCGCCGACCGTGGCGTCGGGTTCCCAGCTCTCCCAAAGATCTATGACGACGTCGAGGAACTCTTCGGCGCGGGCGTAGCGCTCCTCGTGTGGGGGGAGCGGGGTACCGCCGAAGTTCCCGGCGACGGCGGGCACGAACGTCGTGACGGCGTTCCAACCGGCGCGGCCGCGGCTCATCGCGTCGAGGCTGGCGAACCGCCGGGCAAGGTTGAACGGCTCGTTGAAGGTCGTCGAGGACGTTCCTACCAGGCCGATCCGGTCGGTGTGTGCGGCCATGACGGCGAGCACGACGGCTGGATCGAGCGCGCCCAGGTTGGGCCGGGCGAAGCGCTCCTCACTGACGTCGAGGGTGTCGGCGAGGAAGATCGCGTGCAGCGCGCCGGCCTCCCCGGTGGTCGCGATCTGCGCGTAGTAGTCGGGGTCGGCGTAGTCGAACGGGTCGCCGTCGCGCAGCCGCCATGCGCCGTGGTGCATGCCCAGCCCCATGACGGTGGCGGTCAGGATCATCCGCTCGTTCATGGCAGGTGTCAGTCCCTCAGTCCGCGGGTCTTGAGTAGTGGCAGCACTGCCTCGGAGAAGTACGCGAGCTCCGGTTCGTAGTCGTAGAAGCCGAGCTGCACGCCGTCGAACCCGGCGGCGTGCAGCCGGTCCAAGCTTTCGGCGATCCGCTCCGGGCTGCCGACGATCTGCAGGTGCCCGCCCAGAGCCCGGTCCGCCAGTACGTGCTGCGGCCAGGCCTGGCTGTCTCCGGTGGTGTGCCGGGCGTGGTAGTTGGCCAGCGAGGCGTGGTCGGCGTGGGCGACGATCTCGTCGCGGTAGGCGAGGGCTTCCTTGTCGGTGTCCCGGCAGATGACCAGCGGGAAGATGATGATCTTGACGTCGCGGCCCTGGGCTCGCGCCGCTGCCTTGATTACGGCGACGTGCGCGGGCAGGGCATCGATGGCGCCGTCGAAGTCCGCGCCGGCGGGGCTGGAGGTGAACACGATGTCGGCGTGCTGCCCGGCGAAGGCGTATCCGGCCGGGGAGCCGCTGGCCGCCACCAGGATCGGTCGCCCGTAGCGAGGGCGGGGCGAGACGTAGGCGTCGCGGAGGGAATAGAACTCGCCGTCGTAGGTGAGGTTCTCCCGACCGGCCCAGAGGTCCTCCATGATCGAGGTGAACTCGTCGGCCATGTCGTAACGGCGGTCATGGTCGATCCGGTCCATGCCGAACATCGGGGGTTCGCCGGTCGCGTAGCCGGTGACGATGTTGAGTCCGTAGCGGCCGCCGGCGATGTGATCGGCGGTCGCGGCGAAGCGGGCCAGGTGCAGCGGGTGCCAGTTGCCGTAGAGCACGTGCACGGTGGAGATCGACAGGATCGACGACGTCGTGGTTGACAGCGCGACTGTCGAGATGAACGGGTCGAGGAAGTTCTCCCGGTAGTGCTGTTCGCCGCCAAAACCGCCTTTGCCGACCCATTGCTGCAGGCCGAACACGAACTCGAAGCCGGCCGCCTCGGCCAGCTGGGTGAGGTGGCGGTTGTACTCGAAGTCCCACCGCGTGTCCCGGGGCAGGGTCGACTGGGAGAACGCGCCGGTCTGCAGGGGTAGAAACAGCCCGAGCATCAGCGGCTGGCGCGCGGCCCGGGAGAGCGGGCTCTCCGGGTCGTCGAGTGGCGAGGGGACGCGGTCGAGGGGCCGGGGTGGGGTCGGCATGGAGGCGGCTTTCGCTCGGTGGTCGGGTCGGCTGTTCAGATCTCAGCGAGGATGCGGGCAGGGCCGGCGTCGCCGCCGAGGATCGCGAGCGGGAACGCACGCAGCCGCACTCGGCGGCCGCCGAGCCCGTCGAGGTTGGTGAGGTTCTCGGCGATCAGGACCTCCGCGCCCAGCAGCGTGCGGTGCACCGGAAAGTCGAAGCCCTTGCCGCGGCGGTGTACGGGCAGGTCCGGTGTGATCATGTCGACGCCGACGAACGGGATGCCCCGCTGCACGGCCCAGGCGGCGAGCTCGGGAGACAGGCTCGGATGGTCCGCATAGTCGGGGCTGGTGAACTTCTCGCTCCACCCGGTGGCGATCAGCAGAAACTCGCCGCGCTGCGGTGCAGGGCCGCCGGCGAGCACGTCGTCGACGGTGATCTCCTCGCCCGGCTTGCGGTCGACCTCGGCCACCACGGCGGTCCCTTCGAACCGCTCGACTGGGATCTGGTCAATCGATTTCCCGCCCGCAACGACATGCGAGGGTGCGTCGACGTGCGTGCCGACGTGCAGGGCGAGAGTGATCGCGCTGATGTCCATGGGGGCGCCGTCGGCGATCGAGGTGATCTGGTGCCGCTCGACCTCGGGCAGGATCGGGATTTTCGGCATCCCGGGCCAGATCTGGTGGGACAGGTCGACCAGGCTCATTGGGCCGTCTCCTTCATGGTGTCAGCGGGGGTGTCGGTGAAGTGGTTGAGGAGCTCCCACTTGGCGAGGAACCCGCGCAGCTCGTCCAGACAGGCATCGTCGAGCCCGGACCAGGGCCAGACGGGGTCGCCGAGCTCGCAACCCATGAGGGCCGCGGCGGCCTTGACGGCGGGCAAGAAGCCCAGGCCGGTCCACCGGCCGGGGAACTCGGCGAAGAACAGGGCCAGCCGCGCCGCCTCGTCGAGCTCGCCGGCCTCGACGTGCGCGAAAAGCCGCGAGGCGATCGGAAGTCCGGGGGTCGGCAGCATCGCACCGCTGCCACCGAGGGTGAGCGTGCTGAACAGCAACTCCATATTCGTGTAGACGTGCGCCGCGCCCTGGATGCGATTGACCAGGCCGAGCAGCTTCCCCACGTCGCGGGAGGTCTCCTTCAGGGCGACGACGTTGGGGTGGCTGCAGATCCGGGCCATCGTGTCGACCGAGAGATCCACCCCGAGGCGCGGGTTGTTATAGAGCAACACGGGAACCGGGCTGGCATCAGCCAGTGTCGAGAACCATCTGCACGCCTCGTCCGGCGTTGGTGGCGCGCCCCAGGGCTTCGGGCTCGCCACAGCAACGGCGACCGAGGCGCCCCGCCGGGAGATCTCCGTCGCCAGGGCGATCGATTCGCGCAGCGAGGCGCTGGACACTCCGGCGATCACCGGGACATCCATCGGCAACGTTTCCCGGGCCGCGTCTACCAGTGCCAACCGCGCCGCCCGGCCCAGCACCTGAAACTCCTGACTCTCGACTGCGCCGACCGTCACCGCGACTGGAGCGGCCGCACCCAATGCGCGGAGCTGGAAGCCGAACCGGCCCTTGTCGACCCGCACGGTGTCCCGCACGAACGGGGTCAGCGCGGCCACCACGAGCCCTCGGCGCAGCACGACGTCAGCCCTCATCGAGGTACCTCTCTAGGGATGTGGCCGATCAGGCCACAGACGGGGCCGCCGCAGCGGACTTGAAGAAGCGCCGGAGCCCGGGGCGTGGCCCGGTGGCGAACGGCGTCGAACATGGGGTCGAACGTGGGGATGTCCCGATTCACGGGGCGGGACGGGGCGGGGCGGCGGAAGTCAGCCGCAATGCGGACCGGGACGACAGCTACGGCACCCGCGGTCCCCGCGAGTGTCGCGGGGCCGGGACAGAACGCTGCGCTGAGAAATGTGCCGTACGCCCACGATCCCTCCTCACCCGTCGTCGTTCACCCGGTCCCGAACGACAGTAAGCGCCGGAGGCGCACCGGCGCAACCGTGTGTCAACATGTGTCTCCACGCGAACACGCGAGTGTCTCAGCGACTAGGAGTGCGGACACGTGCCATAGGATGAGCACGTCGGACCCGGACCACGATGCATCCGGCTGGAGAAGGGGGAGCAGTGGCCGCGCCCACGCAGGTGAACACCGGAGAGTCGCAGTACCTGGTGCTGCGGGACGAGATCGTCGGCGCTGCGCTCCCGCCCGGGACGACGTTGCTAGAGACCGCACTCGCCTCCCGGCTAGGAGTCGGCCGAGCCCCTGTTCGCGAGGCGATCCTGCGCCTGGAGTGCGACGGGCTGGTCGTCCGCACGCCGCGCGGGCCACAAGTCCGGACCTTGACGGCTCCAGAGGTCGTCGAGATCTACCAGGCCCGCATCGCCCTCGAGGCCGAGGCCGCGGCCTCCGCCGCAGCACATCGCTCCGCGCTCGACCTCGCCCGCCTCCGGCACGTGCACGAAGAAGCGCAGCAGACCGAGGACCCCATGCAGATCCGGAAGCTGCACGGCCGCTGGCACGCCATGCTCCGACAGGCCTCCCACAACCCGACGATCACCGAAATTCTCGAGCGGCTGGCCCTGCAGCTTGCGCTCTATGACGGCGTCGACATGTCTCGCAACCCTAACCTCGAGTCGTCCGACGACGAGCACACCGAAGTGCTCGAGGCGATCTCCGCCGGAGACCAGGACCGGGCCCGGGCACTGCTGCGGGCACATCTCGAACGCACCCGCGACGTGCGAATCGCCGCGTTGGTACGGGAAGAGGCCTCCACCGCCTGAAGCATGGACCGCAGATGACCGGCGACAGAAGCGCGGTGCGACCTGCGTGAGGTCCGGTCCCGACCGTCGCTGATCAGTCAGTCGCAGACCTCGACAGCGTGTGTCTGCCGAATCTGGCCTGATCGAATCAAGCGCGCTGCCTCTGGCGGCGCTCGGGCCGGCTGCGCCGGTCCCGCCGACTGACAGCGGCCACGAGAAAATGGCTCTGGCGCACTTTGCGTGATCCAGGGCCCCCATCCGCCGATCCTGATCGGTGGGCGCTCGGCCGCGACGCTGCGCGTGGCCGCCGAGCACGCCGACCTGTGGAACATCCCCGGCGGCGACATCGACGACGTCGTCCGCCGCAGCGCACTGCTGGACCGCTACTGCACGGAGATCGGTCGGGACCCCGCCTCGATCACCCGCTCGATCCACCTGCAGGTCTCCTACGACCAGCCCAGCATCACCCGGGACGCGATCGGCGAAGCGATCGACGCCGGCTTCCGCCACATCGTCCTCGGACTGCCGGCGCCCTACCCCGCCAACGCCACACGGTGGGTCACCGACGAGCTCATCATCACGTCGGCCTACTACGACAGCCCGACCTGAGTCGGCAGTAGTCCTAGGAGCTCCGCGCCTCATCGAGCCGCTGGCGCACGGCCACGTCGGTCTTGCGCGCGATGTCGGCGAGCGCGGCCCGCTCCGCGGCGGCCGCGTCGTAATCGGCAAGCCGGTCCCGCACCACCCGCGCCGGGGCGCCCACCGCGATCGAGTACTCCGGGATGTCGCCGCGGACCACGGCGTGCGCGCCGAGCACCGAGCCCCTCCCGACCCGCGTGCCGCGCAGCACGGAGACCTTGACCCCGATCCAGCAGTCCGGGCCGATGCGCACGGGCGTCTTGACGATGCCCTGGTCCTTGATCGGCATGTGCACGTCGCTCGTGCGGTGGTCGAAGTCGGTGACGTACACCCAGTCGGCGATGAGCGTCGAGCCGCCGATCTCGACGTCGAGGTAGCAGTTGACGGTGTTGTCCTTGCCCATCACGACCTTGTCGCCGATGCGCAGCGACCCCTCGTGGCAGCGGATCGAGTTGCCGTCGCCGATGTGCACCCAGCGCCCGATCTCCAGGCGGCCGTAGCCCGGTCGCGCGTGCAACTCCACCCGCTTGCCGAGGAAGACCATGCCGCGCAGCACGACGTGCGGGTTGGCGAGCCGGAAGCGCAGCAGCCGCCAGTACCGCACGAGGTACCAGGGCGTGTAGGCGCGGTTGCGTAGCACCCAGCGCAGCGAGGCCATCGTCAGGAACCGGGCCTGGTGTGGGTCCCGACGCAGGGCCCGGCCCCAGCGGTCGCGCAGGGGCGCACCCCACATGCTGGTCATGGCGTGACCCTAAAGGCGGGTTTCCAGGCCCGCCGCCGGCCCCGGCCGCCGCGTTTCGGCGCCGTCCGCGGCCGGGTAGCCGTCGCTGTGACCGAGAGCGCACCGAGCGGCCAGGAGAACGAGGAGGACCGCGTCGTCTCCCGCCGCATCGACAACCCGACGCAGGCCGGACCCGCCGACGAGCGGGCCTACCGGGCCGCCGACCGCACACCCGAAGCCGAGGCCGGCGACCCTCCTGGCGACTCCCCCGGCGACACGAGCGAGCCCACACGCTCCGAGTGACGCACGGCGCCTTGCGCCCGGCTCCCTGAGCGACAATCGTCCGACGTGTGGCCCCGCTGATCGTGGACACCGACCCCGGCGTCGACGACGCCGTCGCGATAATGCTCGCGCTGGCGTCCCCCGAGGTGGAACTGCTCGCGGTCACCACCGTGTTCGGGAACGTCCCGCTCGCCAAGACCACCACGAACGCCGGTCGGCTCCTCGCGCTGTGCGACCGGTCCGACGTGCCGCTGGGCGTCGGCGCGGCCCGCCCCCTGGTGCACCAGCAGCGGGAACGCGCGGAGACGTGGCACGGCGGCGACGGGCTCGGCGGGCGGGCGGCCGAACTGCCGGCGCCTGGAGCAGACCCGGACCCGCGGGGCGCGGTAGAGCTGATGGCGGCGGCGCTGCGGGCGTCGGTGGAACCCGTGACGATCGCGCCGATCGGGCCGCTCACGAACGTCGCACTGCTGCTCGCCGTGCACCCGGAACTGGCGCCGCGGATCGAGCGGATCGTCTGGATGGGTGGCGCGCTCGGCGGTGGCAACAGCACGACCATCGCGGAGTTCAACGCCTACAGCGACCCGGAGGCCGCGCACCGCGTGCTCACGCAGGCGGACGTGCCGGTGACGATGGTGCCGCTCGACCTCACCATGCGCTGCCCGGCAGGCCCCGACTGGCTGGACGCGCTGGCCGACGGCGGCCCGCGCTGCGCGGAGCTGGCGCAGGTGATGGCCCACTACCGCGCCGCCTACCGCACCCGCCACGGGCGGGACGCCGTGGCCGTGCACGACGCGGTCGCGGTGCTGGAGGCGATCGTGCCGGGCACGCTGAAGACCACAGCCATGCCGCTCCAGGTGGCCTGCGACCTCGGGCCCGCCCGTGGGGCCACGGTGGCGGTGCAGGGCGAGAGCGCACCCGTTCACGTCGCGCTGGACGCCGACCACGGCGCCGTGCTCGGCGAGATCCTGGAGCGCCTGCGCCGCCTCTGACCGATTCGTCTCGTACTGTCTCTGCGACTCGTCGGCCTCGGTGTCCGAGGGAGTTCCGGGGTGTGCTCTTACGCGGCGAGGTGGGGGAGCGGTTTTCGGCGCGGTCTTCGGTCCGGGTCGCCTCCACCTCTGGGCTCACTCGGCGCGCTGTCCGAGACGGAGGACGCTCAGGTAGCGACGTGATGCTCGGTCGTCCATCCGCGTGCGGATGCGCTCGGCGATTGCGTCGAGCAGGGGCCCACGGACGTCGTGGTCGAGCCTCCGGTACAGCGACGTCGTTCGAAGGAGATCGGCAAAGCCGTCCCCGTTGAACCACTGAACGGTCGGGTACCAGCGCACGATCGTTGGGCCGAACAAGCCGCCGGGATCGTCGACCAGTCCCCAACCCTCGTCGGTTGTGCGCACGTCGTCCTCGAGTGGCGGATGACCCCAGTCGGGGTTCTCGGGGAAAAACCGCTCATGAAGATCGGCGGTCTCGGCGTATACTTCCGGCTCGCCAGGCCGACGGACAACAACGTTGCCGAGCAACGCAACCCATCCTTCGGTATAGAGCACGTCGTGTGCACGCTGCCAGCCAATCGACGGGTCGACCCAGTGCCACGCCGACGCAGCCACGAGGACATCGAAGCGCCGACCGCGGTCGTCCCAATCCTCGAACGTCGACGTCTCGACGTCGACGTTGCGGAAGTTGGCGGTTCGTTGGCGAGCGAGTGCGACCATTCCCGCGCCCGGCTCGACGGCGGTCACTGAGCACCCGAGCGCTGCCAGCGAGCGCGTGGCCTGGCCGGTACCGCACCCCACCTCAAGCACCGACGCCTTCTCGTCCATGCGGGTAATGGTGACGAGGTCCGCGAACAGCTCGTCGGGGTATCTCGGTCGGACCCGGTCGTAGAGCTCTGGCACTTCGTTGAACACTCGACCGAGGTCACGTCGATCCGGGCCTGCCATCGCACCATCCCGCCGAAACTGTCGCCGACGTACCGATCCTGGAAAAGCCTACTGTTTCAAACAGCAGCTCCTCGACGGCGCCGTGCCGGGTTCTTCTGCCTGCTCCGACAGGTCAGGAATCGGCTAACGGACACCGGTCCCGCAGATCTTCCCCCATGGCACAGACGCGGCGATCGGGAACGGCGAGGTCCGGTTCCGCGAACGCGACTCTCGCCCGAGACGTTCGCCGAGCAGAGCCGCTGCCGCTGACGGTCAGACAAGTTCGGGCGCGAGGAGCGTGGCGATCTCCGCCGCCGTGCGGAGCGCAACCACCGGCACACCCGCGTGCTCGACGACGAGCGCCGGTGCCACGTCCGGGGCGACCAGGCCCGCGTCCTGCAACTCACGGGTGACGCGGGCCACCGGCGTCGCGAACGCCCGCAGCGCCGTCTCGTCGGGCGGGAGGAGCCCGTCGACCTCGTCGCGCTCGACTCGGCCCCCGTTCGCCGCAGCCGCGCGGATCAGCGCCGCCTGCTCCGGGCTCTCGGCGTCCAGGCGCTCGAACAGGGCCGTGACACCCGCGGCCGTCCAGACCGAACCGGCCGCCGTGGCGGCGACCTGTTCCGCGTCGGCCACCGACTCCCTGCGCACCTGTACCGCGAGCGCCGCTGCCCGGCGCAGCAGGTCGGCGGGCCGCATCATGAACAGCCGCCCGCCCGCCTCCGCGGCGAACTCCGCCACCAGCTCCACCCGAGGCCCGATCAGGTCGGGGCCGTAGCGCCACCACCAGTCGGCCTTCTGGTCCGCCGTGACGATGAGCAGGTCCGTGCCGCGGGACCGGGCCTCCTCGACGGCTTGGCGCCAGACGAGGTAGTCGCCGGTCGGTCCCTCAGGCAGGGTCGATCCGGCCTTGTCGGCGTCGCGGTAGCCGGGCGGCTGCCGGCGGGCGATCCGGGCGATCCCGTCCGCCACGGCCGCCTCCCAGTCGGCCGGCTCGTCGGCCCGCCCGACCCTGCCGTCGAGGAGAGTCTCCAGGGCGCGGAGCACGGGCTCGTCCATGGCCGCGCGGGTGAGGTCGAGCTCGGCCGGCGCGTGGGCCTGGAGCGCCCCGGCCAGCTCGGCGTGCAGCTTCTGGATGCTCTCGACCAGACCCTCGCGCTCGGCCGCGGCGACCACAGTGGATCTGGCCCAGCGCCGGACCGTCTCGACGCTCGCGTTGCGCTGCTCGGCGAGCGCCGCCACCGCCTGCTCCGCGGCGGTGCTCCGGCCCGCGATCACACTCAGCCGGTTGCGCCAGAACTCGCGCATGACCTGGTGGGGCACCCACAACCGGTCGCCGAGCCCGCCCGCGACGCCGAGCAGGTCGTCGCGGGTGCTGTCGTTGTAGCGGTACAGATTGAGCAGCACGTTCGTGTCGAGGACGACCAGCGCGGAGCGGAGCGCGTCGTCGAGCTGCGCGTCGGAGGGCACCCGGAACCCGGGGAAGTCGTCGAAGATGCCGCCGCCGGGCCCTCCCCTCACGCGAGGCCCTGCTCGATCGCGTAGCGCACCAGCGCCGCGCGACTGTGCAGGCGCAGCTTGCGCAGCACGTTCTGCACGTGGTTCTCCACCGTGCGCGGGGAGAGCACGAGCCGCGACGCGATCTGCCTCGCGGTGAGGCCCTCGACGACGAGCAGCAGCACGTCGGCCTCCCGGTCGGTGAGCTGCCGGGCGCTGCCCCGTCCGTCGGGCCGGCTGCCGAACGCCTCCAGCACGACGTCGGCGAGCCCAGGGCTGAACACCGCCTCCCCGCGGGCCGTGCGCCACACCGCGACGGCCAGCTCAGCGGGGGTCGCGGGGGCCACCAGGTGGCTCGTGGCGCCGGCCCGCACCGCGGCGAGCACGGCGTTGTGGTCGGCCGAGGCGGTGAGGGTGAGCACGGGAGTGGGGCGCACCGCCGTGACGACGGACGCGACCGCGGCGAGCCCGTCCGGGCAGCCGTCCAGCTCCACCACGACGACCGCGGGCGCCGCCGCGGTGACGAACCCGAGCGCGCCTGGAGCGGCGACCACGCCGAGCAGCTCGACGCCGGCGCGGGCCAGCGCCACCGCCGTGTGCGGCGCCGCGCCTGCGGCCGTAGCGGCCGTGACGAGCACCGCGGTGACCGGCGCTGCGTTCGCGTGCTCGTTCATCGCCCTCCCCGGCTGCGCGCTCCCCCGCTGCTCCAGCCGGCCCCGATGCCGGGTGATCATGCGCGGGATCCTCCCAAGGAGGGACGCCCTGCGGACGCTTTTCCGAATCGTCCACCCGTTCGGCGCATGACTGATCACCGACAGTGACTCAGTCGTCGGCCAGGCCTCGCTCGATGGCGTAACGGATGAGCTGCGCGCGGTTGTGGAGCTGCAGTTTCCGTAGCGTGTTCTGCACGTGCGACTCGACCGTGCGGTGCGAGACCGTCAGCCGCTCCCCGATCTGCCGGGCCGTGAGTCCTTTCGCGACCAGCCGGAGCACCTCCGTCTCCCGGTCCGTGAGCGCGGGCGCGGCAGAGTCAGGGCCGTCCGGCGTGCCGGCCAGGCGCCGGTACTCGCCCAGCACCAGGCCGGCGAGGCCGGGGGTGAACACCGGGAATCCGTCTGCGGTGCGCTGCACCGCGGCGAGCAGCTCTTCGACGCTCGCAGACTTCACGAGGTAGCCCGTCGCACCGGCCTTCACCGCGTCCAGGACGTCGGCGTGCTCGCCACTGGCCGAGAGCACGAGCACCCGGGTCTCGGGCAGCACGGCGAGGATGCCCTCGATGGCCTGCACACCCGATCCGGAGCCGAGGTTCAGGTCCATCAGCACAACCTGCGGCCGCACCGCGCGGGCTATCCGCACCGCGGCGTCGGCGTCCGGAGCGGTGGCGACGACCTGCAGCCCCCGCTCGGTGAGATCGCGGGCCACCCCCTCCCGCCAGATCGGGTGGTCGTCGACGACCATCACCGTGATCACGTCGCTCACCTCGCCCCCACCCGCGGCACGCGCACGATCCACTCCGTCCCCCGGCCCAGGCCGGTATCGCAGGCGAGCGTGCCGCCCAGGTCGAGCACCCGCCCGCGCATCGACCGCTCCACCCCGAGCCGCCCCTCCGCCACAGCCGCCGCGAGCCGCCCGTCGGGAATGCCGGGGCCCTCGTCGCGCACGCTGATCTCCACGCCGTCGCCCAGATCCTCCAGCAGCACCCAGGCGCACGCGTCCGGGCCCACGTGCACGGCCACGTTCGCCAGCGCCGCCCCGACCACCGCCACCAGCTCGTCGACGGCGTGGGCGGTCAGCTCCACGGGGTGCGCCGGAGTCGAGACGGTGGTCCTCGCCGTGCCGAGCATCCGCAGCGCGGCGGCGAGGTCGCGGTGCCCGTTGCCGTCGACCGGGGCCGGGCCGGTGGTCAGCAGGGTGCGTAGCGCGATCTCCTGCTCCCCGGCGAGCGAACCCAGCTCCCCGGCAGGCCCGCCCACCTCCGCCCCGCGCCGCCGCACGAACCCGAGCACCTGCAGCACCCCGTCGTGCACGGCACGCGCGAGCCGTTCCCGCTCCGCCATCGCCGCCTCCGACGCGATCGCGCGGCGCAGCCGCTCGGCGGAGTGACGCAGCACGGTGGCGGCGTAGCCGATCGTCAGCCCGGCGAGCACCAGCAGCTGGATGTCGGCGACCTCGGCGCGCCAGTCGGCCTGGAACAGCACAAGCGCAGTCGATACGGCGACCGCCCCGGCCAGCCCGCCACGGACGCCGTAGGCGAGGGCGCACGCGAGCACCGCACCCGGCGTCCAGATCGAGCCCATCACCGGCGCGTCCCCCGCCAGCTGCGCGGGCGTCTGCACCAGCGGGGTGGTGGCCATCAGCGCGACCGTGACCCCGAGGTCGACGATCGCGACGCGCCCCTTCAGGTCCCGCTCACCGGGCAGGCCCACGACGTAGGCGTAGCCGGTCAGCGCGGTCCACACCGCCATCACCACGAGCCCCGCGACCACGCCCGCGGGTGCGGCGTACTCGTCGAGGGCGGCCAGCGCGACGGCCGCCGCGCTCACGAGCGTCAGAACGCGGTAGACGAGCAGCCCGCGCCAGAGGGGTTCGAGCGGGCGCTCGACGTCGGTGGCCGATGTGGTCACAGGGGCATCCTCGCCGACGGGAGCGCCGTCGAGATCGGTAGTACTACCGAGCCCTCGTCCCGGTCACCAGCGCGTTGTAGTACCACGCCCGCGGCACCACCCGGGAGAGCACGTTCTGGTCGAGCCAGGACAGCCGCTGCCACGAGCGGTAGGCGAACATCGCCCAGCCCATCCCGAGCTTCCCCGGCGGCACCGCCGCCTCGAACGTCCGCACCGGCCAACCCAGCATCGCGGCCGTGAACTCCTCGGTGACGACCCGCGCGTCGAGCGCCCCGGCCCGCCGCGCGGTGTCCTCGAGCGCGGCCGGGTCGAAGACGTGGACGTCGACGACCGCCTCCAGCGCCGCGGCCCGCGACGACTCGTCCAGCTCCTCCTGCGGCCGCCGCCAGCCCTGGAGCGGGGGCAGCCGCGTGATGGTTGTGGCCGCCTTCCACGTCAGCGCGCCGAGGCGGCGGGCATAGAAGTCGCCGATCTTCGTCGGCTCGCCCGCGAACACGAACCGCCCGCCGGGCCTGAGCACCCGCAGCACCTCGCGCAGCGCCAGCTCGACGTCCGGGATGTGGTGCAGCACCGCATGCCCGACGACGAGGTCGAACGTGGCGTCCTCGTACGGGATGCGCTCGGCGTCGGCGACCCGCCCGTCGACGTCCAGGCCGAGGCGCTCGGCGTTGCGCAGCGCGGCCCGCACCATGCCGGGCGACAGGTCCGTCACCGACCCGCGCTCGGCCACCCCGGCCTGCATGAGGTTGAGCAGGAAGAACCCGGTGCCGCAGCCCAGCTCCAGCGCCCGCCCGTACGGCCACCCGGCCTCGCCCGCCGCGTGGCGGAAGCGGTCGGCGGCGTAGCTGATGCAGCGCTCGTCGTAGGAGATGGACCACTTGTCGTCGTAGCTGCCCGCCTCCCAGTCGTGGTAGAGCACGTTGGCAAGCTTGCGGTCGTGCCGCGCCGCCTCGACCTGCTCGGCGGTGGCGTGCGGGTTGGGCGCCGGGTCCGTACTCATGGGTAGGGAGGCTAGCGGCCGGAGAACTGCGCCTTGCCCGGCCCGTTCGCCACGAACGACTCCATCCCGGTCCGCCGGTCGTCGGTGGCGAAGAGCGCGGCGAACAGGTCGGCCTCGATGTCGAGCCCGGTGCGGAGGTCGACGTCGAGGCCGCCGTCGATGGCCTTCTTGGCCGCGGCGAGCGCCACCGCGGGGCCGTCGACGAACTGCTCGGCCCAGCGCCGCGCCGTGGCGTAGACGTCGTCGGCCGGGACGACCTCGTCCACCAGCCCGATCGCCAGTGCCTCGGCGGCGGTGACCATCCGGCCGGTGAAGATCAGGTCCTTCGCCCGCGACGGGCCGATCAGCCGCGCCATGCGCTGGGTACCGCCGCCGCCGGGGATGATCCCGAGCAGGATCTCGGGCTGACCGAGTTTGGCGTTGTCGCCGCACACCCGGCGGTCACAGCCGAGCGCCACCTCCATGCCGCCGCCCAGGGCGTAGCCGGTGATCGCTGCGACCGTCGGCTTCGGCACCTCCGACAGCGCGCCGAAGCACGCCGAGAGCCTGCGCGCGACGGGCGCCATGTCGGCGTAGGACAGCCCGACCATCTCCTTGATGTCGGCGCCGGCGGCGAACACCTTCTCCCCGCCGTACACGACGACCGCACGCACGTCGGCGCGCCGGGCCGCCTCCTCCGCGCAGGCCTTGAGCTCCTCCTGCACCTGCCGGTTGAAAGCGTTCATCGGTGGCCGACCCAGCCGGATGGTACCGACACCGCCGTCGACCTCGAGCCTCACGAACTCAGTCACGAGACGACCCTAGATCAAGCAGCGCCTCCAGCCCGGGTTCCGCAAAGCCACATTCATCGCATCAGGAACGCTCGGGACCTGAACGAGCCTTTCCTGAACCTTGCGAGGGGGCCTACTTGAGCCACGCCGTGTAGCGGCCACGCCGGCGTTGGACGCCCAGGGGGATGCCGAAGGTCGCGCTCAGGTTCCCCTCGGTCAGCACGTCTTCCAGCAGCCCGGCGGCCACCACCCTGCCCTCGCGCAGCAGCAGGCCGTGGCTGTAGCCGACCGGGATCTCCTCGACGTGGTGGGTGACGAGCACCGACGCGGGGGCGTCCGGGTCGGCGGCCAGCGCAGTGAGCCGCCCGACGAGGTCCTCACGGCCGCCCAGGTCGAGCCCGGCGGCGGGTTCGTCGAGCAGGAGCAGCTCGGGGTCGGTCATCAGGGCCCGCGCGATGAGGGTGCGCTTCCGCTCGCCCTCCGACAACGTGCCGTACTCGCGCGCCGCGAGCCCCGAGACGCCCAGCGCGTCGAGCAGGTGGTCGGCGCGGTCGGTGTCGGTCGAGTCGTAGCGCTCCCGCCACCGGCCGAGCACCCCGTACCCCGCGCTCACGACCACGTCGCGCACCGTCTCGTCGTTCGGCACCCGCATGCCCAGGTTCGCCGACGTGAGCCCGATCCGCGTGCGCAGCTCGAACACGTTGACCCGGCCCAGTCGCTCGCCGAGCACGTGCACGGAGCCGGCGGTCGGGTGCAGCTCCGCGGCAGCCATCCGTAGCAGCGTGGTCTTGCCCGCCCCGTTGGGGCCGAGGACGACCCACCGTTCGTCCAGCTCGACGGCCCAGTCCACGTCGTGCACAAGTGTCGTCTTGCCACGACGTACCGACACGCGGTCCATCCGGACGACCAGATCGGAAAGATCGGCCTGATCAGGTCGGCTACGCGCGGTGAGGAAGGACTCAGAGTGTGATTCGGGCGCTGCCACGGGCTCTATCCTCGCCGATCGTGCTGGTCTTCCCACTGGGTGCCCACGCCGATGACGCCGGGGCCCGCTTCGCTGTGGCATCCACCAGCGCGGACGCGATCGAAGTGTGCCTGGTGGACGGTCCGGACGGGGCCCTGTCGGAGCGGCGCGTGGCACTCACGGAGCGCACCTTCGGCGTCTGGCACGGGTACGTCGACGGGGTGCGGCCCGGGCAGCGCTACGGGTACCGCGTGCACGGCCCGTACCGACCGTTGGACGGGGTGCGTGCCAACCCGGCGAAGATCCTCGTCGACCCGTATGCCCGGAGGATCACCGGCCGGATCACGAACCTGCAAGCGGCCCGCGGCTGGGTCGACGACCCGATGACGGGCACCCTCAACACGATCGACTCGCTCGGCCACGTGCCCCTCTCGGTGGTCACCGGGCCCGACCCGGTGGCGCCGCTCATCCGCCCGGATGTGCCGTGGTCGGAGACGGTGATCGCCGAGCTGCACGTCCGGGGTTACACGAAGCAGCACCCCGACGTGCCGCCCCTGCACCGCGGCACCTACCTCGGGCTCGCGCACCCAGCCGTCGTCCAGCACCTGTGCCGGCTCGGCGTCACCGCGGTGGAGCTGATGCCGGTGTGCGCGATCGCGGACGAACCGCCGCTGGTGGAAGGCGGGCGCACCAACTACTGGGGCTACGCCACGCTGGGCTTCCTCGCCCCGCACGCGGGCTACGCGAGTGTGCCCGGCGCGGAGGTCGAGGAGTTCCGCACGATGGTCGCGGCCCTGCACGCGGCCGGCATCGAGGTGATCCTCGACTTCGTGCCGAACCACACCGCCGAGGGTGGCGTCGGTGGCACCACGCTCTCCTACCGCGGTCTCGACGCCCCGGCGTACTACTCGCTCGGCGGTAACGGCCACGACGCCGACATCACCGGCACCGGCAACACCCTCGACTCCGGGTCACCCACGGTGATCCGGCTGGTGTGCGACGCGATGCGGCACTGGGTCACGTCCTACGGCGTGGACGGCTTCCGCATCGACCTCGCGAGCGTGCTGGGCAGGCCGCGGTCCGGCACGTTCGACCCGAACGCCCCGCTGCTCACGGCCATCGCGGTCGATCCTGTGCTGTCGCGCACCAAGCTCATCGCCGAGCCGTGGGATGCCACCGGCGAGGGCTACCGCGTCGGCGGGTTCGGCGTCGCCTGGTCGGAGTGGAACGGCCGGTACCGCGATGCCGTCCGCGACTTCTGGCGCGGCCACGGCAGCATCGGCGAGGTCGCCTCCCGGCTGACCGGCAGCTCCGACCTCTACAAGCTGTCCGGCCGCAGGCCGTGGGCGTCGGTCAACTTCGTCACCGCGCACGACGGATTCACGCTGCGCGACCTCGTCTCCTACGAGCGCAAGCACAACGAGGCCAACGGTGAGCGCAACCGCGACGGCACCGACGACAACCGCTCGCAGAACTTCGGGGTCGAGGGTGAGACGACCTCACCGGTGATCGCCGAGCGCAGGCTCGCCGCGGCCAGGGCGATGCTCGGCACGCTCCTGCTGTCCACCGGCACGCCGATGCTGCTCGGCGGCGACGAGCTGTGGCGCACCCAGGGCGGCAACAACAACGCCTACTGCCTCGACGACCCCACGTCGTGGGTGGCGTGGCCGGACGACACCGCTGCTGCCTCGCTCACCGCGTTCGTCGGGCGGGTCACGGAGATCCGGCGCAGCTCGCCCGCCCTTCACCGGGACCGGTTCTACCGCGACGGCGAGGTGCTGTGGTGGCACCCGTCGGGGCGGCGGCTGGGCGGCCACGACTGGCACGACGGCAACCTGCACAGCCTGGGCCTGCTGCGCGGCGAGTGGCTGCTGCTCCTGCACGCAGGCGGGGACGCGATCCCGGCCACACTGCCGGCAGGCGGCCCGTACACACCGGAGCTGGACAGCACGAGACCCGGCGGTGTGCCGGTGAGCGACCGGGCGGTCCCGGGGGGCACGACGATCACCCTGCCGCCCCGGTCGCTCCTCCTGCTCCGGCAACCCTGAGAGTTTTGCCAGAAAGGCAAAGTTGCCGGACAGGCAAATATCGGCGTACGCTGGTGGTGTGACCAGGGGCACCGACGGGCTGCGCGAGCGCAAGAAGCGCGCCACCCGCATCGCGCTGAGCTGGGCGGCCATCCGGCTGGCCGTCGAGCACGGCGTGGACGGCGTGCGTGTGGAGGACATCGCCGAGTCGGCCGGGGTGTCGCTGCGCACCTTCCGCAACTACTTCTCGAGCAAGGCCGAGGCGATCGCCGCCCGGCACGCCGACCGCGCCATGCTGATCGCCGAGGAACTGCGCGCGCGGCCGGCCGACGAGCCGCTCTGGACAGCCATCACCGCCGCGGTTCTGGCCCGCTTCGCCGTCGACCTCGACGGGGCAGGCGAACGGGGCACCAGCACCGAGCCCGACCAACAATGGATCGCCGGGGTACGCCTCATGGTCAGCGACCCCGCGCTGCAGGGTGAGCTGCAGAAGGCGAACGCCGCCGCGCAGGCCGCGCTGGCCGAGGCGATCGCCGAACGCACCGCTACCGGACCGAACGAGATCGGTCCGCAGCTCGTCGCCGCGGCGGTCGGCGCCGCCCTCACGGTGGCGACCGACCAGTGGATGCGGACCGACCCACCGACCTCACTCGCCGCGCTGCTGCGCGAGGTGCTGCAGCGGCTCGAATCCGGCCTGCCCATTCCCTGACCGCAGAACCCACACCAAATGCTCAGCACCCCGGGCGACCCGCTCCCGGGCCGGTCCGCCATGCCCGTCCCACGAGGAGATCCGTCATGCCCGCTGACCTGCCCACCGACGTCGTCATCGCCGGGGCCGGCCCGAACGGGCTCATGCTCGCCTGCGAGCTGGGCCTGGCCGGCGTCCGTCCGGTTGTGCTCGAACGACTGCCCGCGCCGGGCACCGAGCCCCGCGCGAACGGCCTGGTCGGCCAGGTGGTGCGGATGCTCGACCGCCGCGGCCTCTACGAGCGGCTCAGCGGCTCGACCCATCCGCCGCAGCCGACCTCGCAGTTCCCCTTCGGGGCCATGAGGCTCGACCTGACCGTGCTGGCCGGCAACCCGCTGTACACCCTGCCCGTCCCGCAGGCTCGCGTCGTCGAGGTGCTCGTGGAGCGCGCGAACGAGTTGGGCGTCGAGATCCGGTGGGGCCACGAGCTCACCGGGCTGAACCAGGACGGCGACGCCGTCACGGTCGGCGTCACCGGCCCGGACGGCTCGTACGAGCTTCGCGCTCGATACCTGGTCGGCGCCGACGGCGGGCACAGCCCGACGCGCAAGCTCGCAGGCATCGGCTTCCCCGGCGTCACGACCGACCAGACGGTCTCGCGGACCGCGCATGCCACCGTGCCGGCCGAATGGGTCGACCCGGCCACCGGTGCGCTGGACGTGCCGGGCCACGGAACCATCCCGCCGTTCATGCACCACCGCACCGACAGCGGCCTCTTCGTGTTCGCCCCGTTCCCCGGCCGCACGCCCATGGTCACCACCGTCGAGTTCGACCGACTCGGCAGCGACCGCCCGATGACCCTGGGCGAGATGCGGGAGAGCGTCCGGCGGGTCCTCGGGGCCGAGGTGCCGCTCGGCCCGCCTGACGACGAGGGACCGCACGTGCTGCGCCGTCTGGAGGGCGGCAACAGCCGCGTGGCCGACCGGTTCCGGGACGGCCGGGTGCTGCTGGTCGGCGACGCCGCCCACGTGCACTCGGCGATCGGCGGGCCGGGCCTGAACCTAGGCCTGCAGGACGCGGTCAACCTCGGCTGGAAGCTCGCCGCGGAGGTCGGTGGGGACGCCCCGGCCGGACTCCTCGACACGTACGAGGCGGAGCGGCGGCCGGCCAGCCGCCGGGTCCTCATGCACACCCAGGCGCAGTCCGCGCTCATCGCGCCGGGCAGCGAGGTCACCGCCCTGCGGGAGCTGTTCACCGAGCTTCTCGCCGACCCGCAGACCGTCGCACACATCGCGGGCCTGATGTCGGGCGCCGACATCCGCTACGACATGGGGGCCGCGGCCACGCACCCGCTGGTCGGGCGGTGGGCACCCGACATGCTGCTGGACGTGGACGGGCGCGGCTCCGTCCGGCTGGTGGAGCTGACCCGCACCGCGCGGCCGCTGCTGCTGGACCTCACCGACGGAGCGTCCGTGGCGGCGGCAACGGCTCGCTGGACAGGTGACTGGGCCGGCCGGCTCGACGTCGTCACGGCCCGCCCGCAGCCTTCGGGCGTCCCGGCGACCGCCTTGCTCCTGCGCCCGGACTGCTATGTCGCGTGGGCGTCGGCCGCGCCGCGTCCCGACACGGCGGAGCTGACCGCGCTGGCGGACGGGGTGGGCCGGTGGTTCGGCGGCCGCCTTCGGACGGTGGCCTGACCGAGGGCCTCGGCCCGAGCCCGCGCGGGGTACCGTGCCACCGTGCCCCGATACGACTTCCGCTGCCGCGAGTGCGGCTCGACGTTCGAGGTCAGCCGCCCGATGAGCGAGGCGAGCGACCCGGCCGCCTGCCCTGCGGGCCACGGCGACACGGTCAAGCTGCTCACCACGGTGGCCGTCGGGGGGCGGGCGTCGGGCTCCGCAGCGCCCGTCCCGGCGGGCGGCGGCGGGTGCTGCGGAGGCGGCTGCTGCGGCGGCGGCTGACCTTCGTCACGAGGAGCTGAGTCGCCGGGTGGCCCGGCGGGCGTACCAGATGTTCCAGCCGATCAGCGCGCCGAAGGTCACGACGCTGAGCGCCTCGGAGACCCCGACCATCACGCTGATCGGGAGCGCGTAGATCAGCGGCACCCGCACCAACGCCTCGAGCAGCAGCCCGGCTCCCCAGACGGTGGAGCTGAGCCGGTGCGCGTGCCGCGCGCCGGGGTTGGTCCGGTACTGCTCGTCGATCTCAGCGGCGCGCTCCGGCTGGAAGCTCTTCGACGCCGCGAGCGTCAGCGGCCTGCCGACCAGGGACGTGGCGAGGAACACCAACCCGACGGCGCCCGTGATGATCGAGTTCTTGAGCAGCACGAACTCGGCGTCACCGGTGACCAGCGCGAGCAGCACGCCCAACCCGAACACGACGAGCATCACCGTCGCGAACGGGTTCAGCACGCGCTCCCGAACCATGCCCACGACGATCCGCACCCCGGCCAGCAGGGTCGCCGCGAGCAGAGCGGTCCAGTCACCGACACCCAGCAGGTGAAGACCGTAGTAGGCGACCAGCGGCAGTCCGACGTCCCAGGCGAGGCCGCGCAGCATGCCGGCAGCCCGGAACGGCGAGGACGACGACCTATCCATCGTTACGCTCATGCCCGTCCCACCTCGATGTCGTCGATCCACGAGCCGTGGAAGCCCGCAGGCACCCCCCGCGGCAGCGCCACCGCGGCGACGGGCGGACCCGCGACGTCGGTCGCGTCCAGCACCAGCAATTTCGAGGCGCTTCCGTCGCGCCGGGTGGTGATGGTGAGGAGCCAGCCGTCGTCCTCGGCGCGCCCCGCGACGCCCGACGGGACGAAAACCGCCTCGCCCGCGACGGTGGCTGTGCCCAGATCGTGCTCGGCGACGGATCCGTGCTCGGCGTCGAACTTGACCACGCCCGCGCGACCGCCCGAGTCTGCGACCGCGTAGCGGTAGCGCGCCGGTCGGCCGACCCGTGCGTCGTCGACGGTCGGGAACTCCACACCACGGTCGTGCAGCGGCGTCTCCGTCACTGCTCCGGTCGCCGGGTCGAGCACCCACCGGTGCAGCCGGGCGGCACCGGTCGCGGCGGCGTCGGCGGCGAGCCCGGCCGGGTCGTGGCCGAGCCCGTCCCACATGGCGACGGCGTCGGCGGCGGCGTAGCGGGCGGCGTCGAGCACCACCCGGCCTTGCGTGTCGGTGTGGGCGTTGCCGACGTGGAAGACGTAGGACGGGTCGACGTCGAACCAGCGGACCTCGCCGGGCCGGTCCAGGGGCATGACCCCGAGCCGGGCGCCGTAGGCGTCGTCCCAGCCGAACGGCATGCCGTTCGCGAGCCGGTCCATCGAGAAGGTTATCGGCAGGTCGAGGAACACCGCGTGCTGATCGGTGATCGCGAAGTCGTGCATCATCGTCGGTCCGGGCACCGCGATCTCGGCGCTGGTCACCAGCTCACCCTTCGCGGAGAGCCGGTGGTAGGTGAGGTACGGCGGCATGACCCCGTAACCGAAGAAGTGGAGCTCGCCGGTGACGGGGTCGCACTTCGGGTGCGCGGTCATCGCCGTCGTGAGGCGCCCGTCGAAGTCGCAGGGCCCGACCGTGGCGAGCTCCGGGGTCAGCACGTGCGGGAAGCTGCTCTCGACCAGGGCCATGATCTTCCCGGCATGCGCGATCACGTGGGTGTTCGCCACGCCGACGCTGCGGTCGACCGTGCCGTCCGGACGAATCATGGACCCGCCCTCGAGCGCGGCGGTGCGCACCCAGCGGTTGCGGTACCACTCCGCGCGCCCGGCCCGCAGCCGGATGCCGTGGACCATGCCGTGGCCGGCGAACCAGTGCGGCGACGGCTCCCCCGGCAACGGGTTGGGCCCGTTGCGCAGATAGCGCCCGGTCAGCTCGGGCGGCAGCGCGCCCTCGACCGGCAGCTCCCTCGCGTCGATCTCGTCAGGCACCGGAGCCAGGTGACCGGTGACGTGCAGTGGTGTGGTGGTGCTCATCTCTCTCCCCGTTCGTCGTTCGGATGAACCCGAGGATGCACCTTCCAAAACCAACATGTCAACTATGACATGTTGAGGTTGTCAGGTACGGTCGGGACATGTCATTGCCCCACGCGTTGCTGGGCCTGCTCGCGGTCCGGCCGCGCAGTGGTTACGAGCTCACGAAGGAGTTCGAGGGCTACCTCGGCCGCTACGCCTGGCAGGCCGGGCACACGAGCATCTACCCGGAGCTGGGCAAGCTCGCCGTGCGCGGGCTCGTCGAGGTGACCCACGAGGGTCCGCGCGGCAGCCGCACCTACGCCGTCACCCCCGCCGGGCGCGAGGAGCTGCGCGCGTGGCTGACCGCCCCGCCGAGCAGGAGCGGAAAGGTCCGCAACGAAGAGGTGCTGCGGATGTTCCTACTGTCCGCGCTCGACCCTCCGGACGCGCTGAGCGTGCTGCGCCGGATCGCCGACGAGGCCGCCGCCGGCTTGGCGGACCTGCGAGCGGTGCGTGAGGTCACCGGGCCGCCGGTGCCCGGCCCCGAGGGTTTCGGGATCCTCGCAGCCGAGTTCGGGCTGCGGCAGTACGAGGCCGTGCACGGCTGGGCGCTGTGGGCAATCGAACAGCTCGAACAGCACGCCGAACCGGCCGGTTCGGAGGCACCCGCCGAGAGCTAGGCAAGCACGACCTTGCCCAGCTCGGCGGGTGCGGCCAGCAGCGGGTGCGCGGGCAGCACCCGCACGGTGTAGCCCGTGAGGCCCGCGTGCGGGAGCTTCACCACCGACTCGAACCGGTCGCCCATCCCATCGGCCTCACCGACGTGCTCCATCGCGACGGTGACGGTGTCGGCCAGGTCGTCGCTCTCGCCGACCCGCCCCACCACAGCCTCGACGGTGACGTCCTCCGGGCTCAGCCCACCCAGCTGCACCGCGGCACGCACGGTCATCGGCGCCCCGACCTCAGGGGTGTCCGGCAGCCCTGACGCGTCCACCCCGGTGATCCGCAGCTGCGACCACGCGGCGTTGAGCCGCTGCCGGTAGGCCGCGAGCTCCTTCGCCGGGCCGAAGTCGTCGCCGCTGATCCGGGCGGCCGCCCTGGCGGCGGGCGCGTACCAGTCCTCGACGTACTCGCGCACCATGCGGGTGGCCTGCACCTGCGGGCGGAGCGTGGTGAGGGTGTGGCGCACCAGCTCCACCCAGCGGGATGGCACCCCGTCGGTGCGCTCGTAGAACGCCGGTGCCACCTGGGTGGCCAGCAGCTCGTAGAGCGCGTTGGCCTCCAGATCGTCGCGCTTGACCGGGTCCTCGATCCCGTCGGCGGTCGGGATGGCCCAGCCGTTGGCGCCGTCATACAGCTCGTCCCACCAGCCGTCGCGGATCGAGAGGTTGAGCCCGCCGTTGAGCGCGGACTTCATCCCCGACGTGCCGCACGCCTCCAGCGGGCGCAGCGGGTTGTTCAGCCACACGTCGCAGCCCCAGTAGAGGTAGCGGGCCATCGACATGTCGTAGTCGGGCAGGAAGACGATCCGATGACGCACGGCGGGGTCGTCGGCGAACCGGACGATCTCCTGGATGAGCGCCTTGCCGCCGTCGTCGGCGGGATGGCTCTTGCCCGCGACCACGAGCTGCACCGGACGGTGCGGGTCGAGCAGCAGGTCACGCAGCCGGTCCTGGTCGCGCAGCATCAGCGTGAGCCGCTTGTAGGTCGGCACGCGGCGCGCGAACCCGACGGTGAGCACCTCGGGGTCGAAGACGTGGTCGGTCCAGCTCAGCTCCGGCGTGGACGCGCCACGCTGCAGCCACGCCTCCCGCACCCGGCGGCGCACCTCGGCCACGAGGCGGGAGCGCAGGGCCCCGCGCAGCTCCCACAGCATCTCGTCGGAGACAGGCTCGCGGGGGCTGAGCGTGGCGCCGAAACCGGCGTCGCCGAGAAGCGCCGTGACCTCACGCGCCTCCCAGGTGGAGCCGTGCACGCCGTTGGTGACCGAGCCGATCGGCACCTCGCCCGCGTCGAAGCCCTCCCACAGCCGGCCGAACATGCCCCGCGACACCGCGCCGTGCAGTCGCGAGACACCGTTGGCTCGCTGGGCCAGGCGCAGCCCCATATGCGCCATGTTGAACATGTTGGGGTTGTCCTCGGCGCCGAGCGCGAGCACGCGGTCCATCGGCACACCAGGCAGCAGCACTGAGTCGATGCCCGCTTCGCTGTCGCTCCGCGGGGCAGCGAAGAAGTGCTGCACCATGTCCACGGGGAACCGGTCGATGCCGGCGGGCACCGGCGTGTGGGTGGTGAACACGGTGCCGGCCCGCACCGCGGCGACCGCCTCGTCGAAGCTCAGCCCGTTGCGCTCGCTCAGCTCGCGGATGCGCTCCAGCCCGAGGTAGCCGGCGTGTCCCTCGTTGGTGTGGAAAACCTCCGGCTCGGGGTGCCCGGTCACCGCGCAGAACGCCCTTACAGCCCGCACGCCGCCGATCCCGACGAGGATCTCCTGGACGATCCGGTGGGACTGGTCGCCGCCGTAGAGCCGGTCGGTGACGCTGCGTAGGTCGGGCTCGTTCTCCTCGATATCGGAGTCGAGAAGCAGGAGCGGAACGCGGCCGACGGCCGCCTGCCAGACGCGTGCCTTCAGCTTGCGCCCGCCCGGCATCGCCACCTCTACCAGCACCGGTGCGCCGCCTGCGTCGGTGAGGAGCTGCAGCGGGAGGCCCTGCGGGTCGAGCACCGGGTAGTGCTCGAGCTGCCAGCCGTCGAGCGAGAGGGACTGCCGGAAGTAACCGGACTGGTAGAGCAGCCCGACACCGATGAGCGGCACCCCGAGGTCGGACGCGGCCTTGAGGTGGTCGCCCGCCAGCACACCGAGGCCGCCCGAGTAGTTCGGCAGCACCTCGCTCACGCCGAACTCCATGGAGAAGTAGCCGACGGCGGCGGGCAGCGACGGGTCGTCCTCGCGCTCCATCTGGTACCAGCGCGGCTCGTCCAGGTACGTGGCGAGGTCGTCGGCCAGCTCACGGACCGTGACGACGGTGTCGGCGTCCTTCGCGAGCTCCTCGAACCGCGCCGAGCTGATCTCGCCCAGCAGCCGGACCGGGTCGTGCCCGGCCCGATCCCACGCGTCCCCGTCGAGCGTCGCGAACAGGTCCTGGGTGGGCGGGTGCCAGCTCCACCGCAGGTTTGTGGCGAGGGTCTGCAGCGGTGCCAGCCCGCTGGGCAGCTGAGCACGGACGGTGAACCGGCGAAGCGCTCTCACAAAACAGACCATCTCATATGCCGGACAGGGAGGTGCGCTTCCGTGACCGGTGCCCGCACTCGGGGCGAGCCGGCCGCGACACATCAGGGGACGAACTTTTCACAGGCCTGGAGATTCGCCCGGAATAGGGCAGGATCGGCCGCGGACGACTGCGGTGACGACGGGTTCCGACGCTTCGGTGACCATCGTGTGAACGGCGGCGACCCGTTCTGATCGAGGACCGAACGGGTAGGTAGTTTTGTGACTTCACTGACGCGCGTGCAGCTGGGGGTGTGCCGATGACCGGTCGGCTCGGGATCGATGACGTCACACCGACCGTGAGCGGTGGACGCCATCCGAGCAAGGCCGTCGTCGGCGAGGTCGTCCCGATCAGTGCCACGGTGTGGCGCGAGGGACACGACGCCGTGGCGGCCAACGTCGTGTGGCGCCGCATCGGCAGCCGCGGCATGGCCCACCACGTCCGGATGACGCCGACGGGCACCGGCACCGACCGGTTCACCGCCACCGTCGTGCCGGACGAGCCGGGCCTGTGGACGTTCCGGGTCGACGCCTGGAGCGACCCGTGGTCCACGTGGCGGCACACCGTCACCGTCAAGCTGGACGCCGGGCAGACCGCCGAGGAGCTGGCCAACGACCTGGAGGTCGGGGCCCGGCTGCTGCAACGCGTGGGCCGCCGCCCCGGCGAGCGCCCGCACCGCGACCTGCTCTTCGGCGCCGCCAACGCGCTTCGCGACACCGCGCTCCCGCTGCACGCGCGCGTCGCGCCTGCGCTGTTCCCGGCCGTCGAGAAGATCATGGCCGAGCGTCCCGTCCGGGAGCTCATCACGCGCGGGCGGCCGCAGCAGATCTACGTCGACCGCGAGCGCGCGCTCTACGGCTCGTGGTACGAGTTCTTCCCCCGCTCCACCGGCGGCCGCGACGAGAACGGCCGCGCGGTGCACGGCACGTTCGTCACGGCGGCGAAGGAGCTGGACCGCGTCGCGGCGATGGGCTTCGACGTGGTCTACCTGCCGCCGATCCACCCGGTCGGCATGGTGCACCGCAAAGGCCGCAACAACAGTGTGAACGCCGGGTCCGGCGACGTCGGCTCGCCGTGGGCGATCGGCTCGGCGGAGGGCGGCCACGACGCCATCGACCCGGAGCTCGGCACCCTCGAGGACTTCGACGCGTTCGTGCAGCGCACCCAGGACCTCGGCATGGAGGTGGCCCTGGACTTCGCGCTCCAGTGCGCCCCCGACCACCCCTGGGTGGCCGAGCACCCCGAGTGGTTCACCGTGCGCCCCGACGGCACCATCGCCTATGCGGAGAACCCGCCGAAGAAGTACCAGGACATCTACCCGATCAACTTCGACAACAACCCGGAGGGCATTTACGCCGAGTCGCTGCGGGTTGTACTCCATTGGGTGGAGCACGGGGTGCGGATCTTCCGGGTGGACAATCCGCACACCAAGCCGCCGAACTTCTGGCACTGGCTGATCTGGCAGGTGAAGTCCCGCTACCCGGACGTGCTGTTCCTCGCCGAGGCATTCACGCGGCCGGCGCGGCTGTTCGGGCTCGCGCGGCTCGGGTTCACCCAGTCCTACAGCTATTTCACCTGGCGCACCACGAAGGCCGAGCTCACCGAGTTCGCCCTGATGCACGCCGAGCGGTGCGACGAGGCCAGGCCGAACCTGTTCGTCAACACCCCCGACATCCTCCACGAGTCGCTGCAGACCGGCGGGCCGGGAATGTTCGCCATCCGCGCCACCCTGGCTGCGACGATGGGGCCGACGTGGGGCGTCTACTCCGGCTTCGAGCTGTTCGAGTCGGAGCCGGTCCGGCCGGGCAGCGAGGAGTACCTCAACTCCGAAAAGTACGAGCTGCGCCCCCGCGACTACGCACACGCGCTCAACGAGGGCCGTTCGCTGGAGCCTTACATCACCCGGCTCAACGAGATCCGTCGCGCGCATCCGGCGCTCCAGCAATTGCGCGACATTCACTTCCACGACGTCAACAACGACCAGATCATCGCGTATTCCAAGACCGATCCGGCCACCGGCGACACCGTGCTCGTGGTGTGCACGCTCGACTCGTACAACGCGCAGGAGGGCACCACCACCCTCGACATGCCCGCGCTCGGCGTCGACTGGAACGACGGCATCACCGTTCACGACGAGGTGAGCGGCGAGGTCTACCAGTGGGGCCAGTACAACTACGTGCGGCTGGAGCCCTGGAACCACGTGGCGCACATCTTCCGGGTTCGGCCGACGGCCGGCTGACCGTCGCGTCCGGCGGTCAGCGTGGTGAGTACAGCCAGGGTTCGCGCAGGTCGTAGTACCGCACGTCCTGCATGATCCGGTTCCCCTCGCGCAGCACCTCCGCCACCTCCGGCGGCGGTTCCTGCTGCTCGGTGATCCGCGCCTCCTCCTCGGAGACGAAGTAGACGACCCGCGTGAACGCGCCGTCCTCGCCGTCGTGGATGCAGGAGAGGATGCCCAGGAGGTCGGGGCGCAGGTCCGAGAACCGCTTGTCGAACACGCTCACCACCTCGCGGACCCGGGCGATGTCGTCCGTGCGGCCCTGGATGACCTGCACGAAGCCGGCCTGGTCGGACCCGCCGCCGCGCGCGACGTCCGCCTGGCTGCAGTTGTGGAACACCGTCTCGCCTGCGAACAGCTTGGACATCGCGGACCACCACTCGCCCTGCTGCGTCCGCCCGCTGTTGCGCTGCGCCGACTCGGCCGACTCGAACCGGGCGACGCCGACGAACGTGCCGTCCTCAGTGACTCCCGCCGTCGTGCCGAGCCAGCCCTCTGCGCCGGGAGCGAGCCGCTCCACCCAGTCGTCGAGGAGCTGCCGGACCTGCCGTGCGTCGGTGACCTGCCCCTGGAACACCTGTCCGAACACAGTCCTCTCCTTCCCGGAAGGGACGGCCCAGGGTCCTCCCTCACCGGGTGGGCGACCAGGCCTGCGAACGTGCCCGCACGGCGACGCCCGGTGAGGTGCGGTGTGCAGGGCTCAGTCGGCGAGCACGGGCTTGGCGACCGGAAGGCCCTTGAGCGTCACGCCAGGCGCCGCCACCAGGCCGCTGACCTCGACGTCCGCCGGCTCGCGCCAGCGTAGGTCCGCGAAGTCGGCGACGACGGCGCCGGTCAGGTCGACGGGGCCGTCGAACTGCACGTCCCGCAACGAGACGCCGGCGTCGAACCGGGCGCCGGCCAGTTCGAGCCGGCCGCGGAAGACGTCTCCGGTGAACATCGCCCGCCCGCAGAACTCGGTGCCTGCGAGCCGCGTGATGCCATAGAACGTCGCCCGCCGGACGAGCAGGCCGCCCACCCGCCTGCGCCGCAAATCGAGGTACTCGAGCGTCGCGCCTGTGAGATCGAGGTCATAGCGGGGCCCGTCGGTGCCGGCGGCCGGGAGGAGCTCCAGCAGCACCCGCTGGGCGGTCAGCCGGACCTGGCGCTCGCGGTCGTCGGCCGTCTCCTCCGCCGACAGCCTGCCGCGGGCGGGCTCGGCGAAGTCGTTGCGGTCGGGGTCGGCGCCCGACCGCTCGTACGCGTAGTGGAAGAACGGCCGCCGCAGGTAGGCGCACAGCACGTCGATCACCGTCTGGGTGTACGACGGGGTGCTCCTGGCCAGCCCGGCGAGCGCGTGCATCGCGCCCACCCGCACCTGGTCGGCGTCCTGACCGAGCATCTCCACCGCCTTCGCGAAGCGCTCGTTCGTGATCCGCCCGCCCTCCAGCCGCAGCCGCTCCTCCTCGACGGCCTGCCGGTCCTCCTCCACCCGGCGGCGGCGGTCGTTGAGCCACAGGGCGTAGAGCGCGACGAGCGACGCCCCGGCAAGCCCGCCCGTGCGCAGCCCCTCGGAGACCCCGGCACCCGGGTCTGCCGCGAGCACCCACGCGGAGATCCCGGCTGTCGCGCCGGTGGCGAGGACGAGCGTCCCGGTCAGCATCAGCGCCTGGCGGCGGCGTCCTGTCGGTGGCACGTGATCATCGTGCCGGACGTGCCAGGGAATACGACGACGCCGCCGTGCGTCCAACATGCCGACGCTGATCGGACCCCGAACGTGTGAAGCGCGGGAGGCACGTCCGACGGTTCTTGATCAGGTGCTCCGGCTACCCTCACGGTTACCGCCGTGCCTCGTCATGCGCCTGGGCCAGACGCCAGGTAAGACTGGTCCGTGCGCCCTCCGCCACTCCGCCCGGTAGGAACGCGATCCCCCATGTCGATCGACACCTCGGCCGCCGAGGCCCAGAACCCTGCGGGGCACCCCGCAGACGAACAGCTGCCCGAGAGCTCCTCCGACGACTTCGGCCATGCCAGGACCCTGGACGTCGACCACGACTGGTTCAAGCGGGCCGTCTTCTACGAGGTGCTCGTACGCGCGTTCTCCGACTCGAACCGCGACGGCACCGGGGATCTGCGCGGCCTCACCGAGAAGCTGGACTACCTCCAGTGGCTCGGTGTCGACTGCCTCTGGCTGCCGCCCTTCTACGACTCCCCCCTCCGCGACGGCGGCTACGACATCCGCGACTTCCGCGCGGTGCTCCCGGAGTTCGGCACGGTCGACGACTTCGTCGTGCTGCTCGACGAGGCCCACAAGCGCGGCATCCGCGTCATCACCGACCTCGTCATGAACCACACCTCCGACCAGCACTCCTGGTTCGAGGAGTCCCGCCGCAACCCGGAGGGGCCCTACGGCGACTTCTACGTCTGGGCGGACGACGACTCGGGCTACCCGGACGCGCGGATCATCTTCGTCGACACCGAGTCGTCGAACTGGACCTACGACCCGGTGCGCGGCCAGTTCTACTGGCACCGGTTCTTCTGCCACCAGCCGGACCTGAACTACGACAACCCTGCCGTGCAGGACGCGATGATCGAGGTCCTCAGGTTCTGGCTCGACCTCGGCATCGACGGCTTCCGCCTCGACGCCGTGCCGTACCTGTTCGAGCGTGAGGGCACGAACTGCGAGAACCTGCGGGAGTCGCACGAGTTCCTCAAGCGCTGCCGCAAGGTGATGGATGTCGAGTACCCCGGACGGGTCATGCTCGCCGAGGCCAACCAGTGGCCGTCCGACGTCGTGGAGTACTTCGGTGACCCCGACAGCGGCGGCGACGAGTGCCAGATGGCGTTCCACTTCCCGCTGATGCCACGCATCTTCATGGCGGTGCGCCGGGAGAACCGCTTCCCGATCTCGGAGATCCTGGCCCAGACCCCCGCCATCCCCTCGGGCGCCCAGTGGGGCATCTTCCTGCGCAACCACGACGAGCTGACGCTCGAGATGGTCACCGACGAAGAGCGCGACTACATGTACGCGGAGTACGCCAAGGACCCGCGGATGAAGGCCAACATCGGCATCCGCAGGCGGCTCGCCCCGCTCCTCGAGAACGACCGCAACCAGCTCGAGCTGTTCACGGCGCTGCTGCTGTCGCTGCCCGGTTCACCCGTTCTGTATTACGGTGATGAGATCGGTATGGGCGACAACATCTGGCTGGGCGACCGCGACGCCGTTCGCAGCCCCATGCAATGGACACCGGACCGCAACGCCGGTTTCTCCACGTCCGACCCCGGACGGATGTACCTGCCGATCATCATGGACCCCCTTTACGGCTACCAGGCGGTCAACGTCGAGGCGCAGGTCAACTCCACCACCTCGCTGCTGCACTGGAACCGGCACATGATCGAGGTCCGCAAGCGCCACCCCGCGTTCGGTCTCGGCGACTACAGCGAGCTCGGCGGCTCCAACCCGTCGGTCCTCGCGTACGTGCGGTCCTACGGCGATGACGTCGTGCTCTGTGTCAACAACATGTCGCGATTCCCGCAGCCGGTGGAGCTCGACCTCTCCGCGTGGCAGGGTCGCGCTCCCCACGAGTTGACCGGAGGTGTGCCGTTCCCGCGGATCGGGGAACTGCCCTACCTCCTCACCCTGCCCGGACACGGCTTCTACTGGTTCTCGATCACCCCCGCGGAGGAGTCTGGATGAGTTTGGACGAGGAGCTCCCCGCTCTGCTGCCCGACTGGCTGCCTAGGCAGCGCTGGTTCGGCGCGAAGGGCCGACCTGTCCGGTCCGTCGCCGTCACTTCCAGCACGCCGCTGGCGACGGAAGGGGAACCGCTCCTCGACCTGCTCATCGTCGCCGTCACCCTCGACGACGACTCGTCCGTCCAGCACTACCAGCTCGTGGTTGGGCGCCGTGAGCACCTACGCGGGGACCTGGAGCACGTCGTCATCGGCCAGGTGGGCGACCACCTGGCCTACGACGGGATGTGGGACTCCGCTGTCACCGACCGGCTCCTCGAGTACATCCGCGACGGGCGCACGTTCGGCGACCTCCGGTTCACGCCGGAGCCCGGAGCGCACATCGCCGAGAGCGGGCCGGGCCGGGTGCTCGGGGTGGAGCAGTCGAACACCTCGGTGTCGTGGCGCGACCAGTCGATCCTCAAGCTGTTCCGGCGTGTGCTGCCCGGCGTCAACCCCGACCTCGAGCTGCACCGGGCCCTGCGGTCGGTGGGGAGCAACGAGGTCGCCGCGCTGCAGGGCGCGATCGAGGGTGCGTTCGACGGCGCACCGGTCACGCTGGGGGTGCTTCAGGACTTCGCCGCCAACTCCGCCGACGGCTGGGCGATGGCGCTCGCGAGCGTGCGGGACCTGCTCGCCGAGGGCGACCTGCGCGCCGACGAGGTGGGCGGTGACTTCGCGGCGGAGGCCTCTCGCCTCGGCGAGACCATCGCCGTGGTGCACGCGGAGCTGAGGAGCGCTCTCGGAGAGAGCGAGGGCGACCCGCGCCTGCTCGCCCGCATGTGGCAGGAGCGGCTCACGTCCGCGACGGGCGCGGTACCGGCGCTGAGCCGCCACGAGCGCGCGATCCGGGCCGTCTACAGCGAGGTCGAGGCGATGACGGGCATGATCCCGACCCAGCGCGTCCACGGCGACCTGCACCTCGGCCAGACCCTGCGCACGCCCTACGGCTGGCTGGTGATCGACTTCGAGGGCGAGCCGGCCGCCCCGCTGGAGGAGCGCGTGCGGCCCGACTCCGCACTGCGCGACATCGCCGGCATGCTCCGCTCGTTCGACTACGCGGCGTTCCACCAGCTCTCCCAGTGGGAACCGTCCGGCGACTGGACCGACCCGGACCACGACTCGCAGATGACCTGGCGCGCGAACGAGTGGTCCGAGCGCAACCGCTCGGCGTTCTGCGACGGCTACACGCTGCGCGCCGGCGCCGACCCCCGCGACCAGGCCGTCCTCCTGCGCGCGTTCGAGCTGGACAAGGCCGTGTACGAGACGCTCTACGAGGCGCGCAACCGGCCGGGGTGGGCCCCGATCCCGCTGGCCTCCATCGCCCGGTTGACCGCCGAGGCGCAGACGGACGCCGGCGTCTGAGCCGTCCCCGCGTGTAACGGCCCGGCGCTCCGCGGCGCTGTGGGAGCGGACGGTCGGTGCGGCGCTCCCCCGTGCTCACGCCCCTCCGTCCCTCGACAGGACGTGGAGGACGAGTGCGCGCTGCCGCGGGCGAGGTGGTCCCGCCGCCGGCCGGCGCCGCCCTGGACGAGGCGCTGCGCGCTGCGTCCGGCGGCGACGAGGCCGGCTTCGTAGCCCTGTACCGCGATCTGCAACCACGGCTGTTGCGGTACGCCACGGCGCTGGTCGGGGCGGAGGCAGAGGACGTCACGGCCGAGACCTGGCTACAGGTGGCCAGGGACATGCGCGGCTTCCAGGGTGACCTCGACGGATTCCGGGGCTGGGTCAGCACGATCTGCCGCAACCGCGCGATGGACTGGGCGCGCACCCGGACGCGGCGTCCGGCCGACGTGACCGGGACGGACCTGCTCGCCGAGTACCCGGACCGCGACGACGCGTACGGCGAGGCTGTGGAGGGGATGGCGACCCAATGGGCGATGGCCCAGATCCTCGCCCTGCCCCGGACCGAGGCGGAGGCCGTCCTCCTGCGCGCGGTGGTCGGTCTCGACGCGACGACCGCGGGCAAGGTGCTCGGCAAGCGCCCCGGCACGGTACGGGTGGCCGCGCACCGCGGCCTCAAGAAGCTGGCTCAAACGATCAAGAACGACCGATGGACCGCAGGTGAGAAGCGTGGGTAACGGTTTGCGACGACGCGGCGCTGGACGGCACGAGATGCGCACCTCGACCCCGGACCGGTTGACCTCGGCCACCGCAGAGCAACTGCTCGACGGTGGCGCGGGTCCAGCCGGTCTCCACCAGCTCCTCGCCGCGGCCGCGGGCCCCGGCACGGCGGGCGAGCTGGCGGGCGAGGCGGCCGCGGTGGCCGCCTTCGTCGACGCGCCCCGCGCGTCCCCGCTCCCCAGCGCACCCCCCCGGAGACAGTCAATGCTCAGCACCGCCCTGTCCAAGATCCTCGCCGCGAAAGCGGTCGCCGCCGTGGTCCTGCTCGCCGGCGCGACCGGCGGCGTGGCGCTCGCCGCAACCGTGTCCGGCCCGCCGTCGGCCCCGCCGGCAGACCCGCCGGCAGCGACCCGCACGTCGACGCCCACACCTTCGGCAGCCGCCGAGGACCACCACGAGCCAGGAGCGCGAGGGCCTGCCGCCGACCAGCCGGACGCCACCGCGTCTGCCTCGCCCCAGCCGTCGCTCGCGGGTCTGTGCACCGCGTGGGCCGCAGGCGCCACCGACAACCCCGGCGCCGCCGCGGACAACCCGGCATTCGGCTCCCTCGTAAAGGCTGCGGGCTCGCCGGACAAGGTGCCCGGCTACTGCGCCGACCTGGCTGGCACCGACCAGCCCGCGCAGCCCAGCACTCCGCCGGGCCAGGACAGCGACCGCCCGCACGGCCGGTCCGCCGACGCGCAGGACGGCGCCACGCACCCCGGGGTTCCGCCCACCGCCGCTCCCGGCAACCCCGACCACCCCGCCGGGCCTCCCACGGACACCGCGAGGCGAGGCGGCGAAGTGCGCGACAACGGTACGCGTCCCGAGCCGGCCGACCAGGGCCGGAACGGCTGACAGGCACTCCAACAACCCCAGCCCCCGACCGGCCATCAGCCGGCCGTCGCGCCCCGGTACTCAGGTGGCGGCGACGGCATCCCGAACGGGTCCCGGCCCACCCCCCTCAGGGCCGGGACCCGTTCTTATGCGCGCACCGGCGAATCAGACACGATCGACCGACATCGGCACCTGATCGTTGTGCCCAGGGTCAGCGACCCGGGGCCTTGCGCAATAGGGTGCGCAGGTGGATCGCGAGGAGAACGGCACCCAGACGATCAGCGAGCGCGTCGACCCCTGCCCGCCCGATCTGCACGCGGTCGACCGGCTGCTGGGCGGAGCACATCACGACCCGCACTCCGTGCTGGGCGCGCACCCGCGCCCGGACGGCACCGTCGTCCGCGTGCTGCGCCCGCACGCGGACGGCGTGAACGTCGTCCGAGCGGGCGGCGAAGAGGTTCCGCTGGTCAGAGTGCACGACGCCGGCCTGTTCTCCGGCTTGGTGCCCGGTCCGCCCTCCGACTACCGCCTGGCGGTGCGCTACGGCGACCGCGTCGACCACGTCGACGACCCGTACCGGTGGCTGCCGACGCTCGGCGAGATCGACCTGCACCTGATCGGCGAGGGCCGCCACGAACGGCTGTGGGACGTCCTCGGGTCCCACGTCCGGACCTACGACACCCCCTCGGGGCCGGTCACCGGCACGAGCTTCGCCGTGTGGGCGCCGACCGCGCAGGGCGTGCGCGTCACCGGCGACTTCGACGGCTGGTCCGGCTGGGCGCACCCGATGCGGGTGCTGGGCAGCTCGGGCGTGTGGGAGCTGTTCGTGCCGGGCATCGAACCGGGCACGCGCTACAAGTTCCGCATCCTCGGCAAGGACGGGCGGTGGCGCGACAAGGCCGACCCGATGGCGTTCCGCACGGAGATCCCGCCCGCCACGGCGTCCGTCGTGGACGTCGCGCGGCACGAGTGGGGCGACGAGGTGTGGATGGCCGGGCGGGCGCTGCGGCAGGCGCACGCCGAGCCCATGAGCGTCTACGAGGTGCACCTGGGCTCGTGGCGCCAGGGGCTGGGGTACCGGGAGATCGCCGAGCAGCTCGTCGAGTACCTGGACGAGACCGGCTTCACGCACGTGGAGCTGCTGCCCGTGGCCGAGCACCCGTTCGGCGGGTCGTGGGGCTACCAGGTCACGTCCTACTACGCGCCCACGGCGCGGTTCGGCACCCCCGACGACTTCCGCTACTTCGTCGACCACCTGCACCAGCACGGCTACGGCGTCATCGTCGACTGGGTTCCCGCCCACTTCCCGCGTGACGAGTGGGCGCTCGCGAAGTTCGACGGCACCCCGCTCTACGAGCACGCCGACCCGCGCCGGGGCGAGCAGCCCGACTGGGGCACGCTCGTGTTCGACTTCGGGCGCACGGAGGTACGCAACTTCCTCGTCGCCAACGCCCTGTACTGGCTGGACGAGTTCCACATCGACGGCCTCCGGGTCGACGCCGTGGCGAGCATGCTCTACCTCGACTACTCCCGCCCTGAGGGCCAGTGGCTACCCAACGTGCACGGCGGCCGGGAGAACCTCGACGCCGTCGCGTTCCTGCAGGAGATGAACGCCACCGTCTACCGCAAGCACCCCGGGGTCGTCACGATCGCCGAGGAGTCCACGGCCTGGCCCGGCGTCACCCGCCCGACCCATCTCGGGGGCCTCGGCTTCGGGTTCAAGTGGAACATGGGGTGGATGCACGACACGCTCGACTACGCCGGGCGCGACCCCATCTACCGGGGCTACCACCACAACCAGATGACGTTCTCGCTGATGTACGCGTTCAGCGAGAACTTCGTGCTGCCGCTGTCGCACGACGAGGTGGTGCACGGCAAGGGCTCGCTGTGGACGCGGATGCCGGGCGACGCCTGGAACAAGGCGGCGAACCTGCGGGCGCTGCTCGCGTACATGTGGGCCCACCCCGGCAAGCAGCTGCTGTTCCAGGGTGGCGAGTTCGGCCAGGAGCGTGAGTGGTCGGAGGCCCGCTCGCTCGACTGGGACCTGCTCGACGAGCCGCTGCACGCGGGCGTGAAGGCGCTGGTCGGTGACCTGAACCGGACCTACCGCTCCCAGCCCGCCCTGTGGACGAAGGACTTCACGCCGGAGGGCTTCTCCTGGATCGACGCCAACGACGCGTCCGGCAACGTGCTGAGCTTCCTTCGCCATGGCCTCGACGCCGACGGCAAACCGACGGTTCTCGCGTGCGTCGCGAACTTCTCCGGGAGCCCGAAGCAGGACTACCGGGTCGGCCTGCCGTTCGCCGGGCGCTGGCGCGAGGTCCTCAACACCGACGCCGCGGCGTACGGCGGCTCCGGCGTCGGCAACCTGGGCGCCGTCGAGGCCGAGCAGCAGATGTGGCACGGGCGCCCGGCGTCCGCGGTGCTGCAGCTGCCCCCGGCTGGTGTGCTGTGGCTGGTGCCGGAGCCGTTCGAGGGCGCGGTGCGCCGCCGGTCGACCACATCGGCTGCCGTCCCTGCGGAGGTGGACCCGCTGCTCGCCGAAGCGGCCACGCGCCCGGAGGACGAGGTCGTCGACAGTGCCCCCGCGGCCCCGGTCACCGACGACGCTCCCGCCGTGGCGCTGCCGCAGCCCGACGTCGTCGAAATCATGCACGGCGACCCGGTGCTCGTGGACCCCGAGTTCGACGACGATCTGGCGGCGGTCGCGCCGATAGCCCCGGACGCGTCCGGGTCGGCGGCTCAGGCCTCCAACGAGGACGTGGTGTGGGAGGAGCCCGCGGTCGCGGCGCCACCTGGCGCCGAACGCCCCGCCACCTCCGCGACCGGCTCGCCAGGGGACCTCGAGTCCGGCGCCGACGACAGCAGCGCCACCCAGTAGCCGAGCAGGATCACGCAGTACAGCGACCGGGCGAGGCCGGCGCCGAGGCCTTCGGGCGGCCACTCCGCGTTCCATGACACCGGCACGACGGCCACCGCGAGCGCCACCGCGGTGACGGCGCCCCGGCCCAGCACGGCCAGCACGAGCACACCTGGCCACAGCAGCATCAGGTAGTTGTGCCAGGCGATCGGGGAGAACAGCAGCCCGGCCGCGAGCACGGCCCACGGTGCAGTTCCGGCCGGATCGATCCGGTCGCGGTTGCGGCCCATCCAGACGAGAGTGCCGACGAGCACCGCGGCCCCGAGCAGCATGCCGACGACCGACGGGACCCCGAAACGCACGGCGAGCCCGGGCAGCGAGGCGTTGTCCACGGTGTCCGGTACCGGCTCGGTGACCGCGATGCGAAGCCACTCGAACCCGCTCGACGGGCCCGCGACGAGCACGCCGAGCAGCGTGGCGCCGGCCGCGGACAGCAGGCCGGCCCGCATGGGCACCCAGCGGCGCTGCACCGCGGGAAGCAGCAGCAGCGGCGCGAGCGACGGCTTGAGTGCCACCGTGACCCCGTACAGCACGGCCGCGAGCACCGGATGGCCGCGCCGCTCCGCGATCCAGCCGGCCGCCAGCCCCACCAGAAGCAGCGGGTAGATCTGGCCGAGCACGAGCGTGCCGTGCAGCGGGGAGGACGCGAGCACGGCGAGCGTGGCGAGCGCCGTCGCGGTGCGGGAGAGCCGCAGCTCGCGGGCCACGGCCAGCACCGAGGCGACCACGAGCAGCAGTGTCAGCACCGCGAAGACCCGGTACGCGGTGAGCGCGTCGAGCCAGGCGAACGGCACGAGCAGCACCGTCAGCAGCGGCGGGTTGAGATTCGTGAGCTTCGCCGGGGTGTCGTAGATGTCGGCGCCCTGCGTGAGTGCCACGGCAGAGTGCCAGAACGTGTCGAAGTCGACGTGCAGCTCGCGCATGTCGGTGGACGGCAGCAGCGTGACCAGCGCATCCGGGTGCCGGACGTGCAGCACGACGGTCGCGACGACCGACGCCAGCACAAGTAGCCCGGCCACCGCCCAGCGCGCGAGCGTGGGGCCCCGCCCGGGCCCGCCCGAGACGGGCCGGGTCACTTCCTCCAGCGCACACACGGGGCTTGACGTTATCCCGCCCCGCTGAGTTCGGCCGAACCGCTCCCCCGCGCAGCGGCGTCAGGTCATGATGACGCGGTGACGGTCCCCTCCCGCCGGCGGTTCGCCCGTGCCGGCCTGAGCGGGGTGATCGCTTGACCGCGGACGGGTGGCCGAGCAGGGTGGGGGCCGTGGACCTCCGCCGTGCCGAGCTGCTGCGGTGGCCGCTGTACGGCCAGTGCTACGACCGGGGCGACGCCGACTGGTGAATGCGGGCGCTGGACCCGCCCTTGCACGGTCGTCCCCGGAGGTCTCCGACCCATGTCCCCGTCCGCCGTGTCCCCGTCCGCCGTGTCCCCGTCCAGCGTGACGGCGTTCGTCGCCGCACTGCCCAAGGTCGAGCTGCACCTGCACCTCGTCGGCTCCGCCTCGCTCGACACCGTCCTCACGCTCGCCCGCCGCCACGCCGGTGGAGACCGCCAGGCCGGAGACGGGGTGCCGACCGACCGCGAGGACCTGGGCCGGTTCTACGCGTTCACCGACTTCCCGCACTTCCTTGAGGTCTACCGGCAGGTGAACCTGCTCGTCACCACCGGCGCCGATGTCGTGACGCTCCTCGACGGGCTCGCCGCCGAGCTGGCCGCCCGCACGGTCCGGTACGCGGAGGTACAGGTCACGCCCGTCCGCAACCGCATGTCGGGGATCGGCTACGCCGACCTCGCCGCCGCCCTCGCCGACGGGCGGATTCTAAAGGAGCGCCCTGAACAACTCGGCCCTACTGCGCGACGCCCAGGCAGGCACCTCGCGGCGTTGGACGATCGGACCGATACAACAGCGGTATCGGCCCGATCCTCCGCCTTGCGATGCACCCACCTGGACGCCGCTCGCTACGGGCGGAGTTATTCAGGACCCTCCTTGCCCGCGAGCACCACGGGGTGGAGCTGGGCTGGGTGTTCGACGCCGACGCCGCACTCGGGCCCGCGGGCGCCCAGGAGACCGTCGACTTCGCGGTCGGCCACCGCCCCGAGGGCACGGTCGGCATCGGGCTCGGCGGCCCGGAGCGCGGGATCCGCCGCGCCGACTTCGCCCGCGCCTTCCGGCGTGCGGTGGCCGAGGGTCTGCACAGCGTGCCGCACCCGGGCGAGACGGTAGGGCCGGACGAGGTCTGGGCCGCTGTCACCGAGCTCGGCGCCGAGAGAATCGGGCACGGCATCGGCGCCGCGGCCGACGCAGCGCTGATGGAGCACCTCGCGGCCCACGGCATCACGCTCGAGGTCTGCCCGATGTCGAACGTGCGCACCGCGGCGGCGTCGTCGCTGGCCGAACATCCGCTGCCGGTGCTGCTGGCCGCGGGGGTGCAGGTGACGCTGGCGACCGATGACCCCGGCATGTTCCACACCGACCTGAACACCGAGTACCAGATCTGCCACGACGTGTTCGGCCAGGGGATCCCCGAGCTGGCCGAGATCGCCCGCACCGGGGCGCGGGCGGCGTTCTGCGCACCGGAGCTGCGCGACCGGACTCTCGCCGAGATCGATGCCGTCGCCGCAGCTCACGGCGCCGCGGCGAGGCAGGAATGAAGGCGGGCGGGATGCGGTCCTAGAACAGGGCGCGGGCGAGTGCGCGGCGAGCGGCGCTCACGCGCGCGTCGTCGGCCGGGAACAGCTCGAACAGGCCGACCAGGTGCTCACGAACGCGGTCGCGGTCCTCGTCGGACGTCCGCGCCACGGTCTTCACCAGCCGGTCGAACGCCGCCTCCACGTTGTCGCCGGCGAGCTCGGCGTCGGCCGCGGCGAGCTGGGCGTCCACGTCGTCCGGGGCCGCGTCGGCCCGCGCGATCGCCGAGGGGTCGGCGCTCTCCGCCCTGGCGAGGAAGCGCACCTGCGACAGCGCGGCCGCCGCCTGCTCGTTGGTCGGCTCCTCCGCCAGGATCTGCTGGTACGCCTCCTCCGCCGCGGCGTAGTCGCCGCGTTCGAGGGCGTCCTCCGCCGCGGTGAAGCGCGGGTCCTCCGGATCCTCGACGGGCTCGGCGTCCGGCGCGCCACCCGCCTCGGCCTCCGCGATCGCGGGCATCCGGTCGCGAAGCGCGTCGAGGAGCGCGCTGATCCACTGCCGGACCTGCGGCTCCGGGAGCGCCCCGTTGAACGCGTCGACCGGCTGGCCCCCGACGACGGCCACCACCATCGGGATGGACTGCACGCCGAAGGCCTGCGCGATGCGCGGGTTGGCGTCGACGTCGACCTTGGCGAGCACCCAGGCGCCGTTAGCGGCCGCGGCGAGCCGCTCCAGCACGGGCGAGAGCTGCTTGCACGGCCCGCACCAGGTGGCCCAGAGGTCGACGACCACCGGCACCTCGAGCGAGCGCTCGAGCACGTCCGCCTGGAAGGACTGCTCGGTGACGTCGACGACGAACGGGCTCCCTGTATCACCGCCGTCCGACTGCTGTGGCGCCGCCTGCTGGCGGGCGGCGGCGTCCGAGCGGGCCTTCAGCGCGGAGAGGTCGACCGCACCGGCCAACGTGCGCGACAGTGCGGCTGTCTGGGCCGCCTGACGAGGATCGGGTCGGGACACGGTGCTCATCCTGCCACCGGATGCCCCGTGCGTCCGCTTCGCCCACGGCTCGCGTTCAGCCCGCCTGCACGAGCGGCTGCAGCCCGATCGGGTTGGCCGCGAGGAAGGCGTCGCCGGCGAGGATCGCGTCGACAACCGGCCTCGGCCGGGTCGAGGCCCGCCGTGAGCAAGGCCGCGACGTGCCCGTCACCATGCCGTGAACAGTAGGACGCCCGGCGATCTGCCGGAAAGGTCAGCCGATCCGGTCGACTTCTCGCGCTTCCGATTACCGCCAGTCGTGCACGGAGCCCGATTCGCCGGGTGCGGAGCGCAATCGGTCACCGGACCGGCGGAGCACCAGACGACCGAGCCAATCGTTGATTATTCGTGAGTGACCGGACGGTCGCTCTGCGTAGACATCGGCCCAGCCGCGATTCGCGGCTTCCCCTCTCGAAGGAACTTGCATGAGCACGGAGAACACCATCGCCGAACGCCTGCTCGAGGACGCCCGCAAGAGGACCGCCAAGAACGAGAGCCCGACGCTGGGCAAGGCGGCCCTCATCGTGGGCGGCATCGCGCTGCTCGTCAGCTGGATCTCGATCCTCGGCTGGATTTTCGGCGCCATTGCCATCGGCCTGGGCGCGACCGCCGTGCGCCGTCCGGTGTCGGCGAGGCAGGCCAAGATCGCCATGGCGCTGGGCGGCGCGGCCGTCCTGATCGGCGTCTTCTTCTACACCCTGAACGTCGCGATGCGCTGACGCTCCCGCCGAGCGTCTTTCCCGCGACCGGGCCGCACCTCGCGGCGCGGCCCGGTCGGATGGCTGTCATTCCTCGCCGAGCACCGACTCGACCCGGTCGACCTTCGACTGCATCTGTCCGCTGTAGCCGGGCCGGATGTCGGCCTTGAGCACCAGGCTGACCCGGGGCGCGCGCGCCTGCACGGCCTCGACCGCCCGCTTGATCACGTCCATCCCTTCGTCCCAGGTCTCGGACTCGATCGTGGTGAACATCGACGTGGTCTCGTTGGGAAGCCCGGACTCGCGGACGACCCGGACGGCGTCCGCCACGATGTCGCTCACGCTGTCGGTGGCGAGTCCGGCAGGGGCGATGCTGAAGGCGAAGAGCATGACAGCAGCCTGCCCCAGCGCCGTCCCGCCCCGCGACCCCCTGATCAACCCGACCGGACCCGGACCCGAGCCGGCCGGAACCGGGCGCCGCTCGCAACCCCGGCGGCCCACCCCGACAGCCGCGAAACCAACGGAGGCGCCCACCTTTGCTAGCGTCGCCGGTCATGGCCAGTCGGGAGCCGCTACCGTTCGACCCGATCCTGCGCGCCGCGGTGCTTTGGGAGGAGCGGATCGGCCCCGCGCGCACGATGGCCGCGGTGACCAGCGTGATGCGTGTGCAGCAGATCCTCCTCTCAGCAGTGGACGGCGCCCTCCGGCCGCACGGCCTCACGTTCGCGCGGTACGAAGCGCTGGTGCTCCTCACCTTCTCCCGCACGGGCAAGCTGCCGATGCGTGTGATGGGCGAACGACTTCAGCTCCACCCGACCAGCGTGACCAACATCGTCGACCGGTTACAGGCCGACGGTCTCGTGCGTCGCATCCCGCACCCGACCGACCGGCGGGCCACGCTGGTGGAGATCACCGAGCGCGGTTCTGCCCTCCTCGAGGACGCCACGAAGTCGGTGACGGCCATCGACTTCGGCATGAGCGGCCTCAGCGTGGAGCAGGAGTCGCAGCTCACCGAGCTGCTCGGAAAGGTGCGGCGGGCAGCGGGCGACTTCACCTGAAACCGGGCGCCGCCACGGCGGCGCCGCCCCAGGAGCGCACTCCAACCGCTGACGTCACCCGTGGCCGACGCCGCTCCACGTGCTGCGCTCATTCGAGCGAGCCGTCGGGCGGCGTGCCGTGGCCACGGTCGCCGGGTGGTCGGGGACGGCGCGCGGCGCTGCCCGGCCACGCCCGCATCGTGCGGCCGCGCTCGGCCCGGCGCGCCCGCCTGGCCCGCCGGATCCTGCGCCGCTCCCCGCCACCGGCCACCCGCCGCGCAGTGCAATAGCCGGTGACCGCCCCGCCCGCTGAACCGGCCAGCGCGCTCACCGAACACGTCATGAGATCCATGCCCCGCCCTCCATAATCATCACTGTTGACGCCCTGTTGCGGCAACGCGGTTGACACTAGACGCCGGGTCCGACAATCTCGGACGAACAGGACGCCGGCGGGCCGATACGGCGCCGCCACCAGGGAGGGTCGAGATGTCCGGGGAAACCGGAGGGATGAGCGCAGCGGGCGGGCCCGGTGCGCTGCGCGCGGCACGCGCGGCCCGGGGCTGGTCACAGAGCGATGCCGCGCGCCGGCTGGCCGCGCTCGGGGAGGCCGCGGGCGCCCCGGTCGCGGCGGCGCCGAGCCTCAAGACGCTGCTCTCCCGCTGGGAGAACGGCCACGCGGTCCCCGAGCCGCAGTACCGCGCACTTCTCGGCGAGCTGTACGAACGCACCCCGGCCGAGCTGGGCATCGCGGGCGCTGCTGCCGATCCCGCGGCCGTCGGCGCCCGGGAGCGTCTGCTGGCAGCGCTAGCGGCGGCGGCCGCCGTCCGGCAGGCGGGCATGGAGTCGTGGTGGCAGCAGCTCGCGGCCGCCACGCGGCTGGACGACGAGTTCGGGGCCGCGGGAGCGGGCGAGCTGGTCCGCGCACAGGCCGATCAGCTCGACGAGACCCTCACCCACACCACCGCCACGGCGCAGCGGGCGGCCGTGGCCGCGGTGCTGGCCTGGACCACCGCGCTCGCGGGAGCGCAGGAGCTCGACCGGGGCCGGCCCGACCATGCCTGGCTGCGCTACGAGCGGGCCCGCGCCGCGGCCCGGGAGGCGGAGGTGCCCGCCGCCGAAGCCGTCGCCGTGGCGGGCCAGGCCGCGGTGCTGGTCGACGTGGGTGAGGCCGCCACCGCCGTCGAGGTCGTCGACGCCGCCGGGCCGTTCGCTTCCGACGCCGCCCAGACGTGGCTCGCCGCTGCCCGTGCCGTCGCGCGAGCAGCGGCGGGCGACGCCGAGGAGGCTCGGGCCGCGATTCCAGCGGCCGTCCCGACGGCCGACGCCCTCCGCCCGGACGGGCGCCCGGTCGTCGAGCTCGCCGACCTGCACCGCTGGCACGGCCGCACCCTCGTCAGCCTGGGCGACGCAGGGGCCGCCGTCCGGCCGCTGGAGCAGGCTCTTGCGGCCCGGCCCCGCTCGGCTCGCCATCGCGCCGCCGTGCACGCCGATCTCGCGCTGGCGCTTGCGGCCGAGCAGCCGCAGATCGCGGCCGGCCACGCGCGCACGGCCCGCGAGATCGCCACGGGCATCGGCGCAGAGCGGATCATCGCCCGGCTGTCCGCGCTCCACAGGGAACGGTGAAGGGGCGGTGAGCATGGAACGCGCACATCGCGCGCCGGGCTCCGCTCAGTCCCGTCCCAGCTCCGCCACCAGCTCGTCGGCCGCGCAGTACGGGTCCAGCTCGCCCGCCACCACCCGCGCCGCGAGCTTCGGCAGGCCGAGCGCGCCGCGCAGATCCCCGATCCGGGCCCGCACCTGCTCCAGGGTGATCGCCTGGATCTCGGCCGCTGCGCGGGCGAGCCGGCGTCTGTTGCGTTCACCGCTCTGGTCGAGCCAGCGGCGGTGTGCGTCGAGCGCACCCACCAGGTCGGCCACACCCTCCCCGCGCACAGCCACGGTGCGCACCACAGGGCGTTCCCACCCGCCGTGGGCGGGCTGCTCGCCGAGCATGAGCATGTGCCGCAGGTCCCTCACGGTCTGGGCGGCGCCCTCGCGGTCGGCCTTGTTCACAACGAACACGTCGGCCACCTCGAGGATGCCCGCCTTCGCGGCCTGGATGCCGTCGCCCATGCCCGGGGCGAGCAACACCACCGTGGTGTCGGCGAGCCCCACCACCTCCACCTCGGACTGCCCTACCCCCACCGTCTCCACGAGCACCACGTCGCACCCGGCGGCGTCGAGCACGCGCAGCGCCTGGGGGGTCGACCAGGCCAGCCCACCGAGGTGGCCGCGGGTGGCCATGGAGCGGATGAACACACCCTCGTCCGTGGCGTGCTCGCCCATCCGCACGCGGTCACCCAGCAGAGCTCCGCCGGAGAACGGTGACGATGGGTCCACGGCCAGCACGCCCACTCGCCGGTCCTGCGCCCGCAGAGCTGCGACCAGCGCGGACGTCGAGGTCGACTTGCCCACGCCCGGTGGCCCGGTCACCCCCACGACGTGCGCGCGGCCGGTATGCGGGGCGAGCGCCTGTGCCACCTCACGCAGGCCCGGCCCGTCGTCCTCGACCAGGGAGATCAGCCGCGCGACGGCCCGCTGCTCGCCGAGCCGGGCGCGGTCCACCAGGTCGGGCACGTCGACCGGGCGCGCCATTCCGGTGCGGTCAGCTCGCCGCCGGCACGCGGATGATCAGGGCGTCACCCTGACCACCGCCACCGCACAACGCCGCCGCGCCGATCCCGCCGCCCCGGCGGCGCAGCTCCAGCGCGAGGTGCAGCGCGATGCGGGCGCCGGACATGCCGATCGGGTGGCCGAGCGCGATGGCACCGCCGTTGACGTTGACCTTGTCGGGGTCGATGCCCAGCTTCTTCGTGGACACCAGGCCCACCGCGGCGAAGGCCTCGTTGATCTCCACGAGGTCGAGGTCGGCGACGTCGATGCCCTCCTTGGCGCACGCCTTCTCGATGGCGTTGGCCGGCTGCTCGTGCAGGCTCGCGTCCGGGCCGGCCACCACGCCGTGGGCGCCGATCTCGGCGATCCAGGGCAGGCCCAGCTCCTCCGCCTTCGCCTTGCTCATCACCACCACGGCAGCGGCGCCGTCGGAGATCTGCGAGGCCGAGCCCGCCGTGATCGTGCCGTCGGACGAGAACGCGGGACGCAGCTTCGCGAGGCTCTCGCCCGTGGTGTCGCCCCGCACGCCCTCGTCGGTGTCCACGATCTTCGGCTCGCCCCTGCGCTGCGGCACGGTCACGGGCGCGATCTCGTCGGCGAACGTCCCGTTGGTGGCGGCCTTGGCGGCGAGCTGGTGCGAGCGGGCCGCGAACCCGTCCTGCTCCTCGCGGGTCAGGCCGTAGCGCGAGTTGAACTTCTCGGTGGAGGCACCCATGGCCATCTGGTCGAAGGCGCAGAACAGGCCGTCGTGGGCCATGTGGTCGAGCATCGTGACGTCGCCGAACTTGAACCCGTCGCGCGACCTGGGCAGCAGGTGCGGCGCCTGCGTCATCGACTCCTGCCCACCGGCCACCACCACGTCGAACTCACCTGCGCGGATGAGCTGGTCCGCCAATGCGATCGCGTCGACACCGGAGAGGCAGACCTTGTTGATGGTCAGCGCGGGCACGCTCATGGGGATGCCGGCACCTGCTGCGGCCTGCCGGGCGGGGATCTGCCCGGCGCCCGCGGTGAGTACCTGCCCCATGATCACGTACTCGACCTGCTCCGGGGCCACCCCGGCCCGCTCCAGCGCGGCCTTGATCGCCACGGCGCCAAGCTGCGCACCACTGAAGTCCTTGAGCCCACCCGACATCTTCCCCATCGGGGTGCGGGCGCCTGCGACGATCACGGATCCGGACACGGCTGACCTCCAGCGGCTGCGGCGGGGTGCATCGACGATACCCGCCGGTAGGACGAAAGTTCGCGGTCCGCGGCCCGATCATGTCCGTGACGCCTCGCACTAGCGATCCTGGAGCACGTCAGGGCGGTCGCGGCTACATTCCGGGCATGGGAGAGCACACAGTTCTGGCGGTCGACCACGTGGGCATCGCCGTGGCAGACCTGGACGCGGCCATCGACTGGTACGGCTCGATGTTCGGGCTGGTGGCCACACACACCGAGACCAACGAGGAGCAAGGCGTGCGCGAGGCCATGCTCTCCGCGCCGGGCGACGCGGGCGCGGCGGTGCAGCTCCTCGCGCCGTTGCGCCCGGACTCCGCCATCGGCAAGTTCCTCGACCGCAACGGCCCCGGCATCCAGCAGATGGCCTACCGCGTGGCGGACATCGACGCGAGCTGCGCGGCGCTGCGGGAGAAGGGCGCGCGGCTGCTCTACGACGAGCCGCGGCGGGGCACTGCCGGTTCGCGCGTCAACTTCGTACACCCGAAGGACGCGGGCGGCGTGCTCGTTGAGCTGGTGGAGCCCGCATCGGAGTCGCCGCACTGACCACCCGCACTGACCAGTGGGCCTGGTCACGCGGCGGGACGGCATGGGACGGGCCACGGCGGTTACCATACCGCGCAGTAGGTCTTGGGATACCAAGCAACACGATTTGAGCCAGCGGAGGCCGACCGTGCAGGAGATCCTCGACGCCATCCTCGCCGAGCAGTACGACGCGCTCGCCGGCCTCGCCGTGCCGGACCACTACCGGGGCGTGACAGTGCACGCCGACGAGGCGGAGATGTTCGACGGCATCCCGTCGCACGAGAAGGATCCGCGCAAGAGCCTCCACCTCGACGAGGTGCCCACCCCCGAGCTGGGACCAGGCGAGGCGATCGTGGCGGTGATGGCCAGCGCCATCAACTACAACACCGTCTGGACGTCGATCTTCGAGCCGATTTCGACCTTCGAGTTCCTGCGTCGGTACGGGCGGATCTCCTCGCTCACGAAGCGGCACGACCTGCCCTACCACGTGGTCGGCTCCGACCTGGCCGGTGTGGTGCTGCGGACGGGCCCTGGCGTCAACGCGTGGAAGCCCGGCGACCAGGTCGTCGCGCACTGCCTGTCGGTCGAGCTGGAGAGCCCGGACGGCCACGACGACACCATGCTCGACCCGCAGCAGCGCATCTGGGGCTTCGAGACGAACTTCGGCGGCCTGGCCGAGCTCGCACTGGTCAAGTCCAACCAGTTGATGCCCAAGCCCGCGCACCTGACGTGGGAGGAGGCCGCCTGCCCCGGCCTGGTCAACTCCACCGCGTACCGGCAGCTCGTCTCGCACCACGGGGCCGGGATGAAGCAGGGCGACACCGTGCTGATCTGGGGCGCGTCGGGCGGGTTGGGTTCGTACGCCACGCAGTTCGTCCTCAACGGCGGGGCCATCCCGATCTGCGTCGTCTCGTCGCCCGCCAAGGCCGAGATCTGCCGGGCGATGGGCGCGGAGTTGATCATCGACCGGAATGCGGAGGGTTACCGCTTCTGGTCAGACGAGCACACCCAGGACCAGAAGGAGTGGAAGCGCTTCGGCGCGAAGATCCGCGAGCTGACCGGAGGCGACGACCCGGACATCGTGTTCGAGCACCCGGGCCGGGAGACCTTCGGCGCGAGCGTGTACGTGGCCAGGCGGGGCGGCACCATCGTCACCTGCGCCTCCACGTCGGGTTACGAGCACACCTACGACAACCGCTATCTGTGGATGAACCTCAAGCGGATCGTGGGCTCGCACTTCGCGAACTACCGCGAGTCCTACGAGGCCAACCGGCTGATCGACAAGGCGCTGATCCACCCCACGCTGTCGAAGGTGTACCCGCTCGGGGAGACCGGCCGGGCCGCGATGGACGTCCACGGCAACACCCACCAGGGCAAGGTGGGGGTGCTCGCGCTCGCACCCGAGGAGGGGCTCGGGGTGTCCGACCCGGAGAAGCGCGAACGGCACATCGACGCGATCAACCGCTTCCGCGGCGTCTGAATCGGGCAGGCCTCAAGGAGTGGTCGCATTCACCACGGAGCGTGCTCGCGGACGCCGTTCGGGGCTCGCCCGGTACGGTGAGCCCATGGCCGGACAACCCTCTTCATCCTCGTCTGACACCGGCTTCGAGGTCGTCCGCAGGGGCTATGACCAGGGGCAGGTCGACGCCCATCTGCGCAGGTTGGACGCCGAGGTGAGCATCCTCGTCGCCGATCGGGACGCGGCACTCGCGCAGGCCGTCCAGCTCGCCAGCGACCTTGACGAGGCCCGGGTGCGCGCTGAGAAGCTGCGCGCCCAGGTACGTGCGCTCGCGAGCCCGCAACAGAGCGCGCAGACCACGAGCGAGCGCATCCGGACGATGCTCCGGCTGGCCGAGGACGAGGTCGCCGAGATGCTCGGCCGCGCCGAGACCGACGTCAACCGGCGCACGAAGGAGGCCGACGCGCAGGCCGCGCAGCTCCTCGCGGCCGCCCGCGAGGAGGCCGACCGCCTCCAGAACGAGGCCAGAACCGAGGCCGAGCGGTTGCAGCAGGAGATCGCGCACACCCGCAAGACGCTCGCCGCCGAGCACGAGGCCGACGTGCGCAAGTTCGCCGCGGAGCGGGCCGCTGCCGAGCGGGAGCACGCGGCGCTCGTCGCCGCGACGGCCGAGGAGCGGGCCAAGGCCTGGGCGACATCGGAGGCCGAACGCACTCAGGTGGAGGAGGACTTCACCATCGCGATGGACCAGCGCCGCGCCGAAGCCATCGCGGCGATCGCGGCCGAGCGGGCCGCCGCGCGCACCGAGATCGAGGAGCGCCGCGAGGCCGCCGCCGCCCAGGCCAGGGAGATGCTTGCGGCGGCCGAAACACAGGCCCAGGCCCTAATCGCCGCGGCCGAGCACCGCACCGCCGAGCTGCTGGTCGCGCGCACGCGCATCGCCGAGCAGCTCGACAGCACCCGCATGGTGCTGGAGGAGATGATCACCACGCTGGCCGCGGCGCCCGCCGTCCCGGTGCCCGCCACCCGCAAGACCCCCGCCGCTCCGAAGCCCGCCGCCCCTCCGGAGACCGCCGCCGCTCCGGAGCCCGGCACGGGCGACGGCACTGCCAACGGCACCGGCCACCGCCCGAGCCCGAGGCCGCACGCGCGGGCCAGCGCCCCCAGCTGACCCCGTCAGCGGCGCCGCCCCGGGCGGCGCCGCCCTCGTGCCGCCCAGCATGCGACGTGCCAATGCCTCCGGTCGGCCACGGAGCCCCACTCCTCAGCGGGCCACGTCACGACGTGGCCCGTGCCGGCGCGGATGAGCTGGTCGCAACCAGGACAGCGGTAGTCCTTCGTGGACGACGAGCCGGAAACGCTGCGCACCACCCATTCGCCGTCCGGCCCGCTCTCGCGGCGGGTGAGCTCGGCCGAGCGCAGGGGCACATGCTCGGGCCGTCTGGGCCGGTTGGCGCGGGGCACGGAAGCAGAACGCGTCAGCGGGCGGCGTAATCGCGGAAGCCGTGGCCGGTCTTGCGTCCCAGCCGCCTCGCCATGACGAGGTGTTCGAGGAGCGGGGCCGGTGCGAACCCGGAGAGCCGGAACTCCTGGTAGAGCGAGCGTTCGATGGCGAGCGAGACGTCCAGCCCGACCACGTCGAGCAGCTCGAACGGGCCCATCGGCAGCGCACAGCCGGTCTTCATCGCGGCGTCGATGTCGTCTGCGGTGGCGTACTGCGCCTCCAGCATCTTCACGGCGTCGTTGAGGTACGGGAAGAGCAGCGCGTTGACGATGAACCCGGCGCGGTCGCGGCACGAGACGGGCACCTTGCCCAGCCGCGCGCACAGCGCCAGCGCGGTGGCCGCGACGTCGGGGGCGGTGGTGATCGTCGAGACGACCTCGACGAGCTTCATCACCGGCGCCGGGTTGAAGAAGTGCAGGCCCACCACGTCGCCGGGCCGGGACGTGGCCGCGGAGCACTCGACGACCGGCAGCGACGACGTCGTGGTGGCGAGCACGGCGCCGGGCTTGCAAACCTCGTCGAGCGCGGCGAAGACGGCCCGCTTGACGTCCAGTTCCTCGGCGACGGCCTCGACCACCAGATCGGCGTCGCCGAGGTCCTCGAGCCGGGTGGTGCCGGTGATCCGTGCGATGGCGGCGTCGCGCTCCGCCTCGTCGAGCTTGCCGCGCACCACGGCCTTGTCGAGGGACTTGCGGATCGCGGCGAAAGCGCCGTCAACCTTGGACTGGCTGCGGCCGCGCACCACGACGTCGAATCCGGCCTTGGCGAACACCTCGACGATGCCGGACGCCATAGTGCCGGTGCCGACCACGCCGACGCGCTGGACGTCGCGCACGGGGGTGTCCTCCGGCACGACGCCGGCCGGCGTGAGCGCGTCGGGCACGACCTCCGAGCTGTGCGGCTTGGCGTAGGTGTAGAAGCCGCGGCCGCTCTTCCGGCCGAGCAGCCCGGCGGTGATCATCTGCTTGAGCACGGGGGCAGGCGCGTGCATCTGGTTGCGCGACTGCCGGTACATCGTGTCGAGGATCTCGTACGAGGTGTCGAGCCCGATGAGGTCGAGCAACGCGAGCGGGCCCATCGGATACCCGCAGCCATAGCGCATCGCCGCGTCGAGGTCCTCGCGGCTGGCGTAGCGCGACTCGTACATGCGCGCGGCGTGGTTGAGGTAGCCGAAGAGCAGCGCGTTGGCGATGAATCCAGCGCGGTCGCCGATCACGACCGGAACCTTGTCCAGGGTCGCGGCGAACTCCTTGACGTCGTCGATCACGTCATGCTCGGTGACGACCGTGCGCACGACCTCCACCAGCCGCTGCACCGGCGCGGGGTTGAAGAAGTGCATGCCGACGACGCGCCCGGGGCGCCCGGTGCGGACCGACAGCTCCGTGATCGACAGCGAGGACGTGTTGGACGCCAGGATCACATCGGGCCGGCAGACGCGGTCCAGCTCGGCGAGCACGGCAGTCTTGAGCTCGCGGCTCTCCGGCACCGCCTCCACCACCAGGTCGGCGTCGGCCATGGCGGCGAGCGATGTGGTCGTGGTGATGCGCCCGAGCAGTTCGTCCGCGTCCTCCCGGGTGATCTTGCCTCGGCCGACAGCCCGCGCCGTGGACGTCTCGAGGTGCACCCGCCCGCGCTCGACGCCCTCCGCGTCGGCCTCCGCCGCGATCACCTGCAGCCCGTGGCGCGCGAACACCTCGACGATCCCTGCGCCCATCGTGCCCAAACCGACAACTCCGACCGTCCGGAACTCGCGTGCCACGCTGCAACCTCCACCAGAGTCGACTGCTTGGGAAACCACCCGATCCTCGCATCCCCGTGGGATTCGTGGGCTGTGAGCGCTACCTCCCGTACCGCAGCCGGACGAGGCCGACCAGCACCTTCATCGTCTGCGACGTGCGCCGGAAGCTGGTGACGGGCACCGGGAGCGGGAAACGCTGGCGCGCGACGGCCTGCGGCCGGGTGAACTCCCGCAGCCCGTCCTCTCCATGGATCCGGCCGAACCCGGAATCGCCGACCCCGCCGAACGGCAGGCCGGGGATCCCGGCGAAGGAGATCACCCCGTTGACCGACACCATCCCGCAGCGCAGCCGCGCGGCGATCTCCTCACCGCGCGCCCGGGAGAAGACCGTGGCGCCCAGCCCGTAGCCGGTGCCGTTGGCGAGGCGCACGGCCTCGTCGACGTCGGGCACGCGGTTGACGACGAGCAGCGGCCCGAACGTCTCCTCGGTGACGGCGGTGCTGTCCTCGGGGACGTCGACGATCACAACCGGCTCCACGAACGGCTCCCGCACGGACTCGGCGCCGCCCACGACGGCCCGCCCGCCCTTCGCCAGCGCGTCCTCCACATGGCGGCGGACGACCTCGGTCTGGGCCGGCATGGTCATCGGGCCGAAGTCGCCGCCGGAGCCGGAGCGCAGGCGGCGGGCCTTGGCCACGACCTTCGCCGTGAACTCCTCAGCGACGGCCTCGTGCACATAGACGCGCTCGACACCCACGCACGTCTGCCCGGCGTTGGACATCCCGCCCCATACTGCGGCGTCCGCGGCCGCCTCCAGGTCGGCGTCCACGTCGACGATCAGCGGGTCCTTGCCACCGCACTCGATCAGTACCGGCGTAAGCGTCTCGGCGCAGGTGGCCATCACGCGCTTGCCGGTTGCCGTCGAGCCCGTGAACGCGATCTTCCCGACGCCGGGCGCCCGGCAGAGCGCGGCACCGGTCTCCCCGAAACCGGTGACGACCTGCAGCAGCGGCCTGCCGTCGACGATCTCGGCGAGCGTGTCGGCCAGCGCGACCCCCACGCCGGGCGTGAGCTCGCTGGGCTTGAAGACGACCGCGTTGCCGGCGGCGAGCGCGTAGGCGATCGAGCCCATCGGCGTGAACACCGGGTAGTTCCACGGCCCGATCACGCCGACGACGCCGATCGGCCGGTAGGTGAGGCTCGCGGCCTGGTTGCCCATCAGCAGACCGGGCGCGACGCGCCTGCGCCCGAGCACCCTGGCGGCGTGCTTCGCGGCCCAGTCGAGGTGGTCGACCGCCAGCACCAACTCGAGCCGCGCGTCGTCGAGGGGCTTGCCCGTCTCCTCCGTGACGACGCGCGCGAGGTCGTCGAGCTTGCGCACGAGCACCTTCCGCCACTCGCCGAGCAGCCGGCGGCGCTCCGCGTGGCCGAGATCACCCCACCACTCCGCGGCGGACTCGGCGCGTGCCACAGCGGCCTCGACGGCGCCCGCGTCGTGTACCGGGTGGGTGCCGACGACATCGCCGGTGCGCGGGTCGAGCGACTCGAAGGTGGCCGGGACACCACTGACATCGGCGGCGGACGCTTCGGCGGCGGTCATGGGGCCAGCGTATGGGCGGCGCCCCGACCCGTGCAGGCCGACGGCGGCGCGTACGGGCCGCCCCAGGCCGGCGCAGCGGGTGACGAGCCCGGCGAGCTCAGAAGAGCCGCAGGTCCTTGCTCTCAGTGCCACGAAGCGCGTCGTAGTCCACGGCGACGCATCGGATGCCCCGGTCCTCGGCCAGCGTGCGGGCCTGCGGCTTGATCTGCTGGGCCGCAAACACCCCGGAGACCGGCGCGAGCAGCGGGTCGCGGTTCATGAGCTCCAGGTACCGGGTGAGCTGCTCGACGCCGTCGATCTCACCGCGTCGCTTGATCTCGACCGCCACGGACGCCCCGCCGGCATCGCGGCAGAGCAGGTCGACCGGCCCGATCGCGGTCATGTACTCGCGCCGTACCAGCGTGTAGCCCTCGCCGAGGACGTTGGGGTGCTCGGCCAGCAGCTCCTGCAGGTGCGCCTCGACGCCGTCCTTGACCAGCCCGGGGTCGACGCCCAGCTCGTGCCGGGAGTCGTGCAGCACCTCGTCGATCGTGATGACGAGCGACTCGTCGGCCTTGTTGCGGACGGTCCACACGCCCGGCTGCTCCTCCAGCCAGCAGGGCGGGCTCATCCAGTTCAACGGTTTGTAGGCGCGGTCGTCGGCGTGGACGCTCACCGATCCGTCGGACTTGACCAGCAGCAACCGCGGCGCCATCGGCAGGTGTGCGGTGAGCCGGCCGACGTAGTCCACCTGGCAGCGAGCGATGACGAGGCGCACTCGGAGGAGAGTAGATGCTCGTCGGATCAGCTGACCTCCGGCGGGGCGTTGCGGGCGGCGAGCGCGGCTCCGTTCGCGGCCAGTGCCGCACGCAGCTCGGGCGGGTCGAGCGCCTCCACCTCACCGCCCAGCACAGTGAGCTGCCCCGCCGCGACCGTGATGCCCTCGACGTCGAGCTCGACTTCGCGCCAGCCCGCGGCGTCCGGCGGGCCGGCGTGCGCGACGGCGCGCAGCCCGGCGTCCGGGTCGGCCACGTGCGGAAGCATCTTCAGCCCGCGCGGGCCGAGTCGCAGCCGAACCGTGGATCGCAGCATCTGCCCCTCGAACCGGCTCGCCGCGCCGGCCCACCATTCGGCCAGGTCGAAGTTCGGCGGTCGCTCGAACCCCTCGCCGGTGGGCTCGGCGCTCGTGATGCGGTCGACGCGGTAGGTCAGGACGACGTCCCGGCTCCGGGAGGCGACGTACCACGTGCCGGCCTTCAGCACGAGCCCGAGCGGCTCGATGGTGCGCTCCACGTCGTCAAAGCGGCGCCGGTAGGTGACTCTCAGCGTCCGCTGCTCCCACACGGCCTCGGCCACCGCGGCGAGCTGGGTGACCTGCTGCGGCGTGTGGAACCAGCCGGGCGCATCCAGGTGGAACCGCTCCGCCACGCTCCGCGCGTGCTCCCGCAGCTCGGCCGGGAGCGTCGCGAGGAGCTTCGCCTGCGCCCCCGCCAGTGCCGCACTCATCCCCAGCTCCGCGAGCACCTGGGGAGCGCCGACGGCGAAGATCGCCGCCGCCTCGTGCGCGGTCAGCCCGTCGAGGCGGGTGCGCCAGCCGTCGAGCAGCCGGATGCCGCCGCCGCGTCCCGGCTCCGTGTACAGCGGGACGCCCGCCTCGGAGAGCGCGGCGACGTCGCGGTAGACCGTGCGTTCCGAGACCTCCAGCTCGTGCGCCAGCTCCGCCGCCGTCGCCCTGCGCATGCGCTGGAGCGTGAAGAGCAGGGTGACCAGCCGGGACGCGCGCACCCCGCGATCGTGCCCGATCCGGGCGCCCGGCACGCTGTCCGTGTGGAGACGCTCAGCAGCCGCCAGGTCTATGCGAACGCGTGGATGTCCGTCCGCGAGGACGCCGTGCGACGCGCCGACGGCACCGAGGGCATCTACGGCGTGGTCGACAAGCCCACGTTCGCGCTGGTCATCCCCCGCGACGGCGACCGGCTGCACCTCGTGGAGCAGTACCGGTACCCGGTGCAGCAGCGCGAGTGGGAGTTCCCCGCAGGTACCGCGCCCGGCCGCGGCGAGGTGGATCCCGCCGTGCTCGCCGCCCGGGAGCTGCGCGAGGAGACGGGCCTGGTCGCCGGGCGGATGGAACAGATCGGGAAGCTCCACCTCGCGCCGGGTACGTCGAGCCAGCGCGGCAACGTGTGGCTCGCCACGGACCTGACAGCGGGCCCGCCGCAGCGCGAGGCGAGCGAGCAGGACATGCGCACCGCCTGGTTCACCACCGCCGAGCTGGAGAAGATGGTGCAGGCCGGGGAGATCACCGACTCCCCGACGCTCGCCGCATACCTGCTGCTGCAGCTCCACGACCGCCGATCTTGACCGGGCGGCCCGGGCACCGGCACCCTCCCCCGCATGGATCTGCGGGAGACCGACGAGCAGCAGCTGCTGCGCTCCTCGGTCGCGGCGATGGCCGCGAAATACGGCCACGGCTACATGCTCGAGAAGGCCCGAACCGGCGGTAAGACCACCGAGTTGTGGGCCGACGCGGGCGCCGCGGGCTACCTCGGTGTCGCGGTACCTGCGGAGTACGGCGGGGGCGGCGCCGGGATGGTCGAGCTGTCGATCGTCGCCGAGGAGATCGCCGCGGCCGGGTGCCCGCTGCTGCTCATCGTGGTGTCGCCGGCCATCGCGGCCACCGTGATCGCGACGAGCGGCACGGCCGAGCAGAAGGAGCGGTGGCTGCCCCGGTTCGCCGACGGCTCGGTGCGGATGTCGTTCGCGATCACCGAGCCGGACGCCGGCTCCAACTCCCACCGCATCACCACCACCGCCCGACGCGACCCGGCGGGCGGCTGGCGGCTCTCGGGCACCAAGTACTACATCTCCGGTGTCGACGAGACCGACGCGACGCTGGTCGTCGCCCGCCTGGAGGACGCGGCCTCTGGCACGCTGCGGCCGGCGATGTTCATCGTGCCGACCGACACGCCCGGGATGACGTTCCAGCCGATCGACATGGCGATCCACAGCCCGGAGAAGCAGTTCACCGTGTTCTTCGACGACGCCCACCTCCCGGACGACGCACTGGTCGGTGGCGAGGAGGCGGGGCTCGCAGCGCTGTTCGCCGGGCTCAACCCCGAGCGAATCACGGTGGCGGCCTACTCGAACGGCCTCGCCCGGTACGCGCTGCGCAAGGGCGTCGACTACGCGAAGGACCGCACGGTGTGGAAGGCGCCGATCGGCAGCCACCAGGCGATCGCGCACCCGCTCGCGAAGGCGCACGTCGAGGTGGAGCTGGCCCGGATGGCCACGACCCGCGCCGCATGGTTCTACGACGCGGGCGACCACGCCGCCGCGGGCGAGGCGGCCAACATCGCGAAGTACGCCGCCGCGGAGGCCGCGATCAACGCCGTGGACGCCGCGGTGCAGGCGCACGGCGGCAACGGCATGTCGATGGAGTACGGGGTGGGCACCCTCATCGGCGCGGTGCGCGCAGCGCGGATCGCGCCGGTGAGCCGGGAGATGATCCTCAACTTCATCTCCCAGCACACCCTGGGCCTGCCGAAGTCCTACTAGCGGTAGCAGTAGGAGTCGGACGAGGCGTCACCGCCCTGCAGCCGGATCTGGTGCACCCGCAGGCCCCGGAACTCGTCCCCGTGCGGGAAGAACCGCTCATCGACGGTGAGCCCGCCGTCCGCTCCCGCGTCCAGCTTGGCCATCCATGCGCCGACCCCGTCGGGGTAGAACTGCTCGTCCCACGCTCCGTAGAGCGAGTTGGTGAAGTAGACCCGCCTGCCGTCGCGGCTGACTTCGACCATCTGCGGTCCGCCCGCGAGGGGCAGGTCGGGCTCGGCCGGGTGCGGGGTGCGGCCGACGATGCCGCCCATCCGGACGGACCCCACCTCCATCGGGTGTGCGGGGTCCGAGACGTCGAACTGCTTCAGCTCTCCGGTCCCCCAGCAGGAGACGTAGAGGAACCGGTCGTCCACGGAGAGGTCGATGTCGGTGATGAGCGGCGGCACGGCGCTGAATGGCTTGAGCGCGGGCGGCAGCTGTTCGGGATCAGCGGGCTCGGGCGGGATCGTGATGACCTTCTCGGCCTTCCATTCCGCGCCGTCGCGGTACCACCGCCAGATCGACCCGGACAGGTCCTCGGTGGATATCACCACCCCGACGAAGCCCCAGGTCGCCTCCGGGTCGTGGGACGGGCGCACCTCGAGCGGCATCTGGTGCTGCGCGCCGAGGTCGACGCGCTGCACGTGCCGGCCCTCCGCGAGGTCCCAGAAATGGAGCGCATGGCCGTACTTCCCGCCCAGCAGCAGCTCAGGGACGAGTCCGTTCTCGATCATCGACGGGCTGCCCCACTCGCTGGAGATCAGCGTGTTCTGGTTGAGATGCCACCAGGCGTCGTAGGCGAAGTGCTGCGGGCCGCGGTCGGTCTCCCAGCGGCGCAGGACGTCGAACGTGGAGTGGTCCAGCAGCGCGATTCCGCCGGGGGCGTCGGCGTCGCCCTCGGGGCCGCCGATGCAGGTCAGGAACACGCCGTCAGGCCCGCAGTGCATGGTGTGCGGGCGTGAGTAGCCCGCCTTGGCCGACAGCTCCTTGGCGCTGATCGTCTTGACGACGCGCGGGGCGTGGGGGTCCGGTTGGGTGTCGAGCACGGTGATGTCCGACGACCGCAGGCCCGGCACGAGCAGATACCGGCGGGCGAGTCCTGACATGTCGTGGCCCTCGTGCCGCAGCGCGCTCGAGCAGGCGTTCCAGCCGAAGTGGTGCAGCTCGTGTCCGGTTCCGGGAACGTCCGTCCAGCCGACCACCCTGCCGTAGGTGTCGGACTCCGGATTCACGTCGACCACGGTCATCGCATCGTGCTTCTGCGCCGCCCGGTCGAACGCGACGACGTAGGCCAGCTGCTCCGGCGGAGCGGCGGCGGCCTCGGCGGCCGAGCGGTAGAACGTCGGATCCATCGTCGACTGGGTCATACCGTGCCTCCTCGTCCTGATTCTTCGGGCTGACCGCGGTCGCGATCGGATCGAATCGGGGCAGGCCGACCGTCGCTTGCCGGCAACGACGCTCGGAACGGGCATTTCTAGCAACGCACCCACGGCCGCACAATGCCCCGCCCGCCGCGCCCGGTCGGCATTCGGTCGAGTCCGCGCTGAGCCCGAGGCTTCGACTTGCTGACGAGAGCATCGTGCTCAGCTCGCGACCAGGTGTGGGAGAGGCTTACGCCGGGGTCTTCGCTCCGGGTCGATCCACCCAGGCGGGACGAACTCCGGTAGCCCATCCCGGATGCGCACGATCCACTCCGAGTGGTGCAGCAACCGATGGTGCACCCGGCACGCCATTACGAGGTTCTGCAACGCGGTCGGCCCGCCCTCCTGCCACCCGACGACGTGGTGCACCTCCGACCACGACGGCGGCCGTCCACAACCTGGGAACTCACACCCACCCCCGCGCGCAGCCACCGCGCGGGACCGCATCGAACATGACGGCGTCATCGAACCGGCCCTTCACCGTGCCGCCGGGGCGACCGCGGTGCCGGATCAGGTGCAGCTCGTTGACCTGCGGCGGCGGCCGGTCATCCGGCTCGGCCCCGTCCTGATCCAACGCCTCCACCAGCGCGGTACCCCACACCAGCAGCTCCGAGGGCGTGTACTCGTCCGCCTTCGCGGCGATCTGAACCTCGGCATCAGCCCACACCTCCGGCGCCAGCCGGTCCGCCGCAGGACTGCCCAGCACCCGGGCCACCACCTCGACATGCCGCAGCCCCGCCCGACCCGCCGCGAACACCTCCGCCGTGGCCGGCAACCGAGCCGGAAGCTGCGAACCATCCAGACCCGTCCGCGGACACACCTGCTCGGCGGCAACAACCCGCCGCCGGGCCTCGAACCGCTCCCACCCCAGCAGATCACCCAGCGCCCCGGCCACCGACTTGTAACCGCGCTCAGCGAACACACCCTGTCGATCCAAAACGGCCACCAGAGCGACCGCGGCCCGATCCATCCGCCGCGCCATCCGCTCCGACGCCGCCAGCGCCGCGATCAACTCATCCGCCCCGGCACCCGGCCCGAGCGCGTCCAGCGCGTCAGCCGCCTCGTCGAGGAGGCGGTTCACGGCGGCGACCGAACCGGTGGACACGCCTCCATACTAGTCGAACATCCGTTCGAGCACAGGCAGTTATCCACAGGTCAGGCTCGTCGTTGCCGACGGCGCCGACGCCGGGCGTGCCAGTCGGCGCGCAGCCAGCGCCACCACATCACGGTGTCCGAGTCCTCCCGCCACCGCGCACGACCCCGCGCGGCAGGCAACGCCACGGACCGGCGCAGCTTCCCCAACTCCACCCGCGACCGCCTCGGCGCCTCCAGCGTGACGAGCCACGCGTCCTCCGGCAGCTCCACCGAGTGCTGCTGGTCGGGAACCACGTCGATCGGCCGCCGCAACAGCACGCTCCCGTCACTGGCACGAGCGGTCAGCACCACGGTCGTACGCGGGCGGCCCGGCCAAGCACGATTCACCGCTCGCGCCGACCGGCGGCAGCGACCTCGGCGGCCCGCCGCAGCGAACACGGCCACACGTACCGACCCGCCTGCCCGCCGCCCGTACACGCACGGCAATGCCCGGATCCGTCGTCCCGGTGGTCGTCGTAGAGCCGCTGGGCCATCCCGGGCTCGGCTGAGATGAATGCGACGAGGTCGGCTGGGATCCCCACTGCCCGGACGCTAGAAGCGATCCGTGGCCAGACGGGTACAGAACGTACCCATACCCGTTCGGGCGATCTAGACAGCGATCCCGACGTCGGAAGCCAGTCGCCTGACTTCATCGGCCATCCCAGTCGGTGGCTTCGCCACTAACGCGATAGCCATCTCTCGCGCGTACGAGTTGAAGCGCACTGTCTCCGGGGCGGTGTTGGACGCGGCCACCAGGTGCGCGTAGGTGGCCGTGAAATCGTTCTGTTGGTAGTGCGCTCTGGCAACTTCGACCAGGTGCCTGCTCCGCCTGGCAATGCTCGGTATCGACGCCGCATCGAATCGGTTGGCTCGCCGGACCGCGTCGCCGGACCGTCTCAGCTCCACGTCGAGCGTGACCCCATGCGCGTTCATCACCGCCTGGCTGAATGACGACTGCGTGTGCCGGTACGCCCGCCCCAGTTGGTCGGCGACCTTGTTGGCGCGGTCCCAATATGACCAGGCAAGCCCATACTTCCCGCGGCGCGCGTGGACGTATCCGGTCTCGAACGTCAGCGCTGCCCACATACCGCGCCAGTCGTCCGGAGCGGTGTCGCTCTGCAGATGCGGCTCGAGTTGCCGGGCCCCGTCCTCGGACACCGAGATTGCCTCATCCCAGCGGCCTGCATCTCGGAGCGCCTGGGTCAGTGCCCAGGCGCCACCAGCGATGAGATTCGGGTCGTCAGCTTCCTGAGCTTCTGTCAGCGCCCGGTCGGCAACCAGCCACACGAGCTCCGGAGCAGGCTGGTAGGCGACGTAGAAGTCCGCGAGCTGGTAAACCCCGGCGAGCACCTTGCGGGCCGCACGCCGTTCCTCGCCGCGCGCCGCCTTGACCGCTTGCTGCGCATCCCGGACGAGCGCGGGGAGGACCGCACCAACCGCGGTGCGGTGGTCGGGGGTGGAGTGCCGGATCGCCCAGGCCTGTTCCAGCCGCATCGCGAGATGACGCGACCTGACCGGCTGGACCTCCGACTGCACCAGCCGGTAGTCAGTGAGAGCAGCGCGTACCGCGCCCAGGGCCGAGTGGGCTTCGCTCGTGAACGACTCGACAGGCACGGCAACCCCGTTGCCGGTCAGCTCGGCCAGGTCTGCTACCCCGAGCGCTCGTGCAAGACCGAGCAGGAGCGGAAGTCGCGGCGTCTGGAGCCTGCCGTTCTCGACGGCCTTGACCCACTCGGCGCTACGGCCGACCAGGCCGCCGAGAACCGCACGGCTCATGCCCGCCTGTTCGCGAAGCCTCCTGATCCGCTCCCCGGTCGACCCCTCCAGATCGTCGGCCACGCCGACCCCCTCCCACCCAAGGCGCCGGACACAACGGTACCGGCGAAGGGCGGGCCAGGCCCCCACCCGACCCGCCCCTACTGCATCGGCGCGCCAAGCCGCACCGGAAGCCTCGCCACCTTCCGCATCCCGGGCACCTGCTCCCACTCCAGCTCGGGCTCCGCCAGCGCCAGGTCCGGGAAACGCTCGAACAGCGCCCGCAGCGCCACCTCCCCCTCCTGCCGGGCGAGAGCGGCGCCGAGGCAGTAGTGGAGGCCGTGCCCGAACCCGACGTGCCCCTCACCGCGCCCGGACGGGCGGCGGGTGACGTCGAGCCGCTCCGGGTCGGTGTACTCGCGCGGATCGTGGTTCGCCGACACCAGCACGGTCTGCACCACCTCCCCGCGCGTGAACTGATGTCCCGCGATCTCGGCGTCCTCCGCGACGTAGCGGATCTGCGTGACCTGCACCGGGCCGCACCAGCGCATCAGCTCGTGCACGGCGCCGGGCCACAGTGACGGGTCGGCGCGCAGCAGGGCGAGCTGGTCGGGGTTCTGGAGCAGCGCGATCACGCCGGCGTCGATGAAGTGGGCCGTGGTCTCGTGGCCGGCGAACACGAGCGTGAGCACCATGGTGATCAGCTCGTCCTCGCTGAGCTGGTCGTCGCCCTCGTCGCGGACGTGGACGAGCGCGGTGAGGAGGTCGTCGGCGGGCTCGGTGCGGCGGTGCACGATGAGGTCCCGAATGTGGGCGACCATCGCGTGCATGGCGCCCGGCACGGCCTCGGGGTTGTCCATCCGCGTGAGGACCGCGCCCCACTCCTTCCAACCGGGCCGGTCCGCCTCCGGCACGCCGACCAGCTCGCAGATCACCGTGATCGGCAGCGGGTAGGCGAACTGCTCCTTCAGGTCGGCTGGGTCGGTGAGGCCGTCGAGCAGTTGGGCGGTGATCTCCTCGACCCGGGGCCGGAGGTCGTTGATCCGGCGCACCGTGAACGCGCGCGAGACGAGCTTGCGAAGCCGCTGATGGTCTACGCCGTCGGAGTCGAGGATCGTTCGAGTGATGAAGTGGGCGTATTCGGCCGGGACGCCGATCTGCGCCAGCAGGTTGTCGCGGATGTTCTCCGCGCCGACCCCCGGCACGGATTCCGGCGAGTTGACGAACCGCGGGTCGCTCAGCACGGCCCGCACGTCCTCCTGACGCGTGACGAACCACAGCGGCGAGCCGTCGGGTGCGCGCCCACGCACGACCGGCCCCTGCTCCCGCAGCCGGTTGTATCCGCCGACGGGATCGGCGATCAGTTCCGGGTCCATCATGCTCGGTTCGACGGACGCGGTCATTGTTGCTCCGTTCTCGGCACCTGGGACGTCCGGGGTCACCGGCCGCGAGGGCGCCATTCGTCGTGGTCGATGTGGTCCAGAAGCGATCGGTAGAGCTGGGCGACGGCCGGGGCGACGCGCGCCAGCTCGGCGGCGGGCGGCTCCGGCACCTGGATGGCGGCGGCAATGGCGCGTTCCAGGAGGTCTGCGCGTTCCTCGACCGCGAGGGGAGGTGGCCTGTGCGAGCCGCTGAACCCGTCGACGACGATGAAGCCGGTGGCGATCGCGTCGAACGTGTAGCGCATTTCGGGCAGCGTCAGGTCAGCGCGCAGGCAGCCCGCCTCCCGCAGCAGCCGCAGGTGCTCGTCGAGCACGTGGTCTCTGTGCGCGGTCAGCTCACCGATGGTGTCGGCAGCCTCGTGGGCGAGCCTGCCGAGGATCTCGACGTCGGAGAGGTACATCGCCCGCAGTACCGGATCGGCACTCAGCTCCAGGTAGAGCGTGCGGACGAGCCGCGCGGGCATGGCGTGCTCCGGGTCCGCCTCCGCCCGCTGGGCCGCCCGCTCGGCCACCCCGGCCTGCGCCCGCAGCAGCACGGCGAGGAAGAGCGCGTCCTTCGTGCGGAAGTGCAGGTAGACCGTGCCCTTGCCGATGCCTGCGTGGCGGGCGACCTCGTCGATCGTGACTCGCTGGTACCCCCACCGAACCAACAACTCACCCGCGGCATCGAGCACCCGCCCGACACGCGCCCCGGCGACGTCCGACCCCGCCACGCTCCCCCTCCTGACCGGTTGACCAGATTTGCGCATCTGGTCAACAAGTCAGGACGCTACCACGACCTCAGCGCGTCAGGTAGCGGAAACTCCGCACTCAGCACCTCGGGCCGCAACGCCGCCGCGGCTACCGTTGGCCCATGGCCAACTACGAGCACCTGCTGGTCAAGCAGGACGGGGACACGGTCCGGATCACGATGAACCGGCCCGAGCGGCGCAACGCGCTGTCGGAGGGCCACCTGCGCGAGCTGCTGCACGCCTTCGAGACGGCCGGGAGCAGCGACGCCACCGGGATCGTCCTGGGCGCCGAGGGCAAGGCGTTCTCCGCGGGCCACGACTTCGCCGACGTCGCTGCCCGTGACCTCGCGGGCGTGCGCGACCTGCTGCGGCTCTGCACACAGGTCATGCGCACGATCCAGGAGGTGCCCCAGGTCGTGGTCGCGCGCGTCCAGGCGATCGCGACGGCGGCGGGCTGCCAGCTCGTGGCGTCGTGCGACCTCGCGGTGGCGGCGGAGTCGGCGCGCTTCGCCCTCCCGGGCGGCAAGGGCGGCTGGTTCTGCCACACGCCGGCCGTGCCCGTGGCCCGCAACGTCGGGCGCAAGCGGCTCATGGAGCTGGCGCTCACCGGCGACCCCATCGACGCGGCCACCGCCGCCGAGTGGGGCCTGATCAACTACGCCGTGCCGGACGCCGAGCTGGACGAGCGCGTCGACGACCTGCTGGCGCGCGCCACCCGCGGGAGCCGCTTCGGCAAGGGTGTCGGCAAGCAGACCCTCTACGCCCAGCTCGACCGGCCGGAGGCCGACGCGTACGCCATCGCGATCGAGGTGATGGCGTCGCTGTCGCAGAGCCCCGGTGCCCGCGAGGGCATGGCGGCGTTCCTGGAGAAGCGGCAGGCGGTCTGGCCGGACTGAGCCGGTCCGCATCAGCGACGCGCGCCAGTTGACTGAGCTGATGCCTACGATCGACCGGAGGTACCTGTGTTCTCCGGCGGCACCGGACCGCACCCCCATCTCGACTTCACGTCCGGCCGAGCCTTGCATGAGGCCCTTGATGAGGGCGTCGAGTCCGATCAGCTCCGCTGACGACGCACCCGCAACGCTGGACGAGGACTTCGCCCGCTTCCCATCTACCCGTCACGTACTCCTGCGCCCGTAGACGAGCCTCCGCATCAGCGCGGCGGCGACGGCCCGGGTGATCGGTCCGCGGCGTTGGTCGAGCCGAAGGGCGAGCAGCCCGAACGCCGCCGCGTAGCCGGCCCCGCCGAACACGCCGGTGAGCACCTGCAGGGCGAGCAGGAGCCCGGTCGGCACGGCATCGAGCCGGAGGGCGTACTGCACCTGTCGACGTCGAGCATCAAGGCGACGATCTCCAGCGCGCTGACCAGGCTCGATCTCACGAACCGGATCCAGCTCGCAATCCTCGCCCACGAGTCGCGCCGCAGCAGAACGGGCGACCCGCCGGGAAATCGATAACCTGCCCCCAATGCTTTCCCGAAGGCGGCTCCTCGCTCTCGCAGCGGCCATCCCGATCGGTGCGGCCGCGGCGTGCGGGAGCCCGGCCGGGAGCACCCTCGAACGGGCCCGGCAGGCCGGCACGCTGCGCATCGGCATCTCCGGCGAGCGGCCCTACGGATACGCCGACGCGGGCGGGCGGGTCACCGGCGTCCAGCCCGAGGTGGCCCGCGCCGTGCTCACGCGGCTCGGCGTCCCCGGGCTGGACGCGGTGCAGGTGCCGTTCGACCAGTTGCTCACCCGGCTGCGCGACGGCCAGTTCGACCTGGTCGCTGCCGGGATGACGGTCACTCCGGCGAGGTGCGGGCAGGTCGCGTTCACCCGGCCGGACTTCGTGGCCCCGCCGGCCTTCCTGGTGCGCACCGGCAACCCGCGCCGCGTCCAGACGTTCGCCGACGTGGCACGTTCCGGTGTGCGGCTGGCGGTGCTGGCGGGCTCGGCCGAGATCGACTATGCGCGGGCCGCGGGCGTCGCCGACGACCGGCTGCAGATCGTCGGCAGCCAGTCGGAGCTGTTCCGGGCCGTCGCCACCCGGAAGGTGCCCGTCGGCGCGCTGACCCGCATCTCGCTCGCCGACGAGCTGCGCCGCAACCCTGGCGAGGCCGTGGAGATCACCGCGCCCGTCACTCCCATGGTGGAAGGGCGGGCCGTGGTGCCCGGTGCCGCGTTCGCCGTCCGCACCGGCGAGACCGAGCTGCTCGCGGCGTTCAACGCGGAGCTGACGGCCATACAGGAGTCGGGCGAGTGGCTGCGGATCACCCGTCCGTTCGGCATGACGGAGGCGAACCTCCCCCGGCCGGACCTGACGACCGAGGCGCTCTGCCGACCCGCGTCCTGATTTCCGCGTCCTGATTTCCAGAGCCCCTCAATTTCCAGAGCTCCTCAATTCCAGAGCCCCTCAGGGGCGTTCCAGCACCGCCTTCAGGAACTCCTTCGTCCTCGGGTGCTCCGGCGCGGCGAACAGCTGGGCAGGTGCGGCGTCCTCGATCACCTGACCGCCGTCGAACATCATCACCCGGTCGGAGAAGTCACGCGCGAAGCCCATCTCGTGGGTGACGCAGAGGATGGTGATGTCGGTCGTCTCGCCGATGCGCTTCAGGAGCGCGAGCACCCCGGCCACGAGCTCGGGGTCCAGCGCCGAGGTGACCTCGTCCAGCAGCAGCACCCGCGGCTGCATCGCCAGCGCCCGCGCGATGGCCACGCGCTGCTGCTGACCCCCGGACAGGCGCGAGGGGTGCTCGTCGATGCGCTCGCGGAGCCCGACCATCTCGAGCAGCTCCTCGGCGCGCGCGTTCGCCTCGTCCTTCGACAGGCCCAGCACGCGCGTCGGCGCCTCGATCAGGTTGCCGCGCACCGTCATGTTCGGGAACAGGTTGAACTGCTGGAACACCATCCCGATGCGCTTGCGCACCTCGCGGCTGTGCTTCTCGTCGGCCGGGACCAGCCTGCCGCCCTTCTCCATATGGGAGAGGTAGCGACCGGCGACCCTGATCGTGCCCTCGGTGACCGACTCCAGGCACATCAGCAGCCGCAGGATGGTGGTCTTGCCCGACCCGGACGGCCCGATCAGCGTGACGTGCTCGCCCGGCGCGACGGTGAAGTCCAGGTCGGACAGCACGACGTTGTCGCCGAACCGCTTCTCGACCCCGTCGAAGACGATCATCGGCTCAGATGACTCCGACACGACGCTCCAATCTCCGGACCAGCACCGATGCCGGGTAGCTGATCAGCAGGAACAGGATCCCGGCCATCGTCAGCGGCTCCACGGGGCGGAAGGTCTGCGCCGTGATCTGGTTGGCCACGGTGATGACCTCGACGAGACCGATGGCCAGCAACAGCGGGACCTCCTTGAACATGGAGATGACGTAGTTGCCGAGCGCAGGCAGCACCCGTGGCACCGCCTGCGGCAGCACAACCCCCAGCCAGACCCGGTGCCGGGGCAGGCTCAGTGCGCTGGCCGCCTCCCACTGCCCGCGGGGCACCGCGTCGATCCCGGCACGGTAGACCTCGGAGGTGTAGCAGGCGTAATGCAGTCCGAGGGCGATCACACCTGCCGTCAGGGAGCTGAGCGTGATGCCGACGCCCGGCAGCACCGCGTAGATCAGGTACGCCTGCACGAGGAGCGGCGTGCTGCGCCACAGCTCGACGAACCCGCGCACGATCGGGTCGAGCACCGGCACGCGGCTGCGCCGGATGACCGCGAAGACCAGCCCGAGCGCGAACGCGAGCAGCGACCCGAGCGCCGTCGCCAGCAGGGTCACCTGCAGTCCCTGCCAGAGCGCCGGGAGGATCTCGATCGCGTACGCCCAGTCCCACCCGACCGTCATGCCACACCTCCCACCGCGGCGCGCCGGGCCCGCGGCGCCGGCGTCCTGCCGAGGCGCGCGCTCGCCCGCCGCTCCAGCGCCCGCATGACGGCCGTGATCATGAGGGCGAGCACCAGGAAGATCAGCAGCTCGACGAGGTAGATCGTCAGGGTCTCCCCGACGCCGAGGTTCGGCACGAGCAGCTGTCCCTGCCGCACGACCTCGTTCACGACCACCAGTGAGAGCAGCGCGGTGCTCTTGAGCAGCTGGATGAACAGGTTGTTGAACGGCGGCAGCATCTCGACCAGGGCTTGCGGCAAGATCACCCGCAGCATCCGGTCGCGCGGCGAGAGGCTCAGCGCGAGCGACCCCTCGTACTGCGCCTTCGGCACCGACTGCACGGCACCGCGGACGATCTCCGCGCCGTAGGCGCCGTGGTTGAGCCCGAGCACGAGCACACCCGCTGCGAGCGGGATGATCTGGTACCCGACGAGGGCGGGCAGCACGAAGAAGATCCAGAACAGCTGGACGACCTCCGACGTGCCCCGGAAGACCTCGACGTAGGTGCGGCTCACCGTGCGCACGAGTCGGGAGCGCGAGAGCAGGGCGAGGCCGGCCACGCTTGCGAGCACGATCGTCAGCACGATGCCGCCGACCGTCGCGATCACGGTCTGCGGGATGCCCGCCGCGAGACGGGAGATGATCAGCGGGAGGTTCTCGAACACCAGTGTCGCCTCCGCGTCAGGCGGCGCAGAGGCTCTCCGTCGTCACGTTCGGCCCAGGGATGTTGTCCTGGCTGAAGCCGAACGGCTGCGCGATCTGCAGCCACTGCCCGGACTGGTGCATCGCGGTCAGCTCGGTGTTGAAGGGGTTGACCATGTCGTCGCCCGTCCGGAAGACGAACCCCCCCGCGGAGATCTCCTGCTTGCCGTTGATCACCGGGAAGAAGCCCGGCGTCACCTCCACCCCGGCGCCCGGGTTGTTGGACACGACGTTGTTGAGGGAGATGTTGGTGAGCGCCGCACACGCCGCCCGCCCGGTCGTGACGGCCTGCAGGAGCGCGTTCTGGTCGGCGAGCACCTGGGTGTTGCCCGCCGGTACGCCACTCTCGCTGGCGTAGCCCTGCTCGACCGCGCCGTTCAGCACCGCGACGGTCAGGTTCTTGTCGCGCACCTGATCGAACGTCTGGACGCCCTCGGGGTTACCGGTGGCCACGAGGAACGCCGTCGGGGCGGTGTAGTCGGGCACCGAGAACGCCGCGGCCTGACAGCGCTGGGAGGTGATGAACATCCCGGCGGTGACCATGTCGAACTGACGAGAGAGCGTGAGGCCGCTGATGAGCGACCCGAAATCGACGGTGACGGCGTTGATCTGCGGGATGCCCAGCTTGCCGAGCACGGCGCGGGCCACCTCCACGGACTCGCCGGTGACCTTCCCCTGCGCGTCGGTGAAGCCGTAGGGCGCCTCGTTGGCGATGCCGACCGTGATCGTGCCGGCGTCCCGCGCCCGCTGCAGGGTGCCGGTGCCACCGGAGCCCGGCGACCCGCCCTGCGGGACCTGCGTGCACGCGGACAACGCCGCGGCCCCGCCGAGAGCCATCGCGCCGGCTGTTGCCGTGCGGCGGAGGAAGTCGCGCCTACTCCAGGATCGCTGCGCCATGGTGAGTCGTCCCCTTCCGTTCCTCCCGGCCGCGGCCAGATCGGCCACGGACGATCGCCCGAACGTAGTGACTCCGCCGAACGGGGCTCCAGCCTGGGGTGCGCCTGCGGCCACTCGTTACCCGACCGCAACCCGTCGCCGAACAGTTCAGACGGTTCACTCGATCGGTTGCCATGACACGCCCGGGAACCGGATACTCCAGTCGGTTCCGGACAGCCGACCTGCGGCGAGCGGTCGTGCCGCCCGGCTGTCCCCGCCGGGATGCGCGAGGATTCGACCATGCTGCGCATAGCCGGGCTCCCCGTCTGGATCGGCCCCTCCGACGTCATCGCGGGCGCACGGGCCGTCGCCGGATGGACCGACGAGGCCGTCGATCTGGTGGCGGCGCTCCCCGACCGCGCCTCCCGCCTGCTCGACGACGCCGAGGGCCTGGTCGCGCGGATCGGGGCCGTCGCGGGCCGCGCCGAGGCCGTCGTCGACCGGGCGGAGGCGATCGTGGGCTCGGTCGACGAGCTGCTGGTCGGCGTGCGCTCGGCCGTCACGAGCGTGGACGGGGTGCTGCGCGACGCCGCCGCCATGGTCCGCACGGTCGACGCGCTGCTCGCCGACGTCCGCACTGCCGCCGACAGCGCCACCGTGCTCGTCGAACGGGTGGACGCCGTGGCGGTCGACGCGGCCGGGCTCGTCACGCGGGCCGGCGGCGTGGCCGACGACGCCGGCAGCCTGGTCGGGCGGGCCACCGCGGTGGCCGACCAGGCCGGTGCCGTCGTCGACAAGGCATCGGGAGCGGCGGACGGGGCCGCCGACCTGCTCGCGACCTACGAGCCGATCGCGCGCCGGGCGGCCCCGCTCGCCCTGCGCTTCGTGGAGGAGTTCTCCGAGGAGGAGGTGCACGCCGCGGTCCGGCTGGTCGACCAGCTGCCGCAGCTCACCGAGCACCTGGAGACGGACATCATGCCGATCCTCGCGACGCTCGACCGCGTCGGGCCGGACGTCCACGAGCTGCTCGAGCAGCTCAAGGAGGTGCGCCAGGCCATCCAGGGCATCCCCGGGTTCGGGTTCTTCCGCCGGCGAGGCGAGCGCGAGGACGCCGAGGAGAACGGGGGCGGCTAGCCGGGCGCCTGGCCGTCCCCGCCGTGCGCGGCGAGCACGAGCGAGACGATCTCGTCCATCATCGCCGTGAGCTGGTAGTCCTTCGGCGTGAACACCGCGGCCACCCCCCGGCGGCGCAGCTCGGCGGCGTCGTCGGACGGGATGATCCCGCCCACCACCACCGGCACGTCGCCCGCCCCGGCCGCGCGCAGGCCGTCGACGACGGCAGGCACGACCTCCAGGTGCGAACCGGAGAGCACCGACAACCCGACGACGTGCACCCCCTCTTGCACCGCGGCGGCGACGATCTCCGCGGGCGTGAGCCGGATGCCCTGGTAGACCACCTCGAACCCGACGTCGCGGGCGCGCACCGCCACCTGCTCGGCGCCGTTGGAGTGCCCGTCGAGCCCGGGCTTGCCCACGAGCATGCGCAGCCGGGACCCGATGGCCGCGCTCGCCGCGCGCACGTGCTCCCGCACCTCGGCGATCTCGGCCCCGACCACCCCGCCCGCTACAGCCGCCGAAACTCCCGTCGGCGCCCGGAACTCGCCGAACACCTCGCGCAGCACCCCCGCCCACTCGCCCGTCGTGACACCCGCCTTCGCGCAGGCGATCGAGGCCTCCATCAGGTTGGTGTCGGTCTTGGCTGCGTCTCGCAGCCCCCCGAGCGCGCTCTCGACAGCCGTGGCGTCCCGGCCGGCGCGCCACGCCCGCAGCGCCTCGACGGCTGCGGCCTCCGTCGCCGGGTCGATCGTCTCGATCGCAGCGGCGCCCTCGGCCTGCAGCGGGCTCGGCTCCGTGCTCTCGAACCGGTTGACGCCGACGACGACGTCCGCACCCGACTCGATCCGCCTGCGCCGCTCCGCGAGCGAGCTGACGAGCCGGCCCTTCATGTAGCCCGACTCCACGGCCGCGACGGCGCCGCCCATCTCCTGGACACGCTCGATCTCCGCCCGGGCGCCCTCGACGAGCTCGGCGACCTTCGCCTCGACCACCCGGGAGCCTGCGAAGATGTCCTCGTACTCCAGCAGGTCGGTCTCGTAGGCGAGCACCTGCTGCATGCGCAGCGCCCACTGCTGGTCCCATGGCCGCGGCAGGCCGAGCGCCTCGTTCCAGGCCGGGAGTTGGATCGCGCGGGCGCGCGCGTCGCGGGAGAGCGTCACGGCGAGCATCTCCAGCACGATGCGCTGCACGTTGTTCTCCGGCTGCGCCTCGGTGAGCCCGAGCGAGTTGACCTGCACGCCGTAGCGCAGCCGCCGCTGCTTCGGGTCCTCGACGCCGTAGCGCTCCCGGGTGATCTCGTCCCAGAGCTGTGCGAGCGCGCGCATCTTGCACATCTCCTCGACGAACCGCAGGCCCGCGTTGACGAAGAACGAGATGCGGGCGACCACGGCACCGAACCGCTCCTGCGGGACCTGGCCGGAGTCACGGACGGCGTCGAGCACCGCGATCGCCGTGGAGAGGGCGTAGGCGAGCTCCTGGGCAGGCGTGGCCCCGGCCTCCTGCAGGTGGTAGCTGCAGATGTTGATCGGGTTCCACTTCGGGATGTTGGCCACCGACCAGGCGATCATGTCGGTGATCAGCCGCATGCTCGGCGCGGGCGGGAACACGTACGTGCCGCGGGAGAGGTACTCCTTGACGATGTCGTTCTGCGTGGTGCCCGCGAGCTGGCTCCGGTCGGCCCCGTGCTCGTCGGCCACGGCGACGTAGAGCGCCAGCAGGTACATCGCGGGCGCGTTGATCGTCATCGAGGTGTTGGCCTCGGCCATCGGGATGCCATCGAACAGCGCGCGCATGTCGCCGATGTGGCTCACCGGCACCCCGACCTTGCCGACCTCGCCCCTGGCCAGCTCGTGGTCGGGGTCGTACCCGGTCTGTGTGGGCAGGTCGAAGGCGACCGAGAGGCCCGTCTGGCCCTTCGCGAGGTTGCGCCGGTACAGCGCGTTCGACTTCTCCGCCGACGAGTGCCCGGCGTACGTCCGGATCACCCACGGACGGTCGCGCTCACGGTCGGTCGGGTACGGCACCGGGCACCTCCGCGTCGGGGTCCCGATCAGACTAGCTCTGCTCGGCATCCCGAGCAGCGTTGCTAGGTATGCGTCACACGCGGTGGTAGCGCGCGTCGAAGAAGCAGAAGACGCCGTAGGCCGCCAGCCCCAGCGCGACGGCGACGAGCAGGAACTGCCCGAACGGCTGGGCCGCGAGCGTCTTGAGGGCCACGTCGAGGCCGGCGGCCTCGTCGGGCCGGTAGCGGACGGCCGCGACCACCACGAGCACCCCGATGAGCACGATCGCCGCACCCTTCGCGACGAAACCGATCTGGCCCGTGCGCAGCGCACTGGCCCGGGCCTTCGGGTCGATCGGGAGGTCCATGTCCTGGAGGAACTTCCGCTGCACCCCGTTGACGATCGTGACGATGCCGGCCACCACGATGCCGATCCCCACGGCCCCGACGATGAGTTGCCCGCCGGGCAACCCGAGCACGCCGGCAGCGGCCCCCTGACCGCCTCCTCCGCTGCCACCGCCGGACGCGGTCCGGGCGGCCAGCACGGCGAGCAGCGCGAAGATGACCGCCTTGCCGCCGCTGACGGCGCGCTTGCGCAGCCGCCTCGTGCGGTCGGCCTCGTAGGAGAAGCCCCTGATGGCCTGTTCCAGCCGCCACAGCGCCACGGCGGCGAACCCGACCACCAGCACCCACAGCAGCGCCCGGCCAAGCGGCTGCTGGGTGAGGGTCTGGAACGCCCCGGTCTGGTCGGCGCGCTCTCCTGCGTCGCCGAACGCGATCTGCAGCGCCAGCCAGGCGATCAGCAGGTGCGTCACGCCGTAACAGAGGATCCCGACCCGCACGGCCGTCCGCATCGGTGTGCTCCGCGCCGCTTGCTTCGCGGACTGGCTGACGCTGCTCATCGGGCATTCACGGACCGACGGTCGCACGTGGGCAGTGACTCCGCAGCGCGTGCTGCTCCGTCCGGCCCAGCAGCGCGTCAGACGTCGTTGCGCGACGCCGCCGTCACCATCTCCTCCGCCGCGGGCGGGGTGCCACGGCGGTGCTTGCGGACGGCGCGCACCACCAGCACGACGACCACCGCAGCGATCGCCACCCCCGTCGCGGTCGGCCCGATGAGGTGCGCGCTGTGCCGCACCGCGGCGGACGCGGCGCTGCCGAGCGCGACGTACACGAGCCCCCACAGCACGGCCCCGAGCGCCGTGTACCGGGCGAACCGGCGCAGCGGCATCCGCAGCGTCCCGGCGATCACCGGCACGAGCGAGTGCGCGACCGCGAGGAACCGCGACCCGACCAGCGCGCGTCCGGTGCCGCCGCGCAGCAACGCCTCCGCGCGCAGCCAGTTCGGCTCCCCGACCTTGCGTCCGGCCCAGCTCGCCCGGATGCGCCCGCCGAAGGTCCGGCCGAGGAAGTAGCCGCCCGTCTGGCCGACGATGCTCGCACCGGCGGCGACGGCGGCGAGCGCCGCGTACTCACCCGCGGTGCCGACCGTGGTGGCGGCCGCGAGCAGGACGACCTCGCCGGGCGTGACGAGCCCGACGAGCACCGTCGTCTCCAGCACCAGCAGGGCACCGACCACGGCGTAGAGCTGCCACGCCGGGATCGCGTCGAGCATCGTGAAGAACGAGTTCAGCCAGTCGGTGATCACCCGTCAAGCGTGGCGGCGGAGGCGCCCCCGGCCCATCCGGGCATCCCCTGAACAAGGGTGGGGTTGCCCCCCTGTTCAGCGGTCAGGGTCGGTGCTCACCCTGGCGACGTCGGCGCCCAGCGCACGCAGGTTCTCCACGAACCGGGGGTAGCCGCGGTCGATGTGCTCGACGTCCCACACCTCGGTGCGGCCGTCGGCGCACAGCGCGGCGAGCACGAGCCCGGCCCCCGCCCGGATGTCGCTCGCCCACACCGGTGCGCTGGAGAGCCGCTCGACGCCCCGCACGACGGCGTGGTGGCCGTCCGTGCGCGCGTCGGCTCCGAGGCGGACCATCTCGTCCACGAACCGGAACCGGGCCTCGAAGACGTTCTCGGTGATCATCGACGTGCCCTCGGCGACAGCGGAGACCGCGATGGCCATCGGCTGCAGGTCGGTGGCGAAACCCGGGTAGGGCAGCGTCACGAAGTCGACAGCGCGCGGCCGCCCGTCCATCCGGACGGTGAACTCCTGGTTGCCGATCGTCGTGTCGGCGCCCGCGGTGCGCAGCTTGTCGAGCACGAGGTCGAGGTGGTGCGGGTCCACCCCCCGCACCGTGACGGACCCGCGGGTCATAGCCGCGGCGAAGGCCCAGGTGGCGCCGACGATCCGGTCGCCGATCACGCGGTGCGTGGTGGGCTGCAGCCCGGTGACGCCGTGCACGGTGAGCGTGGACGTGCCGACGCCCTCCAGCTTGGCGCCCATCTGCTGGAGCATCGTGCAGAGGTCGACGATCTCCGGCTCGCGCGCCGCGTTGTCGATCACCGTGACGCCCTCGGCGAGCACGGCGGCCATGAGGATGTTCTCGGTGGCGCCCACACTCGGGAAGTCGAGCCAGATCTGCGCGCCGCGCAGCTCGTCGGCCTGCGCGACCACCCGGCCGTGCTCGATCTCGGTGGTGGCACCGAGCTTGCGCAGCCCGGCCTGGTGCATGTCGAGCGGCCGGGAGCCGATGGCGTCACCGCCGGGCAGCGGCACGATCGCGCGCCTGCACCGGGCCACGAGCGGCCCGAGCACACACACCGATGCGCGCAGCTTGGACACCGAGCGGTAGTCGGCCTGCGCACCCGGCGCGGCCGGTACGTCGATCGTGACGGTGTCGTGGTTCACCTCGACCGTGCAGCCGAGGCTGCGCAGGACGTCGGCCATCAGCGGGACGTCAAGGATCTCCGGACAGTTCGTGAGGGTCGTCGTGCCCTCGGCCAGCAGCGCCGCGGCCATCAGCTTGAGGACGCTGTTCTTCGCCCCTATCACGTCGACGGCGCCTTCGAGCCGCGCGCCGCCGTTGATCGCGAAATGCTCCACCACGGGCGCCGACGCTATCTCCTCCTGCCCTCGGTCACGCGCGCGGCCGCGCCGCACACTCCCACCCCGCCATCGCGGTTTCCACCACGGCGGTCAGCTCGGTACGGGTGGCACCGTCCCTGGCCTGCAAGGACATTCCGAACTGGACAGATGAGACATACGCCGCAAGCGCACCTGCGTCAACGCCGGACGGCACGTCGCCCTCAGCCTGACCGCGGTCGAGACGCTCACGAACCGCCGCCGTCAAGAGCCGGCGCTGCTCGGCAAGGAAGTCGCGAATGCCTTCGGTGCTGGGCGTGTAGGTAGTGGCGGCGAGCACCACCATGCAGCCAGTGGGGCGGCCGGGCTCGGTATAGGCGTGCGCGTTGGCGCGCAGCATCGCCTCCACGCCCTCCCGCGCCGTGGGCGCCTCGCGCAACGCCCGCAGCGGCGGCTCCCCCTCGACGTCCTCGTAGCGCGCGACGGCCTCGCGGAACAGGTCCTCCTTGGCGCCGAACGCCGCGTAGAGGCTGGGCGGGCGGATCCCCATGGCGGTGGTCAGGTCACTGATGGACGCGCCCTCGTACCCGTGCTCCCAGAAGACCTCCATGGCACGGCGCAGCGCCTCGGCGCGGTCGAACCCGCGCGGCCGTCCGCGCTCCGCCATGGCCCCACCTTTCTGTATCGCTCCCTAAAGATACCTCTTGACGGGGTACCGCCCTGCGGGCAGTCTTTCCATATCGATCACTACAGATTTAGGGGAGCTCGATGGGGGATCTGACCGGACGGGTGGCGCTGGTGACCGGCGGCAGCCGCGGGATCGGCGCGGCCGTCGCGCTGCGGCTGGCACGCGAGGGTGCCGACGTGGCCGTGACCTACCTGGCGTCGGCGGAGCGGGCGGCCGAGGTCGTGCGCTCGATCGAGAAGGAGGGGCGGCAAGGACTGGCCGTGCAAGCCGACAGCGCTGACCCGGTCGCGGTCGCCGCCGCGGTCGACCGCACGGCGGCCGAGCTGGGCCGCCTCGACGTGCTGGTCAACAACGCGGGCGTCTTCCCGTACGGCCCGTTCGAGGAGGTCGACCTCGCCGAGCTGGACCACACCTTGGCCGTCCACGTGCGCTCGGCGTTCGTCGCGGCGCAGGCCGCGTCGCGCCACCTCGGCCCGGGCGGGCGGATCATCAGCATCGGCAGCAACCTCGCCGAACGCGTCAGCGCGCCCGGCGTCACGCTCTACGCGATGTCCAAGGCCGCACTCACCGGCCTGACCCGTGGCCTGGCCCGCGAGCTCGGCCCGCGCGGGATCACCGTCAACGTCGTGCAGCCCGGCTCCACCGACACGGACATGAACCCCGCGGACGGGCCGGGCGCGGACGGCCAGCGCGCGCTGACGGCACTGGGCAGCTTCCAGACCGCCGAGGACGTCGCCGCCACGGTCGCGCATCTGGCGGGCGAGAGCGGACGCACGATCACCGGAATCGCCCTGCTCGTGGACTCCGGGGCGAACGCCTGAAAATTTCTCGGCCCATCGTGTCGATCCGGTCGTGCGCTCCTCGTGGAGGGGACGAACGCCGGGCCACCCGCCCGGCGACGACCAGAGGAGAGTCCCGATGACGACAACCAGCACGACGGCCGCCACCAACGTCAGAGCCCTAGTGACGTGCGGGCTGGTGGCCGGACCCGTATATGTCGGCACGTCGTTGGCCGAGGCCCTCACCCGCCCGGGGTTCGACCTCACCCGCCATCCCTGGAGCGTGCTGGCGAACGGTGACCTGGGCTGGATCCACGTCACGAATTTCGTGCTCACGGGTGTACTGCTCGTCGCGTTCGCGGCCGGTCTCCGGCGCGCGCTCCGGGGCGGCCGTGGCGAGGCGTCCGCGCCCGTCCTCGTGGCTGTGTTCGGGCTGTCGATGATCGTCGCCGGCCTGTTCCGGGCCGATCCGGAGCCCGGGTTCCCCGTCGGGACGCCCGAGGGCCCCGTGCCCGTCTCGGTCCACGGGCTGGTGCACTTCGCCGCGGGCGGGATCGGGTTCGTCGGCGTCGCGGCGGCATGCCTCGTGCTCGGCGCCCGCTACGCGGCCCAGCGCCGACCGGGCTGGGCATGGTTCTGCCGGGTGACCGGCGTGGTGTTCCTCGTGGCGTTCGCCGGGCTCGCCTCGTCGGGCGGCAGCCCCGCGGGCATCATCGGCTTCGTCGCCGCGATCGTGCTCCTCTTCACGTGGATCACCGCGGTGGCCGCCGACATCCTCCGAACGTCCGCCGCCTGAGAACCCCCCACCAAGGAGCGCCCTGAACAACTCGGCCCTACTGCGCGACGCCCAGGCGGGCACCTCGCGGCGTTGGACGATCGGGCCGATACAACAGCGGTATCGGCCCGACCGTCCGCCTTGCGATGCACCCACCTGGACGCCGCTCGCTACGGGCGGAGTTATTCAGGACCCTCCAGAGAGGATCGACAGATGCGCTACATCGTGCTGCTGACCGGCCACCGCCCCACCGACGCGCCGCCCGAGCTCATGAAAGCCATCATGGAGTTGGGCGCGGAAGCCAGCGCCTCGGGCGCCCTGCTCGACACCGCCGGCCTCGCCCCGGCCACCGACGCCGCCCGCGTCGAGCTCCGCGAAGGGCACCTGAGCGTGATGGACGGCCCGTTCACCGAGGCCAAGGAAGTGATCAGCTACGCCATCTACGACGTCCGCTCCAAGGAGGAGGCCGTCGAGTGGGCGCGCCGGTTCATGGCCGTCCACCAGCAACACGTTCCCGAGTGGGACGCGGTATCCGACGTGCTGCGGCTGATGGGACCGGAGGACTTCGGGCCACCCGCCTGAGCCCGGTGAGTGGGGCCGTGGCCGACCCGCCGCGGCCCCACCGGGCCCCGTGCTTGACTCCCCCGCGTGGAGTCCAGAGTGAGCCAGGGAGCTGCCCGGAAAGCCGTCGAGGCGGTCTGGCGGATCGAGGCCGGCCGGCTCGTGGCCGGGCTCGCCCGGATCACGCAGGACGTGGGGCTCGCGGAGGAGTTCGCGCAGGACGCCCTCGTCGCCGCGCTCGACCAGTGGCCCGGCAGCGGCGTACCGCCCAACCCGGGCGGCTGGCTGATGACCGTCGCGAAGAACCGCGCCATCGACGCCCACCGGCGCCGCGTCGTCCACCTCCGGGCCGCCGAACGACTCGGCCGGGACGCTGACCCCACGGACGGCCCGGAACCCGATCTCGAGGACGCCCTCGACGACCACATCGGCGACGACCTGCTGCGGCTGGTCTTCACCGCCTGCCACCCCAGCCTGCCGATGGACAACCGCGTCGCCCTCGTCCTGCGCTGCCTGGGTGGGCTGTCCACCGACGAGATCGCGCGCGCCTTCCTCATCCCTGAGGCCACGGCGGCCCAGCGCATCGTGCGCGCGAAGCGGAAGCTCGCGGAGCAGCACGTGCCGTTCGCCCTGCCGACGCCGCCCGAGATGGCTGAGCGGCTGGCGTCGGTGCTCGAGGTCGTCTATCTCGTATTCAACGAGGGCTACTCCGCAACCGCGGGACAGGACTGGACGCGCCCCGCGCTGTGCCACGAGGCCCTCCGGCTCGGCCGCGTGATCGCCGGGCTCATCCCCCGCGAACCCGAAGTCCACGGGCTGCTCGCCCTCATGGAGATCCAGGCTTCCCGGCTGCGCGCCCGCAACGGCCCGGACGGGGCTCCCGTCCGCCTCGGCGACCAGGACCGGCGCACCTGGGACCACCTGCTCATCCGCCGAGGCCTGGAGTCGCTCGCGCGCGCCGAGGCGCTCGACGCGCCCGTCGGCCCCTACACACTGCAAGCCGAGATCGCGGCCTGCCACGCCCGCGCCAGAACCGCCGCGGACACCGACTGGGAGCGGATCGTCGCCCTCTACACGGTGCTCGGCCACATCTGGCCGAACCCTGTCGTCACGCTGAACCACGCGGCCGCGCTCGGCCTGGCCGGGCGACCGGCCGACGGGCTCGACAAACTCGACACGCTCGACGAGATGTCCCGCGGCGCCGGCCTCAGCGGCTACCCGCAGCTCGCCGCGGTCCGCGGTGACCTCCTCGCCCGGCTCGGGCGCTCCGCCGACGCCGCTGCCGAGTTCCGCCGTGCCGCTGCCGCCACCCGCAACGACGGCGAGAAGGCCCTGTTCCTCGCGCGCGTCCGCGATCTCCAGCCGTAGCGCCCGGTACCGCACTCGGGCGGCGCGCGCATACGCTGCCTACATGGCCGTGCACCTGACCAGGATCTACACCAAGACCGGCGACGACGGCACCACCGCACTCGGCGACTTCAGCCGCGTCCCCAAGACCGACGTGCGGCTCGCGGCCTACGCCGACACCGACGAGTGCAACGCGGCGGTGGGGGTGGCCGTCACGGTCGGCGACCTGGCCCCCGAGCTGCTGGTGCCGCTGAGGCAGGTGCAGAACGACCTGTTCGACGTGGGCGCGGACCTGTGCGCGCCGATCGTCCCGGACCCGCAGTACCCGCCGCTGCGGGTCACTGAGGACTATGTCACGCGGTTGGAGGGGTGGTGCGACGAGTTCAACGAGGGCCTGCCGAAGCTCGACTCGTTCGTGCTGCCAGGTGGGACGCCAGGGGCGGCGTACCTGCATGTGGCGCGCACGGTGGCCCGCCGCGCCGAACGCTCGGTCTGGGCACTCCTCGAGACCGACGCCGAACGCACCAACCCGCTCACGGCGAAGTACCTGAACCGGCTCTCGGACCTGCTGTTCATCCTCGGCCGCGCCGCCAACCCCGACGGCGACGTCCTCTGGCGCCCCGGAGGCACCCGAAGCTGACACCCGCGAGTCAGGGCCCGAACGCCCGCGAGCCCGGGTGCGCGAGTCGCTGGAGAGGTGCGCGCGAGTCGCCGCGAAAGTGTGTGCGAGTTGCGGGATGAGGTGTGGGAGTCGTCCACCTGACCGGCGCGACTCGCACACCCGAATCCAGCGACTCGCGGGGGGCGGGCTGGTCAGGAGGCCTGGCGGTAGCCGGTGCGCCCAGGTGGAACGGCCTCCAGCCAGGAGAGGAAGCCCGTGAGCACGCCGATCGGCATGGCCAGTTCCAGGTCGACGCCCCGCACGCGGCAGTTCAGCACGGACGCCGACTGCGGGAGGAGGTAGGCCTCCGTGCCCGACGGGATGCGCCGGTCAACGATCTCCAGCTCCGTGCGGTCGACGACGACCGTGGGCCCCGGCCGCAACGACGTCATCCGGAACCACGAGAACTCGTCGCCCTTGTAGCGGCCCACACCGAAGTGCCAGCCCGCGCTGGCGTCCTGCGCATTGGACGACGAAGCGGGGCGGCGGCGCAGACAGACGTCCACACCACCGCCCCGCATGAGGCGCACTCGCCGGAAGGCGAAATATCCGAGGCACAGACACGCGAGCAGCAGCAGGATGCTGACAACGAGCGCCGTACCTCCCATCGAGGCCCTAGTGCTCGGCCGCGCCGGCGGCTTTCAGCCGCGCGTTGGCCCTGGCCGCCGCCGCCGCGCCATCCGGCTCGGACGTGTCCGCCCGGTCCAGCGCCGCGCGGGCCCTCGATACGTCGATCTCGTCGGCGAGCTCCGCGTACTCGGCCAGCACCGTCACGTTGTCCGGTGTGATCGAGAGGAACCCGCCGTGCACCGCGAGCGTGGTGGAGGTGCCGTCGGCGCCGTCGACGCGGACGACACCCGCCTCCTCCAGCTGCGCGAGCGTGGGTTCGTGACCGGGCAGCACGCCGATCTCCCCCACGGTGGTGCGGGCGAGCACGAAGTTGGCCGACCCCGACCAGATCCGCCGCTCGACCGCAACCAGCTCGACCGTCATCTCCGCCATGTGCTCAGCCCTGCAGCTTCTTGCGGTTCTTCTCGAGGTCCTCGAGACCACCGCAGAGGAAGAAGGCCTGCTCCGGGACGTCGTCGAACTCGCCCTTGGCGATCTTGTCGAACGCCTCGATGGTCTCCTTCAGCGGCACCGTGGAGCCCGGCTGGCCGGTGAACTGCTCGGCGACCAGCAGGTTCTGCGAGAGGAACCGCTCGATGCGCCGCGCGCGGCCCACGAGCTGGCGGTCCTCCTCGGAGAGCTCGTCGATACCGAGGATCGCGATGATGTCCTGCAGGTCGTTGTACTTCTGCAGGATCCGCTTGACCTCGTTGGCGACCCGGAAGTGCTCCTCGCCGATGTACTGCGGGTCGAGGATCCGGGACGTCGACGTCAGCGGGTCCACCGCCGGGTAGATCCCCTTCTGGGAGATCGGCCGGGAGAGCTCCGTGGTGGCGTCGAGGTGCGCGAACGTGGTGGCGGGCGCCGGGTCGGTGTAGTCGTCGGCGGGCACGTAGATCGCCTGCATCGAGGTGATCGAGCGACCGCGCGTCGAGGTGATCCGCTCCTGCAGCTCGCCCATCTCGTCGGCCAGCGTCGGCTGGTAACCCACGGCCGACGGCATGCGGCCGAGCAGCGTGGAGACCTCCGAGCCGGCCTGGGTGAACCGGAAGATGTTGTCGATGAAGAGCAGCACGTCCTGGTTCTGCTCGTCGCGGAAGTACTCCGCCATCGTCAGCGCCGACAGGGCGACGCGCATACGCGTGCCGGGCGGCTCGTCCATCTGCCCGAACACCAGCGCCGTGTCGTTGATGACGCCGGACTCGGTCATCTCCGTGATGAGGTCGTTGCCCTCACGGGTGCGCTCGCCGACGCCGGCGAACACCGAGGTGCCACCGAAGTTCTTGGCGACACGGGTGATCATCTCCTGGATGAGCACCGTCTTGCCGACGCCGGCGCCGCCGAACAGGCCGATCTTCCCACCCTGCACGTACGGGGTGAGGAGGTCGATGACCTTGATGCCGGTCTCCAGCATCTCGGTGCGACCTTCGAGCTGGTCGAACCGCGGCGCCGGGCGGTGGATGCCCCACAGGTCGCCGGTGATCTCCAGGTCGGGCTTGTCCAGGCATTCGCCGAGCGCGTTGAACACGTGCCCCTTGACCTGGTCGCCGACCGGCACCGAGATCGGGCGGCCGAGGTCGGTGACCGTCTGGCCGCGGACCAGGCCGTCGGTGGGCTGCATCGAGATGGTGCGCACCATGTGGTCGCCGAGGTGCTGCGCGACCTCGAGAGTGAGGGTCTTGGCCAGGTCACCGAAGGTGACGTCGACCGTGAGCGCGTTGTAGAGCTCCGGCACGGAACCGCGCGGGAACTCGATGTCGACGACCGGGCCGGTCACGCGGACGACCCGGCCGGTCGTGGTCTGGGTCGACTCTGCCTGGGTATCGGCGGTGGCGGTCATCAGTTCTCACTCCCTGCACTGACGAGAGCGTCGGCGCCACCGACGATCTCACTGATCTCCTGGGTGATCTGGGCCTGACGGGCCTGGTTGGCCTCCAACGTCAGGGTACGGATCAGTTCGTTGGCGTTGTCTGTGGCGGCCTTCATAGCCCGCTGCCGGGCCGCCGACTCCGACGCCGCCGACTCCAGCAGGGCGGCGAAGAGCCGCGCGCCGATGTACTTGGGCAGCAGCGCGTCGAACAGCGTGTCCGGGCTCGGCTCGAACTCGTACAGCGGACGCACCCCGCCTGCGGCCTCGGCCGCCTGCTCGCGCCGCTCCTCGATCTCGCCACCCGGAGCGCCCACGGTGTCGGCCTCGTACTCGACCTCGAGCGGAGCCATCCGCCGCGCCTGCGGGATCTGGGTGACCATGTTCTTGAACTGCGTGTACACGAGGTGCAGCTCATCCACGCCCTGGATGCCGTCCTCGCCGGGCCCCTCGCCGTCGTCGTCGGAGCCCGCCATGAAGGCGGCCACGAGCGTGCGCGCCACCTCGGCGGCGTCGGCGTAGGTGGGCTGCTCCGAGAAGCCGGTCCAGGCCTGCTCGACCTTCCGCCGGCGGAACCGGTAGTAGCCCACGCCCTTGCGGCCGATGACGTAGAGCACCGGCTCCTTGCCCTGGTCGCGGAGCAGCTGCTGGAGCTGCTCCGCCTCCCTCAGGACGTTGACGTTGTAGCCGCCGCACTGACCGCGGTCGCTGGTGACGACCAGCACAGCAGCCCGCTTCGGGTGCTCCCGTTCCACGAGCAGCGGGTGGTCCAGCGCGGAGTTGCTGGCCAGCTCGCTGAGCACCGCGGTGATCTGTTCGGCGTACGGGCGCGACGCGTCCACCCGCGACCGGGCCTTCGCGATCCGGGATGTCGCGATCAGCTCCATCGCCCGGGTGATCTTCTTGATGGACTGCGTCGACCTGATCCGCCGCCGCAGCACGCGAATCTGTGCCGCCATGGTGAAGTCCCGTCTACCCGATCAGCTCGAGTCGCTCGAAGGAGCCGGCTTGTTGACCTTGACCGACTCGCGGTCGACCTCGTCCTCGTCCAGCGCCTCGGCCGCTGCTTCCTTCGGCACCACGGAGGAGCCGTCGGACGCAGTGAACTCCTTCTTGAAGTCGCCCACGACCTGCTCGATCCGCTCGACCAGTTCGTCGGAGAGCTTTCCGGTGTCGCGGATCTCGGCCAAAATGCCCTCGTGGTGGCGGCGCACGTGGTCGAGGAACTCCTGCTCGAAGCGCCGGACGTCGCCCACCGGGACGGTGTCGAGGTGCCCGCGCGTGCCGAGGTAGATCGAGAGGACCTGCTCCTCGACGGGGTACGGGTTGTACTGCGGCTGCTTGAGCAGCTCCACCAGCCGCGCCCCGCGACCGAGGGCCGCGGCGGAGGCCGCGTCCAGGTCGGAGCCGAATGCGGAGAACGCCTCCAGCTCGCGGTACTGCGAGAGGTCGAGCCGCAGTGAGCCGGACACCGTGCGCATCGCCCGGACCTGCGCGGAACCACCCACGCGGGAGACCGAGATACCGACGTTGATCGCCGGCCGGACGCCCTGGTTGAACAGGTCGGACTCCAGGAAGACCTGGCCGTCGGTGATCGAGATGACGTTGGTCGGGATGTAGGCCGACACGTCGTTGGCCTTGGTCTCGATGATCGGCAGACCGGTCATCGAGCCCGCGCCCAGCTCGTCGGACAGCTTCGCGCAGCGCTCCAGCAGGCGGGAGTGCAAGTAGAAGACGTCGCCGGGGTAGGCCTCACGGCCCGGCGGGCGGCGCAGCAGCAGCGAGATCGCGCGGTACGCCTCGGCCTGCTTGGACAGGTCGTCGAAGACGATGAGGACGTGCTTGCCCTGGTACATCCAGTGCTGCCCGAGGGCGGATCCGGTGTAGGGGGCGATCCACTTGAAGCCGGCCGGGTCGGAAGCCGGGGCGGCGACGATGGTGGTGTACTCCAGCGCGCCCGCGTCCTCCAGCGACTGCCGGACGCCGGCGATCGTGGAGCCCTTCTGCCCGATGGCGACGTAGATGCAGCGCACCTGCTGCTTCGGGTCGCCGGTGGCCCAGTTCTGCTTCTGGTTGATGATCGTGTCGACGCAGACGGCGGTCTTGCCGGTCTTGCGGTCGCCGATGATCAGCTGGCGCTGGCCGCGGCCGATCGGCGTCATGGCGTCGATGGACTTGATGCCGGTCTGCAGCGGTTCCTTGACGCTCTGGCGCTGCACCACCGAGGCGGCCTGCAGCTCCAGCACGCGGTCCGTCTCCGCCTCGATGTCGCCGAGCCCGTCGATCGGCTTGCCCAGCGGGTCGATGACGCGCCCGAGGAAGTTGTCGCCGACCGGCACCGAGAGGATGTTGCCGGTGCGCTTGACCGGCTGCCCCTCCTCGATGTGGGCGTAGTCGCCCAGGATCACTGCACCGATCTCGTGCACGTCCAGGTTCAGCGCGACACCCTGCACGCCGCCCTCGAACTCGAGGAGCTCGTTGGTCATCGTCGAGGACAGGCCCTCGACGTGGGCGATGCCGTCGCCGGTGTCGGAGACGGCGCCCACCTCTTCACGGGAGGTCTCGGTCTCCAGCGACGAGACGTAGCTGGAGATCGCGCTCCGGATCTCCTCTGCCGAGATCGTCAGCTCAGTCATGGCAGTCTTGGCGTTCCTTCGTCTCGATCATTCTGTTCGGGGCCGGCGGTCAGCTCGGCAGGGCGCGGCGTGCGTCGGCGAGCTTCCTCGCCACGCTGCCGTCGATGACCTCGCCGCCGACCCGCACGACCAGCCCGCCCAGCAGCCGCGGGTCCAGCTCCACCTGGAGCGAGATCGAGCGGCCGTAAAGCTTGCTCAGCGTGTCGGTGAGCTTCTGCTCCTGCTCGCTCGTGAGCGCGACGGATGTGGTGACGCGCGCGACGGACCGGTCGCGCCGGGCGGCGGCCAGCTCGGCCAGCTCCTCGCACACGACGTCGAGGTGCCGGGCGCGCGGGAGCCGGACGGTGTGGCGCAGCAGGGCCGCCGTGATCGGGGAGACCTTCCCCTCGATCAGCCGGTCCAGCAGCTCGACCCGCTTGTCCGCCGGCGTATTCGTGTCGGCGAGCAGCGTGGCCAGCTGCGGCTCGCGGTTGAGCACCCGGCCGAACCGGAACAGCTCGTCCTCGACGTTGTCGAGCGACCCGTCCTTCTCGGCCGCCGCGAGCAGCGCCTGCCGTGCGATCGACTCGAAGGCGACGACCAGGTCACCGACCTGCGACCAGCGAGAGGCGACGAGGGCCTTGGCCATCTCGAGCGTGGGCGCCGACACCTTCTTGCCGAGCACCCGCTCCAGGAGACCCGTGCGCGCCAGCTCCGGCGTCGACGGGTCGGCGAGCAGCCGGCGCAGCGGGCGCTGCTCGACGAGCAGCCGCGTGACCGCGAACAGCTCGTCGCCGAGGCGCTGCAGGTCGGCGGCCTTGCGGCCCCGGACGGCGACGTAGTCGTCCAGCCGGGCCTCGGCCGACTTCAGCGACTCCCGGCTGGCCGCCTGCAGTACCGCTGCCATCAGCTCGTCCCGCCAGCGGGGGTGGTCTCCCGACGCTCCGCGAGCCCGTCGAGCTCCGCGACGAACTGGTCGACGGTGGCCGACCGGCGCACCTCGTCGGCGAGGGCCTCACCGACGATGCGCTCGGCCAGCTGCACGGCCAGCCCGCCGATCTCGGCCCGGAGCTGGCGGACGGCCTGCTCCCGCGCCGCCGCGAGCTGCTCCTCGCCGCGGGCCCGGATGCGGGCGGCCTCTTCCTCGGCCTGGGCGCGCAGCTCGGCCTTGATCTGCGCTCCCTCGGCACGGGCCTCGTCGCGGATGCGCGCGGCCTCTGCCCGCAGGCCCGCGAGCTGCTCCTCGTACTGCCGCTTGAGCTCGTCGGCCTCCTGCTGGGCCTCCTCGGCCCGCTTCAGCCCGCCCTCGATCTTGTCCGTGCGCTCGGCGTAGACCTTCTCGAACTGCGGGAAAGCCGTCCGGCGCAGGACCAGGAACAGCAGGATGAAGGCGATGGTCCCGACGATGATCTCGACGGGATGCGGGACGAGGGGGTTGAGCGCCTCGGCCGCGAGAAGGGTGGTCGTCATGGGTGTCTCCTCCGCCTAGCCGGCGTTCGGCCTGCGGTGCCTGTCAGAGCGCGAACGCCATGACCAGGCCCAGGATGGCCAGTGCCTCGGACAGCGCGAATCCGATGAACGCGATGCCCTGGAGCTGGCCACGGGCCTCCGGCTGGCGGGCGACGCCGTTGATGAACGCCGCGAAGACGATGCCCACGCCGATGCCGGGGCCGATCGCGGACAGGCCGTAACCGACGACGTTCAGGCTACCGGTGATCATTACGCTTTCCTCTCATCCGATCCGCGGTACGTCCCGCGGACCCGTTCAGTCATGGGTGGGAGCAACTAGTGGTCGTCGGCGAGAACACTGCCGATGTACGAGGCGGTCAGAATCGTGAAGATGTACGCCTGCACGACCTGCACGAACGCCTCGAAGAACGTGAAGACGATGCCGAGCCCGAACGCGAACGGCGACAGGACCTGCAGCGGGATCGACTCCGAGTGCAGCAGCATGTACTCGCCGCCGAGAATGAACACCAGCAGCAGCAGGTGGCCGGCGAACATGTTGCCGAACAGCCGCAGCGCCAGCGTGACCGGCCGCAGCAGGATGTTCGAGAGGAACTCGATCGGCGTCAGCACGATCCGGACCCACCACGGCACGTCGGGCGGCCACGTGGCGACCCGCAGGTACCCGATGAACCCGTGCTTACGGAGGCCGACGACGTTGTAGATGAGCCAGCTCATGAAGGCCAGCACGTACGGCATGCCCGGGTGGGCGAACGTCGGGAACTGGATGAGCGGGATGATCCCGAACAGGTTGTTCACCAGGATGAAGGCGAACAGCGTGGTGAGGTAGGGGACGTACTTGAGGAACTCCGGCCCGATGTTGTCGCGGCCGATCGAGTTGCGCACGATCCCGTGGAACGACTCGCCGAGGAACTGCGTCCTGCTCGGCACCAACTGGGGCCGCCGCGAGGTGATCGTGAAGAACGCGTACACGATGATCGCGGCGAGCACGAGCTCTAGGACCGGCTTCGTGACGACGCCGAAGATCGGCGGCAGTTGGAAGTCCTCGACGCCCGGCGCTTGGAAGCCCGGGTTTGGGGCGGTGGCCGAAATGGTCACCCAGTGCTCCTTCCGGTTCCGCCGCTCGGGTGACACCCGATCCGGCGAAATCGTGACGATCAGGACTTAACGTACCTGATGTAGATCAAGTACAACGAGGCCGCCCCACCGAACAGCAGGCCGATCGGCAAGAACACCCTGGTGCCCAGCAGTGCGTCCAACCCCCAGCCGGCGCCTCCGAAGAGGAGGAAGCCGGACAGCAGGTAGGACAGAGCGGTCCACGCGTCGCCCGGCGGTGGCGGCTTAGCGCCTCCGCCGCGCGAGTGATCCGGCTCCATCACAACGGACCCTATCAGGCGGGTTAGTAGAGGTTTACCGGGGACGACCTGGAAGGACACCCTCCCGGGCGACACAAAGCCACTGGAAGGGCCCCCATCGGGACCGCCGTTGGCTCTATCGCATGTAGAAGACTGTTCCCATCGCGACCAGGGTCACAGAGAGACACTGATCACACTCGATCGGTGATCATCCGCCGACTGACGGGAGAGCTCACAGATCCACGGCCGGGATGCGGGTCCGGACGAACCCGACAACCTCCCCGACGATCCACGCGGCCGTGACGGCGAACAGCGCGTAGGCGAACGCCCGGTTGTCGAAGAGCGTCGTGCGGTGGAACACGAGCAGGAACACGAGCAGGAACACGATCTTCGCCGCGAACGCGGTCATGGCGCCGACCATCACGCCGGCCGGGGTGGCCCGCGCCGTCTTGATCATGACGAACGTGCTCAGCCAGCCGAGCCCGCCTGCGATCACCGTGCCGACGACGGCACCGATCCCCCCAGGGACCCCGCCCAGGACGAACCCCAGCGCGATGGCCACCACCCCGACGATGACGGTCAGGATGACGGCGTAGTGCTGCATCCCCGCGCCGAGCCGGAGTACCGAGGCGACGTGCGGGGCGTCCGTGGTGGACGTCGTGGTGTCCTGCATGGGGCTCTGCTTCGAGTCGTCGGAGTCGGTCATTTGGCCCTCACTCTCGGAATGGCGGATGCGAGCACGGCCACGACCAGGCCGATCCCGACCGCCCACAGCACGATGAACGGGTCGTCGATCAGCGACAGCGCCACGGCGCCGAACGCCAGCACGCCCGCCCACAGGTAGATCAGCAGCACGGCCCGCCGCTGGCTGTGGCCGATCTCCAGCAGCCGATGATGCAGGTGCATCTTGTCGGGCGAGAACGGGCTCATGCCCTTGCGGGTGCGCCGCACGACCGCCATCACCAGGTCCAGCACCGGCACGAACACGACTGCGGCGAGCACGATGATCGGCGCGAAGAGCGCGAGCAGGTCCGTGGCCGAACTGCCGCCGCCGCCGAGGAAGACGCGACCTGACGCGCTCGTCGTCGCCGCGGCGAGAAGCAGGCCGATCAGCATCGAGCCGGAGTCGCCCATGAAGATCCGGGCGGGGTTGAAGTTGTGCGGCAGGAACCCCAGGCACGCACCGAAGAGCACCGCCGCGATCAGCGTCGGCGAGTAGGCCGACGGGTCGTTGCCGACGCGGCCGACGACCCCGAGTGTGAAGAGGCCGGTGGCGGCCGCGGCGATGAGGCCGATGCCGGCCGCGAGCCCGTCGAGGCCGTCGACGAAGTTCATGGCGTTCACCAGCGCCACCGTCAGGACGACCGTGAGCACCACACCCTGCGACTGGCCGAGCGCGATGATCTCGCCCCCGCCCCATGGCACCCAGATCGCGAGCCACTGCACCCCGAACAGCACGATCACCCCCGCCGCGGTGATCTGCCCGGCCAGCTTGGTGAGCGCGTCGAGCTCGTAGCGGTCGTCGAGCGCTCCCACACCCGAGAGCAGCAGGGACGCGAGGACCACGCCGAGCACCTCAGGCGAGTAGTCGAACGCGAGCCGCAGGGCGGGCAGCTGGTAGGCCATCAGGACCCCGCCCAGCACGCCGGCCAGCATCGCGAGTCCGCCCCACCGGGGCGTCGGCGTCACGTGCACGTCGCGCCCGCGTGGCCAGGCCACCGCGCCGAAACGCAGCGCCAGCACCCGCACGAGCCCGACGAGCAGGAACGTGATGACCGCGGACGTCAGACCCGAGAGCAGGTACTCCCGGAACGGCAGGACGAGCGTGTCGCGCACCTCGGCCGTCGATCAGGGGCGTGGGTAGGCGGGGAAGCGGGCGACGAGCGCCGAGACCGCCTCCGCGACGTCCGCGAGCTCGGCGTCACCCGCCGTCGTGCCGTGCTCGGCTCGCACCGCGCGGCCCAGGAGCGAGCCGATCTCGGCCATGTCGGACTCGGTCATGCCCTGCGTCGTGACGCTCGGCGAGCCCACACGCAGCCCGGACGGCTTGAGCGGCGGCGCCGGGTCGTACGGGATCGCGTTCTTGTTCAGCGTGATGCGGGCGGCGTCGGACCGGGTCTCGGCCTGGTCGCCGGTGACGCCGATCGGCCGCAGGTCGACGAGCGCAAGGTGCGTGTCGGTGCCGCCGGACACCGCCCGCATGCCCTCGGCCTCGAGGCTCTTGGCGAGCGCCTGCGCGTTGGCGATGACCTGCGAGGCGTAGGCCTGGTACTCCGGCTGCGCCGCCTCCCGCATCGCGACGGCCTTGGCCGCCACGGCGTGCATCTGGGGGCCGCCCTGGGAGAACGGGAACACGGCCTTGTCGATGGCCTTGGCGTGCTCGGTCTTGGCCAGGATCATGCCGCCACGCGGGCCGCGCAGCACCTTGTGCGTGGTGGCCGTGACGACGTCGGCGAACGGCACCGGCGACGGGATCGCCTTGCCCGCCACGAGGCCGATGAAGTGCGCGGCGTCGACCACGAGCTTGGCGCCGACCTCGTCGGCGATCTCGCGGAACGCGGCGAAGTCGATCAGTCGCGGGTACGCGGTGGCGCCAGCGATGATCATCTTCGGCCGGTGCTCGCGAGCCAGGTCGCGGACCTGGTCGTAGTCGATCAGCTCGCTGTCCTGGCGCACCGTGTACGGCACGGCGTTGAACCATTTGCCCGAGAAGCTGACCTTGCTGCCGTGCGTGAGGTGGCCGCCCTGCTTGAGGTCCATGGCCAGCACCGTGTCGCCGGGCTGCGTGAACGCGGCGTACACGGCGAAGTTGGCCGACGCGCCCGAATGCGGCTGCAGGTTGGCGTGCTCGGCGCCGAAGAGCTCCTTCGTGCGGGCGTTGCCGATCTCCTCGGCGCGGTCCACGACCTCGCAGCCGCCGTAGTAACGGCGTCCCGGGTAGCCCTCCGCGTACTTGTTGGAGAGCGTGGACCCGAGCGCCGCCAGGACCGCGGGGCTCGTGAGGTTCTCGCTCGCGATGAGCTGCAGGCCGCCACGCAGCCGCGCCAGCTCGTCGAGCACCACTCCCGCGATTTCCGGGTCCTGGTGCTGCAGCGCGTGGAAGTCGGGGCCCCAGAACGGGGTGCTCTGCTCGCTCACGCCACCTCCTCGCTAGCGCTCGTCGGCCGCGTTCGCGGCGCTGCTGTGCTGAACTGTGCGCTCGCAAGCTCGCTCACGTTGCACAACGGTACCTGCAGCACACCGCGTAACCGGGGACGCCATGGAGAGCAGTGATCGCGTTCGTTGCCGCTGCTCTCGTTCTGTGCGACACTCCGGACATGTCCGCCGCCGGAACGCGCGCCCGGGTGCGCGCCGAGCTGACCCGCGAGATCGCCGACGTCGCCCGCAGGCACCTTGCCACCGAGGGCGCCGCCGCACTGTCGCTTCGCGCCGTCGCGCGCGAGATGGGGATGGCCTCGTCCGCCGTCTACCGCTACTTCCCGAGCCGCGACGAGCTGCTGACCGCACTCATCGTCGACGCCTACGACGCGCTCGGCACCGCGGCCGAACACGCCGAGGCGGTCGTGGTGCGGACCGACCTGCGTGGACGCTGGCGAGCCACCTGTCGGGCGACGCGGGAGTGGGCGCTCGCGCACCCGCACGAGTACGCGCTGCTCTACGGCTCGCCGGTACCCGGGTACGCGGCCCCCGAGACGACGATCGCCCCCGCGGCCCGCGTGGGGGTGCTGCTCTGCCAGGTGCTGTCCGACGGCGTGGCGGCCGGCACGGTGGACCCGGCCCCGGACGGCACCGGCGCAGGAGCCGCCCTCACCCCGGGCCTGGCCGGGAGCCTGGGCCTCCCAGCCACCCTCGCCCCGCGGGCGGTGACGGCGTGGAGCGGGCTGTACGGAGCGGTGAGCTTCGAACTCTTCGGCCACACCCACAACGTGGTGGCCGACCAGGCAGCCCACTTCGAAACGACGGTCGACCGCCTGGCGGACCTGGCGGGGCTCCCTGATCAGGAGGGTGCTGAGGCACTCCGGCCGTAGCGAGCGGCGGCCAGGTGGGATGGCCGCGTCGCATCGGGTCGCCTGATGGGAGGAGCCGATACCGGGGTTGTATCGGCGACGACGACAACGCCGCGAGGTGGCCGCCTGGCCGTCGCGCAGTAGGCCAGAGTGCCTCAGCGCGCTCCTTATCAGCTCATGAGCATCTCGCGGCCGAGCACCTCGGCCACCGCGCCCGTGCTCACCGCGCCCTCGCGCAGCACCCTCGGGTCGTCGCCCGTCAGGTCCACGATCGTGGACGCGACCGCCTCGCCGGACGGGCCGCCGTCCAGGTAGACCGCCACGCTCTCCCCGAGCTGGGACTCCGCATCGGGCGCCGACGCCGCGGGCGCCGAGCCCGAGACGTTCGCGCTCGACACGGCCATCGGGCCGACGTCACGCAGCAGTTCCAGCGCCACCGGGTGCAGCGGCATCCGCAGCATCACGGTGCCCTTGGTGGAGCCGAGGTCCCAGTTGAGCGACGGGGCGTGCGGCAGCACCAGCGACAGCCCACCGGGCCAGAAGGCCTCGATCAGGTCGCGGGCGGCCTTCGGCACACCGAGCACGAGGCCGTCGATCGTCGACCACGAGCCGACGAGCACCGGGACGGGCATGTCCGGGCCCCGGTTCTTGGCCGCGAGCAGCGAGCGCACGGCGGAGGCGCTGAACGCGTCGCAGCCGATGCCGTAGACGGTGTCGGTCGGGAGCACCACCAACCGGCCGGCACGCACGGCGCGCGCGGCGGCCGCGAGGCCCTCCGTGCGCTCGTCGGGCACGGCGCAGTCGTACTTGGAAGCCACGGCTCGAAGCCTACGAGGTAGGAGCGCGCTGAAGAGCTCTGGCCTACCGCGCGGCGCTCGCTACGCGGGCCGACGGCGGCGGGCGGTGGCGAACCGGGGGCGGCCCGCGAGGTCGTGGTGCTCCTCGACGTCGGTGAGCACCCGGCGGCGGCACAGCAGCGCCGGCACCACATCGCCGTGGGTGTCGTCGTGCTCGATGGCGAGTGCCCCGCCGTAGCGCAGCAGGCCCGCCGCGGCGCCGATGACCGCCCGGATGACCTCCAGCCCGTCGGGGCCGCCGAACAGTGCGAGCGGCGGGTCCCACTCCGTGACCTCCGGCGGCAGCGGCGTGCCGTCGGGGACGTAGGGCGGGTTGCAGAGCACGAGGTCGACGTGCGCCTCCAGCTCGACGAGCAGGTCGGGCTCGCCGACGTCGGCGGCGTGCAGGGTGACGGCCGTGCCGCCGCGGGCCACGTGGTCGGCGATGTTGCGCTGGGCCCACGTCAGCGCGCTCGGGTCGACGTCGACGGCGTGGACGATGGCGTCCGGACGGGCGGCGGCAACGGCGATCGCCAGCGCGCCCGTGCCCGTGCAGAGGTCCACCACCAGCGGCGACGGGGTGCTCGCGACGGCCTTCAGCCCCCACTCGAGCAGCAGCTCCGTCTCCGGGCGGGGCGTGAACACCCCGGGGCCGACGGCAAGCTCGACCGGGCCCAGCACGGCGGTGCCGAGCAGGTGCTGCAGCGGCTCCCGCGTCGCCCGGCGCTCCACGAGCGTGCGCAGCCGCTCGACGACCGACGCGTCGATCAGCGGGTGCAGCATCAGGCGGCCCCGCTCCACACCGACGACGTGCGCGGCGAGGATCTCGGCGTCCGCCCGCGGTGACGCGACGCCTGCGGCGGCGAGGGTGCGCTCGGCCTCGAGGATGGCCAACCGCAGCGGCTGCCGGCTCACGGCGCCAACCCAGATGCCAGGAAAGCCACATTCAGCGCGGTGGTCGTCCTGAATGTGGCTTTCCACGCAGTGCGAGGTTGCATCACGACCCGACGGCCTCCGCGCGTTCGGCGGTTTGCAGGGCCGACAGCACGTCGTCCAGCTCGCCGTCCAGCACGGCGGACAAGTTGTAGGCCTTGTACCCGACGCGGTGGTCGGAGATGCGGTTCTCCGGGAAGTTGTACGTGCGGATGCGCTCGGAGCGGTCGACGGTGCGCACCTGCGAGCGGCGATCCGCCGACGCCTTCGCCGCGGCTTCCTCCTCGGCAAGCGCTTGCAGCCGCGACCGCAGCACCTCCATCGCCCTGGCCCGGTTCTGCAGCTGCGAGCGCTCGTTCTGGCAGCTCACCACGATGCCGCTGGGCAGGTGCGTGATCCGGACGGCTGAGTCAGTGGTGTTGACGCTCTGCCCGCCGTGCCCGGACGAGCGGAACACATCCACGCGCAGGTCGTTCTCGTCGATCTCGACCTGGGCGTCCTCACCGGCGTCCGGGTAGACGAGCACGCCGGCCGCGGACGTGTGGATGCGCCCCTGCGACTCGGTGACGGGCACCCGCTGCACGCGATGCACCCCGCCCTCGAACTTGAGCGCGGACCAGACGCCGTCGGCGACGGGCTCCCGCGAGCGCACGGAGAGGGTGATGTCCTTGTAGCCGCCCAGGTCGGACGGCACCGCGTCGATGACCTCGGTCTTCCAGCCGCGGCGGTCGGCGAGCCGGGTGTACATCCGGACGAGGTCGCTCGCGAACAGGGCGGACTCCTCGCCGCCCTCCCCCGACTTGACCTCGAGCAGCACGTCGTCGCCGTCGTGCGGGTCACGCGGGACGAGCAGCTCGGCGAGGCGGCGCTCCAGCGCGGGGATGCTGGCGGCGAGCTCGGCGGCCTCGACGCGGAAGGCGGGGTCCTCGGCGGCCAGCTCACGTGCGGCGGTCTCGTCGGCCCTGGCCGCGCTCAGCTCACGGGCGAGCGCGACGATCGGCCCGATCTCGGAGTATCGGCGGCCGAGCTTGCGCGCGGCGGCGGCGTCAGCATGCACTGCCGGGTCGGCGAGCCGGAGCTCGAGCTCCGCGTGCTCGGCGAGCACGGCGTCCACGGACGGTGCGGTCATGCCGGGCCTCCTTTCGCTGCCTTCCTCCTGCAGACACGACTCCTGCAGACACACAGACGGCGCCCACCAGACCGGTGGGCGCCGTCGGGGTAGCTAGGAGTTCTTGCCGGCGCGCTTGCCGTAACGGGCCTCGAAGCGGGCGACGCGGCCGCCGGAGTCGAGGATGCGCTGCTTGCCGGTGTAGAACGGGTGGCACGCCGAGCAGGTCTCGACGGTCATCTTGCCGCCGGCCTTGGTGCTGCGAGTGGTGAAGCTGTTGCCGCAGCCGCAGGTGACCTGCGTCTCGACGTACTCGGGGTGAATGCCAGAACGCACGTTGGGTTCCTCTCGAAATGGTGCCGGGTCCCCGCGTGCGGGGTGAACCGGAACCGGAGCGTGACAGCCCATTCAACCACCCGGCCGCCGGTGGTGTTCCCCCGGCGGTCTCGGAGTCGCCGTGCCCGTCCCCGGGCGCTCCTAGGAACGCCGCCGGCCCCGCCGCGGAACGCCGCGTGCGGGGCCGGAGACGGGTGCAAGTTCCGGGTCAGTCGTCGCCGCCCGGGGTGTTCTTCGCGACCTGCATCAGAAACTCGATGTTGGTGCGCGTCTTCCGGAGCTGGGTGAGCAGCAGGTCGATCGCCTGCTGGTCGTCCAGCGCCGAGAGCACGCGCCGCAGCTTGACCATGACGGCGTGCTCGTCGGGTGAGAGGAGCAGCTCGTCCTTGCGGGTGCCCGAGTCGCCGACGTCGATGGCCGGGAACACCCGCTTGTCGGCGATCTTGCGGTCGAGCTTGAGCTCGGCGTTGCCGGTGCCCTTGAACTCCTCGAAGATCACCGTGTCCATCGTGGACCCGGTCTCGACGAGCGCCGTGGCGAAGATCGTCAGCGAGCCGCCGTCCTCGATGTTGCGCGCCGCGCCGAGGAACCGCTTCGGCGGGTACAGCGCCGTCGAGTCGACACCACCGGACAGGATCCGGCCCGACGCGGGCGCGGCCAGGTTGTAGGCCCGGCCCAGCCGCGTGATGTTGTCGAGCAACACGACCACGTCGTGGCCCATCTCGACCAGGCGCTTCGCCCGCTCGATCGACAGCTCCGCGACCGTGGTGTGGTCTGTCGGCGGCCGGTCGAACGTGGATGCGATGACCTCACCCTTCACCGACCGCTGCATGTCGGTGACCTCCTCAGGCCGCTCGTCCACGAGGACGACCATGAGGTGGCACTCCGGGTTGTTAGTGGTGATCGCGTTGGCGATGTTCTGCATGATCGTGGTCTTGCCGGCCTTCGGCGGTGACACGATCAGCGCGCGCTGCCCCTTGCCGACCGGCATCACCAGGTCGATCACGCGGGTGGTGAGCTTGTGCGGCTCGGTCTCCAGGCGCAGCCGCTCGTTCGGGTAGAGCGGGGTGAGCTTGGTGAACTCCGGCCGGTTCTTCGCCGCGTCGGGCTCTTGCCCGTTGATCGAGTCGACCCGCACCAGCGGGTTGAACTTCTGCCGCGCCTGCTCACCCTCGCGGGGCTCGCGCACCGCGCCGGTGATCGCGTCGCCACGGCGCAGCCCGTACTTGCGGACCATCGACAGCGACACGTAGACGTCCGTGGGGCCGGACAGGTAGCCGGTGGTGCGGACGAACGCGTAGTTGTCGAGGATGTCGACGATGCCGGCCACGGGCAGCAGGACGTCGCCGTCGCGCACCTCGGTGTCGACGTTGCCCTGCCCACCGCCCTGGCTGCCACCGCGCTCGCGGTCGCGGCCCCGGCGGCGGTCGCGGAACCGGCGCCCGCGCCTGCCACGGCCATCGCCGTCGTCGTCGCCGTCGTCGTCCAGGCGGTTGTCGCGCGGGCCGCGATTGTCGCCGCGGTTGTCGGGCCGGTTGTCACCGCGGTTGTCGGGCCGGTTGTCACCGCGGTTGTCGGGCCGGTTGTCACCGCGATCACGGTTGTCGCGATCACGGTTGTCGCCGCGGTCACGGTTGTCGCCGCGGTTGCGGCCGCCCTCGCGGCCACCGTCGCGGTCGCCCCTGCCGTCATCGCGGCGGGTGTCGGTGCGGCCCTCGGCCCCGCCGTCACGGTCACCACGGCCGCGCTGCCGGTCGTCGCCGGTCTCCTGCGCGCCGTCGGCCGGTGCCTCGGACTGCTGCTCGGCCGCGCGGTTGCGCCGCGTCTGGCGGGAGCGGCGCCCGATGGTGGGGCCGTCGGCGATCGTGTCGGCGATCGTGTCGGTACTCGTTTCGATGCTGCTCTCTGTACTGGTGGTTTCGGTGCTGGGCGCGCTGGGCGTGGGCTCGGCGCTCACCTCGGCGGCGGGCGCGGTGCCGTTCACGGCCGGCGTCGCCTCTGCCTCGGCGCCGTCGGCGGGCCGGGGCGCGGGGGCTCCGGCGGCTCGCGACGCGGCGCGGCGACGCCGCGTGGGCGCCGGGGCCGGCTCGGCAGTTGCGGTGTCGGCAGATGCGGTGTCGGCAGATGCGGTGTCGGGCGCAGTCGCGGCGTGTGCGGCGCCGTTCACGACGGGGGCCTCGACGGGCGCGGCCACGGCCGGTTCGGTAACGGCGGCAGGCGCGGCGACGGCGGACTCCGTGCCGTTCTCCGGCAGCGTCAGCTGCGAGGTGGCGGCCTTGGGAGCAGCCTTGGGGGCGGCGGTTCCGCCCTGCCTCTCCTTGATGGCGGCGATCAGGTCGCCCTTCCGCATCCCGGCGGTGTCGGGGATGTTCAGCTCGCCGGCGAGCTGGCGGAGCTCCGCCAGCACCATTCCGGTGAGGCCCCCACGCTTGCGGGGAGCAGGTGCGGTGGCCTCGGTGCTGACGAGATCGGTCTCGCTCACAAATGTCCTTCCTGACCGACTGGGCTCCGTGCCCAGGTCAGCGGATTCACACACTCGCCCGGACGGTGTGCCGGACGACATGTCGGTCAACGGGTCGCGGGAGTTGCGGCGCGCCTCGACAGGCAAGGGCGGCGATCGTCGCGACGGTCGCGGTGGAAGGCCGCTCGGGTCGGAAACCGGTTCTGGTTCAACGGAACTGCGCGTGATCCAGGATTGGGCAAATCCGGCTCGAGTGGCCACGCGGATGCCGCGTGGATCGCCGTTGCGGTGCCGAGAGTAGACGCTTGGACCTGCGGCGGGCAACAGCACCCCTGATCGACGCGCCGGGCGGTCTTGGTGACCATCGTCCTAGCAACCCGGGCGGGCGGTCATGCGTCGGGCGGTCGATCTAGGAGCGCGCTCCTAGCCGATCTCCACCCGGGCGCCGTCGGCGTCGACCGGGAGCGGGAGCGGCGTGAAGCCGTGCAGGTCGAGGTCGCCGGGCACATTGCCGTCGAACGTCAGGGCGAGCACGGTGGGACCGGCGCCGGAGATCGCGGCAGGGATGCCGCGTTCGCGCAGCGCGTCCACGAGGTTGGCCGACTCCGGGTAGGCCGGACGCCGATAGCCCTGGTGGAGCCTGTCTTCCGTGGCCGGCAGCAGCAGTTCGGGGCGCTGGGTGAAGGCCAGTACGGCGAGTGCGGTGCGGCTACCGGTGAAGGCCGCGTCGACCAGCGGCACGCGATCGGGGAGCAATCCCCTCGTGGTGCTCGTGAGCGACTCGACCCCCGCGACGAGCGCCACCGGGAGGATCCCCGGGTGCGCGTCGAGTCGTACAGCGTTGAAGCGCTCCGACGTATTCCCGGCGGTCTCCCACGCGACGACGAAACCGCCGAGCAGGCTTGCCGCCGCGTTGTCGGCGTGACCCTCCATACCGGCCGCGACCTGAAGGATCGTGTCGCGCTCCAGCTCCGCGTCGCGCCCGGCGAGCACGACGGCGGCCACCGCGCCCGCCACGGCCGCCGCGGCCGAGCTACCCAGGCCGCGCGAGTGCGGGATCCCGTTGCGGCAGCGCATCCGCAGGCCGGGCGGCGCGTCCCCGACGATGTTCCAGGCGGTGCGCATCGCCCGGACGACCAGGTGCGCGTCGTCGCAGGGAACGTTGCCCGCGCCCTCCCCCTCGACCTCCACCTCGAGGCCGTCGGCCGCCGCCGACACCTCGACGTCGTCATAGATGCCGAGCGCGAGCCCGAGCGCGTCGAAGCCGGGTCCGAGGTTGGCCGACGAGCCGGGAACCCGCACCCGCACCTCGGACGGGCGGCCCATCAGCGCAGCTCCAGGGCGTCGGCCACGGCGCCGGGGTCGATCGGCACGACGGTCGGCGCGGGTGCGGCGAGCAGCGCGGTGTCGGGGTCCTTCAGCCCGTGGCCGGTGACCGTGCACACCACGAGTGAGCCTTGCGGGAGCGACCCGTCGGCGACGGACTGCAGCATGCCGGCCACGCTCGCCGCCGAGGCGGGCTCCACGAACACGGCCTCACGCGCGGAGAGCAGCCGGTACGCCGCGAGGATCTCCTCGTCGGTGACGGCCTTGAACTGCCCGCCGGACTCGTCCCTGGCGTTCATGGCGGCCGCCCAGGACGCCGGCGCGCCGATCCGGATCGCGGTTGCGATCGTCTCGGGGTGGCGGACCGGCTCGCCGCGCACCAGGGGCGCGGCGCCAGCGGCCTGGTAGCCGTACATGCGCGGGGCCGAGTCGATCAGCCCGTCGGCGAGGTAGGCGCGGTAGCCCTGCCAGTACGCCGTGATGTTGCCCGCATTGCCGACCGGCAGGCAGTGCACGTCGGGGGCCCGGCCGAGCTCGTCGCAGATCTCGTACGCGGCGCTCGCCTGCCCGGCGATTCGGGTGGGGTTCACCGAATTGACGAGCGCGGCGACGGGGTAGTCGGCCGCTGTCTTGCGGGCGAGCTCCAGGCAGTCGTCGAAGTTGCCGTCGATCTGCAGGATGCGGGTGCCGTGCGCCACGGCCTGGGCCAGCTTGCCGAGCGCGATCTTGCCCTGCGGCACGAGGACGGCACAGGTCAGGCCGGCGCGGGCGGCGTAGGCGGCGGCCGAGGCCGACGTGTTGCCCGTGGAAGCGCACAGCACGCCCTGCTTGCCGTTCGCGAGCGCGTCGGTGACCGCCATCGTCATCCCGCGGTCCTTGAACGAGCCCGTCGGGTTGGCGCCGTCGACCTTGAGGAAGACCTGGCAGCCCGTCTCCGCGGACAGGTGCGGCGCGGGCAGCAACGGCGTTCCGCCCTCGCCGAGTGTGACGATCGTCCAGCCCGGCTCCACCGGCATCCGGTCGCGGTAGGCCTCGATCACCCCCGGCCAGCGCTTGAAGCTCGTCGAGGTGGTCATCCGGCAACACCCTTCCGGCCCAGGTCCTCGACCCGGAGCACGCTGTCGACGGCCCGCACTGCGTCGAGCCCCGCGAGCACGTCCACTGTGGACGCGAGCGCCGCCTCGGGCGCCGCGTGAGTGACGACGACCAGCCGCGCGGCCGCGTCGCCGCCGTTGCCGCCACCGGTCTGGCGCACCGCGGCGATGCTGACGCCGTGGCGGGCGAACTCACCCGCGATCGAGGCGAGCACACCGGCCCGGTCGGCCACCTCGAGGCTCACGTGGTAGCGCGTGGCCACCGTGCCCATCGGCCGCACCGGGAGGCTCGCGTAGGCCGACTCCCGCGGCCCGCGCCCGCCGCCGACGAGATTGCGGGCCACCGCGACGAGGTCGCCGAGCACCGCGCTCGCGGTGGGCGCGCCGCCGGCGCCCTGGCCGTAGAACATCAGCTGACCTGCGGCTTCGGCCTCGACGAACACCGCGTTGAACGCGCCGTCGACGCTCGCCAGCGGGTGCGCGGCCGGGATCATCGCCGGGTAGACGCGGGCCGAGACGCCCTCCGGGGTGTCGCCCTCGGCAGGGGTGCGCTCGCAGATCGCCAGCAGCTTGATCATGCAGCCGATCTCGGCTGCCGCGGCGATGTCGGCGGCCGTGACCGACCTGATGCCCTCGCAGTGCACGTCGGCCGCCGTCACACGGGTGTGGAACGCGAGCGAGGCGAGGATCGCGGCCTTGGACGCGGCGTCGTAGCCGTCGACGTCGGCGCTCGGGTCGGCCTCGGCGTACCCCAGCCGCGTGGCCTCCTCCAACGCGTCGCCGTAGCTCGACCCGGAGGCGGCCATCGCGGAGAGGATGAAGTTCGTGGTGCCGTTGACGATCCCGGCCACGCGTGTGATCCGGTCGCCCGCCAGCGATTCGCGCAGCGGCCGCAGCAGCGGGATCGCACCCGCGACGGCCGCCTCGAAGTAGAGGTCCACGCCGGACGCGTCGGCGGCCTCGGCGAGCGTGGCGCCGTCCTCGGCGAGGAGCGCCTTGTTGGCCGTGACCACCGACTTACCGCCCTTGAGGGCCTCCAGCAGCAGCGTGCGGGCCGGCTCGATGCCGCCGATCACCTCGACGACGACGTCCACGTCGTCGCGCGTGACCAGGCCCGGCGCGTCTGACGTGATCAGCTCGCCGAGGTCGGAATGCTTGTGGGGCCTGCGGACGGCCACGCCGGCCAGCTCGACGGGCGCCCCGGCGCGAGCGGCCAGCTCGTCGGCCTGGTCGCGCAGCAGCCGCACGACCTCCCTGCCGACGGTGCCACAGCCGAGGAGGGCGACCCGGATCGGTTTCACGCGCACGCCCCGATCATGCCGTGACCTCGAGGCGGAACTGGTCCTCCGGGGTCTCCCGGCGCAGCAACACCCGCGCTTCGCCGTCGCGCACCGCGACGACCGCGGGGCGGGGCAGGCGGTTGTAGTTGCTGGCCATCGAGTAGCAGTAGGCGCCGCTGGCGGCGACGGCGAGCAGGTCGCCGGGGGCCAGGTCGGCGGGCAGCCAGCAGTCGCGCACGACGATGTCGCCGCTCTCGCAGTGCTTGCCGACCACCCGCGACAGGACCGACTCGCCGCTCCCGTCGCGCTCGGACGAGCGCGAGACGAGCCGGCAGTCGTACACCGCGTCGTAGAGGGCGGTGCGGATGTTGTCGCTCATCCCGCCGTCGACGCTCACGTAGCGTCTGGCGGACGAACCACCGAGCGGCACATCCTTGAGCGTGCCGACCTCGTAGAGGGTGACCGTGCCGGGCCCGGCGATCGCGCGGCCGGGCTCGACCGCGATCTGGGGGACGTCCAGGTCGGCGGCGTGGCATTCGTTCTTGACGATGCCGCGCAGCTCCTCTGCCAGCTCGGCGACGTCCACCGGCGTCTCGTCGGCGCGGTAGGCGATGCCGAACCCGCCGCCGAGGTCGAGGGTGGTGAGCGCCGCCAGCGCGTCGCCGCCGTGCTCCTTGTGCAACTGCCCGAGGAACCGCACCACGCGGTGCGCAGCGACCTGGAAGCCCTCGGTGTCGAAGATCTGGCTGCCGATGTGGCTGTGCAGCCCCACCAGCTCCAGCGAGTCGGAGGCGAGCACCCGCCGTACGGCCTCCGCCGCGTCGCTGGCCTCACCCGCCGCGAGCGAGAAACCGAACTTCTGGTCCTCGTGGGCGGTGGCGATGAACTCGTGGGTGTGCGCCTCGACGCCCACGGTCACGCGGACCATCACCGGCACGACCACCCCGCGCTCGCGCGCCACCGCGTCGAGCCGGGCGATCTCGAGGAACGAGTCGACGACGATCCGGCCCACGCCCGCCTCGACGGCGGCGACCAGCTCGGTGATCGACTTGTTGTTGCCGTGCACGGCAATCCGCTCCGGCGGGAAGCCCGCCCGCAGCGCGACGGCCAGCTCGCCGTCGCTCGCGACGTCGAGGCTCAGGCCCTCTTCGGCGACCCAGCGGGCCACCTCGGTGCACAGGAACGCCTTGGACGCGTAGTGCACGGCGTCGGCGCCGAACGAGGCGGCGAACTCGGCCGCCCGGGAGCGGAAGTCGGCCTCGTCCACGACGAAGAGCGGCGTGCCGTAGGTCTCGGCCAGCTCGCGGACGTCGACGCCTGCGACGCGGAGCGCGCCGTCGTCGCCGCGGGCGGCGCCCCGGGGCCAGACCGACGGCGCGATCTCATCGAGCCCGGCGGCGTCGAGCGGACGCGGCCCCGCGGTCTCGGGCGGGAGCGTGATGCCGGCGTGAAGGGGGCCGGCCGGATGTGCCCTCATCTCACATCCGCTCCGGAGCCGAGACGCCCAGCAGCCCGAGGCCGTTGGCGAGCACCTGACGTGCGGCTCCGCACAGGCCGAGCCGGGCCCGGTGGAGATCGGTGACCTCCTCGTCGCCTATCGGCAGCACGCGGCACGCGTCGTAGAACTTGTGGTAGGCGCTCGCCAGCTGCTCCAGGTAGCGGACCACGCGGTGCGGCTCCCGCAGCTCCGCCGCCGTGGCGACGACGGCCGGGTACTCCCCGATGGTGCGGATCAAGTCGCCCTCGCGCGGATGCTCCAGCAGCCCGTACCCCGTGCCGGGTTCCACCCCGAGGTCGGCGGCGTTGCGCTCGAGCGACGCGAGCCGGGCGTGCGCGTACTGCACGTAGAAGACCGGGTTGTCGTTGCTGCGCTTGACGAGCAGGTCGAGGTCGATGTCGACCGAGGAGTCCACGGAGGAGCGCACCAGCGAGTAGCGCGCGGCGTCCACGCCGACGGCCTCCACGAGGTCGTCCATCGTGACGGTGTTGCCTGCGCGCTTGCTCATCCGCACCGGCTGGCCGTCCTTGACGAGGTTGACCATCTGCCCGATCAGCACCTCGACCACGGCCGGGTCGTCGCCGAACGCCGCCGCGGCCGCCTTGAGCCGCGCGATGTAGCCGTGGTGGTCGGCGCCCAGCATGTAGATGCACAGGTCGAAGCCGCGCGAGCGCTTGTCCAGCAGGTAGGCGAGGTCACCCGCGATGTAGGCCGGGTTGCCGTCGCTCTTGACGACCACGCGGTCCTTGTCGTCGCCGTGCTCGGTGGAGCGCAGCCACCAGGCGCCGTCGGCCTCGTACAGGTTGCCGGACTCCTTGAGCCGCTGGATCGCGGCGTCCACGGCGCCGGACTCGTGCAGCGACTGCTCGTGGAAGTACACGTCGAAGTCGGTGCCGAAGTCGTGCAGCGCGCGCTTGATCTCGTCGAACATCAGACCGACGCCCACCCGGCGGAACGCCTCGCGGCGCTCGCCGTCCGGCAGGTCGAGCGCCCCCGGCTCCGCGGCGACCACACGCTGCGCGATCTCGGCGATGTACGCGCCGCCGTACCCGTTCTCCGGGGTGGTCTGGCCAAGCGCCGCGGCGATGAGCGAGTCGACGAACCGGTCGATCTGCGCGCCGGCGTCGTTGAAGTAGTACTCGCGCGTGACCTTCGCGCCCCGCGCCACCAGCACGCGGCCCAGCGCGTCGCCGACCGCGGCCCAGCGCGCCGCGCCGAGGTGCAGCGGCCCGGTGGGGTTGGCCGAGACGAACTCGAGGTTGACGTTGCGGCCCGAGTACTCGTCACCCGTGCCGTACGCGGTGCCTGCCGCGAGCACCTCACCCACGATCGCGCCCTGGGCGTCGGCGGCCAGCCGGAGGTTGATGAAGCCCGGCCCGGCCACCTCGGCGCTCGCGATGCCCGGCTGCGCCATCAGCGCCTCGGCCAGCCACCCGGCCAGCTCACGCGGCGGGATACCGGCCTTCTTCGCGGTGCGCATGGCGACGTTGGTGGCGTAGTCGCCGTGCTCGGGGTGGCGGGGGCGCTCCACGCCCACGTCCCCGGGCAGCACGGCGAGATCCAGGCCACGGCGCGTCAGCACATCCGACGCGGTGGCACGGACCAGGTCTTCGAGTGCTGCGGGGGTCACCTCACGAGTCTATTGGTTCCGCCGAGTGCCCCCGCCTGGCGGCTTCGGGCCCCTTGACAGCGCCTTCGGAGGATGCTGCCTGCCGGTTTCTCAGGCGGCGCTCCTACACTGCGCGGCGGCAAGGGCTGTCCTTGTGACGGCTCGTGCGGATTCCCGACTCCGAGGTCTGGACGGACGATGGTCAGCGGCAAGACGAGCAAGGCGGCGCGCAACTCGCGCGGCAGGACGGTCCAGCGCAAGTCCACCCCGTGGGGCATGATCGCTGCGGTCCTGGTGGTCGTGCTGTTCGCCGTCGCCGTCTTCGGGTACGCCTTCATGCGTAACGAGGAGAACCAGGCGAAGGCCGACGCGCTCGCCCCGTTCACCCCCACTGCGCAGAACCAGGACCCGTCGACGCAGATCCCGGGCGTCCAGGTCATCCAGTACCCGGGCGGCCAGCACGTCGACCCGAACGTGCAGGTGGCCTACACGCACAGCCCGCCCTTCGGCGGGGCCCACGACTACAGCTGGGCCGCCTGCAACGGCGTCGTCTACCCGCAGGCGGTGCGCAGCGAGAACATGGTGCACTCGCTCGAGCACGGCGCCGTCTGGATCGCCTACAACCCGGACCAGGTCACGGGTGCCGCCCTACAGACCCTCAGCGACAAGGTCGACAACCAGCCCTACACGCTGATGTCGCCCTACCCCGGCCTCGACCAGCCCATCTCGCTGCAGTCGTGGGGCCACCAGCTCAAGCTGACCGACGCGAACGACCCGCGGATCGACCAGTTCATCGCCGCGCTCCGGGTGAACCAGTACCAGCACCCCGAGCCGAACGCGAGCTGCAACGAGATCGGCCCCGGCGGCTTCTCCCGGGACGCCCCGCCGCCGTTCGCACCCGCGCCGGCCCCCGGCACGCCGGGCTCCCAACCGGAGACGACGGACGGCGTCGGCGTCGCCCCGGACGCGCCGCCGACGGGTTCATGATGGGAGTGGTGGTGAGCAGCCCCACCCAGGCACCCGAGGACCAGACGCCGGACGAGCCGCGCGAGGCGCGGTGGGTCCGGCCGGTCCTCGCCGTCGCCGCCGTCATCGGGCTCCTGCTTCTCGGCGCCGCGGGCGGACTGCTGCTCGGCAGGCCCGGCTCGTCCGACTCGCAGGTGCCCACGTCCGGGTCCGTGGACGTCGGGTTCGCGCAGGACATGAGCGTGCATCACCAGCAGGCCGTCGAGATGGCGTCGTGGGAGCGCGACCACACCACCGATCCCGTCCTGGCCCAGCTCTCCTCCGACATCGAGGCCACCCAGACGGGCCAGATCGGCCGCATGCAGGGCTGGCTGGAGCTGTGGAACGCCGCGCCGCTGCCCGTCGGCGGGCACATGGCGTGGATGACGGAGCCCTCCCACGACCACTCCGCCACCCCGACCGGCGGCGTCGCCACCATGCCGGGCATGGCGAGCAGCGCCGAACTCGCTGCCCTGCGCGCCGCCACCGGCCAGCAGCTCGACGTGATGTTCCTGCAGCTGATGCTCCGCCACCACCAAGGCGGGGCGCCGATGCTGGAGTACGGCGCGACGCACGCCGACGTGCCGCAGGTGCGCAACCTCGCGTCGCAGATGCTGCGGTCGCAGACGGCGGAGACCGACTACCTGCGCCAACTCCTCGCGGAGCGCGGAGGGCAGCCGCTGCCGATGTAGATCGAGGGGTGGGGTAGGGTTTGAGGAAGTAGCACGGCCCCCGTAGCTCAGGGGATAGAGCACCGCCCTCCGGAGGCGGGAGCGCAGGTTCGAATCCTGCCGGGGGCACCATCCGGATCACCAGCAGAAACGGTCCCTCACCTGCAGGAACAGAGTGAGGGGCCGATCCTGTTGTGCCGGCCACGTCCGGGGCGCACCGGCCGTTTGCGGCCATCTACGGCCAATACACGTCCAAGTTGTACGTGAGCTTGGGCAGCTCCGGGGCGCGCTCCCCCGGGAACAGCCGGCCATCCGGACCGGTCCTGTACGCCGCGATGCGCTCGTGGAGCAACGCGGTGAGTTCGGGTCGGATCGACGCCTCTGTAAGATCAAGTGCGCCGCCTCCGGTGGCGCTCGGGCCAGCTACCCGGCCCGGCTTGCCGAGTAGCTGCGCGTGACAGCGGTGGGCCGGAACCCGAATCGGGCGTAGAGGTGCTTCGGGGTGTCGTCTGCCTCGGCACCGATCAGTACTGGCCGCGAGCCCCGCTCGCGGGCGGTTCGGATCACGAAGCGCAGCATCTGGGTCGCGATCCCCTCGCCACGCGCCTCGGGGTGCACGAAGACATCCTCGATCATGGCTGCGCCATCAGAGCGGGTCCACACCCCGATGCAACCGACCGCCCGGGAATCGTGACGCGCGACGAAGTAGGTGGCCGGTGTGAGACCCCGTCGGAGCAGCACCGCCGCGCAGGTCTCCGAGACAGATCGCACCGCGCGCCCGGCTCGGCGGTCTTCCTCGATGTGGTCGATCCTGAACAGTCCCTCGATTGCCCGCCAATCCTCGTCGTCCTGGGCGAGTTCCAACATCAAGGTGGCTGGCTCGATGGCGACCGACGCCGGGAGCACGAACTGAAGTTGCGTGTCGAGCGACCAGTCGTTCAGCACGAGCAGCGCTTCGACGGCCGGTGGAGTGCGCGGCGAGATGAGGACCCGTCGGCAGGGTGCGCCAGTGATCGCTTCGACGTCTGCCAGGAGTGAGACGAGCTGATCCTCGGAGCCGACTCTGAGCGAGGTGAGGAAGTTCTCGAGCGGATGGCCCGGAGCGGCCGGCGACCTCACCAGCCGACCAAGCCCGAGATCGACACTCTCGCCGCCCAGCGACCAAAACTGCTCGACGAGGTCAGCCACCTCATCGGCCGTCAGCTCCATCACCTGCATCATCGACCTCCCGTTTCGATCTCGTTCTGTCGTATCACGGAAGGAGCCGGGCTCCGTCCCGCGTCAAACACCGCTTCGGAGATCAGGGGGATGCGGCGGGGTGGGGATCTCCACCTCGACCCAGCATGCATGGAGCAAGAACAACCCACGCGGACAATGCACGGACGCAACAGGTGGAGCAGCGTCCACCGCAGGTCAGAGCCGATATGACAGCGCTCTGTAAATCCGCTCCGCGCTACGATCCGCGCATTCGGTACTCCATGTCGGTCGGTTGTGACCAACTTTTTAGCAACAGCGCCCGCCCACGCGGCCAGCACGTTCGTTCCCACACCACGTCGCCCGGGTGGCGCTCACGCAGCTCACGTGCGGGTTGCCGACCGCGGCCGCCTCCCGAAACGTCTCCTCGGTGTCGGCCTCCGCCCCGGTCGCAGAAGTAGAACGTAGGGCTCTGTCTGATCGCGACCCGGTGGCGCCGGGTGCCGCGCATGGCCTCGCCGGTGTCTTCCCCGCCGTCACGGCTGATCAATGACCAGCTGTAGGCACTGGTCGAACTGTGATCCCGGAATCCGGCCCTTCAGCCCGGAGTGGGCTGGCCTTCCACGAACACCGTGCGCACGGTCGTGATCCTCCCGTCCCGGACCGTGATCACGTCGATGCCTCGGACCACGGGGGCGCCGGCTGGCCCGAACGCCCACGCCAACGCCCCGAAGTCCGGTCCGACGTACTTCGGGCTGTCCTCCTCGAACACGTACGTGTCCGGAACACGCCCCAGCAGGTCGCCAGCCTTCGCCCCCAGGGCGGCCCAGCCGGTCACGACCTCCTCCGGGTCGCTGAACTCGACATCCTCCGCGTAGACGTCGCGAATGGCCGCTTGGCGGGACGACTCGTCACGGTTGGCGAACACACGGTGCAGGTTCGCTGACAGCAGGTCAGCCACGGTAGCCACGATGATCCCCAACCCTTTTCAGGCGGCCACGGGCGCGGCGCGCAGCGGGGCCAGCGCGGTGCTCCACGCGACGACCTGGTCGAGCAGCGTGTCCAGCGCGGCCACGTTGTGGGCGCCGGGGCGGAACACGTGGAAGTCCTCGAACTCGGTCAGCAGCGACAGTGTCACCTGCTGGCGCACGTCCGCCATCTGCAGCTCGCCGGCGATCAGCCGCAGGTGCTCGACGGCCCGGGCGCCGCCGACGCTGCCGTAGGAGACGAACCCGACGGCCTTGTTGTGCCACTCGGCGTACAGGTAGTCGATCGCGTTCTTCAGCACCCCGGACGTGCTGTGGTTGTACTCCGGGGTGACCATGACGAAGCCGTCGAACGAGGCGATCTTCTCCGCCCAGCGCTTTGTGTGTTCGTGTTGGTACTGGCCGAACGACGGCGGCAGCGGCTCGTCCAGGTGGGGCAGCGGGTAGTCGAGCAGGTCGACCAGCTCCAACTCGGCGTCGTCGCGACGGGAGGCGACGTCGTCGACCCACTTGGCGACCTGCTCGCCGTTCCGGTTGGGGCGGGTGCTGCCGAGGATGATGCCGATCCTGATCATGGCGGTGCTCCTCTTCCGATGTGGCGACCGTCCACGGCCGGCCCTCACGGTTGCCGGACGGCGGCCTTGGGGCCGCGCCTGCTGCCGCGGGAAACCGGTCGCGGCGGTTTGATTCTATGTCAACAAAGGCTAGTGCAGTTTGATTCCATGTCAACAAGTAGGGTGGGCGGCGTGGAACCCGCCTGGTTGGACGAACGCGAGATGCGGGCCTGGCGCGGCTTCAACCGCATGCGCGCCGAGCTCACCGCCCGGCTGGCCCGGCAGCTGGGCCAGGAGGCTGGCCTGAGCTGGGCCGACTACGAGGTGCTCGTGCGAGTGTCCGAAGCGCCGGGCCGGCGGATCCGCGCCCGTGACCTGGGCCGGTCGTTGCGGTGGGAGCGCAGCCGGCTGTCCCGGCAGATCGCGCGCATGGAGGCGCGGGGCACCGTAGAACGCGCTCCCAGCGAGGGGGACGCCCGGGGCTTCGACGTCGTCCTCACCGATGCGGGCCTGGCCGCGATCCAGGCCGCGGCCCTGACGCACCTCACCGCTGTCCGACACTGCTTCGCCGACCTGCTCACCCCGCAGCAGCTCGACGTCTTCGGCGACATCGCCGAGACCGTCACCAACCACCTCGCCGCCGAGCACACCGACGTCGTCAACGGCGAGGAGGAGTGATCCCGGTCCCGCGATGGTGAGGTGAACCCACGATGGCGAGTGTCGCCGGTCAGGCGCCACGACAATCTCGCCGGAACTCACGGCTCGGTTGTAGACGCGTCTTGGGCCTACGAGCTCGATGCGGCGCGCGGTCGGGCAGGCGTGCCATGAAGACCTGCGCGCGGGCGGTTCAGCGACCACGTCCGGGGTGAAGGCGATGCGCCGTGCCGCTCGCCACTCATACGCGTCCAGCTACTTGTCCGCGGGCCGTGACATGCACACCAGGGCTGTTGGATCTTGATTGGACCGCTCTGATGTTCACCTCACGGCGGTGGCGGGTGCGTGGATGTGTGCAGAGCCTGGAGTCGCGCGGTGGTCGGGCTGGACGTCGTCGCCGGCTCTGCACACACATGCGCATCCAGCCGCAGTCCCGCCTGTGGCGTCCTCCCCCAAGACGGGTGGGAGCGTCTTCCACCTCGGTTCGCCCGCGGGCTGATCGGGTGTGGTCAGCGGAGGAACCTGTCCGCCGTGAGCGGCGGCGGCGCCTGCACTGGATCACTGAGTACTGGCATCGGCGGGATCACCGGTGGGTCCGCGTCGACTCCGAGGTGATCGGCGGGGTGTCGTGCATGATTGGCTATTACCAACCCAATAGCCTTGGCCCTATGCCAAAACCGACACACGCCCACAGCTTCCTCGCCGGCACCGATACCACCAGAGCGCCGCTCGTTCTGCTACATGGCTCAGCCGGCACCGAATCCGATCTAATGCCACTGGCCGACGAATTAGCGCCAGGGGCGACGAAGCTCGGCATCCGTGGAACAGTTGCCATGGGCGGGGGTCATGCCTTCTTTCATCGCTTTCCAGATCGCCGGGTGGACGAGGCAGACATTGCGGCCAGAGTACCGGTGCTGGCGGAATTCATTGAAACGTCCTGCGCCGGCTACAACCTCACTAGACGGCCTATGGCAATCGGCTTCTCCAACGGTGCAATCATGGCCGCAGCCCTGTTGATGACCCATCCTGGCCTGCTGGCGGGCGCGATCCTGTTCCGACCCCTTTCCCCTTTCACCCACGATCCCCCCTACCGTCTGGACAGTACGCCAGTCCTGATCATCGACGGTGCGAAAGACAGCCGCAGATCGTCCGGCGATGGCCTACGACTGGCCGAACGGCTGCGTCGTGCTGGAGCGCTGGTGAACCACCATTTGCTGCCGGTCGGCCACTCGATCACCGCCGAGGACGGAGGGATTGCACACGAATGGCTTCGGGCGCTCAAGCTTTGATCGGTGCCGCTGACGGCGGCGCCAGCGTGTCCAGGAGCAGTCGCTGCCTGGTGTCGTGCGCGGGGCGGGTGATCGTGGCCGTGAGGTGGGCGATCTCGTTGCGGGTCAGCGGGATCAGCGTTGCCGGGCCCGGGCCCGGGCCGCGGGCTCGGGGTCGGGCATGTGTGCCTGTTTGGGCAGCAGGAGCGGGGTGGCGAGCAGGAGGACGCCGGAGATGGTGATCGCGGCGAGGGGGCTGGTGAGTGTGGCGAGGATTCCCCAGATCACCATGAGGGTGGCTTGTACGAGTTTGCTGCTGACACTCCACGTGCTGAGGACTTGCGCGGCGTGATCCGCGGGAGTGCGTTGCAGGCGTTCTGTGGCATAGATCGGGTTGAAGATGCCCATGCAGGTGATCAGCAGGCCTTCGACGATGATCACGGTGAGGAGCCCGGGGATGCCGGGATGGGTGAATGCGAGACCGAGCGGGAAGACCGATCGCAGCCAGCCGGAGACGATCATGACCCGGTGCCGACCGTAACGGGCGACGAGGTGTGCGGAGAGGCGGGCGCCCACGAAGCCGCCGAGTGCCGGGATGCCGAAGGCAAGACCGTATTGCCAGGCCGGGAAGTGGTACTGGCCCAGCAGGAGGACGGCCAGAAGCGGGACGGTGGCCATGATCAGGCCGCCGACCAGGATCGAGTTGAGGAACAGGCGCCGCAGTACGCGGTCGTGGAGGATGAACCGCCAGCCGGCCAGAAGGTCGGCTCTGCGCAACCCGGTGGCCGGGTCGCGGGGTGCTGCGACGTCGCCCCCGCGGATGCGGAGGACCCCGAGCGCGGACAGCAGGTAGCTGAGGGCGTCGGCCATGACAGTGATGACCGGGCCGAGCACCCCGATGAGCGCGCCACCGAGGGGCGGGCCTGCCGCGGTCGCCATCCAGCTCGTGCCCTCGAATCTCCCGTTCGCCACAAGGAGGTGGTCGCTGCGGACGAGATGTTTCAGATACGCGCCGGATGCGGCGGTGAAGGCGATGCTCGCGGTCCCGGAGATGACCGAGACGACCAGCAGTTGGCCGTAGGACAGCAAGCCGAGGACGTACGCGATCGGAACACTCGCCATCGCGGCGAACCGGATCAGGTCCATCGCGATCATCACCGGACGCTTGGCCCGGTGCTCGACCCATGGCCCGAGCGACAACGCAACAATCGCCGCGACGGCAAGCCCGGCCGCCTGTAGAAGGGAAACCGCGAATGCCGGCGAGTGCAGCACTTGAACCGCGATCAGCGGGAACGCTCCGAAGGCAATCCACGTACCGTATGTACTGACGGCGTAGGCCGACCACAGCCAACCGAAACTGCGCCCCAACTGCACGCGCATGCGACTCCCTTGCGACAACCGATGTTCGGGTCGCTGAATCACATCAGCCGCACCGTCGCGTGATCAAACAACCGGCTCCCGGCGAGCCACAACGATCAGTTGGGCACTTAAACTGGATCAATGGATACCGAGGCGGTGCGATCGTTCGTCCGCGCGGCCGAACTCGGACAGCTGCAACGTGCGGCCGACGAGCTCGGCGTGACGCAGCAGGCCGTGTCGAAGCGGATCGCAACCCTCGAGCGCGAACTCGACGTCCGGTTGTTCATCCGCACCGCCCGAGGGGTCGAGCTGACATTCGACGGCCAAGCCTTCCTCCCGCACGCCCGGAACATCATCACGGGTGTCGATCGCGCCGTCACCGCGATCAGGCCGGGCTCGCGAGCCCTTCGGGTCGACGTTCTCGGCCTGCGATCCGCGCAGGCTGTCGTCCTGCACGAATATTGGCGGTCGCATCCCGAAACCGACCTCGACGTGGTGACCCTCAGGGTCAACGACCCGCGCGTGGCGGTCACGGCCGTCCAAGCGGGCGATATCGATGCCTCGTTCCGCACGGTCACCGACCCGGCCACGCTGCCGCGCGACGTGCACATGATCCACGCGTTCGACTCCCCGCTGGAACTCCTCGTCGGTCCGAGACATCCGCTCGCCTCCGCACGAGCACTGACACCACCCCAGCTGCGCCAGCACCGGATCTGGGTGCCGGGTATCGCGCCGCGAAGCGAATGGGCAGAGTTCTACGATCAGCTCGCCACCGACTTCGACCTCCGCATCGACGCCGCCGGCCCGAACTTCGGCAACGAGGTACTCCTGGACGCCCTCGCGGACTCCGCAGACGTGGCCACCCTCGTAGGCGCGCGCGACCGGTACATCTGGCCGACGAACTACGACATACGCCGCATCCCGATCGTGAATCCGACGCTCGCATACCCGCTCTCGCTCATCTTCCCCAGAACGAATCCACACCCAGGACTCCGGGCGATCATCAACCACTTCGCAAGCCTGACACCGCTCCCCGAGTCAGCCTGGCTGCCATCCTGGGCGACGGCGCCACGCCGTAGCGACGGCGACATCGCGCACATCCGCCACTAACAGTCTCCAGGAGCCACCCTCATCCCGAAGCGTGTCCGACCGTCCGCGACCGATCACCGCGCGACCTGCTGCGAGCGGGCCATCGGCCATGCACATGATCCCCACCCGGTGGGTCGAGCGCAGAGCGGGTGAGTCGGGGGCGGAGCTCCTCACCGGTCCTTGGCGTTGCGATCACCGTTGCCGGCCGCGACCTCGGGCCGGACATCCCATCGCCGCCCGCACCGGCCATTGCATTTCGTTCTGGCAGTTCACGAAGTACGGCATCGCCGTCACGACCTTCTCCACCGCGCTGGCCCGGATCTACGTGGCCATGCGCTACTTCCTGTGAACCCCGGACCGGGCCCGGCACTCTCGTCGCGTCAGTGTCCGGCGCTTGGGGCCATTGCTCCCATTCCTTGGCTCCGGGGTGGCGTCGGGGGGCGAAACTGCGAGATCATCCGGATCCTGCGGAACCTCCGGTTCAGCTGCTGAACCGGCCTCGGCTCGGGTTGGAGGACGATGGGGTGGGCGGCATTGGGCTGCGGCCGTCGCGGTTGCCTGGACAGGCTCGCGCAACCGGCTGCGCCGGCGTCTGTCGAGACGCGCCGAGAGGCTGACGTCGAGGGTGCGCCGTGATCGTCGAAACGCTGGGCTTGATCGGCATCGCGGCGATCGGCTACTACCTCGTTGTCGGTCGACCGCGAGCGAGGAGGGCCCGGGTCCACACCGGCCTCGCCGCGCTGGCTCCAATCATGACGGCCGCGACGGTGGGCAACGGGCCACTCACCAGCACTCCCGGCACCAGCAAGCTGCATCTGCGCGGCGGCTATCAGGGATTCCACATCGAGGCCTGGAGCGAAACGACTGACCCTCGACCGGCAGGCAGCGACGATCCGTCGAGTCCCGTGAACCAGTTCGTCGTCAGGTGCGTCGGCCTGAACGGACGCCAGCCGTGGAACTGCCAACGGCGGAGGGTCAGCCTGAACCCGTTCGCCAAGGACCAACTCGTGTTCACCGCATCACTCGACTCGGAATCGTTCCTCGCCGGGCGGTTGGGCCAGTTCATCGGGTTACCCCCGCCGGACCCGGAACTGGAGCAACGCCTGTCCGGGGCTGGGCTGCTCGCCGAGATCGCAGGCCTCGGGCACGGTCCCCACAGCTGGCTCCCGCATGTCAGGTTCGTTCCCCCAATTGACTTCACGCGGGGCTCGCGCCCGCCGAACGTCAGCTGGCTGGAATGCCGGGTCGAGGTGGAGCACGGGCTCGTGCCCACGGCCGAGCGCTTCCAGCAGTTGCTGGATTGCGTGGTTCGCCTGGTCCACATCAACGCCCGGGAGAACCCCGGGTCAGGATGAGCCGCCCGGCCGATGGTGGAGATTTTGCTGTGCCCAGCTGAGTTGTGTTGGTGGGACGATGAGGACGGGGCGGTGTTGGTATTCGATGAGGGCGTGTGAGACGGAGGGTTGGACGAGGCGGGAGAGGGTGGCTCGGAGTCCTTCGCCGCGGGTCCCGACGACGATCATGAGTGCGTTGTGTTCGTCGGCGGCGGCGGCGAGTGCTTTGGCTGGGTTGCCTCGGCAGGATTGGTAGGTCCACGGGAGGCCGCTTCGGATGAGGGCGGCTTCGACGTGGTGACGTTCTTCGGTGAGGATCCATTCGCCTTGTTCTTCCCAGTCGGCGGCGTCTGGGTCGATGGGGTAGTCGTCGAGGACGACGACGTGGACGACGTGTAGTTGGGCGCCGAGTTGGCGTCCGAGTTCTGCGGCGACGGCGAGGGCGTGGTCGCTTGTGGTGTCGCGGCAATGTCCGACGACGAGCGTGTTCGCCCGCTTCTTGCTCGATTTGGCAGATACGCTCTTGGGCTTTTCAAGCTTCGCGGTCATGTCGTCGCTCCAGGTCTCGCGCTCCACCGGTTGTGTTGCGCGTGCAACTTGGGTTGTTGTTGTGGGGCTGTGCTGTCGGGTGGTCGGCAGGCAGAACCCGGGGGTGGCTGACTTTCCGGGCAGCGGTGCGTGCACCCCAGGCCGTGATCTGGTGGCGACGGGCGACGGCGAGCCCTGGTGCTGGGGCCGGGGGAGGTGGGGCCGCGGAGGTGGGGAGTCGGAGCTTGTGGTGTCACGTCCCACCTCCAGAGTTAAACCCTGTTGGTAGGAGCCATCAGCCCGTGTGGGCGGTCAACGGCGAGCCCCATCGCCTGTGACCTGAATCACACCTCTCCGGGCGGTCGGACGCACTCCTCGCAGCAACCTCTCCACCTCGAACCCGAGACGGCCCTGGTCAGCCTCGGCATCGAGACCGACGTGCTGGGGATGGACCTCGACCAGGTCGCCGCCGAAGAGGTCGCGGCCGTCGTGGCGGCACACCCACGACCGGACTTCAAGAACAACATCCTGCGGGCGTTCTACGACGGGATGAAGGACCGCCCCGACACCACCTTCGGAACCATGAACGACGACGTGCTCGCCCACTTCGCGCCCGGCCGAGACAGCCTGGCTGCCATCCTGGGCAACGACGCCACGCCGTAGCGTCGGCAACATCGCGCACACCCGCCATTAACTCGTCGAGTTGGCCCGCGCGCGAATAAACATGCGTCACCCCATGTTCGGATGATTCACTGCCCGGGCGACGAGGGCCGTACGCATCCGGTTCGCCGCGGGTTGTATCTCCTGCCATCGCATGGTGTCCTAGGAAGCGGTTGCGTCGGCGCCTGGCAGCAGCCGTTGATTGATCTCCGGACGGAGAAAGCGCATGGGTGTGCCTCGCTGGCTCAGCTCGTGGCCGATATACCGTCAGCTGACTGGACCCGACCGGCTGGGCCGTGGTGCAGCTGCGGAGTCACCACTTTCGGCTGCCATGCAGGCACGGACAGCAACCGCAGATCGGATCGTTAAGTCCGTTTGCCCGTATTGTGCGGTTGGTTGTGCTCAGAATGTTTTCGTTACCGACGAGAAAGTGATCCAGATCGAGGGCAACGCCGACAGCCCCATCTCGCGTGGTCGGTTGTGCCCCAAGGGATCGGCGAGCAAGCAGCTGGTCACCGGCCCGCAGCGGGAGCAGAAGGTGCTCTATCGGGCTCCCTACTGCACAGACTGGAGTGAGCTCGAGCTCGACGCGGCCATGGACATGGTCGTGGATCGGGTGCTGGACGCCCGGGCCAAGGGCTGGCAGGACCACGACGACCAGGGCAACCGGCTCCGTCGCACGATGGGCATCGCCCACCTCGGCGGAGCAACACTGGACAACGAAGAGAACTACCTGATCAAGAAGCTGTACACGGCCCTGGGTGCGATCCAGATCGAGAACCAGGCCCGTATTTGACACTCCGCCACGGTTCCCGGTCTGGGAGCCTCCTTCGGCCGCGGCGGCGCCACCAACCCCCAGCAGGACCTGGTCAACTCCGACTGCATCGTGATCATGGGCTCGAACATGGCCGAAGCGCACCCGGTGGGGTTCCAGTGGGTGATCGAGGCAAAGGCCAGGGGGACGCGGGTTTTTCACATCGATCCCCGGTTCAGCCGCACCAGCGCCGTGGCCGACGCGCACGTGCCGCTCCGCGCCGGGAGCGACCTGGCCTTCCTGGGCGGAGTGATCAACTACATCCTGAGCAACGAGCTGGACTTCCGGGAGTACGTCGTCGCCTACACCAACGCTGCCCACCTGGTCCGCGAGGACTTCCAGGACACCGAGGACCTGGACGGGCTGTTCAGCGGGTACGACCCGGCAACGGCGACGTATGACCCCGCGTCCTGGCACTACGAGGGGATAGACCCGACCGAGACCTCGGCAGCACGGGAGGGGCCGGCGGAGGCCAAGCAGCGCGCGCGGGGCGACACGCACGGTGGGGCTGGGCCGACACTGGGCGGGGTGGCGGGGGACATCACCTCGGACCCGACACTGCGCCATCCGCGATGCGTCTACCAGGTCCTCAAGCGACACTTCGCCCGGTACACCCCCGAGATGGTCGAGGAGGTCTGCGGCACCCCTCGGGAGCAGTTCCTCGAGGTGTGCAAGGCCTGGACCGCCAACTCGGGGAGGGAACGCACAGCCGCGCTGGTGTACAGCGTCGGGTGGACCCAGCACAGCGTCGGGGCGCAGTACATCCGCGCCGGGTCGATCATCCAGCTGCTGCTGGGCAACATCGGCCGACCCGGCGGCGGCATCCTCGCGCTGCGGGGGCACGCGAGCATCCAGGGCTCCACCGACGTCCCCACCCTGTTCAACCTGCTTCCCGGCTACCTGGCGATGCCCTCGTCCGTCTCTCATCCGGACCTGGAGAGCTACCTGGAGAGCATCTGCGGCGGTGAGAACCAGAAAGGATTCTGGTGCAACGCCAATGCGTACATGGTGTCGTTGCTCAAGGAGTACTGGGGCGACAAGGCCACGCGCGAGAACGACTTCTGCTACGACTACCTGCCGCGGATCAGCGGAGATCACGGCACCTATCGCACCGTCCTGGACATGATCGACGGGAAGGTCTTCGGCTATTTTCTGATCGGCCAGAACCCGGCCGTCGGGTCGGCGCACGGTCGGCTGCAGCGCCTCGGAATGGCCAACCTCGACTGGGTGGTGGTCCGCGACCTCGCCATGATCGAGAGCGCCTCGTTCTGGAAGGACGCGCCGGAGATCGAGACCGGCGAGATCGTCACGGAGAAATGCCGTACGGAGGTGTTCTTCTTCCCTGCTGCCTCACACGTGGAGAAGGAAGGTTCGTTCACCCAGACCCAGCGGATGCTGCAGTGGCGGGACAAGGCCCTCGAGCCCACCGGCGACCAACGCTCGGATCTGTGGTTCTACTACCACCTGGGCCGGCGGATCAGGGAGCGGCTGGCCGGGTCGAGCGACGACCGGGACCGGCCGATCCTGGACCTGGCCTGGCACTACGAGGTACATGGCGACGAGCCGTCCGCTGAGGACGTCCTCAAGCACATGAGCGGGCGCGATCTGACCACCGGTCGGCTGGTGGACGGCTATATGGACCTCAAGGCGGACGGCACCACGTCCTGCGGCTGCTGGATCTACAGCGGTGTCTACGCCGGGGGCGTCAACCAGGCGGCGCGGCGGACATCGCGACTCGACCAGGACGAGACCGCCCTGGAGTGGGGGTGGGCATGGCCGTACAACCGGCGGGTTCTCTACAACCGCGCCTCGGCCGATCCACAGGGCCGCCCCTGGAGCGAGCGCAAGGCGCTGGTCTGGTGGGACCCGGACAACGACGAATGGACCGGTCGCGACGTGCCCGACTTCGAGCGGAACAAGCCGCCCGACTACCGGCCGCCTGCCGGTTCCTCCGGCCCGCAGGCCCTGCGTGGCGACGACCCGTTCATCATGCAGGCCGACGGCAAGGCGTGGTTGTTCGCACCCCGGGGGCTGGTCGACGGTCCCTTCCCCACGCACTACGAGCCGCACGAGTCGCCCGTGCGCAACCCGTTCTACACGCAGCAGGGCAACCCGACACGGATGGTCTACGGGCGCCCCGACAACCCCTCCAACCCGTCCCCACCGGAAGCGCACTTCGACGTCTTCCCGTACGTGCTCACCGCGTCCCGGCTCACCGAGCACCACACCGCAGGCGCCATGAGCAGGATGTTGCCCTACCTCGCCGAACTGCAGCCCGCGATGACCGTCGAGGTCTCTCCGGAGCTCGCCGCCGAGCGCGGGCTGACCCACCTCGGCTGGGCACACGTGATCACCAGCCGCGCCGCCGTCGAGGCCCGGGTCATGGTGACCGACCGGATGGCGCCGCTGCGCGTCCAGGGCCGGACCCTGCACCAGATCTGGTTGCCCTTCCACTGGGGCACCGTCGGCCTCGTGACCGGAGACGGGTTCAACGACCTGCTCGGCGTGTTCCTCGACTCCAACGTGTTCATCCAGGAGGGCAAGGTCGCCACCTGCGACATCCAGCCGGGTCGTCGCCCACGCGGGCGTGCGCTGCTCGACTACGTCGCCGGGTACCGGGATCGCGCCGGCATCACCACCGAGACCGGCACACACATCGCCACCGGGAGCGGCGTCGCGCACGTCGAGGAGGAGCTGCCATCGTGAAGCGCACGAACAGCCTGAGCGGGCCGTTGCACGACGTCGCCGGTGACGCCGGTCATGTCGACCATCCGCCACGCGTCGGCTTCTTCACCGACACCTCCGTCTGCATCGGCTGCAAGGCCTGCGAGGTGGCCTGCAAGGAATGGAACCTCGTCCCCGACGACGGGTTCGACCTGCTCGGCATGTCGATGGACAACACCGGCTCGCTGGGCGCGAGTACCTGGCGACACGTTGCGTTCGTCGAGCAGCCCGTTCCCCTCGGCGCTCAGACCTCCGGCCTGGCCGGGCTCCCGACCGGGGAGGTCTCCGCCGGCCCCGTGCAGGCCGAGGTCGTGGCCGGCAGGCTGCGGGCGGCCGAGCGGGGCGGCGGGGAACTCGGCACCTCGCCGCTCGAGGTTCCGGAGGTGCCCGAGGACCTGGGCATGCCGACGTTCCGGCGTCCGGGCGACGGCACAGGCGCGGAGACCCGCACGGACTTCCGCTGGCTGATGTCCTCCGACGTCTGCAAGCACTGCACGCACGCAGGCTGTCTGGACGTCTGCCCCACCGGCGCGCTGTTCCGAACCGAGTTCGGCACCGTCGTCGTGCAGCAGGACATCTGCAACGGCTGCGGCTACTGCGTCTCCGGCTGTCCGTACGGCGTGATCGACCGGGGCATCGCCGACGGCAGGGCACACAAGTGCACGTTGTGTTACGACCGGCTCCACGACGGGCTGGAGCCGGCGTGCGCCAAGGCCTGCCCGACCGACTCCATCCAGTTCGGCGAGCTCGACGAGCTGCGCGAGCGCGCAGCGAACCGGGTCGACGAGCTGCACGAGCGGGGCGTCACCGAGGCCCGCCTCTACGGAGCCGACCCCGACGACGGTGTCGGCGGCACCGGTGCATTCTTCCTGCTCCTCGACGAGCCCGAGGTCTACGGCCTACCGCCGGACCCGGTCGTCCCGACCCGCGACGCCCCCGCGATGTGGCGGGCCGCCGGCGCTGCCGGGGCCGCCTTCCTGGCCGCCGGCGTCGCTGCGTTTCTCGGGGCCCGGCGATGACCGGGGACCGCTCCGCCCCGTCCCCCGCGGACACGAAGCGCGGTCGCGATCACGACGGCGCGCGCGAGCAGCGAATGGTGCCGGAGGCGGAGTTCCGTTCCTACTACGGCAGGCCGGTGCTCAAGCCTCCGGTGTGGGATTGGATGGTTCCCGCCTACCTGTTCACCGGCGGGCTCGCGGCCGGATCCGCGGTGCTCGCGGCCGGGGCTGACGTCACCGGCCGACCGAGGTTGCGCCGGGCCGGCCGGCTGGGCTCGCTCGCCGCCTTGACCGCGAGCGGCGTTCTCCTGGTCGGCGACCTCGGCCGGCCCGAACGGTTCCACCACATGCTCCGCGTCGCCAAGCCCACGTCCCCGATGAGCGTCGGCACCTGGATCGTCACCGCCTTCAGCCCCGGTGCGGGAGTCGCGGCGATCGACGAGCTGGTGCCGCGCCGCTTCAGCCGGACTCTGCTCGGCCGGCTGCTGCACCGGATCGCCCGCCCGGCCGGCATGTCCGCCGCGCTCGTCGCGCCGGGCCTCGCGTCCTACACCGCTGTGCTGCTCTCGCACACGGCCGTGCCGGCGTGGAAGGAGGCCGGCGAGGTGCTTCCGTTCGTCTTCACCGGATCGGCGGCGGCCGCCTCCGGTGGCCTCGGCATGGTGTTCACGCCAGTGGACGAGGCAGCCCCTGCCCGGTGGTTCGCGATCTGCGGCGCGACAACCGAGCTCGCGGCGTCATCCCTGCTGGAGAGCCGGCTCGGCCTGGTCGGGGAGGCCTACACGACGGGCCGGGCACACCGGCTGCGCCGCGGGTCCGAGGTGCTCACCGTGTTCGGTCTGGTCGGCACACTGCTCGGACGGCGCAACCGGACCGTTGCCGGGGTCGCCGGGCTTGCGCTGGCCGCGGGCAGCGCGCTCCAACGGTTCGGCGTGTTCGCGGCCGGCGTGGCATCGGCCAAGGACCCGAAGTACACCGTCGTCCCTCAGCGAGAGCGCCTCGAGCGTGGGTCCCGGGCGTCCGCGTCCGCGGTCCATGGCTCCAGCGGTCCCGTGCCGGGGTAGCGGAATGCGACGAGGGAACCAGATCGCCGTGCAGTTCCACGGCCGCGACCCGGAGCAGGCCGACGCGGAGTCGCCCGCACACGCGCACCTTCTGGAGCCGCGGACGAAGAACGCGCTGGTGGCGCACGTGGGCGCAGGCGGCGCGGATCTCGACGATCTGGCGGTCCGAGCCGCGGAGCTGCGGCGATGACCGAGGCTTGCGCGCGTGTCGGCATCGACCGGCCGCAACGAGGAAGCGGCATGAGCACGGCCTTCGCGCCGACATCCACGTCGGTCTCGTGGGACGGCGCCCGGGAGCACGCGTACGCGACCGCGATGCCGCCCGCGCCGTGCGCGGTGCCGCTCGCGGAGGCGGCAGGAACCGTGCTCGCGGCACCGCTGGTGGCCCCGTGCGCGGTGCCGCCCGTGGACCGCTCGGCCATGGACGGCTACGCCGTGCGCGGCCGGGCGCCGTGGACGGTGGTGGGCACGGTACGGGCCGGGAGCCCGCCGGCCCGGGAGCTGCGGCCCGGCCAGGCGTGCGCGATCGTCACCGGCGCCGCCGTCCCGCCGGGCACCGACGCGGTGCTCCCCGACGAGGACGCCGTGCTCACCGGCCGCGGGCTGACCGGGTCGGTAGCCACGGGCCGCCACATCCGGCGGGCGGGTGAGGAGTGCGCGGCCGGCGAGGAGCTGGCGCCCGCGGGCCCGGTGGTGAACCCGCCGCTGCTCGGGCTCGCGGCCACCCTCGGCTTTGACACGCTGCTCGTCCACCCGCTCCCCCGCGTCACCGCGTTCGTCACGGGCGACGAACTGGTCGACCACGGCCTGCCGGGACCCGGCCGGGTGCGGGACGCGATCGGTCCGATGCTGCCCGGGCTCGTCGAGCGGGCCGGGGGCCGGTTGACCCCGGCCGTGCGGGTGCCCGACACTCGCGGCGCGCTCGTCGACGCGCTGGCCGAGGCCGACGCCGAGCTGGTGCTCGTCTCCGGCTCGTCGGCGGCGGGCCCGGCCGACCACCTGCGCGCCGCGCTCGCCGACCTCGGCGCCGACCTCGTCGTCGACGGGGTGGCCTGCCGCCCGGGACATCCGCAGACGCTCGCGCGGCTGCCCGGGGACCGGCTGGTCGTGGGCCTGCCCGGCAATCCGCTCGCCGCGCTCGTGGCGTTCCTGACCCTCGGCGTGCCGGTGCTCACCGGGCTCCGCGGCGAGCCGCTGCCTGCGCTGCTGGCCGCACCCGTCCCCGGCGGGCTGGAGCGGCACCCGTCGAGTACCCGGCTGGTCCCGGTGCGCGTCGGCCCGTACGGCGCGGAACCGGTGGGACACGCAGGCCCGGCGATGCTGCGCGGCGCTGCGACGGCCGACGCGCTCGCGGTGGTCGACCCCGGACCGGCGGCAGCCATCGCCGCCCGGCTTCTCCCCCTCGACCCTGGAGCGTGACCATGGGGCGTCTGATCGCTCGCCGTCCGGTGCTGCGGCTCACCCCCGACGGGGAGCGCATGCGGCCCGACGCCCTCGCCGTCGAGGAACCGCTGGAGCTGCGGGTCGGGGGCCGCGCGCTGGCCGTGACGATGCGGACGCCCGGTCACGACGTCGAGCTCGCGCACGGGTTCCTGCTCACCGAGGGTGTGATCGGGAGTGTCACCGACGTCCGCGACGCCCGGTACTGCGCTACGCCTACCCGCCCCGCCGGCTCCGCAAGCTCCGCCGGCATGCCATCCCCCAGGGTGGACGACGACGGCCGCAACACCTACAACGTGCTCGACGTCGGCCTGGCCCCGGACGTGCCGGAGCCGGAGACCGGGGTGGAGCGCAACTTCTACACCACCTCATCCTGCGGGGTCTGCGGCAAGGCCTCGCTCGACGCGGTGCGTCTGCGTTCCCGGTACCTGCCCGCGGGTGACCAGGTCCGGGTGTCCGCCGAGGTGGTCGCCACTCTGCCCGACGAGCTGCGCCGCCGCCAGCAGGTGTTCGACCGCACGGGTGGGCTGCACGCGGCCGGGCTCTTCGCCGCCGACGGCACGCTGCTCGTCGTGCGTGAGGACGTCGGCCGCCACAACGCCGTGGACAAGGTCCTCGGCTGGGCGCTGCTGCAAGGCCGGATCCCCGCGCTCGGCACGCTGCTCGTGGTGTCCGGGCGCGCCTCGTTCGAGCTGGTCCAGAAGGCCGTGATGGCCGGGGTGCCGATGCTCGCTGCCGTGTCCGCGCCGTCGTCGCTGGCCGTGGAGCTGGCCGAGGCGTCGGGCCTCACGCTCGCCGGGTTCGTGCGGGGCGGATCCATGAACGTCTACACCCGAAGCGAGCGGATCATCATCCGGGCAGCGGCGCCGCACTAGTGTCCCGCGCCGGAAGTCCGGTGCATATATCGGCGGATCCAGGTTTCCGCTGGGTGTGCCGGGGCGCGGTCCTCGTACCGGGCGTACTCGGGCCGTGCGCCGGTGCGCCCAGCGGGGAGCTGGGCCGTCGAGATATGTGGTGGACTTGCGGCGCGGGACACTAGCGATCCGCGCCGGAAGTCGGGTGCGTATATCGGCGGATCCAGCGAGCCTGAAGGGGCGCTACCGCAAGATCGAGGCCGACCCCGAGCTGCTCTACGTCGAACAGTCTCCAGGAGCCAAACCGTCATGTGATCGCACAAGGCTCAGGAGCTGCCGCGCCGATGGTGGAGATTTTGCTGTGCTCAGCTGAGTTGTGTCGGTGGGACGATGAGGACGGGGCGGTGTTGGTATTCGATGAGGGCGTGCGAGACGGAGGGTTGGACGAGGCGGGAGAGGGCGGCTCGGAGTCCTTCGCCGCGGGTCCCGACGACGATCATGAGTGCGTTGTGTTCGTCGGCGGCGGCGGCGAGTGCTTTGGCTGGGTTGCCTCGGCAGGATTGGTAGGTCCACGGGAGGCCGGTTCGGATGAGGGCGGCCTCGACGTGGTGACGTTCTTCGGTGAGGATCCATTCGCCTTGTTCTTCCCAGTCGGCGACGTCTGGGTCGATGGGGTAGTCGTCGAGGACGACGACGTGGACGACGTGTAGTTGGGCGCCGAGTTGGCGTCCGAGTTCTGCGGCGACGGCGAGAGCGTGGTCGCTTGCGGTGTCGCGGCAGTGTCCGACGACGAGCGTGTTCGCCCGCTTCTTGATCGATTTGGCAGATACGCTCTTGGGCTTTTCAAGCTTCGCGGTCATGTCGTCGCTCCAGGTCTCGCGCTCCACCGGTTGTGTTGCGCGTGCACCTTGGGTTGTTGTTGTGGGGCTGTGCTGTCGGGTGGTCGGCAGGCAGAACCCGGGGGTGACTGCCTTCCGGGCAGCGGTGTGCGCACCCATGCCGTAATGAGGCGGCCACGGGCGCCGGCGAGCCCTGGTACTGGGGCCGGGGGAGGTGGGGCCGCGGAGGTGGGGAGTCGGAGCTTGTGGTGTCACGTCCCACCTCCAGAGTTGAACCCTGTTGGTAGGAGCTATCAGCCCGTTTGGGCGGTCAACGGCGAGCCCCATCGCCTGTGATCTGCATCACACCCCTTTCCGGGCGTTGGGACGCACTGAGCCATTTCCAACCTGAGTCAGCAGGCGAGGATCAGGGTCTGGTCGGCCTTGACCAGGGCGGTTGCCCTGCTCGGGCCGGAGCGGATCTTGCGTAGGATCCTCCAGTTCTTGGTCTCGGCGGTGGCCCTCTCTCCAGGTCCGCGCCGGTTGGGGTGGGCGTGGCGAGAGTCGCCGGTAGCGGCCGGTGTCCGGATCGAGACGCCGGCGCCGCCGATGAGAACCGATGAGTTGCGCCATCTCGCGGGGTCCAGTCGGCATGGAGACTCTTCTTCCGGTCGGCGACGTCGAGCTGTGCGTCGACACCGTCGGCTCGCCGACCGACACTGCGCTGCTGCTGATCGGCACCACCGTCGCCGCCTGGGACGACGAGCTCGTCGAGCGGCTCACCGGCCGGTTCGTCATCCGCTACGACCTGCGGGACGCCGGCCGATCGACCACCGTCGACCCCGACTCGCCCGGCTACACGCTGCGCGACCTCGTCACCGACGCCGTCGGCGTACTCGACGGGCTCGGCATCGCTCGCGCCCACGTCGCGGGCCTCGCGACCAGCGGTTTCATCGCACAGCTCCTGGCGCTGGACCACCCGTCGCGGGTCGCCTCGCTCGTGCTGATCGGCACTCGCCCGGTCGCGCCGGGCCCCGTCGACGACGACCTGCCCGAGCACTCCCCGGCGATCATGGCCCACTTCGGCAGCGCCCCACCGGTCGACTGGACCGACCGCACGTCGATCCTGGACGGCGCGGTGGCCACGGCCCGGGTGTTCTCCGGCTCGCCACAGTTCGACACCGCCGAGGCCCGCGCCCACGCGGCCGGCGTCCTCGACCGCTCCGGTCCGCACCCGGCGTCGGCGCGCAACGGTCTGATGAACACGATGTTCTCAAAGCTGGACTGCACGCCGCGCTGGCGCGAACGGCTCCCGGAGATCACCGCACCGACACTGGTGGTGCACGGCGCAGCCGACCCGTTCTTCCCGGTGGGTAACGCGGAGGCGCTGGCCAAGGAGATCCCCGGCGCAATCCTGAGGGTCCTCGACGGGGTCGGCGCGGAGCTCCCCCGCCGGGCACACACGGAGGTGGCCACGGCGGTGCTCACACACACGGCGCCGCAGCCCGGTGCCCAGGGCAGTGAGCCATTCTCCTCGCAGCAACCTCTCCCGAGGCGCGGTGCGAGCCACGAGCGTCCTCCCGAGGCAAGTGCGGTCTGTCCGTAATCGTGTGATGCATGGCCGCCAGCGCGGGGCCCGACGCCGACTGTGCGAGCAGGCTCGGATTAAAGGCAAAACCCTCCGAGAAAGGTGCAGCACATGACCGAGACGATCGCCGGGATCAACATTCCCGACACCGAGCTGGCCCGCGAGGCCACCGAGCTCGTCCACAAGGCCACCAGCCCGCTGTTGTTCAACCACTCCCGCCGCGTGTTCCTGTTCGCGAGCCTGAAGGGCCGCTACCGCAAGATCGAGGCCGACCCCGAACTGCTCTACGTCGGCGCGATGTTCCACGACCTCGGCCTGACCGAGGCCTACCGGCGCACCGACCAACGCTTCGAAGTCGACGGCGCCGACCTGGCCCGGGACTTCCTCCTCGACCACGGCCGCAGCGCCACCGAGGCCCGCGCCGTCTGGCTGGGCATCGCCCTGCACACCACCCCAGGCGTCCCCAACCACCTCGAACCCGAAACAGCCCTGGTCAGCCTCGGCGTCGAGACCGACGTACTGGGGATGGACCTCGACCAGGTCACCGCCGAAGAGGTCGCCGCCGTCGTGGCCGCACACCCACGACCGGACTTCAAGAACAACATCCTGCAGGCCTTCTACGAGGGAATGAAGGACCGCCCCGACACCACCTTCGGAACCATGAACGACGACGTGCTCGCCCACTTCGCGCCCAACTTCACCCGCGCGGACTTCGTGGACATCATCACCGGCTCGGCATGGACCGAGTGACCTCTCAGCCAGCGCAACCAACGGGGGCAGTGCGCCGGTGGCGCTGCCTCGACCACCGGGTTCTGGGACGGCCCGCCGACCAGGTCGTCGCCTGACCTGAGTCCAAGGTGCCCTGCGCGCGATCGCGGGCTACGGCCGCGGCTGCCAGCCGCGGCGCCGATCCGGCCGGCAGCTACTCGGTGAACGCCGACGTCCTGGCTAATTCGTGCCCCGGTTTCGTCTGCACCGATTTCGTCGAGGCCATCCCAGAACAACGCCTGGCCAGAATAACAAAGCCACAGCCACAACGGCCCAAATTTCGCGTCATAAGAAAGGAAAGGCACCTTTATGAGCACCAGCCAGCCCAATGCGGCCCAGCCCAATCCGACCACGACGGACAGCGGCGCCCCAGTCGCGAGTGACGACCACTCACTGACCGTTGGCGCGGACGGCCCGATCCTGCTGCAGGACCACTACCTGATCGAGCAGATGGCCAACTTCAACCGCGAGCGCATCCCGGAGCGCCAGCCGCACGCCAAGGGCAGCGGCGCGTTCGGCTACTTCGAGGTGACCGCTGACGTCAGCGCCTACACCAAGGCGGCGGTGTTCCAGCCCGGCACCCGCACCGACACGCTGATCCGGTTCTCCACCGTGGCCGGCGAGCGGGGCAGCCCCGACACCTGGCGCGACCCGCGTGGCTTCTCGCTGAGGTTCTACACCAGCCAGGGCAACTTCGACATCGTCGGCAACAACACCCCGGTGTTCTTCC
>NZ_BAAAJG010000013.1:0-86153 GCF_039526725.1 Pseudonocardia aurantiaca
CCCGGCCCTGCCCGGCGCTCCCGGCCCCGCCGCCGGGTTCGGCTGCTGGGGTGGCGGGGGCACCGGCCCGGCCGCGTGCGGGTGCGGGCCTTGGGGCGCAGCTGGCCACGGCGGCACCGGGCCGGCGGCTCCCCCAGGTCCGTGCCCCGGAGCCTGCGAGTACCCGGGCTGCCACGGCGGCGCGGGGGCTCCGCCCGGCCCCGGGCCGTAGCCGCCCGGTGCGGGCGGGCCCTGCGCGGGACCCTGGCCAGGAGGTCGTGGCGGCCCCCCGCGCCCGGGCGGCCCGTACGTGGGTCCGGCACCGCCCGGACCGGGCAGCGGCCACGAACCTGGCCCGGGAGGTCCCGGCACGGGAGGACGCGGCCGCACCGGCCCGTGGCCGTACCCCGGGCCGGGAGGGGAGGCGACCGGACGCTGCGGCGGGTTCGGCGGCGGTCCGGGACGCGGACCTGCCATGGGAGGGACCACCGGGAGGCGCACGGTGGACTCCTGGTCGCCCGAGTCCGCGGCTACGGGGTCCACGGCAGGCGCGGCCGGGGGTGTGGTCGGCCCGTCCGGCAGTGCGGGCTCCGCTGCCGGGATCGCGGGACCAGCGGGCGGTTCGGCCACTGCCACCGGTCCGACGACCGGGATCTCCGTGGTCTCGGGTGTGTCCGGCGTCTCTGGTGTCGCCGGGGCCTCGGGGGTCTTCGGTGCCTCCGGAGTCTTCGAGGACTCCGGCGTCATCGGGGTCTCGACCGCTGCAGCCGCCGGCGCGTCTTCCTCGCTGCTCTCGTCGTCGCCGGCCCCGTCGGGCGCGTCCCGGCCGGAGACCGCCGCTTGCGGGCCCGCTGCCTTCCACCGCTCGGCCGACCAGGCGCCCACCAGCCAGTCGTCGCCCGCCTCCACAGCGGGGGCCGCGTCCTCCGGCCGGTCGTCCGGATCGCCGGGGACCGGTTCCCGTCCCCCGCCGGTGTTGTCCCCGCTCACCCGCCACCCCGTTCCCGGACCTCGGGGGCCCATCCCGATGATCTCCGGCTGTGGAGGCTACCGGCCTCGCCGGGAGCGCTCCCCCGTCGGAGCCGCTCGTTCACTCCTGGAGCACCTGGAACTCGGCGCTGCCACCGGCCACCCGCGCGACGTCGATGGTGTAGCCACCCACCCGGCCGGTCGTGCCTGGCGCGACCGTCATCGTGGTCCCGTCGGGCGCTGCGAAGGTGACGCCGGCGTCCGCGACCGTCTCGATCCCGAGCATCGGGCCGCTGCCGCAGGAGAAGGACGTTCGCCCGTTGATCGTGGAGGTGCTGCCGCCCGAGCCGGAGGCGCTGATCGAGCCGGTGGACGTGGCGGTCACCTGGCACCTGGCCGCCCCTGCCTGCGGCGGTTCTGCAGTAGGGCGCGCAGGGCCGGACGGGGCCGGCACCGCGGTCACCGGCGGCGGTGACTGCGGTGTGGGCTCGGCCGGGACGCTGCCGGAGCAGCCGGCGGTCAGCATTGCAGCGAACGCCGCGAACGCGGCGGCGGCGAGCAGGCGGGGCAGGGCGCGGATCTCCACGCCGGGCATGGTGCCGTCGATCATGCGGATCGGCCAGCCCATCCCCGTTAGGGACGCGGGAGGGGCAGCCCGCCGAACTCGTCGGCGACGAGCGCCGCGAGCTCCAGGAAGGCGTCCGCGGTCGCCCGCGACGTCGAGGAGAGCTCGATCCGCGCGCCCGTGGCGAGGTGCGGATCGTGCGGGACCTCCACGACGGCGCGGACCCGGCCCTCGAAGTGCGCGCGCAGCCGCCCCGCGTCGATCTCCCGGCTGGTCCGGTCGCTCGACAGCACCACAACCGACCGCGCCACCATCTCCTCGAAGCCGTGCGCCACCAGCCAGTCGAGCGTCTTGCTGGCCCGGCTCGCCCCGTCGACGGTCAGCGACCCGACCACCACGAGGCTGTTCGCGAGCGCGAGTGTGCCGTCCATCGCCGAGTGCACCATCCCCGTGCCCGAGTCGGTGACGACGATGTTGTAGAAGCGCGCGAGCACGGCGCAGACCTGCTCGTACTCGGCCCGGTTGAACGCCTCGCCGCGGGCCGGGTCCTGCTCCGACGCGAGCACCTGGAGCCGCCCGGCGAGGGTGGTGTACCGCGCGACGTCGCTCAGCGAGCGCAGCGAGCCGATGTTGTCGAGCAGGTCGCGGACGGTGGAGTCGGACTTGCCGGTGAGGCGGCCGGCGAGCGTGCCGGCGTCGGGGTTGGCGTCGAGCGCGATGACCCGGTCGCCGCGGTGCTCGGCGAGCGTCAACCCCAGCATGGCCGTCACCGTGGTCTTCCCGACCCCGCCCTTCATCGAGACGACGGCGATCTGGCGGGGGCCGGGCAGCTGGCGGCGGATGCGCCGGGCCCAGTCCTGCCTGCGCAGCTCAGCCGACCCGATGCCGGGGTTGACGGTGCCGCCGGTGACGACGTAGAGGGCGCGCCGCCAGCCGTAGCCGGGCCTGTCGGACCGGCGCCGGACGATCGTGTAGTCGGTCAGCTCCGACGCGCTCGCCGCACGCGGGTCGCCGGGCGGCCCCGGCGGCGGGAGCTCCTCCGGTCCGGGCGGCACGACGCCCGCGTTGAGCGGCACGGCCGGGTGATCATCGGGGGCGGCGTCGCCGACCACCGGCCGCTCCTCGACGGGACCGGTCGGGGCCGGCCCGTCACCGCTCCCCGCCGCGGTCCGGCCGGATGATGCATAGGCTCGCTTCGGCATGTCCCCCCACCCCGGATGGCCCATCGCGCCGGACGTCCGGCCCGAGCGGATCGAGCCGTTCGCGCGTGACCACGCGCGCACGGAATCTTACGCAGCGCCGCCGGTCCCGCTAGGAGGGTGCTGAAAAGCTCCGGCCGTAGCGAGCGGCGTCCAGGTGGCCGCATCGCAAGGCGAAGGAGAGGCCCGATTCCGCTGTTGTATCGGGCCCGACGACAACGCCGCGAGGTGGTCGCCTGGGCGCCGCGCAGTAGGCCCGAGCTTTTCAGCGCGCTCCTAGCTTGAGTTTTAACCCCTCTGGCTGTCGACGGTGGGGACGCGCCGACCCCGGTTGATCATGCCCTTGGTTGATCATGCTTCTGTCGAAGGAAGAAGATCAACACAAGGGCTGCGGTGGGTAGTGTGCACGATGAGTCCCGCACGGTCGCGTGGGGGGACCTCGCCCGGTTCCGACACGAGTTCTACGCCGCGCTCACCGCGCGCGCCGATGCGCTGTTCGAGCTCACCGATGCGGTGCTGTGCGCCGAGGGCCGGGTCACGTCGCTGGTCGATCTGACACTGCAGGCGCAGCACCGCCGCGGGCATGGTGCGATGTACGACGCGGTCAACCATGGCTGGCTCGAACCCGGGCGTTTCCGCGGGGCGCTGGCCTCGCTGCCGTTGCCCAGGGCCGCGGGCGGGCGGATCGTGCTGGCGGTCGACGTCTCACCCTGGCTACGTCCCGAAGCCTCGACCAGCGCACATCGGTTGTTCTGCCACGTCTACGGTCGGGCGAAGAACAACGCACAGCTGATCCCGGGCTGGCCCTACTCCTTCGTCGTAGCCCTGCAGAGCGGCGCCACCTCGTGGACCGCGGTCCTGGACGCGGTCCGTCTAGGCCCCGCCGATGACGCCACCGCGGCCACCGCCACCCAGCTGCGCGAGGTGGTCACCCGGCTCATCAACGCCGGGCACTGGCAGATCGACGATCCGAACATCCTCATCGTCACCGACTCCGGATACGACATCACCCGGCTCACGTTCCTCCTGCAGGATCTCCCCGTCGACCTGCTCGGACGCGTCCGTTCCGACCGCGTCTACTACCCACCCGCGCTACCCCGACCAGCCGGCACCATGGGCCGCCCATCACGACACGGCCCGGAGTTCGCCCTGGCCAGACCCGAGACCTGGCCACCACCGGCACACCAGACCAGCACCGACACCACCCGCTACGGCAGCGCGCACGCCAGCTCCTGGAACCAGTACCACCCACGCCTGGCCCGACGCGGACCCTGGCAGGGCCACCCCGGTGAGCTACCCCTGATGGCCGGCACCCTGATCCGGCTGCAGGTGCACCACCTACCCGCAGACCGCGACCCGAAACCGCTCTGGCTGTGGACCTCGGCCACCACCACCACCGCCGACCACATCAACCGGCTCTGGCAGGCCTACCTACGCCGTTTCGACCTCGAACACACCTTCCGGCTGTTCAAACAAACCCTGGGCTGGACCGCGCCGAAAATCCGCACCCCCGAAGCCGCTGACCGCTGGACCTGGCTGATCATCGCCGCGCACACCCAACTCCGCCTCGCACGACCACTGGTCAACGACCTGCGCCGGCCCTGGGAGAAACCCCTCCAGCCCGCCCGCCTGACCCCCGCACGAGTCCGACGAGGGTTTCGCAACCTCCACCCGAAGACCGTCCGTCCAGCCAGCGCACCGAAACCCTCACACCCCGGCCCCGGACGCCCACCCGGCTCAAAGAACCACCACCCAGCACCCCGCTACGACGTCGGGAAAACCGTCAAACAGGACCGCACCCGGAAACACACCGGTTAAAACTCAAGCCTAGCCCGCGCCGGAACCCGCGGCCGCGGCTCCTGATCCCACCGGGGCGAGCTGCTGCTGCGCGAACGCCTCCACGAGCTGCTCCTCTGCGTCGCGCAGGTATTTCTCGAGGTCCGCCGCGGCACCTGGGCCGTCGCCGCGCCGGATGCGGTCGAGGATCTCGCCGTTGCGCTCGCGGTAGGGCTCGTGGAACTCCCTGGGGTTGACCATCACGTGGAACACCAGGCGCAGCTCGGCGAGCACCCCGCTCATCAGCTCGTTCGTGCGGGGGCTCCCGGCGAGCGCGACCAGCTCCTGGTGGAACTTGAGGTTGGCCGTGCCGAGTGCCCGCCAGTCCTCCCGCCGCAGGGCGTCGGCGCCGTCGGTGACAGTGGCCGCGACCCGCGAGAGGTCGGCAGGCGGGGAGGTGATCGAGCGGACGACGCCGCACTCCACGATCCGGCGCATCTGGTAGAGGTCGATGACGTCGTCGACGGTCGAGGTGCGGACGAACATGCCCCGGTTCAGCTCGTGGACGAGCAGGCGCTCGTGCGACAGCAACCGGAAGGCTTCCCGCAGGGTGTTGCGCGAGACGCCGAGGGCGGTGCCGATCGAGTCCTCCGCGAGCCGGGTGCCCGGTGGGAAGTAGCCCTCGATGATGCGGGTGCGCAGGATCGCCGCCACGCGGTCGGCGGTGCTCGTGCGCGTGAGCAGCGCCCTGTCGGCCGCCAGCTCGTCTGTGGTCACTCGAGCCCTCCATCGGGTCGGAACGGAGGTGGGCCTGCCACCACCGGCGAACCGCGGCGCTCTGCCAACGTTCGCTTTGAAGGATCGTACAACGATCCTCCCCCGTGGACCCGGCAATCACTCGCTCACAAGTATTGATGGATTGTAGAACGATCCTCTAGGCTGCGCATGAGACAACACGGCGCAGACGGGCGGAGTCGCGTGATGACGGACGTGGTCTTCCGAGTGCTCGGGTCGCTGGAGGTCGAGCAGAGCGGGCAGGTCGTCCCCATCGCGCCCGGCAAGCAGCGGACCGTGCTCGCCGCCCTCCTGCTGCAGGCGAACCGCCCCGTCTCGATCGCCGAGCTCACCGAGACGCTCTGGGACGGCCTCCCGCCCGCCGACGGCCGCGGCACCGTACAGAAGTACGTGATGCGCCTGCGGCGCGCGCTCGCCGCCACCGGCACCGTGATCCACACCGAGTCCGACGGCTACCGGATCGAGGTGCTGCCCGGCCAGCTCGACCTCCAGCGCTCCGACGCGCTGGTGGAGCAGGGCACGCAGGCCGCCAGCGGCGGCGAACCGGAGGCCGCGGCCACGCACCTGGCCGACGCGCTGCACCTGTGGCGGGCCGTACCGCCGCTGATGAACGTGGCGTCGCCCGCGCTGCACCGCAACGAGGTCCCCCGGCTCGTCGAGCAGTACCTGCAGGCACTGGAGCTGCGGATCGACGTCGACCTGCAGCTCGGCCGGCAGGCCGCGCTGTGCGGCGAGCTCATCGGGCTGGTCCGCACCTACCCGTTGCGCGAGAGGTTCTGGGCGCAGCGGATGCGCGCCCTCTACGCGACCGGGCGGCAGGGTGAGGCCCTCGAGGCCTACCGCGAGGTCACCCGGCTGCTGGCCGACGAGCTCGGCGTCGACCCCGGCCCCGAACTGCGCGCCGCGCACGCGGAGATCCTCCGGGGCGCCGGCCCCGCCACCACGGCGCCGTCGGAGGTGCACGCGATGCCCCGGCAGCTGCCGATGGCGCCTGCGGGCCTGGTGGGGCGCGGGGCCGAGGTCGAGCGGATCACCCGGACGCTCACCTCGGACCGGGCTCCTCTCGTCGTGGTGTCGGGCGCGCCCGGGGTGGGCAAGACCTCTGTGGCCCTGCACGCCGCCCACCTGCTCGCCGAGCACTACCCCGACGGCCAGCTCTACGCCGACCTGCGCACCCACGGCGACGGGCTCGCCACCGATGTGGACGAGACGCTCACCCGGTTCCTCCGGGCGCTGGGTGTGCCATCGACGGCGCTGCCGCGGCGGCAGGACGAGGCGGCCGCGACGTTCCGAACGCTCACCGCGGACCGCAGGTTCCTGATCGTCGTCGACGACGCGGCCGACCCGAGGCAGGTGCGCACGCTCCTGCCGGGCGGCACCACGTGCGGGGTGCTCGTGACGAGCCGCCACGAGCTGGCCGGGCTCCTCGTCGCACCCGGCGCCGTCCCGGTGCCGCTCGCGGTGCTGGGCCCGGCCGAGGCCGCGGACGTGCTCGGCAGGATCGTCGGCGCCGAGCGGATCGCGGCCCAGCGGGACGCGGCCTCCGAGCTGCTCGCAGTCTGCGGCGGGCTGCCGCTCGCCCTGCGCGTGGCGGCGGCCCGGCTCGCCATGCGCCCGCACCTGCCGATCTCCGCCTACCTCGACGAGCTGCGTCCCGACCCGCTCACGGCACTGCGCACGGACCCGGACGGCGCCGGCGTCGCGGGTGCGCTCGCCGCGTCCTATCGCCTGCTCGGACTGGACGAGCGCAGGCTGCTGCGGTTGCTCGGCATCGCCCCGGTGGGTGAGATCACCGTCGCCGTCGCTGCGATCCTGACCGGCGGAACGCGGCAGGCCACGACCGCCGGCCTGGAGCAGCTGGCCGAGGCGGGCCTGCTGGAACGCCGGAAACGCGGGTATCACCTGCACCCGCTCGTCGGCGCATTCGCCAGGGAGCGGCTGGTGCGCGACGAGCCGGCCGACGACCGCGGGCGGACGCGCAGGGTCGCCGACCTCCCGGCCCGCCCGCCACCCCGCCGTCTGGACCCGGTGCTGTGAATTCCGCGGCCCGCGGCACCGCAACACCGCGGAATGGTGAGCGCGCAATTACTAATAGCCGAATTATTACTGTAGGTAATGAGTTGGATACGTCTCGCAACGGAGTGTCACGAATGCGTTCTGGCATCGTGCTGGCATCGGCGCGGCAGTATGATCGGACAGACTCTGATTCAATGACGCACATCTGTACCCAGGCGAACAGGGGTGGGGCTACGCGGGGGGCAACTGCGCAGCAGCACCACGGTGGTGGGGCTCCCGGGCCCGGCCGGCGGCCTGTCGCGTGGGCACTGTACGTGCCCGGCGGGTCCGTTCGTGACGAGGACACGGCGGCTGCGAAATGTCCTGGGGGGACGACATGACAGACGCGCCACGCGCCACACAAGGCTGCGCACTACCAGGTTGTAGCGTGCTCGTCGAGCAGCCGGACGACGGTGGCCCACCGCGTCTCTACTGCTCGCCGGCGCACCGGGCAACAGCTCGGAAGCTGCGCCACAGCGCTCGACTCGAAACGACCTCTGACGGTCCCGCTTCCGAGAGCCCGACCGCCGAGAACCCGAGCACCGCCCCGCGGCCGCCCGCACCGCTGGCCGCGCCGCAGCCGCCGGCCGTCACCCCGCAGGTGCCCGCCGCGGCGGCCGTCGACGACTGGAGCCCGGCCGCGTCCTGGATGGTGTCGCCGGTCTCGCTCCCCGCGAACGAGCCGACCCAGCCCGTCGCCGCCGCGAACCCGGACGGGCCGAAGGCGGCAGCGACAGCGAAGGCGGCAGCCCGTAAGCCCAAGGCGCTGAAGCCCGGCCGCACCAAGGGCGAGCGCAGGACCGCGGCCTCGATACTGCGCAGGCGCGCGGTGGCGAGCATCGCCGTCGCCAGCCTGGTGGCGGGCGGCACCGGCTACGTCCTCACCGAGGTCACCGCTCCGGTCAACCCCCGGCAGGCCCCGCCGCCGCAGGTGGATCCCACCGGTGGCGTGATGGAGGCCGACCTGTGGGCCGGCCGCGCCGAGGTCGTCCTCGCCTCCATCAACCAGCAGCTCGACGCCTTGGCCCAGACCGAGGCCAACTGGCTGCGGCTGCCCGAGGAGATCCGCAACCAGGCACCGCCCCCGGTGCGCGCCCTCCTGGACCGCAAGGCGCTGCTCGAGCAGCAGCGCGCCACCCTCATGTCGCAGCTCGCGGCCCTGCGCGCGCTGCCGGGCCTCACCACCGACCTCGCCACCGCGCAGGCCGAGCTCGACGCCGTGGAGCGGGCGTTGAACGCCGCTCCCACCACCGTCGCCGGGCCGGACCAGAGCGAGGCCGTTCGGCTGCTCGCCGAGCAACGCGACATGCGCCTCCAGCAGCGCAACCACAACGTGCAGGAGCTGTCGAACCTCCAGACCGGCGTGCAAGAGGCGCTGAGCAGGCCGCTGCCCGACGAGGACGACCGGACCGCGCCCCTGGTTCAGCAGGTCATGGCCCTGATCGAGAAGGGCGGGAAGGACGGCTCCGACGGCCACGGCGGTGGCGACAACCGGGATCCGGCACCGCTGGCGAGCGGCCGCCAGGAGAGCCCGGCCATCACCCAGCGCCGGTCCAGCTCCGACGGGGAGCGGCAGGACACCAGTGTCACGGCGCCGCCCGACCCGGAGCGACCGGTGCTCGCCGCCGTCTTCCGCCAGGACGACAGCAACAACAACCGCAGCCGCAACTCCGGCGGCGGCAACTCCGACAGCAAGTCCGGCGACAACTCCGGCCGCGAGTCCGGTGGGCCCGTCCAGCAGGTGGCGGCGGCCGCCACGAACACTGTCGGCAAGGTCCTCGGCGGCGGCTCGGACCGCTCGAAGTCCGACGACAACAACGACGACAAGAAGAAGGACGACGGCGGGCGGCAGCGCGCGTCCGACCAGTCCAACGACAACAGCGACAATAACCGCGACAACAACCGCAAGAACCGGAACGACAACCGAGACGACGAGGACAACGACCGGCCGCTGACCCGCACGGTAAGCAAGGTCACCGACACCCTCACCGGAGCCCTCGGCGGTTCGGACCGCAACGGTTCCGACGACAACGGTTCGGACCGCAACGGTTCGGACCGCAACGGCCGGTCGGACAACAACGACGACGATCGCGGCAAGAACGACAGCTCCGCCGACGATGGCGACGACGAGCGGCGTCCGGTCGGCAAGTCCGAGCGCGATCGGAACCGGACCGGCGACGAGCAGGATCAGGCGGACGGGTCCTCGGACCAGCGCGGCGACAACCAGCGCGGCAACCGTCCGAGCGGCAAGGCCGAGCGGCAGCGGCAGGGCGCCGAGAGCCAGATCCGCGAGGCCGCTCGCCGCATCTCCGACGCCGTGCGCGACCACGGGAACTCCGACAGCCAGGGTTCGAGCAGCGGGCGCGACAACGCAAGCAGCAACGACAACCGCGGGAGCCGCAGCGGTAGCAACGACAGCGACAACAACAGCAGCGGCAACAACCGCAGGGGCAACAACCGCGGCGGCGACAACAACGCGGACCGCGGCAAGAACGAGCGGAGCGGCAGCGACAGCAGCCGCGGCCGCGACAACAACAACGGCAACACAAGCAGCGGCATCAACAGCAACAACAAGGGCAAGAAGGGCGGGGACAGCGGGGGCTCCAACAGCTCCGGGGGCAGCTCAAGCCGCTCCGGGGGCGGCTCCGGCGGCTCCGGCAGCAGCTCCAGCAACAACGCCTGACCGGACACCGATACCGACCGACGCCGGGGCCCGGACCGCGACAAGCGGTCCGGGCCCCGGCGTTCGACGATCGGCGCCGACCCTCAGTTCAAGCTCGGCACCTGCCGGGGCGTGAGCGGGGCCGCGGGCGGGCGGGAGCCGAACCCATCGGCGAGAAGCGCGGCCAGCGCCAGGAAGGCGTCGTGCGTGGCCGGCCGCAGCCGCGACAGCTCGATGCGGCCGCCAGTGGCGAGATGCGGATCGTGCGGCACCTCCACCACCGCCCGGCAGCGCGCCTCGAAGTGCCCCCGCACCCGCCCGGCGTCGATGTCGCTGCTGGTGCGGTCGCAGCTGAGCACCACGACGCAGTTGGCGGCCTGCGTCGCGTGGCCGTGGGCGATCAGCCAGTCGAGCGTCTTGCTGGCCCGGCTCGCGCCGTCGACGGTGGGGGCGCCCACGATCACCAGGCTGTCGGCCAGCGCGAGCGTGCCCTCCATCGCGGAGTGCACCAGCCCCGTGCCGGAGTCGGTGATCACGATGTTGTAGAAGCGGGTGAGCACGGCGCACACCCGCTCGTACTCCTCGCGGTTGAACGCCTCGCTCATCGCGGGGTCCTGCTCGGAGGCAAGCACCTGCAGCCGCCCGGCGAGGCTCGTGTACCGGGCCACGTCGGTGAGCGAGTCGGCGCGCCCGAGGTTGTTGAGCAGGTCGCGCACGTTCACCGAGGTGTCGCCGCTGAGGCGGTCGGCGAGCGTGCCCGCGTCGGGGTTGGCGTCGAGGGCGATCACGCGGTCGCCGCGGTGCTCGGCCAGCATGAGCCCGAGGCAGGCCGACACGGTGGTCTTGCCGACCCCGCCCTTGATCGAGCTGACCGCGATCTGGTGCGCGCCGGGCAACGTGCGCCGGATGCGGCGCACACGGTCGCGCCGGGCCCGCTCGGCCGCGCCGAGACCGGGGTTGATCAGGCCGCCGGTCGACTTGTAGAGCGCGCCGCGCCAGCCCCGTTCGGGGCGCTCGGCGCGGAACTTGACGATGGCGTCCTCGCTGAGCTCCGAGGACCGCGCCACCGGTGCTGTGAAGACGTCCGGGTCACCGGAAAGGTCGGGTTCGGTCATCGCCGCCCGCTCCGTCGCCACGCACCTTCCCCGTTGCCGCACACCGGCAACCACTCCCCCCTGGTCACGGGCTCCGCCCGATGATCATCGGCAGCCGGAGGCTACCGCGTCCGCCCGTCGGCTCAGGTGACGAACCGGTCGGCCATCAGCGCGGCCAGCCGGTACAGCGCGTCGACGGTCTCCGGCCGGAGCCTGCCCAGCTCCACCCGGCCGCCCGTGGCGAGGTGCGGGTCGTGCGGGATCTCGATCACGGCGCGGCTGCGGCTCTCGAAGTGCTGCCGGATGCGACCCCGGTCGACGTCATGGCTGGTGCGGTCGCACGAGAGAACCACGACGGCCTCCGAGGCGAGGGCCGAGTGCCCGTGGGCGAGCAGCCAGTCGAGCGTCTTGCTCGCGCGGCCCGCGCCGTCGACGGTGGGCGCCCCGACGACGATGAGGCTGTCGGCGAGCTTGAGCGTGCCCTCCATCGCCGAGTGCACAAGCCCGGTGCCCGAGTCGGTGATGATGATGTTGAAGAACCGGTCGAGGAGCGCGCAGATGTGCTGGTACTCCTCGCGGCTGAACGCGTCGCTGGACGCCGGGTCCTGCTCGGAGGCGAGCACCTGCAGCCGCCCGGCGAGGCTCGTGTACCGGGAGACCTCGGTCCAGGAGTGGATCCGGTCCAGGTCGCGCAGCAGCTCGCGGACCGTGACCGACGACTCCCCCGTCAGCCGGTCGGCGAGCGTGCCTGCGTCCGGGTTGGCGTCGAGGACGATCACGCGGTCGCCGCGGTGCTCGGCCATGACGAGCCCGAGCAGCGTGGCCACTGTGGTCTTGCCGACCCCGCCCTTGATCGAGCTGACGGCGATGCGGTGCGAGCGGATCAGCGGCTTGCGGATGCGGTGCAGGATCTCGCGCCGCTCGATCTCCGCGGGGCTGGGGCCAGGGTTGACGAGGCCGCCGGTGGCGCGCAGCACCGCCCGCCGCCACCCGGCCGCCGGCTCCGGCGCCCGCTCCCGCAGAATCGCATCGGCATTCAGCTCACCCCCCGCGGTCCGGTCGTCCTCTCGGGACGGACGGGACGGCGGTGGCGAGGATCCCGTCGGACTCACTGCTCCCCCAAGCTGCTGCGGTTCCAGACGATGGCCGTAGCGCTCCCACCAGATCGCTGGATCCGGCTCGACTCGACGGCTTCCCACCTGCAGAGCGTAACGCGATGTCCCGCGTCTTTGACCTTGTGGTGATCCGGTCTTTGCCCTCGTGGTGATCGACCCGTGATCGTTAGGGTCTAGTGCGCACTAGTCGATCAGGTCCATCCCCGTTCCCGACCGGCCGCCCGCTCCGGCCCCCGCAGGCGACACGTTCTGCGGGCCGCCGCGCCACAGCTGGCTGCGGCCGCGGGTCACGGTGCGCAGCGCCTTGGTGAGCGCGTCCTCGAACTCGGCGAGCTTCGTGTCGACGTAGTCGTCGCACTCGCGGCGGAGCCGGTCGGCCTCGCTGTCGGCCTCGTCGACGATCCGGGCCGCCTCCTTGTGGGCGGCCCGCACGACCTCCGTCTGAGACACCAGACGCACCTGCTCGGCCTGCCCGTCGGCGATGAACCGGTCGTGCGCGGCCCGCCCGGCGTGCGCCAGGCGGTCGGCGTCGGCCTGGGCCCGGTCGGTCAGCTCCGTGTACTGGCGACGGCCCTCGGCGACGGCCCGCTCGGCCTCGTGCCGCGCTTGCGCGACCGCCCGCTCGGCCTCGGCGCGCGCCTCGGCGAGCATCTGCTCCGCCTCGGCCCGCGCGCCTGCGACGAGCTCCTCCGCCTCCGACCGCGCCCCGGTGCGGGTCTGCTCGGCCTCCTGGGTGGCCTCGTCGATCAGTTCGTCACGGCGGTCGAGCACGTCCTGCGCGTCGTCGAGCTCGCCCGGCAGCGCTTCGCGCACGTCGTCGAGCAGTTCGAGCACGTCACCGCGGGGAACCACGCAGTTCGAGGTCATCGGGACACCCCGAGCCTCCTCGACGACCGTGACCAGCGCGTCGAGCGATTCGAAGACCCGGTACACGGGTGCATCCTCTCACCGCGGCCGGGCCGGACCGCGTATTCCGTGCCGTTCGCGCGTGTCAAGTTCCGAGCTCAGGGCCGTTCCGCGATCCGCTCGAGCAGCTGCCGGTGCACAGTCTTCGGGAGCAGGTGGGCGACGTCCCCGCCGTAGGTCGCCACCTCCTTGACCAGCGAGCTGGAGACGAAGCTGTACTCGGGGCTGGTTGGGATGAACAGCGTGTCGACCCCGGAGAGGCGCTGGTTCATCTGCGCCATCTGCAGCTCGTAGTCGAAGTCGGTGACCGCGCGCAGGCCCTTGACGATCGCGCGGATGCCGTTCTCCCTGCAGTAGTCGACCAGCAGCCCGTGGAAGGACCCGACCCTGACGTTCGGGTAGTCGGCGGTGACCTCCTTGAGCATCGCCATGCGCTCGTCGACCGTGAACATGCTCTTCTTGTTCTTGTTCACGAGCACCGCGACTACTACCTCGTCGAAAAGCGCCGCCGCCCGGCCGACCACGTCCAGGTGGCCATTGGTCGGCGGGTCGAACGAGCCGGGACAGGCCGCACGCTTCATCGCGGGAGCGCTCACAGGCGGGGACCGTACCGGAGCGCGGTGTGCAGCGTGGTGTCTCCGTAACGGCGCTCACGCACCGCGCGCAGCGGCGGGGGCCACGGGAACGCGCCGCCCCGGCCCGCCCGCTCGACCACCACGGTCGCGTCCTCGGCAAGCCAGCCGTGCGCCTCCGCCGCCGCCAGCCACCCGGCGACCTCGGCGTCCGGCACGTCGTACGGCGGGTCGACGAGCACGACGTCGTGCGGCCGCTCGGCAGGAGCGGCGAGCACGGTCGCGGCCGCCGCCGCCACAACCGTCGCGCCAGGCAGGCCGAGCTGCTCGACGTTGCGGCGCAGCACTCCGGCGGCCCGGCGGTCGGACTCGACGAACAGCGCGTGCGCGGCGCCGCGGGAGAGCGCCTCCAGGCCGAGCGCCCCCGACCCGGCGCAGAGGTCGAGCACCGCGGCCCCGTCGAGGCCGGGGTCGTTGTCCAGCGCGGAGAAGAGCGCCTCCCGCACCCGGTCGGACGTCGGGCGGGTTCCCTTCGGCGGGACCGCAAGCCGCCGCCCACCCGCGACCCCGGCGATGATCCGCGTCACGAACCGAGTGTGGCACGACCGCTCTGGGGTTCAGGAAAGCTCATCCAGTTCCATGAGCAGGTCGCCGCCCTCCACCTGCTGGACCTTGCCGATCGCGAGGCGCGTGACCCTGCCCGCCTTGTGCGCGGTGATCGAGGCCTCCATTTTCATGGCCTCGATCGTCGCCACGGTCTGGCCGTCGGACACGGTGTCGCCCTCGCCCACCGCGAGCGTGACGACCCCCGCGAACGGCGCGGCGACGTGCGCCGAGTTGCTGCGGTCGGCCTTCTCCGCGGCCTTGACATGGCTCTCCACTGAGTGGTCGCGCACCGACACCGGCCGCAGCTGCCCGTTCAGCGTGGCGAGCACGTTGCGGTAGCCGCGCTCGTCCGGCTCGGAGATCGCCTCGAGCTCGATGAGCAATGTGACACCGGGCTCCAGGTCCGCGGTGTGCTCGAGGTCGGGCTCCAGCCCGTAGAAGAAGTCCTTGGTGGAGAGCACCGACGTGTCGCCGTAGGCGGCGCGGTGGTTCTCGAAGTCCTTCGTCGGGCCGGCGAACAGCAGCCGGTTGAGGGTGACGCGGCGGTCCTCGCGCAGGCCGCGGCGGTCCTCGATGGTCAACTCGGTGGCCGGTCGGGCCTCGCTGCGGCCTTCCAGGGCCCGGGTACGGAACGGCTCCGGCCAGCCGCCCGGCGGGTCGCCCAACTCGCCGCGCAGGAACCCGATCACCGAATCCGGCACGTCGAACTCGCCGGGTTCGGCCTCGAAGTCCTTCGCCTCGACCCCCGATCCGACGAGGTGCAGCGCGAGGTCGCCCACCACCTTCGACGACGGGGTGACCTTCACCAGCCGCCCGAGCATCCGGTCGGCGGCGGCGTAGCAGTCCTCGATGAGTTCGAACCGGTCACCCAACCCCAGCGCGATGGCCTGCTGGCGCAGGTTGGACAGCTGCCCGCCGGGGATCTCGTGGTGGTACACCCGCCCGGTCGGTGACGGCAGCGCGGCCTCGAACGGCGCGTACGCCTTGCGCACCGCCTCCCAGTACGGCTCCAGGTCCCCGACCGCCGCAAGCGAGAGGCCGGTGGCGCGGTCGGTGTGGTCGGTGGCCGCCACCAGCGCCGACAGCGACGGCTGCGATGTCGTGCCGGCCATCGACGCCACCGCGGCGTCCACCGCGTCGACCCCGGCGTCGACCGCCGCGACCAGCGTGGCCAGCTGCCCGCCCGCGGTGTCATGGGTGTGCAGGTGCACCGGCAGGTCGAACCGCTCCCGCAACGCCGTGACCAGCCGCCGCGCCGCGGGCGGGCGCAGCAGCCCGGCCATGTCCTTGATCGCCAGGATGTGCGCGCCGGCGTCGACGATCTGCTCGGCCAGGCGCAGGTAGTAGTCCAGCGTGTAGAGCTTCTCGCCCGGGTCGGACAGGTCGGCGGTGTAGCAGAGGCAGACCTCCGCGACCGCGGTGCCGCTGTTCCGGACCGCCTCGATCGCGGGCCGCATCTGCTCGATGTCGTTGAGCGCGTCGAAGATCCGGAAGATGTCCATCCCGGACCGCGCCGCCTCCTCGACGAAAGCGTCGGTCACCTCCACCGGGTACGGCGTGTAGCCGACGGTGTTGCGCCCGCGCAGCAGCATCTGCGTGCAGATGTTCGGCACGGCCTCGCTGATCGCAGAGAGCCGTTCCCAAGGGTCCTCGGCGAGGAACCGCAGCGCGACGTCGTAGGTGGCGCCGCCCCAGCACTCGAGGCTGAACAGCTCCGGCACCGTCCGCGCCACGTGCGGGGCCACGGCCAGCAGATCGCGGCTGCGCACCCGCGTGGCCAGCAGCGACTGGTGGGCGTCGCGGAACGTGGTGTCGGTCACGGCAACGGGCGTCTGCTCCCGCAGCCGGGCGGCGAACCGCTCCGGCCCGAGCTCGCGCAGCAGCTGTCGCGAGCCCGCAGGCGGGCGGGAGCCGAGATCGCAGACCGGCAGCTTCTCCTCCGGCTCGACGACCTTCGGCCGCGGGCCGTTCGGCCGGTTCACCGTGGTCTCGGCGAGGTAGGTGAGCAGTCGCGTGCCCCGGTCGGCGGGCTGGCGCGCGGTGAGCAGCCCGGGACGCTCCTCGATGAAGCTCGTGGTGACGCGCCCCTCCTGGAAGTCGGGGTCGTCCAGCACCGCGGCGAGGAACGGGATGTTCGTCGACACCCCGCGGATCCGGAACTCGGCCACCGCCCGCTGGGCGCGGCGCACGGCTGTGCGGAACGTGCGCCCGCGGCAGGTCAGCTTGACCAGCATCGAGTCGAAGTGGGCGCTGACCTCGGCGCCGGTGTGGGTCGTGCCACCGTCCAGCCGGACGCCCGCGCCGCCGGGCGAGCGGTACGCGCCGATCGTGCCGGTGTCGGGGCGGAAGCCGTTGGCCGGGTCCTCCGTGGTGATCCGGCATTGCAGCGCCGCCCCACGCAGGACGATGTCGTCCTGGTTCATCTGCAGGTCGGCGAGGGTCTCTCCGGACGCGATGCGCAGCTGGGCGATCACGAGGTCCCGGTCGGTGACCTCCTCGGTGACCGTGTGCTCCACCTGGATGCGCGGGTTCATCTCGATGAAGACATGGTTGCCGCGCTCGTCGAGCAGGAACTCGACCGTGCCCGCGTTGACGTACCCGATGTGGCGGGCGAACGCCACGGCATCGGCGCAGATCCGCTCGCGCAGGTCCGGGTCGAGGTTGGGGGCGGGCGCGATCTCGATGACCTTCTGGTGGCGGCGCTGCACCGAGCAGTCCCGCTCGTAGAGGTGCACGACCTCGCCTGCGGCGTCGGCGAGGATCTGCACCTCGATGTGGCGGGGGTTCACCACGGCCTGCTCCAGGAAGACCGTGGCGTCCCCGAACGCCGACTCGGCCTCCCGCATCGCGGCCTCGATGGACTCGCGCAGGTCGCCGGGCTCGGTGACGCGCCGCATGCCGCGACCGCCGCCGCCCGCGACCGCCTTGACGAAGATCGGGAAGCCGATGTCGTCGGCCGCGGCCACGAGCGTCTCGACGTCGTCGGAGGGCTCCGACGAGTTCAGCACGGCGACGCCGGCCTCGCGGGCGGCCGCGACTGCCCGGGCCTTGTTGCCCGTCAGGTGCAGGACACTCGGCGGCGGCCCGACGAACGTGATGCCGGCCTCTTCGCAGGCCTCGGCGAGGTCCGGGTTCTCGGACAGGAAGCCGTAGCCGGGGTAGATCGCGTCCGCCCCGGCGCGCCGGGCCGCCTTGATCACCTCGTCCACGGAGAGGTACGCGCGTACCGGGTGACCAGGATCACCGATCTGGTAGGACTCGTCGGCCTTGGCGCGGTGCAGCGAGTTCCGGTCCTCGTAGGGGAAGACGGCGACCGTGGACACGCCCAGCTCATAGGCGGCACGGAACGCCCTGATGGCGATCTCCCCGCGGTTCGCGACCAGCACCTTCCGGAACACAGCGCCTCCCTCAGAGGACCAGCGACCCACCCGCACGGCACGACGCAGATCGATCGAACGCGAACGTTACCGGCGGGCACTCGATCGGACCCGTGCGAAGTGGGCCGTGCTTCTGTACCAAGGAGGGGTGCCACACGATCCGCAAGACGCTTCGGAGGCGGGCCGCGCCGGCGAACCCGCGGTCCGGCCGTCCCGGATCGCTTCCTGACGACGAGGGGTGGGCCTGCGATGCCACCGTTCAAGCCGGTGCACGCCGCCGCGTTCGCGGAAGGACGACGCCTGCGCGAGGCGTCCCGCACGCGCCGGCGGATGCGGCGTGGTCGCAAGCGGACGGCCCACCGACCACCGCCTCCCCTGATGGTGCTCGGCATCCTGTTCCTCGCGGCCGCGGCGAGCGCCGCGATGGTGGCGCTCTTCACGCTCGCGGTAGCCGGCGCGTTCATCGTGGTGAACGCGGCACCGGTGCTGATCGTGGCTGCTCTGATCGCGACGCACGGACGCCGCCACACCGCCCTACGCAGAGGGGGAGCGCCAGGCACCGCGCCGATCCCCGCACGCCCGGCAGCGCGGCCCGACCCCAAGGCCGTCTGGCGACGCGCCCGCGACCGGTTCCACGCGCTACGCGGCGAGTACGCGGCCTTCGAGTGCGACGCGATGCAGGTGCTGCGCCTACCAGCGCTCGCCGACGTCTCCGTCCCGAGCACCGCGCGGTTCGTCGACGCGTTCGCCGAGGCCCAAGCCCTGGAGACCGACGCGTATCCGCCCCGTGAGCACGCCACCTCGTTCGTCTCGGCCGTGGACCGCGCCGAACGCTCGTGGAAGGCGGCCCGCGAGGCCGCGGATCGCATCCGCCTCTCGGGCCTCTCCCCCGCGGAGCGCTCCACGGTGGAACGGGTGATCAAGCTGCTCACCACGGCCCGCGACTCCGACAGCGACCCGGAACGCCTTGCCGCCTACTCCCGGGCCCGCCTCGAGCTCGGCAAGCTCGACCGCGCCGGTGTGATCCACATGCCGCGCCCGGCCGAGGTCGCCCTCGACGCCGCCGCCCGAGGAGCCCTTCCCGCCTGATCAACCGCCGGCGGCCGGCGGTCACGCACCGGTTCCGTCGCCCGCGCACCGGTTCCCGCCGATGCGTCGGCACCACAACCGATGCGTGGGCGCGCCGCTGATGACGCCGCGTCAGACCTTGTCGAGGTAGGCCGCGCGCTCCTCGTCGCCCACCGTCTCCCCGACGAGGGCGGCGAGGCCGGGGTGGCTGTGCAGGCCGGGGTCCTCGGCCACGATGTGCCCCGCGTACGCCTGCGCCTTCGCGATGACCTCCTCGTGCTTCAGCAGCGACAGCAGCCGCAGCCCAGAGCGGCGGCCCGACTGGGTGGCGCCCAGTACGTCGCCCTCGCGGCGCAGCTCCAGGTCGAGGCGGGCGAGCTCGAAGCCGTCGGTGGTGCCTGCCACGGCATCGAGGCGCTCGCGGGCATTGGTGGCGGCGGGCATGTCGGTGACCAGGAGGCAGACGCCGGGCGCCGACCCCCGGCCGACGCGCCCGCGGAGCTGGTGGAGCTGGGAGAGGCCGAAGCGGTCGGCGTCGAGGATGACCATGGCGGTGGCGTTGGGGACGTCGACACCGACCTCGATCACGGTGGTGGCCACCAGTACGTCCAGCTCGGCCCGCTCGAACGCCCGCATCACGGCGTCCTTCTCGTCGGGCGGGAGCTTGCCGTGCAGCACCCCGATACGCAGCCCTTCGAGCGCCCCTTCGGCGAGCTTCGGCGCGACGTCGAGCACCGCCATCGGGGGACGCCGGGGCGATCCGTCATCGGAGTCGGCCCCGATGTCCGGGGTCTCGGTGTCGATCAGGTCGGCGTCCGGGTCGGCGCCGTCGGTGCCCTCGACCCGCGGGCACACCACGTAGGCCTGGTGGCCTTGGGCGACCTCCTCCCGCACCCGTCGCCACACCCGTTCGAACCAGCTCGGCTTCTCCGCGAGCGGGACGACGGTGGTGGCGATCGGCGAGCGGCCCCCGGGCAGCTCCCGCATGGCGGAGATCTCCAGGTCGCCGTAGACCGTCATCGCGACGGTGCGCGGGATCGGCGTGGCCGTCATGACGAGCATGTGCGGCGCCTGCTCGCCCCGTGACCGGAGCGCGTCGCGCTGCTCGACGCCGAACCGGTGCTGCTCGTCGACCACGACGAGGCCGAGGTCGGCGAAGGCCACGTGGTCCTGGATCAGCGCGTGCGTGCCGACGACGATGCCCGCGGCGCCGGACTGGGCGTCGAGCAGCGCCTGCCGCCGGGCCTTGGCGCCGAGCGAGCCGGTGAGGAGCGTGACGCTCGTGGCCTGTTCCGCGGCGCCCAGCTCACCCGCCTGCCCGAGTGGGCCCAGGAGCTTGCGCAGGGAGCGGGCGTGCTGCGCGGCGAGCACCTCGGTTGGGGCGAGCAGCGCGGCCTGCCGTCCACCGTCGACGACCTGCAGCATCGCCCGCAGCGCGACGATCGTCTTGCCCGCGCCGACGTCGCCCTGCACGAGCCGGTTCATCGGGTGCTCGCGGGCGAGGTCGGCGGAGATCTCCGCGCCGACCGTGTGCTGGCCCGCGGTGAGGGTGAACGGCAACGCGGCGTCGAACGCGTCGAGCAGGCCACCCGCCTTGGGCGGGCACGCCGAGGCCGGGCGCGAGACGGTGGCCTGGCGGCGCAGCGCCAGCGCGAGCTGCACGCCGATCGCCTCGTCCCACACGAGCCGGTTGCGGGCGGCGTACTTGTCGGCCTCCGACTCCGGCACGTGGATGCGCCGCAGCGCCCGCCCCAGCTCGGCGAGGCCCTCGCGCCGGCGGAGGAATTCGGGCAGCGGGTCGGTGGGGTCGTCCAGCACGTCCAGCACCTGCCGCACGCAGCGGGCGATCATCTGGGAGTTGATCTTCGCGGTGGCCGGGTACACGGACAGGAACGGGCGGATCTCGTCGGCCTCGTCCAGCGCCTCGTATTCCGGGTGGGTCAGCTGGAGCTTCCGATTGAACACCCCGACCCTGCCGGAGAACACCGCGCGCACCCCCGGCTTGATCGCGTGCTGCACCTTGTGCCCGTTGAAGAAGGTGCAGTCGAGTGTGGCGCCCTTCTCGTCCCGGATCACGACGTTGAGCAGCTTGCCCCGCCGCGAGCGCATGTCGCGCAACACCGCCTTCTCCACCTGAGCCACGAGGGTGGCGTGCTCGCCGACCTCCAGCCCGGCGATGTCGGTGAGCTTGCCGCGGTCGACGTACTTGCGCGGGTAGTACCGGACGAGGTCGCCGACGGTGTGCACGTCGACCTGCGTGGCCAGCATGTCGGCCGCCCGCTTGCCGACGATGGGCTGCAGTGGGCTGAGCATGTCGATCCGGGGCATGTCGATCCGGGGCATGTCGATCTCGGTGTCCTTGCCCGTCATTCCACCCCCAGCACGATCGGGAAGTCCGTCTGCCCGCCGCGGTGCACGGTGACGTCGACCTCGGGGTGGGTGCGGCGCAGGTCGGCCGCGAGCCCCTCCCCGAGGCTCTCGTCGACGCCCTGGCCGAGCAGCACCGTCACGAGCTCGCCACCCGCGGTGAGCATGCGGTGAGCCAACCACAGGCCCCCGACAGCGAGGTCGGGGGCGATCAGCACGACCTCGCCGTCGGAGATGCCCAGGACGTCGCCCGGTTCGCAGCGGCCCACCCACGTCAGGGCCTCGGACTCGGCGACCATCAGCCCCGCGGTGCGGGTGCCTGCCGCGGCGTCGGCCATCGCGACGACGTCCTCGGCGGGGCGGCGGGCCGGGTCGTGCACCGCGAGCGCGGCGAGCCCCTGCAGCACCGAGGCGCTAGGGACGATCAGCACCTCCTGCCCGTCCCTGCGGGCGGCGGCCGCCGCCCGTTCGGCGATGCGGGTCAGCTCGGAGTCGTCGGGCAGCAACACGACGTGCCGCGCGCGGGTGCCGACGAGGGCGGCCCCGAGGTCCGACTCGTCGACGGGCCGCCCCGGCCCACGCTCCAGCACCGCGGCGCCCGCCGAGCGGGCCAGCTCCGCAAGCTCGGTGCCGGTGACCACCATGAGCACCGCGCGGTCACGGACGAACCGGCCGTCCCCGCTCGCAGCGTCGGGCGGCAGGTCGTCGTCGAACCGGATCACGGTGATCCGGTGCGGCCGGCCCGCGCCGATCCCCGCCTCGATCGCCGCGCCGACGTCGGAGCAATGCAGGTGGACGTTCCACAGCCCCGCGCCGTCGTCGACGACGGCCACCGAGTCGCCGATCACGTCCAGCTCGGCACGCAGGACGTCCACCCGCGCGGCGTCGGTGCCGTCGAGCAGGAACATCACCTCGTAGTCGTAGACGGCCGAACCGCTCTCACGCTGAGCCACGAGGACCTCCCTCCCCCGGGGACCGGGGCGGTTCGCGGCGCCGGTGGCGGGCATCTCGGCGGCGCCCACGCGCCCGGTGACGAGCCGCGCCAGCGCGTCCAGCACCACGTAGAGCCCGAGCCCGCCGGCGTCGACCACTCCGGCGCGGGCCAGTTCGGGCAGCTGCCCGGTGGTGGCCTGCAGCGCCGTGCGCGCAGCGTCGGCCGCGGCGACCGCGACGTCGTCGAGCCGTTCGGAGTCGACCGTGGCCGCTGCGCCCGCGGCGGCGGCAAGCACGGTCAGGACGGTGCCCTCCCGGGGACGGGAGACAGCGGCGGTGGCGAGCCGGTGCGCGCGGCGGAGCGCGTCGGCGAGCACGGCACCGGCTGGGGCGGGCCCGGCGACGGCCGCGACGGCTTCGGACACCCCGCGCAGGACCTGCGAGAGGATCACGCCCGAGTTGCCGCGCGCGCCCGCGAGCGCCCCGCGCGCGAGCGCTCCCGCTACGGTGGTGACGCCGCGCGCACCGTTCTCCCGCGCCGCCCGCCGGACGGCCTCGGCCGCCGCCCGCATCGTGAGCAACAGGTTCGTTCCGGTATCGCCGTCGGGCACCGGGAAGACGTTGATCCGGTCGATCTCGTCGCAGTGCTGCTCGAGCGCCGTGGTGGCATCCCGCGTCCAGCGCGTGAGCAGGGCCGCGTCCAGGGTCGGGGGCACTCGTCACAGGGTAGCGACCGGGCCCAATGCGGCCCCTCCGGACGCGTGGGTATCCTGAGTACTCGCGACCGGGCGAAACCCGGCCTTTCTGTTCGTCTACCCGAGGAGTGTCCGACGTGGCTGCCGTCTGCGACGTCTGCGGCAAGGGTCCGGGCTTCGGCATGTCCGTCTCGCACTCGCACCGCCGCACCCACCGCCGCTGGAACCCCAACATCCAGACCGTGCGGGCACGCATTGGCGGTGGCAACCGCCAGCGCATGAACGTGTGCACGTCCTGCCTGAAGGCGGGCAAGGTCGCCCGCGCCTGAGCGTGACCGACCCAGCACCACCAGCACCACCACCACCGGCACCTCCGGTCCGCGTCAGCGGGCAGAGGTGCCGGTTCGTGTCTGCGCCGTCATCGTTCCCGGCACCGCTCCGCGGCCAGCACGAACCAGTGCGGGCGCACGCACGTCAGCTTGATCGTGGAGACGAGGGACGAACCGTCGCCGCGATACGAGCCGCACGGCGCATCCTCAGGGCAACTTCCAATCGACCGGCTCTCCGCCGAGCTCCTCGATCAACGCGTTGGCGCGGCTGAACGGCCGCGACCCGAAGAACCCGCGGTCGGCGGACATCGGGCTCGGGTGCGCCGACTCGATGCACGGCACGTCCTCGAGGAGCGGTGCAAGGTTGCGTGCGTCGCGGCCCCAGAGGATCGCGACGAGCGGCTCGCCGTCGCGATCCACCAGCGCCCTGATCGCCTGCTCGGTGACCTGCTCCCAACCCTTGTCCCGGTGCGAGCCGGGGTTGCCGGGCTCTACGGTGAGCACCCTGTTGAGCAGCAGCACGCCCTGCTCGGTCCACGGCGTCAGGTCACCCGTGGACGGCGTCGGGTGGCCGAGGTCGTCGGTGTACTCGCGGAAGATGTTGGCGAGCGAGCGCGGCACCGGCCGGGTCTGCGGCGACACCGAGAACGACAGCCCGATGGCGTGCCCCGGCGTGGGGTAGGGGTCCTGGCCCACGATGAGCACGCGCACCCCGTCGAAGGGCTGCTGGAACGCGCGCAGCACGTTCGCGCCAGCCGGCAGATACCGCCTGCCCGCGGCCAGCTCGGCGCGCAGGAACTCGCCCATGTCTGCGATCACCGGCGCTACGGGCGCCAGCGCCAGCGCCCATCCGGCCTCGACGACCTCCTCGAGCGGCTTGGCCACGGCTCAGCCCTCCAGGCGGCGCAGCTCGGCGCGGAACCGCTTGCCGCGCTGGACGTAGGACTGCACCGCGTAGTCGAAGTAGCCCTCCGGCACCTGGTGGCCCTCCCGGACCCTGGCCGGCACACCCATCGCCATCCGGTGGGCGGGGATCTCCGCCTTCGGCGACACGACGGCACCGGCGGCGACCACCGCCCCCGCGCCCACGGTGGCGCCGTTGAGCACCACTGAGCCCGACGACACCAGCGCCCGGTCACCGATGACGGCACCCTCGATGTGCACGTTGTGCCCCACGGTCACCTCCTCGCCGATGATCGTCGGCTCCTCGGCGGTGCAGTGGATGATCGAGCCGTCCTGGATGCTCGTGCGGGCGCCCACCACGATGCGGCCATCGTCGCCGCGCAGCACGGCGGTCGGCCACACGGAGGCCTCCGCACCGATCGTCACCCTGCCGATCACCACCGCGTCCGGGTGGACGTAGGCGTCGGGATGGATGTCGGGTTCTACCTCGCCGAGTGCGTAGATGGGCACGCCCGGAGCCTATCCGCCGTCCCCCGGCATGCTCCCGGCCATAGAGCACGCCGACCGTGGCCGCCATGACGAGCTTGATCGTGATCACAGCGCCTCCCCGTCGTCCGCGTCGGCGCGAGCACCGCTCACGGGCGAAGGGCTACCCCAGATCGGTCGGACTCGACCAGGACCCGCGCGGGCGACGTGAGGTCTCTCACCGCGAAGTCTGGAACGATCCAGAAGATCGATGCGCTGCACCTGGGGACGGGCGCAGGGAGCGCCCGGCACCGCAACGACGCGGCTGCGACACAGCCGACAGGAGGATCGATGACCGACAGCACCAAGCGGATCACGGCCCAGCTCCGGCGAGCCGTCCGCCGCCTCGACGACTGGACCCTGATCGCGTTCAACCCGCGCTACCCGCACCCGGGCGCGCGCGCCTGACGCGACCTGCCTGACCGGCGGGCGTCGCTGTGCTATCCGGCACAGCGGCGCCCGCCGTTGTGTCTCAGCCGGCCGCGGCGGGGGTGCCGGGGCCGGGGAGGACCTCGACGTCTTGCGCGCGGGCCGTGAGGTGCACATGAGGGCAGTTGGATCTTGATTGGGCTGCTCTGATGTTCATCTCACGGCGGCGGCCGGTGCGTGGATGTGTGCAGAGCCTGTGGGTGCGGGGGTCGGAGCGGCGCCCACGGGTATGTCTCACCGTTCGCTTGGCGGCACCAGTGGCCGCATCTGCGCCCAGATCACGAACAGGACGGCGACGACGACCATCCCGATCCCCGACCAGAGGTTGATGTGGATGCCGCCCGCCTTGGCGATCTCGGCCTCGCTGTCGAAGAACAAGCCCTGCACGATCAACACGATGCCGTAGACGGCGAACAGCAGGGCGATGATCGTGCGCAGGTCGAACAGCTGCGACGCGGCGCTGGGCGCCTCGGCGTGGTCGAACGGCGGCCTCTCCTCGGATTCGCTCACGATGCTCCTTCCGCGATCACCAGAACATCAGGTACAGCACGAGCGTGAGCACGAGAACGATGGCGCCCAGCACGACCGGCGACTGCCACCACGCGCCTTCTTCCTCGTCCGGCCCTTCGAGCCCAGCAGACACACCGACCGCCCGCCTCTCCGCAACGACATCTCCGCGGCCGCCGGCTGCCGGCCCACCGGGGAACTCACCGCCGACGCCTGCGCCTTCCGCGACGGCCTTGCCACGCCGCCCGCGCGGCGTGAGTGCCCACACCAGCCCAACGAGATCCGAGTCCGGCTTGGGTGTGGTGACGGTCGAGACGACGACGGCGACCGCGATGCCGACGACGAACGCGGCGCTCGCGCCGAGGAACGACCCGGCCTGCGAGGACACGGGGATCACGCCCCCGCGCACCAACGAGTCGACGATCACCGCTGCCACGGTGCCGGAGATCAGCCCCGTCCAGCCGGCCGTGCCGGTCATCCGCTTCCAGAACAGGCCCAGGATGAAGATGGCGAACAGCGGCGCGTTGAAGAAGCTGAAGAGCGCCTGGATGTAGTCCATCAGGTTCGCGTACTGGCCTGCGATCGCCGCCGTGCCGATAGCGAGCAGACAGCCCACCACCGTGACCATGCGACCGATGCGCAGGTAGTACTCGTCGGGCCGGCCGGGCCGGACCCAGTCCTGCCAGAGGTCGTAGGTGAACACGGTGTTGAGCGAGCTGATGTTGGCCGCCATGCCCGCCATGAACGAGGCCAGGAGCCCGGCCAGCGCCACGCCGAGGATCCCGTTGGGCAGCACCTCGTTCATCAGCAGCGACAGCGCGTTGTTGTAGGTGACGTCGGTGGCGCCGCCCTCCTTCAGCGTGGTGAGCTGCGGGACCAGCACCCCGGCGATCATCCCGGGGATCACGATGACCAGCGGGATCAGGGCCTTGGGGAACGCGGCGATGATGGGCGTGCGGCGCGCCGCCGACATGTTGCGGGCCGAGAGCGCGCGCTGCACCTCGGCGAAGTTGGTGGTCCAGTAGCCGAACGAGAGCACGAACCCGAGTCCGAAGACGATGCCGAGCACCGACAGGAACGGGTTCGCGATCTCGGTGAGGGTCGTTCCCGGCCAGGCCGACAGCTGTTCCGGTCCGGGAGGGAGCCCGCTCACCTGGGCGCTCAGCCCGTCCCACCCGCCGACCCTCGCCAGCCCGGCCACCGTGAGCGGGATCAGCAGGGCCAGGATCACGAAGAACTGCAGAACCTCGTTGTAGATCGCCGCGTTCAGCCCGCCCAGGAAGGTGTAGCTCAGCACCACCAGGGCGGCCACCGGGATCGCAAGTGCCAGCGACCAGCCCAGCAGCGCCTCGAGGACCAGGCCGAGCGCGTACAGGTTCACGCCCGCGATCAGCACGGCCGCCAGCGCGAACGTGATGCCGTTCACGCGCTGGGTGGTCTTGTTGAACCGCATGCGGAGGAACTCCGGCACACTGCGGGCCTTGCTGCCGTAGTAGAAGGGCATCATCACGATGCCGAGGAACACCATCGCGGGGATGGCGCCGATCCAGTAGTAGTGCACGGTCGGAATGCCGTACTGGGCCCCGTTGGCCATCATCCCGATCAGCTCGATCGCGCCCAGGTTCGCCGAGATGAACGCGAGCCCGGTGACCCAGGCAGGCAGCGCCCGTCCGGACAGCAGGAAGTCCAGGCTGGAAGCGATCGAGCGGCGAGCCATCACCCCGATGCCCAGCACCAGCACGAAATAGAAGATCACGAAGAAGTAGTCGAGCGCGGTCGTATTCAGTCGCAGGTCCGTCTGCGCCAGCACCGTCTCCGACAACATTGTCTCGGTCAGCACGGCAGCCCTCCCGTCTACACCCACGGTCCAGCAGAACTGGATGATCCGCCTCCACCGGCCGACGCGCCACTCGGAGCACGGCGTCGTCACCGATCCTGACCAGGGCGGGCCTGCCGATGCGGCTGGCCGCAGGCCTCAGCGGCCGGACGTCGGTACCTGTTCGCTTCTCCGCGGCTCGGTCGCAGCCGGGCCGTCGGGCGCCATCAGCGCCAGCGCTTCGCGTAGCACCGGCTGTTCGGCGAGTCGCGGTAGTCGCCGAACCGCGTCATCGGCTCGTACCCGGCGCTCGTATAGAGCGCGATCGCGTCCGGCTGCGGGACGCCGGTCTCCAGGATCATCCGCCGCCGCCCGGCCACGCCGGCCGTGCGCTCCAGCTCGGCCAGCACGGCGCGGGCGTAGCCACGTCCCCGGTGCCGCTCGGCCACGTACATGCGCTTGATCTCGGCGTCACCCGGGCACAGGGCCGGGTCGCCCGCGCGCTCGTCGTAGTCGTCACCGCGCGCCCGCCAGCCGCCGCACGCCACCCCGACATCGTCGACGTACCCGACGACGAAGAGTCCCTGCGGGGGGTCGAAATGGCGGGCGTCCATCGAGGTGGAGTCCCCGCCCCCGTACAGCTGCATGTAGTACTGCTGGATCTCGCCGTCGAGCTTCGTGGCGTCGGGATGGTCGAATGCCGTCGGGCGGAGGTCGAGCACGCCTCGACCCTACGACCCGGCCCTACGACGCAACCGCAGCAGCAGCCTTCAGCGAGCTGTGCGTCGGCGCCTCCGGTACTTGCGCCGGGCGCAGGGCGTCGAACTCCTTGCGCAGCACCGGCACGACCTCCGCGCCGAGCATCTCCACCTGCTCCAGCGCCCACTCCAGCGGAAGCCCCATGCCGTCCACGTTGATGAGCTGGCGCTGGTAGTCCCCGAAGTCCTCGCGGAACCTCATGGTGCGGTCGATCACCTGCTGTGGGCTGCCGACCACGAGCGGCGTGTCGGCCATGGTCTGCTCGATCGAGGGCCCGTGCCCATAGATCGGCGAGTTGTCGAAGTACGGACGGAACTCGCGCACGGCTTCCTGCGAGTTGCGGCGCATGAACACCTGGCCGCCGAGCCCGACGATCGCCTGGGCGCTGGTGCCGTGCCCGTAGTGCTCGTAGCGCCTGCGGTACAGGTCGAGGAGCCGCTTGGTGTGGTCGGCGGGCCAGAAGATGTTGTTGGCGAAGAACCCGTCGCCGTAGTAAGCGGCCTGCTCGGCGATCTCGGGGCTCCGGATCGAGCCGTGCCAGACGAACGGCGGGATGCCGTCCAGCGGGCGCGGCGTCGAGGTGAACGACTGCAACGGGGTACGGAACCGGCCCTCCCAGTCGACCACGTCCTCCCGCCAGAGCCGGTGCAGCAGCGCGTAGTTCTCGACCGCCAGCGCGATCCCGTTGCGGATGTCCTGCCCGAACCACGGGTAGACGGGCCCGGTGTTCCCGCGCCCGAGCATGAGGTCCACGCGGCCCTCGGCCAGGTGCTGGAGCACCGCGTAGTCCTCGGCGATCTTCACCGGGTCGTTCGTGGTGATCAGCGTGGTCGATGTCGACAGCAGGAGCCGGCTGGTCCGGGCCGCGATGTAGCCCAGGATCGTGGTGGGCGACGACGGCACGAACGGCGGGTTGTGGTGCTCACCCATCGCGAAGACGTCGAGCCCCGCCTCCTCCGCTGCCACCGCGAGCCGGACCATCGCCGTGATCCGCTCGTGCTCCGACGGGGTCCGTCCCGTCCGTGGGTCGGTCGCCACGTCCCCGACGCTGAAGATTCCGAACTGCATGTCTGCCACCCCGCTGCTGTCAAAGACCGTCAAATGCTGTCACGTCAACAAACGGGCGGCAGCCTCGTCTATTCCGGGAGGCGCGGGGCCTTGCCGAGGTGGTGGAGCCCTGCGTGGACCACCGAACGCCTCAGGCTGCCCGGTATCTCGGATTGAGGCTGGCCTGGAGGTCGTAAGCCGCCAAGGCGAGAAGAATTTTGGTAGGGGCGGTCAACGGCAGGAGGCGTTCGCATGCAGCGTCATGTCTCGCAACCGCTCCGAGGCGGCCGGGGCAGTAGTTGCCGTCCCGCGGATATGGAGATCATCCGGTGAGGGAAGCCGACGACGGCAATCTGATCCACTACTACTCCCAGGGACGCACTGCCCGGGCCTGGGTGTGCGACGCCGTCGACCGGCTCGCCGGCGCCGATCCAGGACTGAATCAACTGCGGATGGCGTTGCAGGCGGTGCTGGGTGTCGTCGCCGCTCTGGGGCTCACCTACCTGTTCGTCCGGCTGACCGGCGCGATGCAGTTGCCGGTTGGCAGCGAGCCCGCAGCGGTGCTGACGGCGGCGAACTACGCGATGCTCCTCGTCTCGATGCTGGTCGCCGGCATCGTCGCGATGATGTCCGCGTTCACGGTCCAGGATCCCACCGCGCGCGGTCAGGTGCTGTCGTCGCTGCTCTTGCCGGTGCTGATGCTGATCGGGCTTGTTCTCGGCCTGCTGGTCGGGCCCTATCACGTGCTGTCGCTGGCCTACCTCGTCCTGGCGATGGCCGTGGCGGTGTACATCCGCCGCTTCCCTCCGCGCGGGTTCGGCGCCGGGATGGGCGTCTTCTTCGGCGCCTTCCTCGGGTTCTTCCTGTCCGCCGAGCTCGCCCTGCACGACATCGGCTGGATCGCCGCCGACCTCGGGATCGGGGCGCTCGCGTCGCTGCTGGTGCGGTTCGCCTTCTTCCGGCCGGATCCGGAACGGACCCTGGCGCGGATGTTCCGGTCGGCGGGTGCCCGGTCGCGGCGGCTGCTCACGCTGAGCGTCGGCGTGCTCGCCGAAGCGGACGAGAGGCGCATCCGGGCGGGGGAGGAGCACATACGCCGACAGCTGGTCCGGCTCAACGAGACCACGCTCATGATCGATGCCCAGCTGGCCGAGACCCGCCCGCGCACCGCGGCGGTCGAGGCGCATCGGCTCTTCGACGCCGAGCTGGCCCTGTCCGACTGTGCGCGCTTCGCTGTGGCGCTGGCCACGGAGGGTTCGCCGTCCGCCGTCCGCCGCCGGGCGGCGGACGCGGTGTCGGCGCTGCTCGACGGCGACCCGGCCGGGGTGTCCCGCGCGGTGGCGGCGCTGCGGGAGGTGGAGTGCGACGGACACCGCGCGACCGTGCAGGCCTCCCGATTGGCCGCCTGCGTGGAGCACTACGCCGCCGCCCGCGACCGCGTCGGCCGGCCGCTTGGGAAGAAGGAGATCGCCGAGGCCGCCGGCGGCGACTTCACCCCCGCCGTCCTGCTGGTCAACAACTGGCTGCCCGGCTCGGTGCCGGTCAGCGCCGAGGCCTCGACCACGCGGGGGCGCGGCCGGCTCGACCGCGCCACGATGGCGTCGCATGTCCGCACCACCGTCCAGATCACCATTGCCGGCACGCTCGCGGTCGTCGCCGGGAACGCGGTGTCGGGACCGCGCCTGTACTGGGCGGTACTGGCGACCTTCTTCGCCTTCGTGATGGCTACCAACTCCGGTGAGCAGCTGCGCCGCGCGCTGTTCCGGATCGGCGGCACCGCGATCGGCATCGTGGTGGGCGATCTGTTCGTCCACCTCACCGGCGGTGATGTCTGGTCGTCGCTGGCCATCATCCTGGTCGCGCTGTTCCTCGGCATCTACCTGATCCGGCTCAACTACATGTTCATGGTCATCGCGATCACGGTGGTCATTTCCCAGCTGTACGAGCAGCTCGCGGAGTTCAGCTGGCAGCTGCTGGTGCTGCGGCTGGCCGAGACGGCGATCGGCGCCGGAGCCGTCATCCTCACTGTGCTGTTCATCGTGCCGCTGCACCCGCAGCGGGTGCTCACCACCGGGGTGTTGCGCTGGTTCACCGCGCTGCGCAGTCTGCTCGAGTCCGCGTTCGGCCGGCTGGACGGGCAGCGGGAGCCGCTGCGGCCGCTGGTGCGCGACGTCGACGCCGCCTACGCCGCGCTGGTCGCGTCCGCCACGCCGCTGCGACCGGTCACCTTCGGCCGCAACTCCACCCAGCTCACCGAGATCCTGGTGGTGAGCTCAGCCGCCCGGCAGCACGCCCGCTCCCTCGCCGCTGTGATCGAGAAGGCCGATGCCGACGGAGAGGTCCTGCCGTTGGCCGACAACCGGCAGCTGCGCGCGGCCGCCGAACAGTTGCAGACCGCGACCGAGGCGATCGAGCGCCGCATCGCAACCGGTGAGCACGGCCGCTACGTCCGCTCCTCTGCCCTCGTCGCGCTCGCCCTTGACGACCTCCGCCTGCGGCAGTCACCGCTGGCGCAGGCGCTGGACGACCTCACCCTGCTCGACGGCGCCCTGGCTCGGCTGGCCACCGCGCTGCAGATGGACGTCGACGACCACGACACCGGCCAACCCGCGGACGAGGTCCACGTGGGAAACGAGCTCTGAGCCGGTGCCGTGCCTACGCGCACGCGACCGGTCCGCACCACCACGTCGCTTCCGGGCGTCAACCTCGGCGTCCGGCCTTCGCCTTCCGGCGCCATGTGGTGAGCACGCGCTCGGTGTAGCCGTTCGGCTCGGTGCGGCCGGTGAGCACCAGCTCGAGCGCGGCCTGGAACGACGGGCTGGAGTCGAGGTCCTTCGCCATCGGCTCGTAGCCCATCTCACCCGAGTTCTGCTCGTCGACGAGCGCGGCCATCCGCGCGAACGTCTCCCGCACCGTCTGCTCGTCGACCAGCCCGTGGTGCAGCCAGTTGGCGATCAGCTGGCTGGAGATCCGCAAGGTGGCGCGATCCTCCATCAGCCCGACGCCCTCGAGGTCGGGCACCGTGGAGCAGCCGATGCCGAGCCCCACCCAGCGCACGACGTAGCCGAGGATCGACTGCGCGTTCGTCTCGAGCTCGTGGCGCTTCTCGTCGCCGGTGAGGTCGGTGTCGAGCCGCGGCACCTCCAGGAGCAGGCGCCGGCCGGTCTCGCGGCCGGCCAGCTCGCGCTGGCGGGCGAGCACGTCGGTGCGCAGGTAGTGCAGCGCGTGGAGGGTGGCGGCGGTCGGCGAGGGCACCCAGGCGGTGTTGGCACCCGCCTCGGGGTGCGCGCCCTTGGTGGCGAGCATCTCGGCCATCGCGGCGGGCTTCGCCCACATGCCCTTGCCCACCTGGGCCTGCCCTACGAACCCGGCGCGCAGCGCCACGTCCACGTTGCGGTCCTCGTACGCGCGCAGCCACACCGTTGACTTCATGTCGTTCTTGCGCACGACAGGCCCGGCCTCGAAGTCGGTGTGGATCTCGTCGCCCGTGCGGTCGAGGAAGCCGGTGTTCACGAAGATCGTGCGGCTCTGCGCCTGCGCGATGCAGGCGTCGAGGGTGAGCGACGTGCGCTTCTCCTCGTCCATGATGCCGATCTTGAGTGTGGCCGGCGCGAGCCCGAGCGCCTCCTCCACGGCGGCGAAGATCTCGACGGTCAGCGCCACCTCGTCGGGCCCGTGCTGCTTGGGCTTGACGATGTAGACGCTGCCCGCGCGCGAGTTGGAGTACCTGCCAAGGCCGCGCAGGTCGTGCAGCGCGGCGGTGGCGGAGACGAGCGCGTCGAGCAGCCCCTCGGCGATCGGCTCGCCCGCCGCGGTCTGCACCGCGTCGGTGCGCATGTGGTGGCCGACGTTGCGCACGAGCAGCAGCGAGCGGCCGGAAAGCGTGAGCGCCGAGCCGTCGGGGGCGGTGTAGCTGCGGTCGCCGTTGACGCGCCGCTCGACGGTCTCGCCACCCTTCTCGAAGGTCGCGACGAGCTCGCCCGTCATCAGACCGAGCCACGTGCGGTAGGCCAGCGCCTTGTCCGGCCCGTCGACGGTCGCGACGGAGTCCTCGAAGTCGACGATCGTGGTGACGGCCGACTCCAGCGCGAGGTCCGCGACGCCGGCGTGGTGCTGGCGGCCCACCTGGTGCTCCGGGTCGATCGTCAACTCGACGTGGAGCCCGTTGCGGCGCAGCAGCACTGCCTGCACGACGCCGGGGTGGCCGTCGTCGTCACCGCCGCCGTCGGCGCCGCTGCGGTGCCCGGCGAACTGGCCGGGGTCGGCGAGACCGGTGCTCCCGTCCGCCGTGTCGACGACGAGCGCCCCGTCCGCCACGCGGTAGGCAGTGGCGGCGGTGTGGCTGCCCTCGGCGAGCGGGAAGAACTCGTCGAGCAGCCGGTCGGCCTCGGCGATGACCTGCGCGCCGCGCTCGACGTCGTAGCCCGGGGCGAGCTCGCGGTCCTGTGGGAGCGCGTCGGTGCCGTACAGCGCGTCGAAGAGCGAGCCCCACCGGGAGTTGGCGGCGTTGAGGGCGTAGCGCGGGACGGTGGCGGGCACCACGAGCTGCGGGCCGGGGATCTCGGCGATCTCGGCGTCGACGCCATGGACCTCCACCTTCGGGGAGGCGGGCGGCGCGAGGTAGCCGATTTCGGTGAGGAAGCTCTCGTAGGCCTCCGGGTCACCCGCTCCGTTGTCCCGGTGCCAGGCGTCGATCTGCGCCTGGAGCTCGTCGCGCCGCGCGAGCAGCGCGCTGATGCGGCCGTCGAAGCGCTCGTGCAGCGCGGCCAGCGCTGCCCAGAACGCCTCGGGCTCCAGGTCCAGCCCGGGGAGCAGCTCCTCGGCCACGAACCTCCGCAGGGCCGCATCGACCTGAAGTTCCGTACTCACGTCTCACCCTCCGCTCGCGACGTACACGATCGAGGGTGCCCCACGACCGCCCGTCCGTCCAACCGAAGTTTCTACAAGACGGATAGGCGGTTCCGCATCGCGGAAAGTATGGTTATGGCGTGACCACAGCAGCCGGGGCCGGAACGGGAGCGATCGCCGCCGGTCCGATCCCCGTCAGCGCCAGCAGCACCGCGAGTGCCGCGGCCACCATGAGTGCGAGCTGCAGTCTTCGACGCGGTCCCATCGCTCCCACCTCCGAGAATGCCTCTGTCGATCATCAACCGATCGGGCTCCGGGATCGTGACGCTCTGCGACCGGAGCGTGACAGGCGCCACAGTGCGCGCCGCCCCGGCTCCGCCGTTCGGTGGACACCGCACAGAACCGGGCGATCCATGGATCGCGGAAGTAGTCTCCAGGTCGCCCATGGACGCGCGACGGAGGGGGCAGAACAATGCTGAACGTCGCAGTACGACAGGCGTTCGAGCGAGCGCTCGACCCGGCCGATGTGATCAGCGACCCGGTGCGCTGCCGGGCCTACGAATGCGACGGGCTCACCGGCTACCGGGTCATCCCCGACCTGGTGCTGCTGCCCCGCGACGCCACCCAGGTGGCCGCCGCGGTGCGGGTGTGCGCCGAGCACGGGGTGCCGTTCGTCGCCCGCGGGGCCGGCACGGGCCTGTCGGGCGGGGCGGTCCCCGTGGCCGATGGCGTGGTGATCAGCCTCGCCCGGCTCAAGCGCGTGCTCTCGGTCGACCCGGTGGACCGGCGGGCGGTCGTCGAGCCGGGCGTCACGAACCTGGAGATCACCGCGGCCGCCGCGCCCCACGGGCTCTACTACGCCCCGGACCCGTCGAGCCAGCAGGTCTGCACGATCGGCGGCAACGTCGCGGAGAACTCCGGCGGCGCGCACTGCCTCAAGTACGGGTTCACCACCAACCACGTGCTGTCCTGCCAGGTCGTGCTACCCGACGGCTCCGTGGTCACCCTCGGGTCCGACACGGGCGAGCAGGCCGGGCCCGACCTGCGGGGGGTGTTCCTCGGCTCCGAGGGCACACTCGGCATCACCACTTCCATCACCGTGCGGCTGCTGCGCACCCCGGAGAGCGTGCGCACGCTGCTCGCCGATTTCCCGTCGATCGCGGCGGCAGGTGACGTCGTCTCCGGCATCGTCGCCGCCGGGATCGTGCCGGCCGCCGTCGAGATGATGGACACGCTCGCGATCGAGGCCGCCGAGAAGGCCGTGCACGCGGGCTACACCCTCGGGGTGCCCGCGGCGCTCGTCGTGGAGCTGGACGGGCCGGCCGAGGAGTGCGACGTCCAGTTCGAGCAGGTCAAGGAGATCTGCGACCGGCACGGCTGCACGCGCCTGCACATCGCGGGCTCACCGGAGGAGCGCGCGGCGATCTGGCGCGGGCGCAAGGCCGCGTTCGCGGCCGTCGGGCGGATCTCCCCCGACTACTTCGTGCAGGACGGCGTCGTGCCGCGCACCCGGCTCGCGGAGGTGCTCGACCGCATCGCGGGCATGGGCGCCGACGCCGGGCTGCGCGTGGCCAACGTGTTCCACGCCGGCGACGGCAACCTGCACCCGCTGGTGCTCTACAGCGCCGCCGTGGGCGAGACCGAGCGCGCCGAGCAGCTCTCGGGCAAGATCGCCGAGCTGTGCGTCGAGCTGGGCGGGTCGCTGTCGGGTGAGCACGGTATCGGCACCGACAAGGCCTGCTCGATGCCGAAGATGTTCTCCGAGGACGACCTGGAGGTCATGCGGCGCGTCCGCTCGGCGTTCGACCCGAACGGGATCTGCAACCCGGGAAAGGTGCTCCCCACCCCGCGCCTGTGCGGGGAGCGCCCCGGCAAGTACCGCCCGCACCCGCTGGAGGAGTCCGGCGTGATCGAGCGCCTGTGACCACCATGCGAGTCGAAGGAGAGCGATGAGTGACGGGAACGCGACGGCCGCATCGCTGCGCCCCACCGACCTGCGGTCGCTGCGGGACGCGGTGCTCGACACCGCGGGCACGATCGCGATCGGCGGCGCGGGGACGGCTGCCGGGTGGGCGGCCCCGCTCGGACCGGTCGACGCGACGCTCGACACCACCGCGATGACCGGCGTGCTCACCCACAACCCCGGCGACATGACGGTCTCGGTGCGGGCAGGCACCCCGCTCCGGTCCCTGGCAGAGGAACTGGCGCCGCACGGCCAGCACGTCGCGTTCGACGCCGCGCGTGTCGGCGACGGTGCGACCGTCGGCGGGCTGCTCGCCACCGCCGACGCCGGGCCGGCCGCGCTCGTCCACGGCTCGCTCCGCGATCTCGTCATCGGCGTCACCATGGTGCTGGCCGACGGCACGGTCGCCCGCAGCGGCGGCCACGTCATCAAGAACGTCGCCGGGTACGACCTGGCGAAGCTCATGCACGGCTCCTACGGCACCCTCGGTGTGCTCGCCGAGGTCGTGCTGCGGCTGCACCCGGTGCCGAAGGCCACCACCACCCTCGTCGTAGAGTGCTCGCTCCCCGAGGCGGCCGAGCACGCCGCGCGGGTGCTGGGCGGCCCGTACGAGCCCGCGGCACTGGAATGGACGTCCGACGGGCGGCTGCTCGTGCGGGTGGAGGGCACGGAAGGCGCCCTCCCGGCGCGTGTGCAGCGCGTGCGGGAACTGCTCGGCGCCGGATCCGAGCTGGACGACCCGTGGGAGCGGCACGCCGCGCTCGTGCGCGGCACCGACGAGCACGCGGTGCTGCGGCTCGGTGTGCGGCCCTCGCGGCTGCCCGGCCTGCTGGAGCGGCTCCCCACGGCGACGGTGACCGCGGGGCTCGGCACGGGCGTCGCCACCGTCGCACTCGCCCCCGCGGCCGTCGCCGAGGCGCACGCGCTCGTCCATGAGGCAGGCGGCACCTCGGCGCTCCGCGCCCGGCCCGAGGGCTCGGACGCCCCGGCGTGGGGCCCGCCGCCCACCGCGGTCGGCGTGCTCAGGGCCGTCAAGGCCGAGCTCGATCCGCAGGGCCGGTTCGGCCCAGGCCGCTTCGACCCCTGGATGTGAGAGAGATGACCACACCCGCCGGCTCCGCCGAGACCAACATCCCGCAGACCGTCCCCAGCAGCTTCGACGACCGCAGGCCGCCTGAGCGCGAGCTGCTCGACGACTGCGTCCACTGCGGCTTCTGCCTGCCGACCTGCCCCACCTACCAGCTGTGGGGCGAGGAGATGGACTCCCCGCGCGGCCGGATCTACCTGATGGACCTCGCGCACAAGGGCGAGATCAGCCTCGACGGGCCGTTCACCGAGCACATCGACGCCTGTCTCGGCTGCATGGCGTGTGTCACCGCGTGCCCGTCCGGGGTGCAGTACGACCGCCTGCTGGAGTCGGTGCGCCCGCAGATCGAGCGGAACGTCGAGCGCAAGCCCGCCGACCGGATGTTCCGCGAGGCGATCTTCGCGCTGTTCCCCTACAAGCGGCGGCTGCGGCTCGCGGCGCTTCCGGGCGCGCTCTACCAGAAGCTGCGAACGGTGCCCGCGATCGCGCGGCTCGCCGAGAAGCTGCCCGGGCGGCTGGCCGCGATGGAGTCGTTGCTGCCGCCGGTGTCGGTGCGCGAGGCGTTCGCCCGGCTGCCCGTGCACACCCCGGCCGTCGGCGAGCGCAGGGCCCGGGTCGCACTGCTCACCGGCTGCGTCCAGGACGTCTTCTTCCACCGCGTCAACGAGGCCACCGTGCGCGTGCTCGCGGCCGAGGGCTGCGACGTGCTCGTGCCGCGCGAGCAGCAGTGCTGCGGCGCTCTGGAGCTGCACGCCGGGCGTGAGGACAGCGCGCTGGCCAGGGCGAAGCGCGAAATCGCCGGCTACGAGAGCCTCGACGTGGACTTCGTCGTCACGAACGTGGCGGGCTGCGGCTCGTCCATGAAGGAGTACGGCCACCTGCTCGCCGACGACCCGGAGTGGGCGCAGCGGGCCGCCGCGTTCAGCGCCCGCGTCCGGGACGTGCACGAGGTGCTCGCCGACCTGCTGTCCGACGGCGGGCCGCGCGCCCCGCGCCACCCGTTCCGCGGGCGCGTGGCCTATCACGACGCCTGCCACCTCGGGCACGCCCAGCAGGTGCGCGAGCAGCCGCGTGCGGTGCTGCGTTCCGTCCCCGACCTGCAGCTCGTGGACCTGCCCGAGGCCGCGATCTGCTGCGGGTCGGCGGGCATCTACAACATGGTGATGCCCGCGGCCGCGGGCGACCTGGGGGCCCGGAAGGCCGCGAACGTGCGCTCGGTGGAGCCGGACGTGGTGGTCACGGCCAACCCCGGCTGCCTGCTGCAGATCGGCAAGCACCTCGGCCGCGACATCCCGCTGCTGCACCCGGTGCAGCTCCTCGACGCGTCGATCCGGGGGGTGCCCGTCCCCCGCTCCTGACGCCGATCACAAGTGTCGGGGCTTGCCCCTAGCTTCTCCCCATGGCGATCGACTGGACCTCGCAGCTGTCTGAACAGCTGGAGTGGCACTGGCAGGGCCACCTACGGCCGAGGCTCGACGGGCTCACCGACGAGGAGTACTTCTGGGAGCCCGCACCGGGGGCGTGGAGCGTGCGGCCGCGGGGCACGTCCACCGCGCCGGTGCAGGCCGGGAGCGGCGAGTTGACCATCGACTTCGCGTTCCCCGAGCCCGACCCGCCGGTCACCACCATCGCGTGGCGGCTGGCGCACGTCATCGTCGGGGTCTTCGGGGCGCGTGTCGGGTCGCACTTCGGCGGCCCCTCGATGGACTACCAGAGCTTCGCCTACGCCGGCACCGCCTCCGAGGCCCTCGCCCAGCTCGACGAGGTGCACGACGCATGGGCGACCGGTGTGCGCGGGCTCGACGCCGAAGCATTCGAGCGGCCCGTCGGTCCTGCCGAGGGCGGGTTTGCCGAACACCCGATGGCGGAGCTGGTGCTGCACATCAACCGCGAGGCCATCCACCACGGCGCCGAGATCCTGCTGCTCCGCGACCTGTACCGGGCGAAAACCCCGTAACGGGCAGACGGGTGATCAGCACTGCTCCGAACGGAGCAGCTCATCCTGCAGGGCCTCGCGCCGCATCGCAGACTCCGTGGCATGTGGCCCTACGTCGTGCCGCCGCTCCAGGCACTCGCTCCTGCACCCACCGCCTACGTCCAGAACCCGTATGCCGTCGGCGGATCGCTCGGGCTCTCGGCGCTCGTCTCGGTGTTGCCGCTCGCGGTGGTGCTCGTCCTGCTCGGCGCGCTGCGCGTGCGCGCGCACTGGGCAGCTCTGGCCGGGCTCGTCACTGCGCTGCTCGTGGCGGTGCTGGGGTTCGGAATGCCGGTCGGGATGTCGCTTTCGGCCGCGCTGCACGGGGCGTTCTACGGGCTCTTCCCGATCCTGTGGATCGTCGTCAACGCCCTCTGGATCTTCAACATGACGGTGGCGAGCGGCCACTTCGACGTGCTGCGGCGCAGCTTCGGCTCGCTCTCGTCCGACCGGCGCACCCAGGCGATCCTCGTAGCGTTCTGCTTCGGCGCGCTGCTCGAGGCGCTCGCCGGGTTCGGCGCCCCGGTCGCGATCTCGGCGGTGATGCTGGTGGCGCTGGGGTTCCGGCCGATCAAGGCGGCGGTGATCTCCCTCGTCGCGAACACGGCTCCCGTGGCGTTCGGCGCGATGGCCGTTCCGATCATCACGCTGGCCAGCGTCACCGGGCTCCCGTTGAACCAGGTGGCGTCGATGGTCGGCCGGCAGACCCCGTTCCTGGCGCTGTTCGTGCCGCTCGTGCTCGTGTTCATCGTCGACGGCGTGCGGGGCGTGCGCGAGGCGTGGGTGCCCGCCGTCGGGTGCGGGGTGGTCTTCGCCCTCGCGCAGTTCGCGACCTCGAACTACATCTCGGTGCCCCTGACCGACATCGTGGCGTCCCTGCTCAGCGCGGCCGCGGTTTTCGCGCTCGCGCGGATGCGTCCGCACGCCGCGTGGGCGGCCCGCACGCCCACGGTGGCGGCCGCGGGCGGTCCGGGCACGGCGGCGAAGCCCGACACCCCCGCCGAGGTGCGCAGGGCCTACGCCCCCTACGTGATCATCATCGTCGTCTTCGCGCTGGCCCAGCTGCCCGGGATCAAGCAGGCGGTCGACTCGCTCAAGCTCGCCTTCGCCTGGCCGTTCCTCGACATCGCCGGTCCGGACGGCAAGCCGCTCACGTCGAGCACAGTGAAGTACTCCCTGACCTGGCTCTCCACTGCGGGCACGCTCCTCCTGATCGCGGGTGCGATCTCGGCGATCGTGCTCGGCCTCGGGGCCCGCCGGGCACTGGCCACGTGGGGCCGGACGGTCGCGGAGCTGCGCTGGGCCATCCTCACCGTGGCCACCGTGCTCGCGCTGGCCTACGTCATGAACGCCTCGGCGCAGACCACGGCGATCGGTCTCGTCTTCGCCGGCGCGGGCGCCGCACTCGCGTTCCTCTCCCCTGTGCTCGGCTGGCTGGGTGTGGCCGTCACCGGCTCGGACACGTCCGCGAACGCGCTCTTCGGCAGCCTCCAGGTCACTGCCGCGAACGGCGCCGGGCTGCCGCCGGAGCTGCTGGCGGCCGCCAACTCGTCCGGCGGCGTGCTCGGCAAGATGCTCTCGCCGCAGAACCTGACGATCGCGGCGGTGGCCGTCCGGCTCGAGGGCCAGGAGGGCGTGCTCCTGCGCAAGGTGATCGGCTGGAGCCTCGGCATGCTGCTGGTACTGGCAGTGATCATCGCCCTGCAGGCCACACCGGTGCTCGGCTGGATGCTCCCGTAGAGCACCCCGCTGTGTCGCCGTCCCGGGCAAGCAGGGCGCTGCCGGCGGGCGCGGTCAGCCGATCGCCGGCAGCGCCGCCTGCGGCGATATTTGCCTCCCGCTCCGCTCCCGGGCGGCCGCGCGCCTCAGGGCCGCCGGCCATGCGCCGGAAAGGTTAGCTGGTCGGACGTCGAGTAGTGGTCATCCCCGCTGGCCGCAGATCGTCTTGGCGTGCCCGTACGGCGTCGACCCCGCTGAGCGCCCGGTTTGACGTCCCGGCCACGCCAAGTGCCGGCCAGGGTCGCAGTAAGGGCCCCGGATGGTCGAGCCGACGCGACCTTCACCCGCTGAACCTTCGCTGCCACGATCCGACGATGACCGTCTACGTCCGGATCGGCCGCAGCTACCGGACGACCCGCAGGCCGGACCCGAGGATCGCCACGCAGGTGGCCGCCGTGCTTGCCGGCATGACGAGCGTCGTGAACGTCGGCGCCGGCACGGGTTTCCTACGAACCCGCCGAGACGGTCGTGGCGGTCGAGCCCAGTTCGACCATGATCGCGCAACGCCCTGACAGGGCCGCTGCCTGTGTGCGGGGTACAGCTGAGGCGCTGCCCCTGCGCGACGGCAGTGTCGACGCTGCGCTCGCGGTGCTGACCGTCCACCACTGGACCGATGTCGAGGCCGGCATCGCCGAGCTCCGCCGGGTCGCCCGGAAGCGGATCGTGATCCTCACCTGGGACCAGTCGGTGTTCCGCGAGTTCTGGCTGGTTCGCGAGTACCTCCCGGCCGCCGCCGCGGTCAGTGCGGGCCACGCGGTGCCCGTCGCCCGCCTTGTCGAGCTGCTGTGCGGGGCGCGGGTCGAGCCGGTGCTGAGTCCGCACGACTGCACTGACGGCTTCGGGGCCGCCTTCTGGCGCCGCCCCGATGCGTACCTCGATCCCGGGGTGCGCGCCGGCATCTCGATGCTGGCCCAGGCCGACCCGCGCGAGCTCGTCGACGGCCTGTCGATGCTCGACAAGGACCTGAACTCCGGTGCCTGGCATGAGCGTCACAACGAGCTATCAACCCTTGACCGGCTCGATGCGGGCTACCGGTTGATCGTGAGCGGCTGAGCGAGGCGCTTCCACTCGTTTCTCGACACCAACGCCGAAGGGCGACGCCGCACAGTCACACGCATAGGCCCGCGCTTGCTGATTCGCCCCGTGATCGCCGAAGAATCTACCGGCGCTTGCCCGGATCGCCTGGCAGCAGCGTTCTGGAGACAATTACTGATGGGCCGCGGGTAGCGGGGAGGTCCGGGCTGAGGGCCGGTCGACCGGTTCGAACCAGCGTCGCGGACAACCGGCTGCTATCAACCCGTCCGCTGGTGCGGGCATCACGCGTTCCGCGGAACGTGCTGGTTCAGGCTGCTGTGGCGGCGGGGACGTGGCGGGGGAGGAGGGTGTCGAGGATGGGTGCGGGGTCGAGGGTTTCGCCGTACCAGGTGGGGGTGAGCGAGCGGTCGGTGATGAGTTGGCCGCTGCGGGTGGCGTGCTCGACGAGGCCGTCGAGGTTGCCGGCGAGCGGGCGGCCGGCCTCGGGGACTTCGGTGCCGTCGGGGCGCAGCGCTTGCCAGCGGTGGCCGGTCCAGCGGATCTGATAGCCGCGGTCGTGGATGAGCTGGTGGTGGAACGAACACACGAGAACGAGGTTGTCGAGGTCGGTGGGGCCGCCGGCCCACCAGGGGCGGGCGTGGTGGGCGTGGAGGTGGCGGGTGTGGGTGCAGCCGGGGAATCGGCAGCGGCCGTGGTCGCGGATGGTGAGTGCGGCGATCTGGGCGGGGGAGGCGAGGCGGCGGGTGCGGCCGAGGTAGAGCCGGTTGGATCGGGGCTCTGGCAGCAGCAGCTGGACCTGGGCGTCGCAGCCGAGCCGCTCGGCGGCGGCGGGAGGTAGTTCGGGGCCACCGGGGATGCGAGCGGTGCCGGTCGCGGCGTCGATGTGCACGATGACCTTGGCGTGGCCGCGGCGGACGACCGGACGCCGCGGGGTGTGGCGCCGGCGTCGGTTACGGCGGGTTGTGGGCTGGGCGCCGCGGCGGCCCCGGCCGGGCCGGGCACGCTGGCCGCACCCGCCGGCCTTGCCGGCGCTGGCCTCGTCGTCGACGGACGCACCGGTGTCGCTGTCGATCACCCCGGCGGCTGCGTCGGCCTCGCTGCCGATATCTCTGCCGTCGCCGTGGTCGGGGTGGTCCGGGTGCAGGTCGTCAAGATCGGCGTCGCTATCGAGGTCGGCGTCGCTATCGAGGTCGGTGGCGGTGTTGATCAAGGTGAGCAGGGCGTCGGCGCGGCGGGCGGCCACCCGGTCGGCGGCGGCGCCGGGTGCGTGTTCGACCGCCCGGTGCTGCCAGTCCGGGGGGCGTTCGCGCGGCTCGGGTCGGGTCGCGGTGGCGGTGGCGGTGGCGGTGGCGGTGGCGGTGGCGGTGGCGGGGACGAGCGTTTCGATGGCGGCGACCAAGGTGGCGCCCTCGGCCGGTGCGAGCCGGCCGCGCAGCACCAGCGAGCCGTCGTCGGCCCAGGCCCAGGACAGCGACCGGGCGGCCTGGGCCTTCGCCGGGTCGGCGGTGCGGCGCCGCACCGCACGCACCACCGTCTCCAGGTGGCTGGCGGTGCCGCCCAACGCCACCTGCAGCAGCGTCTGCTCCACCTCCTGCGCTGGCGCCCACCGCGGACCCGGCTGATCGGGCACCTTCGGATCGTCGTCGAACTGCTCGGGTTGTGGCTGGTCGACGGGGAGGTCGGCGGTGACCCGGGTGATCGCGCGGACCTTGGAGTAGGAGATCCGTCCGGCAGCGAAGGCCTCGGTGACCCGCGGCAGCTTCGCCAGGGCGTGCGCGACCCGGACCTGTTCGATGGCGGTGCGCAGGCTCATCCCGGCCTTCCAGGACAGCCAGTGCGCGCACGACCGCAAGCCCGGGCCGGCCCACCCGTCGCGGCGGTCGAACTCGGCCAACAACTGCAGGAACCGGCACTGCGCCGCGGCGATGTGCCCGGCCAGGCCCAACAACTCGGACTCCAATTCCCCGAGGCTCAGCCGCGACGGAACCATCGTCTGACGCACTAGACACCCCCAAAGCCGAGCGCATGTTCGACTCTGACGATGTCATGACGCACCGACATTTCCCTGCTGACCAGCCCCGGCCGACCCGGCCGACCCTGCCGACCTGAACGCGTTCCGCAGAACGCAGCCTATTGGGAAGTGGATGGCCGGGTTTACGCCGCCGAGGGATGCCCTTGCGGCACTCGGGGTCTTGCTTGAGAGCGGCCAGGGCCGGGGAGGGTAGCGGCGGCGACACGCTGGGCATGTGATCGCTACCGCACAGTAGGGTCTGGTCCCGGCGCCCGACGAGGAGGACCGATGGCGGTGCTGCGCTCCAGGTTGGACACCGCTTCCGCGGAGTACGCGGCCGACCGCGAGGCGATGCTCGGCGCGCTCGAGCCCCTCGCCGCGCTCGCGGCCACCGTCCATGCCGCGGGCGGTGAGCGGCCGGTCGCGCGGCATCGGCAGCGCGGCAAGCTGCTCGCCCGCGAGCGCGTCGACCTGCTGCTCGACGAGGACGCCCCGTTCCTCGAGCTCTCGGCCTTTGCCGGGGCCCACGACCCTGAGACCGAGCAGCCCGGCGCCCGGGTGATCACCGGAATCGGGCCCGTGTCGGGCGTCGAGTGCATGGTCGTGGCAAACGAGGCCACGGTGAAGGGCGGGTCGGTCTCCCCCGCCGGGGTCGCGAAGCAGCTGCGGGCGCTGGAGATCGCCGAGCGCAACCGGCTGCCGGTGGTCTCGCTCGTGGAGTCCGGCGGCGCGGACCTCCCCCGCCAGGCCGACATCTTCGTGCCCGGCGGCCGCACGTTCCGCGATCTCTCCCGGCTCTCGGCGCAGGGCATCCCGACTATTGCGCTGGTGTTCGGCAGCTCCACGGCGGGCGGTGCGTACGTGCCGGGGATGAGCGAGCACACGGTGTTCGTCGCCGGTGCGGCGTCGGTGTACCTGGGCGGGCCGCCGCTGGTGAAGATGGCCACCGGCGAGGACACCGACGACGAGACGCTCGGCGGCGCCGACATGCACGCCCGCGTCTCTGGCCTCGCCGACCACCTCGCCGTCGACGAGCGCGACGCGATCCGGATCGGCCGCCAGATCGTCGCCGACCTCGGCTGGCGCAAGGCCGGGCCGCCGCCCGCGCTCCCGGCGGACGAGCCCCGCTATCCCGCCGAGGAGCTGCTGGGCTGCGCCGCCGCCGATCCGAAACGCGCCGTGGAGGTGCGCGAGGTGCTCGCCCGCGTCCTCGACGGCTCCCGGTTCGACGAGTTCAAACCCCTTTACGGCACCACGCTCGTCACGGGGTGGGGTTCGATCGGCGGCCGCCCGGTGGGCGTCCTCGCGAACAACGGCATCCTGTTCTCCGAAGAGTCGAACAAGGGCGCGCATTTCATCCAGCTCGCCAACGCCCGCGACACGCCCCTGCTGTTCGTCCAGAACATCACCGGGTTCATGGTCGGCACGGCCGCCGAGCGCGGCGGGATCATCAAGGACGGCGCGAAGCTCATCAACGCCGTGTCGAACTCCTCCGTGCCGCACCTGACGCTGATGGTCGGGGCCTCCTACGGGGCCGGGAACTACGGGATGTCCGGCCGCGCGTACGACCCTCGGTTCGTGTTCACGTGGCCCAGCCACCGGATCGCGGTGATGGGCGGCCCGCAGCTGGCGGGCGTGATGTCGATCGTGCAGCGCGGCGCAGCGCAGCGGGCCGGCCGCCCCTACGACGACGCCACGGACGCGCAGGTCAGAGCCATGACCGAGGCGATGATCGACGCACAGTCGGGCGCGCTCTACGCCACCGGCCGCGGCTGGGACGACGGCGTGATCGACCCCCGCCACACCCGCACCGTGCTGGCACTCGCGCTGTCGGCGGTGCACTCGGCCCCGGTGCGCGGCACCACCTCCTACGCCCCCTTCCGGATGTGAGCCCGGTGACCGCGATACGCACCCTGCTCGTCGCCAACCGCGGCGAGATCGCCCGCCGCGTGTTCCGCACGGCGTCGGCGATGGGCATCCGCACGGTGGCCGTGCACTCCGACCCCGACGCGCACGCGCCGCACGTCCTCGACGCCGACCGGGCCGTCTCGCTGGGCGGGTCCACCCCGGCCGAGTCGTACCTGGACGCCGCGAAGATCCTCGACGCCGCCCGCCGCGCGGGAGCCGACGCCGTGCACCCGGGCTACGGCTTCCTCGCCGAGAACGCCGGCTTCGCCGCGGCGTGCGCCGCCGCCGGGCTCGTGTTCGTCGGGCCGTCGCCGGAGTCGATCGCGGCGATGGGCCGCAAGGACCGCGCCAAGGAGATCGCGCGCAAGGCGGGCGTTCCCGTGCTGCCCGACGCGCCCGTCACCGGCGACGACCCGGACGGTTGGGCCGTCGCGGGCGCGGACGTCGGTTTCCCGCTGCTGGTGAAGGCCACCGCGGGCGGCGGCGGCAAGGGGATGCGGCTGGTCACCGGCCCGGACGGGCTGGCCGAGGCGATCACCGGCGCGCGGCGTGAGGCCGCGGGCGCGTTCGGCGACGCCGCGGTGTTCCTGGAGCGCCACCTCGGCTTCGCGCGGCACGTCGAGGTGCAGGTCTTCGGTGACGTCCACGGCGGGGCCGTCCACCTCGGCGAGCGCGAGTGCTCCGTGCAGCGGCGCCACCAGAAGGTGCTGGAGGAGTCACCGTCCCCCGCCGTCACACCGGAGCTGCGCGAGCGGATGGGCGCCACGGCCGTGGCGCTCGTGCGGGAGCTGGGATACGTCGGGGCTGGAACGGTCGAGTTCCTGCTCGACGAGGACGGCGACTTCTTCTTCCTGGAGATGAACACCCGGCTGCAGGTCGAGCACCCCGTCACCGAGGAGGTGTACGGCCTCGACCTGGTGCGGATGCAGCTGCGGGTGGCCGCCGGGGAGCCGCTCGGCCTCGACCGCGCCCCGGAGCCGCGCGGGCACGCCATCGAGGTGCGGCTCTACGCCGAGGACCCGGCGAACGGGTACCTCCCCGCCCCCGGCCCGCTGCACCACTACGCCCATCCCACGCATCCCGGGGTGCGGTTCGAGGACGGCGTGGCGGCCCCCGGCGAGGTCAGCCCGTTCTACGACCCGATGCTCGCGAAGGTCGTGGCGCACGCCCCCACCCGGGCCGAGGCCGCCGCAATGCTGGCCGGCGCGCTCGACGCCACCGAGGTGCACGGCCCGGTCACCAACCGCGCGATGCTTGCCGCGCTGCTGCGCGACCCCGATTTCCTCGCCGGCGAGACCCGCACGGACTTCCTGGACCGCCACCCGGTCCTGCTCGCGCCACCGCCGCCGACGCCCGAGGTCGTCCACCTGGGCGCCGCAGTGGCCGTCACCGCGGCCCGCCGCCGCGCCGCCGACCCCGTCACGTCGCTCGCTCCGCCGGGGTTCCGGCTGCTGCCGGGCAGCGCACCGGCCACCGCCCGCTGGACACCGATCGGCGGGGAACCGGCGGACGTCGGGTACCGGCTGGGCGCCGCGTTCGGGGACACGGCGCTCACGGTCACGGTCGGGGGCACCACCACGGAGCTGGGCCTGCGCGACCTCGGCCCGGACGGCGTGCGGGTGGTGCACGATGGGGTCGCGGTGCCGTGCATCGTGCGCGTCCACCCCGACGGCTCGGTGTGGGTGAACGACCCGGCCGCGCAGAGCGGGTGGCGGCCCGAGCCGCGGCTGCCCGACCCGGAGCTGTCCGCCGCGGCGGCCGGCCCCGTCGCGGAGGTGCCGGGCACGGTCGCCGCGGTGCTCGTCGCCGCCGGTGACCAGGTCACCGCCGGTCAGAAGCTCGTGGTCCTGGAGGCGATGAAGATGGAGCATCCCGCCACTGCGGCCGCCGACGGGGTGGTGGCCGCGGTGCACGTCGAGCCGGGCCAGTACGTCGAGGCGCACACGGTGCTGGTCACGCTCACCACCGGGCCGACCGCGTGAACCCTGGGGTGCTGCGGGTCGCGAACTGCTCCGGATTCTTCGGCGACCGGCTCTCGGCCGCCCGCGAGATGGTCGAGGGCGGCCCGATCGACGTGCTCACCGGCGACTGGCTCGCCGAGCTGACCATGGGCGTGCTGCTCAAGCAGCGCAGCCGCGACCCGGGCGCCGGGTTCGCGGGCACCTTCGTCACCCAGCTTCGTGAGGTGCTCGGCGAGTGCCTCGACCGCGGCATCAAGATCGTCTCCAACGCCGGAGGGCTCAACCCGGAGGCCTGCGCCGCGGAGGTCGAGGCCATCGCGGCCGACCTCGGCCGACCGGTGCGGGTCGCGGTGGTCACCGGCGACGACGTCACCGAGGCGTTCGCCGCCGCCCGCGCCGCCGGGTGGGAGGCGCCGCACCTCGACACGGGCGCACCGATGAAGGGCGAGCCGGACGTCGCGAACGCCTACCTCGGCTGCTGGGGCATCGCGGACGCGCTCACCCAGGGCGCCGACGTCGTCGTCGCGGGACGGGTCAGCGACGCGTCCGTGGTGGCGGGGCCCGCGGCGTGGCACTTCGGCTGGCGGCGCGACGACTGGGACGCCCTCGCGGGCGCCGTGGTGGCCGGGCACGTCATCGAGTGCGGCGCGCAAGCCACGGGCGGCAACTACTCGTTCATCGACGAGATCCCCGACATGACCCGGCCCGGCTTTCCGATCGCGGAGATCGCCGCCGACGGCTCGGCCGTGATCACCAAGCACCCCGGCACTGGCGGCGCGGTCACGGTCGGCACGGTCACCGCGCAGCTCCTCTACGAGATCGACGGACCGCGCTACGCCAACCCGGACGTCGTGGCGCGGTTCGACTCGATCGAGCTGGCGCAGGAGGGCCACGACCGGGTGCGGGTGTCGGGCGTCCACGGCGAGCCGGCACCGGGCACGGTGAAGGTCGGGGCGCTCGCGTCGGCCGGCTGGCGCAACAGGACCACGTTCGTGCTCACGGGGCTCGACATCGAGGCCAAGGCGAAGATGGCGGAGCGGCAGCTGTGGGCGGCCGTCCCTGGCGGCCGCGAGGCGTTCGACGACGTCGAGGTGCGGCTGTTGCGGGCCGACCGGCCCGATCCCGCCACGATGCTGGAGGCGGCCGCCTTCCTCACCGTGGTCGTGTCTGGCCACGACCGCAAAGCCGTGGCCGGGCTGTCCCGCGCGGCCGTCGAGATGGCGCTGGCGGGCTACCCCGGCTTCTTTCTCACCGAGCCGCCCGGCGCCGGTTCGGAGTTCGCGACGTTCTGGCCGACCCTCATGCCGGCGGCCCAGTTCCCGCAGCAGGTGCGGCTGGGCGAGCGCACGTGGAGCGTCGTCCCTGCCGACCCCGTGGGCCCGACGCCCTGCCCCGAACCGGCCGACCCGCCACCGGCCATGACGGAGACGCGCCCGACGCGGCGCGTCCCGCTCGGCGAGGTGGTCGGTGCCCGCTCGGGCGACAAGGCGGGCAACGCCACCCTCGGGATCTGGACCCGCGACGACGCGAGCTACGCCTGGCTGCGCGGCTGGCTCACCGAGGAGCGGCTGCGGGGGCTGCTGCCGCCCGATGCGGTCGAGCTGCGGCGCTGGTGGCTGCCGAACCTGCGAGCCGTCGGCGTGACGGTGGTGGGGTTCCTCGGCCTCGGGGTCGCCGCCAACCTCGGCCTCGACGCGCAGGCGAAGGGCCTCGGGGAGTTCGTCCGCGCCCGCTACGCGGACGTGCCCGAGGAGCTCCTGCCGCGCTGACCCACCACGACTATCCCGCTCACGCGACAGATGCAGGTGTGCCTGGGACGGATGTTCGAGTCCGACCCAGGCTTCTCCGCCCATTACGACGGCATCCGGGCCGGGCTGGCCTCCTGGTTCCGGCAGATCATCGACGAGTCCGCTCGCGCCCACGGGATCGACCCCGACACGGCCACCTGGCAGTAATTCGTAACGACATCAGTTTAGGACCACAGAGAGACGGGACGGACGCGCGCCTCGCCGTCCACGGTCACGTCCACGTGCTCGTCGAAGAACGCCACGAGCCCGGTGAGCTGCACGGCGTCCGGGAGCGGGCGCTCGTACATCCACGCGATGTCGGGCGCCTCCGGTGGGAACGACAGGTAGCTCGCTTGGCCCTTGTACGGGCACGCGGTGCGGGTGGGGCTCGGTTCCAGGAGATCGAGCCGGACGTCCTCCGGGGGCAGGTAGGAGCGCACCGGCAGGGCGGTCTCGAACACCAGGTTCGGCCGCTTCGACTCCGCGAGCAGCTGCCCGTCCCGTTGGATGCGCACGTATCGGGAGCTGCGCCGGACGTCCACCCGGTGGAATGGGTCGCGCGGGTGCGCCACGACCTCCTCGTCCTCCTCCAGCCAGGTGTCGATCGCATCGAAGTCGAGCACGACATACTGGGAGAGGTCGGGGTCGGCGGGCCGGAACGCGGCGCCCTCCAGCTCGCCGTCGCCGGAGCGGAGCGTCAGCGCCTCGCCCTCGGCGGTATGAAGCGCGAACGCCGTGCTCGGGTCGTACACCGACGGCCACCCGGGCGCGAGGCGGACCGGCCTGCCGCTCACCTCCGTGGTGTGCGCGGGCACGAGCTCGCCGAGCACGTCCCCGCCCGGGACCGCGTAGCTGGGGACGACCCGTCGCGGCTCCCACACGAGCAGCGCGCCGGTCGAGTCGACCACCACCTCCCCACCGACCAGGCCACGGATCCGCTTGGCGATCGGCTCGTACCGGAGCACGCCGACGACCTTCATGAGCTGCGTCGACATCTGCACGGCCATGGCGCCACGGTGAACCTATGGGACGGACCGGTCAACCCGCTCAGCGAACGAAGTGGTCCCATCCCGCCGGGCCGCCCGCGTAGGGCCTGCCGTCCACCAGCACGGCCGGCTCGCCGTCGGTCACCACACCGATCTCGGTCCATCCCTCCGGCGGCGAGCCGGGGAAGGTCGCGGCAAGCGCGTGGTCCTCGCCGCCGGTGAGCAGCCAGTGCAGCGGGTCGACGCCCAGCGCCCGGCCGATGTCACGCAGCCGGGCCGGGATCTCCAGCGCACCGCTGCGGACGTCGATCCGCGCGCCGGACGCGCGGGAGACGTGGCCGAGGTCGGCAAGCAGCCCGTCGGAGACGTCGATCATGGCCGTGGCCCCGGCCTTCGCCGCCTGCGGCCCGGCCGCGTACGGGGGCTCCGGCACCCGGTGCGCCGCGACCACCGCCACCGGCGACCGGAACCCGCGAGCCAGCACCGCCCAGCCCGCCGCCGCCCAGCCGACGCGACCGGCCAGCGCCACCACGTCACCCGGGCGCGCGCCGGCCCGCGTGACCGCCTCCCGGCCATCCAGTGACCCGAGCGCCGTCACCGAGAGCACGAGCGTCGGCGACGAGGCCACGTCCCCGCCCACCACACCCGCCCCGACGGAGCCGGCCTCGGCCCACAGCCCGTCGGCGAGCCCGGCGAGCGTCTCCACGGGCGTGTCGGCCGGGCACGCGAGCCCGACGAGCAGCGCGGTGGGCACCGCCCCCATCGCCGCGATGTCGGCGAGGTTGGCCGCGGCCGCCTTCCGCCCGATCTGGTCGGGCGCGGACCAGTCCAGCCGGAAGTGCACACCGGCCACCAGCACGTCCGTGCACGCCACCACCCGGCCATCGGAGGCGGCGACGACCGCGGCGTCGTCACCGGGCCCGAGCAGGGTCGTCGCGGGCTGGACGCGGCCCGCGGTGACCCGGTCGATCAGACCGAACTCACCGATGGCGGCGAGTGTGTTCTCCGCCTCTGCTTCCTCGCTCGGGGGCGGGAGCGATATGGGCACGAGGGCCACCTCCGGTACGTTCGGGCCTCCGACTTTCCTACCCCGGAGAGTTCACCGAAGTGGAAAGGGGCACGCCGTGGTGCAGGCCTACATCCTGGTCCAGACCGAGGTCGGCAAGGCCGCCGCGGTGGCCGCCGCGATCTCCGTGATCCCCGGGGTGGTCTCCGCCGAGGACGTGACCGGGCCGTACGACGTGATCGTCCGCGCTCAGGCCGACGATGTCGACCTGCTCGGCCAGCTCGTGGTGGCGCAGGTCCAAGGGGTCAACGGCATCACCCGCACGCTGACCTGCCCGGTGGTGCACCTCGCCGGCTGACCGACCTGGGCCCGTCCTGCGGCCGTTGCAGCCGTTCCGAATACTGGACCCGTGAGTTCCCCCGTCCGCTCCCGCCTCTCGACGCCGGTGCTGATCGCGATCGCACTGCCGCTGCTGCTCGCCGTCGCCGTGGCGGCGATCGCGATCACGGCACGCGTCCGAGGGGTGGGCGAGCCCGCTCCCCCTGACACCGGGCCGCTCGCGGTCGCGCCCGTCGACTCCCCCGACGCCACCGGACCCGACTGCACCACCCTGCTGGCCGCGCTCCCCGCCGAGCTGCCCGGGTCGGGCGCGCTGCTCGCTCCGCGCCCGGTGGCGCAGTCCGACCAGCTCCCCGGCGTGCGAGCGTGGGCCGCCGCGCCGCGGCCGGTCGTGCTTCGCTGCGGTCTCCCGCGGCCGACCGAGCTGACGCCCACCTCGGCGTTGCTGGAGATCAACGGCGTGCGGTGGCTGCAGATCGACGACGGGCTGCCCGCGCCGGTGCAGGTCAGCTACATCGCGGTGGACCGCCCCGTGTACGTCGCCGTCACCACACCCGTCGACGCCGGGAGCGGCCCGGTGCAGGCCGTGTCCGACGTGGTGCGCACCACGCTCCCCGTCACCCCGGTACGGACAGGCTGACGGCGACGCCCACCGGACGGGCCTAGAGTTCTCGGTCATGGTGACGATGTCCCGGGCGACCGAGGACTACCTCAAGGCGATCTACAACCTCGCCCACCGCGGCGCGCCGGTCACCACTGGCCTGCTGGCCCAGGAGTTGGGGGTGTCCGCGCCGTCGGTCTCGGCGATGGTGAAGAGGCTGGAGGACGGGAGCCTGCTCATCCGCCCCGACAGCCGGGCCCTGCAGCTCACCGACTCCGGCGAGCGCGCCGCGCTCCGGGTGGTGCGCAGGCACCGGCTGCTGGAGACGTTCCTCGCCCGCGTGCTCGACGTGCCGTGGGACGAGGTGCACGCCGAGGCGGAAATGCTGGAGCACGCTCTCTCCGACCGGCTCGAGGAACGGATCGACGCCAAGCTCGGCCACCCCACACACGACCCGCACGGCGACCCGATCCCCCCGCGCCACGGGCCGCACGAGGAGGGCTGGGGTGAGGTCCTGGACTCCGCTCCCCCGGGATGCCGGTTCCGGGTGGAGCGGGTGTCCGACCGCGACAGCGCGGCCCTGCGCTACCTCGGCGACCTCGGTGTGTTCCCCGGAGTCGTCCTGACCGTGGAGGAGCAGGCCCCGTTCGGCGGGCCGCGGTGGGTGCGGATCAGCGGCGAACGCCAGCCCCTCGGGCCAGCGCTCACGCGCCTCGTGCACGGGCACGTCGAGCACGGGTAGCGCGCCCACTCAGCGCAGGCCGGTGCCGCGGGCCAGCGCCGTCTCGACGAGGGTCGTGAGCAGCGTCCGGAAGTCCACCCCGGTCACCGCCCACGCCCGCGCGTACATCGAGATCGGGGTGAACCCGGGCATCGTGTTGACCTCGTTGACGGTGACCGCCCCGTCCGGGCCGACGAAGAAGTCGACCCGCGCGAGGCCCTGGCCGTCGAGGGCGCGGAAGGCGGCCACGGCCATGTCCCGCAGCCGCTCGGACTCCGCGTCGTCGAGCTTGGCGGGGATGTCGAACTCGCAGACGTCGTCGAGGTACTTGGCCTCGAAGTCGTAGAACTCGGGCGTGGCGCCGCCCGTGCCGGTGCCGACGATCCGGATCTCGGCAGGCACGCTCGCGCGCACCGTCCCGTCCGGAAGCTCCAGCACCGCGCACTCCACCTCACGCCCGACGACCGCGGCCTCCACCAGCACCTTCGGGTCGTGCTCGCGGGCCGTGGCGATCGCGTCGTCGAGGGCGGCCCAGTCGGTCACCCGGGTGATCCCCATCGACGACCCCGCCCGAGCCGGCTTGACGAACACCGGGAGGCCGAGCCGGTCGCGCTGCTCGGGCGTCAGGGTGCCGGCAGTCTTCCCAGGGCCTGGCCGCAGCACAACGAGATCGCCCACCGGCAGCCCCTCGGCAGCCAGGAGCTTCTTCGCGAACTCCTTGTCCATGCCCACGGCGCTCGCAAGGACGCCGGCCCCGACGTAGGGGATGCCGGCCATCTCCAGCAGGCCCTGGACGGTGCCGTCCTCCCCGAACGCGCCGTGCAGCACCGGGAACACCACGTCGACGCCGGAGAAGATTTCGCCGGCGCGGTCCGGATCCAGGACGACCAGGCCACCGCGCGTCGGGTCGCCGGGCAGCGCGAGCGCGGTGCGCGTCGCGTCGACCGACGGCAGCTCGCGGCCGGAGATCACCAGCTCGCGGGGATCGTCGGTGCCGAGCACCCACGCCCCGTCGCGGGTGATGCCGACGGGCACGACCTCGAAGCGCTCCGGGTCGAGATGAGCCATCACCGCGCCCGCGGAGACACACGAGATGGCGTGCTCGCTGCTCCGCCCACCGAACACCACGGCCACGCGCACCTTGTCCCGGGTCATGGCGCCAGAGAGTAGGCGGACCGGCGCAAGGTCGCGGACCGGGCCTCACCAGACCAGCCCGATCGGCGGAGTGATGCCATGGTGCCGAACCCGGTCATGTACACGGCGTCGAACCCCGCCTGCTCGACCAGCCGCGCCGTCAGCGCGTCGTACGCCCCCGGCGCCACCAGCGGCCCCGTCCCGGTCGCGAGCAGCTCGCGCAGCCGGGCCCGCGGTGCGGTCGGCCGTGACAGCATCTGCCCCACGTCACCCTTCCGGAGGCTCTGGTCAACCTGCGGTGATTGCGCGGGCGTGCCTACCAGGCCCGCAGCAGCTGCTCCGCCCCGTCGGCCAGCTCCCGCACGATCCGGTCGGCCGGCTGCACCTCGTTGACCAGGTGCACACCCGCGCCGGCGTACAGCGCCATGGCTTGGACGGCGCCGCGCACGTTCTCGTGGGCCGGGATTCCGGAGCGCGCCGGGAGCGGGGTTTCGCCGCCCTGGCCGACCACCGCGCCCACGGTCTCCCCGTCCAGCTTGGCGAGTGCGTCGAGGGCGGAGCGCAGCACGCGCGCCCGCGGCAGGGTCGCGCAGAGCGGGCAGACGTCGAACTGGTCGGTGACCTCCGTGCTGTCCGGCCCGGCGCCGAGCACCGCGAGCACGTACTCCGGGTGTGCCCCCGACTCCGCGCTGGCCACGAACCGGGTGCCGATCCGGGCGCCGGCCGCCCCGGCGGCGAGCACGGCCGCCAGCGCGCGCGGCTCGGCGATCCCGCCCGCCGCGAGCACGGGCACGTCGACCGCGCGCAGCACCGACGCCAGCAGCGGCAGCAGCGGCGTCTGCCCGCGGACGTGCCCGCCCGCCTCCGTGCCCTGCACCGTGACGACGTCGGCGCCCGCCTCCACAGCCTGCACGGCCTCGGGCAGCGAGCCGACCTGCCAGTTGACGAGTGCGCCGCCCTCGTGGGCGAGGTCGACCAGCGCAGGGTCGGGCTCGCTCCAGAAGAACTCCACGAGCGGCATCCGCTGCGCCGCCACCGCCACGGCGGACCGGTTGACCTCCGCGGTGACGAAGTTGACCGAGAGCACGCCCTCGGCCGCCTCGAGAAGCGCGTCCAGCTGGGCCGTGAGGTCCTGGGAGTCGACGCCGAGCGGCGCGCTGACGGTGCCCACGCCACCGGCGCGGGCCACGGCGAGCGCGAGCCGCGGCGAGGAGATCAAACCCATGGGGGCCTGCTGGATCGGGACCTCGCAGCCGACGAGCTTCGTGAACGCGGTGCTGAGCATGCTGCCTCCTCGAACCGGTGCCCTTCCGATGGTGGCCCCGTGGCGCCGCGGAGGCGAGAACATGGGGCGACCCAGGAGGCCCCTCGCCTGTCACACTCGACCCGTGGACGCACCCGACCTCGACCCGGTCCGCCGCATCGTTACGCGCGACAACGGCCTCGCGAGCGTCAGCGTGGTGCGCGGCGACGGCACCCCGCACTCCTCGCTGGTCAACGCGGGGGTGCTGGAGCACCCGCTGACGGGGCGGCCGGTGGTCGGATACGTCACCTACGGGCCGGTGAAGCTGCGCAACCTGCGGGAGCGGCCGGCCACGTCGATCCTCTGGCGGGCCGGGTGGGAGTGGGTCGGCGTTGAGGGCAGGAGCGAGCTGATCGGCCCGGACGACCCTGCCGACGGGATCGACGACGAGGGCCTGCGGCTGCTCCTGCGCGCGGTGTTCACCGGCGCGGGCGGCACCCACGACGACTGGGACACCTACGACCGCGTGATGCGCGAGGAGCGCCGGGTGGCCGTCCTCGTCGAACCCGAACGCGTCCGCGGCAACGCGTAGCACCGGTCCCTACCGCGCCTCCTCGCGCGCCAGTCCGCGGATCCTTTCCGCCTGCGCGAGCTGCAGCGCGTTGCCGCGCTCGAGGAACTCGGTGATCACCTCCAGCTCGGCCGCGGTGAAGCGCTGCAGCTCCGCCACGCCTGCGTCTCCCACGGGCCCGTAGATCCGCTCCGCCAGCCGCCGGGCCGCCGGCGTCAGCTCGACCACGGCGCGTCTGCGGTCCTGCGGGTCGGGCTCGCGGGTGAGGTAGCCGCTTGCGACGAGCCGCTGGATCGCCGTGGTGGCGGCGGCCGGGCTGAGCCCCACGGCCTCGGCCACCCGTCCCGCGCTCAGCGCCCCGTCCACGACCGCGCCGAGGATGCGCAGGTCGGTGCGGTTGACCCCCAGCACGTCGGCCGCCGCCGCGTCCACGGCGTCCGCGGCGGCGCCGAACCGTTCGGCCGCGCGAGCTGCCCGGTCCACGGCGGATTGCTTCGACACTCGAAGGAGTTTACGCTCGGCATATCGTTTCGACTATCGAAGGAATCTCATGGAGACGCGTCCGCTACCGTCCTGGCTCCCGGTTGCCAACCGGATCGTGAAAGCCCTCCAGCGCATCGGGCTCCCGCTCGGCACGATCCACGTCCTGACCGTGCCGGGCCGGGTGTCCGGCCGGCCCCGCGCCACCCCCGTCTCCCCGCTCGTCGTGGCCGGACACCGGTACGTCGTCGCCGGGCTCTCCCAGTCGGACTGGGCCCGCAACGCACGGGCCGCCGGTCACGGCGAGCTGGCCCGCGGCCGGCGCCGGCAAGCGGTCGCTCTGCGCGAGGTGACCGACCCAGCGCTGCGCCGCTCGATCGTGCGGGCCTTCCCCACTGAGGTGCCGCACGGCGTGGACTTCTTCGTCCGCACGGGGGTCGTCGAGGGGCCGGCCCCTGAGCAGTTCGCCGCGGCAGCCGATCGGGTGGCGGTGTTCGAGGTGAGCCCCGTTCCGGCTTGACCCTGACGCGGCGTCGGGACAGCCGCGGTCGCTGTGGGTCTGCATCGCCGGCGGCGTTCCCTAGAGGAGCGCCCTGAACAACTCGGCCCTACTGCGCGACGCCCAGGCAGGCACCTCGCGGCGTTGGACGATCGGCCCGATACAACAGCGGTATCGGCCCGACCGTCCGCCTTGCGATGCACCCACCTGGACGCCGCTCGCTACGGGCGGAGTTGTCCAGGACCCTCCCAGCTCGTCAGCTCCGCGGTTCATGGCCTCAGCCTCGGGTCATCAGCGAGCGAGCGAAGAACGTCAGGTTGGCGGGGCGCTCGGCGAGCCTGCGCATGAAGTAGCCGAACCACTCGGTGCCGTAGGGCAGGTACACGCGCACGCGCAGGCCCTCGGCGGCGAGCTCGGACTGCGCGCGCGGGCGCACACCGTGGAGCATCTGCAGTTCGTAGTCGTCAGGGCTGCGGCCGGTGCCCTCGGCGAGGAACCGCGCGATCTCCACGAGCCGGGGGTCGTGCGTCGCCACCATCGGCAACCCGTCCCCCGCCATGAGGATGCGCAGGCACCGGACGAACGACCGGTCGACCTCGCTGGTGCGCCGGTACGCCACCGACGCCGGCTCGTCGTAGGCGCCCTTGCACAGTCGCACCCGCGAGCCCGGACCGGCGAGCTCGCGGCAGTCGCCCTCGGTGCGGCGCAGGTGCGCCTGCAGCACCGCGCCGACCCACGGGAAGTCCACCCGCAGGTCGCGCACGGTTTCGAGGGTGGCGTCGGTGGTGGTGTGGTCCTCCATGTCGACGGTGACCGTGGTTCCGGCCGCTGCGGCGGCCTCGCACACCTGCCGGGCCGAGTTGAGCGCGATCTTGACGGCGTCCTTGGGCAGGCGCTGGCCGAGCGCCGAGAGCTTCACCGACACCTCGACGCGCCCGGCGAGTCCCTCCTCGCCGAGCCGGCGCAGGAGGGTGCGGTAGGCGTCGACACCCGCGTCGGCCTGTTCGCGGTCGGTGACGTCCTCGCCGAGGTGGTCGACGGTGACGAGGCGGTCCGCGGTGATCCTGCGAGCGGTGGCCACGGCGTCGTCCACGCCGGTGCCGGCGACGAACCGGGCGACGAGCGGGTCGATGGGCCCGGCCTCCACAGCGGCGCGCACGGCGCCCGACCGGGCGGCCGCGAGCAGGGCGCTCCTCAGCATGCGCTGGACCGTAGATCGGCGAGTACGGCCGGGGAGTTGTCCGAGCGGATAAGGTTCGAGGGGAGCGCTGGTCTGGTTCGACGAAGAGAGTCGCCCCGTGGACACCACACTCCGCCGGTTGCTGGGCGCGCTCGGCGAGCCGCTTGTCGAGGTGGCCGTCGCCCCTGCCGGGCTCGACGTCCCCCTCGCGGGGCTATCCATCGTCGACCCCGACGACGAGCCCGATCGCCATCCCGGTCAGCTGGTCCTCTTGATCGGCGCTCGCGGTCGGGACGCGGTCGCCGCCGTGCACGCGCAGGCCCGCAGCGGCGCGGCAGCCGTCGCGGTGAAGGCGGGCGGGGCCGTGGACCCGCTGCGGTCCGCGGCCGCGGACGCGGGGCTGGCACTGCTGCTCGTGCGGCCGGACGTGCGATGGGAGCGGCTGGAGTCGCTGGCCCGCGACGTACTCGACGACGGCGGCTCGGGCGAGGACGTCGCCGACCGTGAAGGTGACCTGTTCTCGCTCGCGCAGACGGTCGCGCTGCTCACCGGCGGCATCGTCAGCATCGAGGACACCGCGAGCCGGGTGCTCGCCTACTCCCGCTCCGACAGCGACACCGCGCAGGTCGACGAGCTGCGGCGGCGCTCGATCCTCGGCCGCCAGGGCCCGGAGGTCTACCTGCGGATGCTGCGTGAGTGGGGTGTGTTCGACCGGTTGCGCGCAGGTGAGGACGTCGTCGAGATCGACGAGCACGCCGAGCTGGGCATCCGGCGCAGGCTCGCGGTGGGCATCCACGCCGGGCAGCGGCAGCTCGGCACGATCTGGGTGCAGGAGGGCGCCTCGCCGTTCGCGGAGCGGGCGGCCGAGGTGATGCTCGGCGCGGCCCGGGTGGCCGCGGGCCACATCGTCCGGCGGCGCAGCCGGGCACCGGGCGCACGCTTCCGCCACGACCTCGTGGCCGGGCTGCTGGACGGGCGGGCGAGTCCCGGGCTGGTGGCCGGCACGTTCGGCCTCGACGAGCACACCACCGCGCTGGTCGTAGCGTTCGCGGTGCGCGCGGATGACTCGGCGGTCCATGAGCTGAGCGTCGCCGAGCTGAGCGACGTCGTCTCGGTGCACGCGGCCACCTACCGGAGGGCCGCGCTCACGGCGGCGGTGGGCGCGCGCGTCTACGCCGTGCTGCCGGACGTGCCGCGGGACCAGGCCGAGGGGGCGCTGACGGCCATGTGCACCGAGGTGGTGACGATCGCGCGGCGCCGCACCGGGGTGCGGGTGCAGGCCGGGATCGGGTCAGCGGCGGCCGGGCTCGCCGGTGTGCCCGGCTCCCGCGGTGAGGCCGACCGGGTGCTCGACGTCATCGGCGACGTCATGGGCGGCGACGTGGGCGGCGACGTGGCGGTGTTCGCCGACATCCGGGCGGAGGTGCTGCTCACCCAGACCCTCGGCCTGCTGGCGGCGAGCCCGGATCTGCGCGATCCGGGGGTGGCGCGGCTCGTGGAGTACGACAAGGAGCACCGCACCGACCTCGTCGGGTCGGTGGTCGCATGGCTGGACGCGATGGGCGACGTCCGCGCGGCCGCGAAGCGACTCACCGTGCACCCCAACACCCTGCGCTACCGGGTGCGCAGGGCCGTCGCGGTCGGAGGGCTGCGGCTGGGCGATCCCCGGACCCGACTGGTGCTCCACCTGCAGTTGCTCACGGCGGAGCGGGAGATGGGCGATCGGCGGGCTCCCTGAGCGCCGCGGCGGCGACCTGCTCTCCTGCTCCCGCCTTCTCGTACGCCTCGAGAAGTCGCAGCCAGACCTCGCTGATTGTCGGGAATGCAGGCACGGCGTGCCGCAGGCGGGCCAGGGGGACCTCGGCGACGACCGCGATCGTCGCGGCGTGCAGCAGTTCGGCGACGTCCTGCCCGACGAAGGTGACCCCGACGAGTACGCCGCGGTCCTCGTCGACCACCATGCGCGCCTGTCCCTGGTAGCCCTCGGCGTGCAGGACTGACCCGGCGACGGCGCCGAGATCATGGTCGACGACGCGGACGCGCAGGCCCGCGGCGGCAGCTGCGGCGGCCGTCGGAGGCTCGATCGCGGCTTCTGGGTACGGCGAGCCGGATCTTCTACGCCGAGGGTCTGCACTCGGTCGGGGTCGACCGGATCCTCACGGAGGCGAACACCACCCGGGCTACGTTCTACCGCCACTTCCCCAGCAAGGAAGACCTCGTCGTGGCCTACCTCGCCGAAGCCGACCGGGGGCTGCGCGAGCGCTTCGCGGGTACGCGGGAGGGCAGCGCGTCGGCTGCGGAAGCCCTTCGCGCGGTCGCGGCGGACATCGCCGCGGACATCCGCCGAGGGGGCTTCCGCGGTTGTGCCTTCCTCAACGCCGCAGCGGAGTACCCAGAGCCGGAGAACCCGGTGCATCGCATGGTCATGCAGCACCGCGAGTGGTTCCTCGGGGTTGTGACCGAGCTGTTCGAGCAGGACGGAAAGGGCCCGGGCGGGCCGGCGGGGCGGCACTTCGTCATGCTGCGCGACGGGGCAATGGTGGCCGGCTGCCTGTCGGATCCGGACGCGGTGTGCCGGACGTTCCTCGACGGCGTCGAAGGTCTGCTGTGGTCGCGCACCGTGGTCGGCGCGTCGCGGAGCTGAGCCGCGGCTCAGCTCGTCCGCAGGCAGAACGGGTGCCCGGCCGGGCTGGCGTCCAGCTGGACGACGAACATCGGGAGCCCGTCGGCCTGGATGAAGTGGTGGGTCGGAGTCTGCATGCGGGAGCCGCCCAGCAGTCGATGCCAGAACTCGCTCTCCGGTTCCAGCTCGGCCGCGTCGATGATCACTGAGATGAGCTGCATCGTCACCAGGCTCACACCGTCGGGAGGATTCCGCCGTCGACCCGGAACTCGGCCCCGGTGAGCCACCTCGCCCGGTCGGAGGCCAGGAACGCGATCGTCTCCGCGACGTCTTGGGGGCTGCCGGGGCGCCCCATCGGCACGCCGAGGTGGTCCACGATCTGCTGCTGCACGGACTCGACGCCGATGCCCTGCTGCTCGGCCATCCCCTGCAGGTGCGCCGGCGCGCCCTCGGTGACCACGAAGCCCGGCAGGACGCACACCACCCGCACCCCCGCCACAGGCTCTGCGGAACGCCCGCGCGATGCTGTCGCCCTCGTCCTCGACGGCTCGCCACCTGCGCAGGCGAGGACGGGCGAGTAGCCCGTCCGGTTGGGACGGTCGACGGGTCGTGAGATGCCGGCCCGACCTGCAAGCCGGTGTCGATGCCTGCGGCCTGCTCGGCCTGAGCAGTCACGCGAGGTGCTCGACGATGACTCCACGCTGAGCATGCTGCCCGACGGCCAGGGTTGTCCTATCGGCCAAGCCTGGTGCCGAATCGTCGTGCTCCCGGACGACCTGTCCCGCCTCCCCCGTTCCTAGGGTTCTGGGCACCGCCGAAGTCTGGAGAGAGCCGCCATGGACGCGATCACCACCACGCCGACACCGCGGAACGAGCCGGCGCGGGACTACGCCCCCGGCACACCGGAGCGCGTGAGCCTGCAGGCCGCGCTCGAGGAGGTAGGCGGGCTGCACCACGAGCTGACTGTCACGATCGACGGCCGCACGCACATGGCCAACGGGCCCCGCTTCGACGTGGTCGCCCCGCACGACCACGCCCACGTGCTCGGCACCGGCGCCAACGCCGGCCACGAGGACGCGAAGGCCGCCGTGGAGGCCGCGCTCCGGGCCGCGCCCGCGTGGCGGGACCTCCCGTTCGAAGAACGCGCATCGGTACTGCTGCGCGCCGCCGACCTGCTCTCGGGCCCGTGGCGTGACCGGATGAACGCCGCCACCATGCTCGGCCAGTCGAAGACCTGCTACCAGGCCGAGATCGACGCCGCCTGCGAACTGGCCGACTTCTGGCGCTTCAACGTTGCCTTCGCCCGGCAGCTCCACGAGAACCAGCCGAACAGCACCACGGGCGTGTGGAACCGCATGGACTACCGCCCACTGGAGGGCTTCGTCTACGCGATCACCCCCTTCAACTTCACCGCCATCGCGGGCAACCTGCCGACGGCTCCGGCCCTGATGGGCAACACGGTGATCTGGAAGCCGTCGCCGACGCAGACGCTCGCTGCGCAGTACACGATGCGACTGCTGGAGGAGGCCGGGCTACCACCTGGAGTGATCAACATGCTCACAGGCGACGGCCGCGAGATCTCCGAGGTGCTGCTCGCCGACCGGGCGCTCGCCGGGATCCACTTCACCGGTTCATCGGCGACCTTTCAATATCTTTGGCAGCAGGTCGGCGCGAACATCGGCGGATACGCCACCTACCCGCGACTCATCGGCGAGACCGGCGGCAAGGACTTCGTGGTCGCGCACCCGTCGGCCGACGTCGACGTCCTGCGCACCGCGCTCGTCCGCGGCGCGTTCGAGTACCAGGGCCAGAAGTGCTCGGCGGCCTCACGCGCGTTCGTGCCGCGCACGGTGTGGGACCGGATGCGCGACGACCTCGTGGCGGAGGTGGAGGCGCTGCGGATGGGCGACGTCGAGGACTTCGGCAACTTCCTGGGAGCCGTGATCGACCGGCGGGCGTTCGACAAGGTCCGGGCCGCGCTGGACGCGGCGCACGCCGACCCGACGCTCGACGTGATCGCCGGAGGCACCGCCGACGACTCGACCGGCTACTTCGTGCGACCCACGGTTGTCGTCGGGTCCGACCACAACCACGAGGTGTTCCGCACCGAGTACTTCGGGCCGCTGCTCGCCGTGCACGTCTACGCCGACGGCGACTTCGACGAGATCCTCGGCCACGTCGACCGCGGCGCGCCCTATGGGCTGACCGGCTCGGTGGTCGCGCGTGACCGCGCAGCCGTCGCCCGTGCGTCGGAGACGCTGCGGTTCGCCGCCGGCAACTTCTACGTCAACGACAAGCCGACCGGCGCCGTCGTCGGCCAGCAACCCTTCGGCGGTGGCCGCGCGTCGGGCACGAACGACAAGGCAGGCTCGGTCTACAACCTCCTGCGCTGGGTGAGCCCGCGCACGATCAAGGAGACGTTCGTGCCCCCGACGGTGTCGCGCTACCCGCACCAGGGATAGCTCTAGCTCAGCTCGGGAATCCGCCACCGCGCCAGTTGGTTAGCATGGGCAACGAAATACCAACACTGGCTCGGTGGGAGTGCGCGTGGACACGGCAACGCAGGAGAGCGCAGCGGCGGCGCGGCGGTCGGAGGCGCCACCAGGGCCGCACTACAAGTGGGTCGCGCTGTCCAACACGACGCTCGGCCTGCTGATGGCCACGATCAACTCCTCGATCGTGCTCATTGCGCTGCCCGACATCTTCCGGGGGATCGGCATCGACCCGCTCGGCGCGGGAAATACCAGCTATCTGCTGTGGATGATCATGGGGTTCCTGGTCGTCACGGCCGTGCTGGTGGTCGGGTTCGGACGCCTCGGCGACATGTATGGCCGGGTCCGGATGTACAACCTCGGCTTCGCGATCTTCACCGTCGCGTCCGTGCTGCTCGCGGTGACCTGGATGCAAGGCGACGCGGCGGCGTTGTGGCTCATCGGGTGGCGGATCGTGCAGGGCGTCGGCGGCGCGTTCCTGATGGCGAACTCCAGCGCGATCATCACCGACGCCTTCCCCGTGCACCAGCGGGGCACCGCGCTCGGCATCAATGGTGTGGCGGCGATCGCCGGGTCGTTCCTCGGTCTGGTGATCGGCGGGCTGCTCGGTCCCGTCAACTGGCACCTGGTGTTCCTCGTCTCGGTGCCGTTCGGCGTCTTCGGGACGTTCTGGGCCTACCTCAAGCTCCGGGACACCAGCGAGCGCAGGCCAGCGCGCATGGACTGGTGGGGCAACATCACCTTCGCCGTCGGCCTGATCGCGCTGCTCATCGGCATCACCTACGGCATCCAGCCCTACGGCGGCTACGTCATGGGCTGGACCAGCCCGTTCGTCCTCTCGTGCATCATCGGCGGGCTCGTCGTGCTCGTGCTGTTCGGCGTGATCGAGAGGCACGTGGCGAACCCGCTGTTCGAGCTCTCGCTGTTCCGCAACCGCCGGTTCACCTTCGGGAACACGGCGAACCTGCTCGCCTCACTCGGCCGCGGTGGCCTGCAGTTCGTGCTGATCATCTGGCTGCAGGGCATCTGGCTCCCCCAGCACGGCTACAGCTTCGAGCAGACGCCGCTGTGGGCCGGCATCTACATGATCCCGCTGACGATCGGGTTCCTCGTCGCGGCGCCGCTGTCGGGGCTGCTCTCCGACCGGTTCGGCGCCCGCGGGTTCACCACCGGCGGCATGATCATCTCGGCGGCGAGCTTCGTGCTGCTGGAGATGCTGCCGATCGACTTCAACTACTGGGCCTTCGCCGGCATCCTGCTGCTCAACGGCATCGGCATGGGCCTGTTCACCTCGCCCAACCGTGCGGACGTCATGAACAGCCTCCCCGCCGGGGCGCGCGGAGCGGGTGCCGGCATGACGGCCACGTTCCAGAACGCCGCGATGGTGCTCTCCATCGGCCTCTTCTTCAGCCTCATGATCGCCGGGCTCTCTCAGCACCTGCCTGCGGTGATGGAGCAGGGACTGGCGAGCCACGGCGTGCCGGCCGCCGACGCCGGACGCATCGCCGCGCTGCCGCCGGTGGGCGTGCTGTTCGCCGCGTTCCTCGGCTTCAACCCGGTGCAGCAGTTGCTCGGCAATGTGGTCGGCACGCTCCCGCCCGACCAGGCGGCGTTCCTCACCGGCCGCAGCTTCTTCCCGCAGCTCATCTCCGGCCCGTTCGCCGAGGGCCTGATGGCGGCGTTCTGGTTCGCCGTCGCCGCCTGCGTAGTCGCCGCGGTCGCCTCGTGGTTCAGCGGCGGCCGGCAGACCGCCGGCTCCGGCTCGGTCGGGGCGGAGCTGGCCGCCGTCGCGGGCGAGGCGGGCTTCGGCCCGAGCGAGCTGGTGGTCGAGCCCGAGCCGGCTGCGGCGACCGGCCCACGGGCGGGTGAGATCGTCGGGAACGTCGGGACCACGAGCGGCGCGGCCGTCCCCGACGGGATCGTCACCGTGACCGACGCGTACGGTCGCCAGGTCGGGCGCACCGGCGTGGATCCGTACGGACGCTTCGCGCTGCGGGGCCTGCCGCCCGGCACATACACGGCGGTGGCGACGTCGTCGGGGTTCCGGCCCGACGCCACGCTCGTCGTACTGAACGGCAGCGGCGCCGCGCATCACTTCGCGCTGGCCGGCGACGGGACGGTCCGGGGCACGATCCGCGGGACTGGCGGGCGGCCGCTGGACGGTGCCGTCGTGCTCGCGACCGACGCCGGCGGCCGCGTGGTCGGCAGCAGCCACACACGTGCGGACGGTGGGTTCGCGCTGGTCGGGCTGCCGCTGGGCCCCACGACCGTCACCGCGAGCGCCACGGCGCACCTCCCGGCGGCTGCTGCTGTGCGCATCGGGCCGGACCCGGTCGCTGGGCTCGACGTGGCGCTCCTGCCCGCGGTGACCGACCTCAGCGGCACGGTGACGAGCGCCGACGGCGTCCCGCTGCCCGGAGCAGCCGTGATCGCCCGCGACGCGAGCGGCACGGTCGTCGCGACCGTCACCACGGACGCGTACGGCACGTACACGCTGTCGGGCCTGGAGCCGGGCAGCTACACGGTCGCGGCGACCGCGAAGGCGGCGTTGCAGGTGCAGCTCACGGCGGGCGGCCCGGCGCGCGCGGACCTGCAGGTGGGCGTCCCGCAGACCGCCCACCGGTACCGGGACGCCTGATCAGCGAGCGACCGGGCACTCCCTGAGGACGGGCAGTGCCCGGTCCAGCTCGGCGCGGCTCGTTCCGGCGTACCCGAGCACCAGCCCCGCCCGCCGAGGTTCACCGGCGTGGTGGCGGGCGAGGCCGTCCAGCTCGACGCCGCGCGCCGCCGCCGCGGCCAGCAGCGCCCGCTCGGCGGCCGCGTCCGGAAGCGGCACCAGGACGTGCGCACCCGCGGCGTCGCCCTCCACCCCGAGCCCGGCCGCATGCACGGCGGCGACGACCGCGGAGCGGCGTCCGGCCAGCTCCCGGCGCAACCGCCGCAGGTGGCGGGCCAGGTCGCCGTGGGCGGCGAACGCCGCGAACACCCGCTGCCCCGCCCTGGCCGGCCGGGCGCCGGTGCGGTCGCGCAGGTCGAGTACCGCTGCGCGCACGGCGGGCGGCGCAACCAGCCAGCCCACGCCGAGGGTCGGGGTGAGCAGCTTGCTTGCCGTGCCGAGGTGCGCCACGACGTCGGGGCCGAGCGCGGCGAGCAGCGGCAGCGGCGCCACGTCGTAGCGCAGCTCGCCGTCGTAGTCGTCCTCGACGACAAGGAAACCCTCGGCGCGGGCCCGCGCCACCAGCGCGACCCGCCGCGCCGCTGACAGCCGGGCACCGAGCGGGAACTGGTGCGCAGGCGTGCAGTAGACGGCCGCAAGCCCGGCCGGGAGCGCGTCGACGACCAGCCCGGCGCCGTCCACGGGCACCCGCACGACCTCGAGCCCCGCGCCCCGCAGCGCCCCGACGGCCCGCTGGTAGCCGGGCTCCTCCACGGCCACCCGGGCGCCCCGGGGGAAGGTGCGGGCCAGCTCGGCGACGGCCGACGTACTGCCGCCGGTGGCGAGGACGGCGGCAGCGGGCAGCCCGCGGTGGCGCAGCAGGTGCTCGGTGACCGCGACCCGGAATGCCGGCAGGCCGACGGGGTCGGGCCCGATGTCGGGTGGCGGGTCTGCCGCCGCGCGCCACGCCCGGCGCCACGCAGCCCGGTCGAGTACCTCGACGCAGGGCGTGCCGGGCTGCAACGAGATCGCCGCCGGGCGGCGGGTTTCAGGCTCGGCGAGCACGTCGGGTGGCACGGCCGGCGAGCGCCCGGCGGGCGGGCCGATGACGAACGTCCCGGCCCCGCGCCTGCCCACCGCCCAGCCCTCGGCGAGCAGTTGGTCGTACGCGGCGGCCGTGACCGTGCGGCTCACGCCCAGTGTGGCGGCGAGCGCGCGGGTGGACGGGAGCCGGTCGCCCGTCCGCAGTGCTCCGCCCGCCGTGGCCGAGCGCAGCGCGTCCGCGAGCTGGACGGCGAGCGGGCGCTCGGCGGAGCGGTCCAGAAGCAGCGGGGGCAGCTCCACGGGTGGCCTTTCGAAGTCGTGCAGGATTGGCCCTGCCACAATGCCACTTCGGCGCCGACGATGGCAGCGTGACCCTCTCCACGACCTCCCGCAGCACCCTGACCCGCCTCCGGGAACGCGCCCGCACCGACCGCGCCGACCTCCACGCCGTGCTCGATGCCGGGCTCGTCTGCCACCTGGGGCTCGTCCGGGACGGGGCACCGGTCGTGATCCCCACCGGCTACGGCCGCATCGACGACGTCGTCTATGTGCACGGCTCCACCGGCGCGGGCTGGCTGCGGATCGAGGACGGTGAGCCGCTCTGCCTGACCGTCACCCACGTCGACGGGATCGTCTACGCGCGCTCGGTATTCCACCACTCGATGAACTACCGCAGCGCGGTCGTGCATGGAGCGGCCCGGCGCGTCACCGACCCCGCGGAGCGGCTAGCCGCGCTGCGCGCGATCGTCGAGCAGCTCTCCCCCGGCTCATGGGAGCACGCGCGCGAGCCCGACCGGCGGGAGCTGGCCGCCACCGCGGTGCTCGCGCTCGACCTCGCCGAGGCTAGCGTCAAGATCCGCACCGGCCCGCCCGGCGATGACGACGACGACATCGCCGCGGGCGGGCGGTGGGCCGGGGTGCTGCCGGTGCGCACGGTCTTCGGGCTGCCGGAGCCGTGCCCGACCCTCCCGCCGGACGCGCCGACCCCCGTACACGTCGGGGATCGCTGGGCCGGCTGAGCCAACTCCGACCCCGTCTCGGACTCTGACTACAGAGTGTCGTCGGCGGCCCGAAACACCGGAGATCCGGCACTGATCCGGGTGACGTAATCTCGGCCCGCGTGGACGCTCCCCGCCGCTACCCCGCCGCCGAGCGCCTGGCGCTCGTCGAGGATCTGCACGGCCACCGCGTCGCCGACCCGTACCGGTGGCTCGAGGACCCCGACGACCCCCGCACCCGCGTCTGGTCGGGCGCGCAGGACGACCTGACCAGGGGCCACCTCGACGCCCTCCCCGGACGCGAGCGGCTGGCGGCGAGCCTCACGGCGCTGCTGTCGGCCGGCTCGGTGTCGGCGCCGCTATGGCGTGCCGGGCGCACCTTCGCGACCCGCCGCGAGCCCGGTCAGGAGCACGCCGTTCTGCACGTCCGCGAACCGGACGGCACCGAACGGGTGCTGCTCGACCCGATGGTGATCGACCCGACCGGCCTCACCACACTCGACGCCTGGGTGCCCGACCTCGAAGGCCGCAGGCTCGCGTACTTCCTGTCCAGCGGCGGCGACGAGCACTCGGTGCTGCACGTGCTCGACGTCGGCACGGGCGAGCAGGTCGAGGAGCCGATCGACCGCTGCCGCTACTCCGACATCGCCTGGCTCCCCGGCGGCGCGGAGTTCGTCTACGTGCGGATGGTCGCCGAGGACGAGGTGCCGCCGGGACAGCAGGCGTTCCACCGGCGGGTGTGGCGGCACCGGGTGGGCACACCCACGACGTCCGACGAGCTGGTCGACGGGCCCGGGCTCTACGACGAGCACAACTACTACGGGGTGCACGTGTCCCGCGACGGACGCTGGCTCGTCGTCAGCGGCAACGTCGGCACCGCGCGCCGCGACAGCGTGTGGATCGGCGAGCTCGGCGCCCCGCTCCCGAAGCTCACGCCGGTGCTCACCCAGGCCGACGACGTGCGCTGCAACGCGTGGGTCGACCGGGACGGGCTGCTCTACCTGCACACCACCGACGGGGCGCCCCGCTTCCGGCTGGCCGTGACCGACCCGCGCACCCCGGCCCGGGAGCACTGGCGGGAACTGGTCGCGGAGGACCCGGGATCGGTGCTGCAGGCCGTCAGGCGGCTGGAAGCCCCCTCGGGCGAGCCGCTCCTGGTGCTCGCCCGCGCCCGGCACGCCGTGGCCGAGGTGGCGCTGCACCGCGCGTCCGACGGGGCACCGGTCGGCACCGTGCCGCTACCGGGCACAGGGTCGATAACCGGGCTCACCGTCGCCGACCGCGACACCCCCGCGCAGTCGGGCCGGCTCTGGTTCGGCTGGACCGACCTCGTGACGCCGCCCGAGGTGCACCGCTTCGACCTCTCGACCGGCGAGACCGTGCTGGAGACCCCCGCCCCAGGCGCCGTGACCGCGCCGGCGGTGCGCTCGGAGCAGCGCGAGTTCACCTCCGCCGACGGCACCACCGTCAGGATGTTCGTCATCACCCCGGCCGAGGGGACCGGGCCGCGCCCGACCCTCGTTACCGGCTACGGCGGGTTCGGGATCAGCCGCGAGCCCGCGTACACCGCGTCGGCGCTCGCGTGGGTGGCCGCAGGCGGCGCCTACGCGCTGGTGTCGCTGCGCGGCGGCGGTGAGGAGGGCGAGGAGTGGCACCTCGCCGGCAACCGCGCGAACAAGCAGAACGTCTTCGACGACCTACACGCCGCCGCGGAGGCGCTGATCGCGGCGGACGACACCGCGGCCGACCGGCTCGCGATCCTGGGCGGCTCGAACGGCGGGCTGCTCGTCGGCGCCGCGCTCACCCAGCGCCCCGAGCTGTACCGAGCCGTCGTCTGCTCGGCGCCGCTGCTCGACATGGTGCGCTACGAGGAGTTCTCGATCGGCCGCACCTGGAACGACGAGTACGGCACGGCCGCCGATCCGACGGAGCTCGGCTGGCTGCTGTCGTACTCGCCCTACCACCACGTGCACGACCGCGTGGAGTACCCGGCGGTGCTGTTCACCGTGTTCGACTCCGACACCCGCGTCGACCCGCTGCACGCGCGCAAGATGTGCGCGGCGCTGCAGCACGCCACCATCGGCGACCGTGACACCCGGCCGGCGCTGATCCGCCGGGAGACCGACGTCGGGCACGGCGCCCGGTCCGTGTCGCGCACCGTGGCGCTCGCGACCGACCAGCTCGCCTTCCTCGCCACACACACCGGATTGGACCTGACGTGACGGTGCCCACCCCGCCGCCCGCGCTTTCCCAGATCCTGCCCGCCCGTCCGGCCTGCGCGGACGACCCGGGCTCCTGGTGCTCGATGGTCTACCAGCTCACGAACAACGACTTCATCTCCCAGTCCGCGGACACGCTCATCGCCAAGTCGTTCAACATCGCGCTGATCGTCGCGCTGTCGTTCCTGGCCCGGTACGTCCTCCACCGTGCCATCCACCGGCTCGTCGAGGGCGCCGTCACCACCCGCATGCCACGGTTGGTCGTCCGGATCCCGCGGCTGCGGCTGAACCGCCCCAACGGCGCCGCCGCGACGAGCCAGGGGCCTGTCGCGGTCCCCACCACACCGCGGCGCGCTCAGCGGGCCCGGACGATCGGGTCCGTGCTGCGCTCGCTCAGCTCCGTGGTGGTGCTCGTGATCGGCTCGATCATGGTGCTCGCCGAGTTCGGCGTGAACCTCGGCCCGATCCTCGCCTCGGCCGGGATCGTCGGCGTCGCGGTCGGCTTCGGCGCGCAGAACCTCGTGCGCGACTTCCTCTCCGGCATGTTCATGCTGCTCGAGGACCAGTACGGGGTCGGTGACATCGTCGACGTCGGCGAGGCGAGCGGCGTCGTCGAGGCGGTGGGCCTGCGCATCACGACGCTCCGCGACGTCAACGGCACCGTCTGGTACGTGCGCAACGGCGAGATCCTGCGCGTCGGCAACAAGAGCCAGGGTTACGCCGTCGCCGTGATCGACCTGCCGCTGGCACATCATGTGGACCTGCCGGCAGCCACGGAGATCGTGCGCCGCGTCACCATGGAGCGGGTGGCGGCCGAGGACATCGCCGAGCACGTGCTGGAGGAGCCCGAGGTGCTCGGTGTGGAGCGGGTCGGGCCCGAGGGCATCACCCTGCGCCTGACGGTGAAGGTGGTGGCCGGCCGGCAGTGGGCGGTGCAGCGGGCCCTCAACGCCGCGATCGCCGACGCGCTCGACGACGCAGGCGTGCCCCGCCCCGTCGTCTATCCCGGGGCGGGCAGCACCGTCAGCCCGTCGCCGTCCTAGCGCGCCGGGAACACGCATGAGCCGCTGCGGGTTGCACGGCGAATGGCGACGGTGGAACTGACGACCGACAACTTCAACGACGTGGTGGGCGGCGGGGGAACCGTGCTCGTCGACTTCTGGGCGGCGTGGTGCGGCCCATGCCGCCAGTTCGCTCCGGTGTTCGACGAGGCTTCCGAGAAGTACGGGGATATCACCTTCGGGAAGGTGGACACGGAGGCCCAGACGCAGCTCGCTGCGGCGTTCGGCATCTCCTCGATCCCGACCCTGATGGCGGTGCGCGACGGGGTGGTGCTCTACGCCGAGCCGGGCGCGCTGCCCGCCCCCGCGCTCGAGGACCTGATCGGCAAGGTCCAGGCGGTGGACATGGACGAGGTGCGCGCAGCCGTGGCCGCCCAGCAGACGGAGGCCCAGTAGCGAGGGCCACGTATATGCGGGGGTACTGCGCTGCGGGCGCCGGCGGCGGACAGGGATGATGGATACGTGAACGAGCCAGCGACGAAGGCCAGCGAGGTGCTTGGGTGACCGATCCCCAGAACTTCTACGCCGAGGTCGGCGGCGCACCCGTCTTCGAGAAGATCATCAGCCGGTTCTACCAGCAGGTGGCCGAGGACGAGGTGCTGCGACCGCTCTACCCGGAGGAGGACCTCGGCCCGGCCGAGGTGCGGCTGCGGATGTTCCTGGAGCAGTACTGGGGCGGCCCGCGCACCTACTCCGACCAACGCGGCCACCCGCGGCTGCGGATGCGGCATGCGCCGTTCAAGGTGGACCCCATCGCGCGCGACGCGTGGCTGCGCTGCATGCGCGTGGCCGTCGACGAAGCCGGGCTCGACGACGCCCACCGCGACCAGCTGTGGCAGTACCTCACCTACGCGGCCGCGAGCATGGTCAACAGCGATTTCTAGGCCGTTCACGGGGTGACGGAAATGATCGGGTTGCTCCGTTCGCCTGGCAAGATCTCCCCCGTGCAGTGGTGGGCCGACGCCGTGGTGTACCAGATCTACGTCCGATCGTTCTCCGACTCTGACGACGACGGTGTGGGTGACCTCGAAGGCATCCGCATGCGGCTGGGCTACCTGGAGCTGCTGGGCGTCGACGCACTCTGGCTCACGCCGTTCTACACCTCACCGATGGCCGACCACGGCTACGACGTGGCCGACCCGCGCGACGTCGACCCCGTGTTCGGCGACCTGGACACGTTCGACCGGCTGCTCGAGGGCGCCCATGAGCACGGTCTGCGTGTCACGATCGACCTGGTGCCCAACCACAGCTCCAGCGAGCACGAGTGGTTCCGTGCGGCGCTGGACTCGGCGCCCGGCAGCCCGGAGCGGGCCCGCTACCACTTCCTCCCCGGCCGCGGCCCCGACGGAGATGAGCCGCCCAACAACTGGACGAGCGTCTTCGGCGGCCCCGCGTGGACGCGCGTGCCGAGCCCCGACGGCTCGGGCGGCGAGTGGTACCTGCACCTGTTCGCGCCCGAGCAGCCCGACCTCAACTGGACGAACCCCGAGGTGCGGGCCGACCTGGAGAAGACACTCCGGTTCTGGCTCGACCGTGGCGTCGACGGCTTCCGCATCGACGTCGCACACGGCATGAGCAAGCCCGAGGGCCTGCCCGACGCCGAGAACCCCGACGTCGCCCTGCTCATCAACACCGACGGCGACCCACGCTTCGACGACGACGACGTGCACGACGTCCACCGGATGATCCGCGCCGTGCTCGACGAGTACCCGGACCGCATGGCCGTCGGCGAGGTGTGGGTCGGCGACGACGAGCGCTTCGCGCGGTACGTGCGACCCGACGAGCTGCACCTGGGCTTCAACTTCCGGCTGGTGCGCGCCCCGTTCGACGCCGCGGCCGTGCGCACGGCGATCGAGCACTCGCTGGCCGCTGTGGCCACGGTGGCGGCCTCGCCGACCTGGACGCTGTCCAACCACGACGTGTCGCGGCCCGTGACCCGCTATGGCGGCGGGGAGCTGGGCGCGGCCAGGGCCCGGGCGATGACACTCGTGGAGCTCGCCCTGCCCGGCGTCGTCTACCTCTACAACGGCGAGGAGCTCGGCCTCCCCGACGTCGACCTGCCCGACGCGGTGCTGCAGGACCCGGTGTGGGAGCGCTCGGGCCACACCGAACGCGGCCGCGACTCCTACCGCATACCCGTCCCCTGGGAGGACGGGGCGCCCGGATACGGGTTCACCGGCGGCGACCCGTGGCTGCCGATGCCCATCGAGTACGGCCGACTCACCGCGGCCGACCAGCTCGAGGACACCGGATCGATGCTCTCGCTGGTGCGCCGGGCCGTCGAGCTGCGCAAGACCCACCCGGGCTTCCGCGGGGGCGAGCTGGAATGGTTCGGGGCCCCGGAAGGGTGCCTCGCGTTCCGCCGAGTCGGCACCACCCTCGTGTGCGCCCTCAACACCTCCGCAGCGCCCGTGCCACTCCCGCCGGGTGAGGTGCTGCTGGCCAGCGGCCCGCTCGACGGGGCCCGGCTCCCGCCGAACACGGCCTGCTGGCTCGTCTGACCGCGGGCTCCCGGGCTCAGCCGACGAGCAGCGGCAGCGCCGTGAGCCGCCTGCGCACCACGGCGCCGTAGCGGGCGTCCAGGCGCAGCCACGTACCCGTCGCGGACACGCGGACCACCCCGGCGTCCGGGCCGGTGTCACCGAGGAACCCCATCCCGGACAGCGCGAACAGGCAGCGCAGCGGCACCTTCACCGCGGGGCGGGCCGCTGCCGTCACCGTCAGGACGGTCTGGTCGAGCAGGGAGGCAGGCGGCCCGAGCGGGCCGGCGTTCTCTCTGGCCAGGGCGAGTCCGCGCTCGGTGAGGCGCTCCAGCTCCGCGGCCGGCACGTCGTCCACCGGTGCCCACCCGTCCGCGGGCGGCAGGTCGCCCTGCCAGAGGCCGCCCACACCGGGGTCGACCGTCTCGGCCCGCTCCACCTCCAGCGCCGTGAGCAGCCCCGCCGCCGGCACCGTGACGTCGGCCGGGGCGAGCTCGCCGTGCACGGTGCGGGTGGCGATCACGTCGAACGGGGTGGTGGCCCACGCCGTGACCCGCCCACCCGCGGCGCGCAGCCGCACCGTCGCCGTCTGGTCCAACCGCACGATCCGGGCCACGAAGGCACCGAGGTCACCGCGCTCGGCCCGGTCCGGGACCGTCAGCTTCGTCATGCCGCCCACCTCGCCAGGAACTCCCGCTCGCCATCGGTCAGCCGCCTCGGCCGCTGCGCGTCGAGGTCGAAGGTCGCCATCCGCGTCCACGCCCCGATCGCGACCGGGTCGTCCTCACCGGAACCGTCGTGCATCTCGTAGCAGATCCGGAACGAGGCGGCGCGCAGCTCGTCCACCGCCATCGTCACGCGAAGCCCGGCCGAGCGGTACGGGATCTGCCGTTTGTACTCCACGTTCAGCCCGGCGACGAGCAGACCGCCGACGAAACCGGGGACGCCCTGCGCCGTCGCCTCGTCGAAGAAGAGCTGGATGCGCGCCTCCTCCAGGAGCGTCACGGCCTTGGCGTGGTTCACGTGCTGGTAGGAGTCCTGGTCGGTCCAGCGCAGCGGGACCTGTGCGACGAATGGAGCCACACCACCCACCCTCTCAAGTGGCGCGCAACGCGGCGGACACGGCCCCCGCGCAACTCACAAACCCGAATCCAGCGACTCGCGCGCACCAATCCAGCGAAAGTGCGCGCGAGTCGCTGGAAAAGTGAGCGCGAGTCGCGTCAGCGGGCGAGACCTCGCAGCTGGCGGGAGATCACCGACAGGGTCGCGAGGTCGAGCTGGCCTGCCGTGCCCACCTCGTGCAGCGCGGCCCGCGCCCGCAGCAGCCGGGACGCGTTGGCCTTCTCCCACATCGAGATGGCCTCCTCCACCGGCGTCCCGGGGGGCGCCTCGCGCAGCGCGTCGAGGGTGATCGCACGCAGCGACCCGTACAGGTCGTCGCGCAGCGCCAGCCGGGCCAGGGCGTGCCAGCGGTCACCCCGTTCGAGGGCGCTCACCGAGGTCAACGCCACGTCGATGCCCAGGTGCTCGGACAGCCCGTAGTACAGCTCGGCCACCTCGCGGGGCTCGCGCGGCTCGCGGTCGCGCTCCGACAGCTCCGTCAGCTCGACGACATCGAGCAGGCTGTAGCCGTACATCAACACCGCCGAGCGCATCGCGCACTCCTCGCCGACCCCGGCGTCGCGCAGCTCGGCCGCCTTCATCTCCACGCCGGCGCGCTCCCGTCCGCGCAGCAGCTGCGGCAGGTCGGCCCGCAGCGCTCGGACGGTGGCGGCGAAGCGGGCCGTCTCCGCGCCGACGGCGAGCGGCTGCGGGCGGTTCGTGAGGAACCAGCGCGATGCCCGGTCGAGCAGCCGCCGCGTATCCAGCACGACCTCGTCCGACACGGCGGTCGGGATGTGCGGCGCCCGCATCTCCCACCAGAGGGCCGGCAGGTCGAACACCGCCGTGGTGATGGCGTAGGCGCGCACCGCGTCGGTGGACGCGGCTGAGAGCTCCTCCCCGAGCCGGAACGCGTACGTCATCCCGGCGCCGTCGACCATCTCGTTGACCAGCAGCGTCGTGACGATCTCCCGGCGCAGAGGGTGCTTCTCCACCGCCCCGGCGAACCGCTCGCGCACCGCACGCGGGAAGTACTCCGGCAGGCGCGCGGCGAACGCCGTGGCATCGGGCAGGTCGGTGGCGAGCACCTGCGTGGTCAGGTCGAGCTTGGTGTGCGCGAGCAGGGTGGCCAGCTCGGGGCTGGTGAGCCCGGCGCCCGCCGACTCCAGCGCGGCGAAGCCGTCGGCGGAGGGCAGCACCTCCAGCTCGCGGTCGAGGCCCGCCCGCGCGGCCAGGTCGGCGGTGAGTCGGGCGTGCACGTTGACCATGTCCGGTGCGTGCGCCCGCGCGATCCCGAGCACCGCGTTCTGGTCGCGGTTGTCGGCGAGCACCAGCTCCTCGACCTCGTCGGTCATCTCCAGCAGCACGGCGTCCCGCTCACCGTTCTCCAGCTCCCCGGCGGTGACGAGCCGGTCCAGCAGGATCTTGATGTTGACCTCGTGGTCGGAACAGTCGACGCCTGCCGAGTTGTCGATCGCGTCCGTGTTGATCTTCCCGCCGCGCCGGGCGAACTCGATGCGCCCACGCTGGGTGAGCCCGAGGTTGCCGCCCTCGCCCACCACCTTCACACGCAGCTCCGTTGCGTCCGCGCGCACGGCGTCGTTGGCCTTGTCGCCGGCGTCGGCCTGCGACTCGTCCGATGCCTTCACATAGGTGCCGATCCCGCCGTTCCACAGCAGGTCGGCGGGCGCGCGCAGGATCGCCGCAATCAGCTCGGGCGGGCTCAGCGCCTCCACGCCGTCGGCGAGGCCTAGCGCCGCTCGCATCTCCGGCCCGACCGGCACCGACTTTGCGTCACGCGGCCACACGCCGCCGCCCGCGCTGATGGCGGACCGGTCGTAGTCGTCCCACGACGACCGCGGCAGCGCGAACATGCGTTTGCGCTCAGCGAAGCTGCGGGCCGGGTCGGGGTCGGGGTCGACGAAAACGTGCCGGTGGTCGAACGCGGCCAGCAGCCGGATGTGCGGGGAGAGCAGCATCCCGTTGCCGAACACGTCGCCGGACATGTCCCCGACGCCGACGACAGAGAACTCCTGGTTCTGGGTGTCGATCCCCAGCTCGCGGAAGTGCCGCTTGACGCTCTCCCACGTGCCCTTGGCCGTGATGCCCATGGCCTTGTGGTCGTAGCCCACCGACCCGCCGGAGGCGAACGCGTCGCCCAGCCAGAACCCGTAGGAGGCGGCCACGTCGTTCGCGGTGTCGGAGAACCGCGCCGTGCCCTTGTCTGCTGCGACGACCAGGTAGGAGTCGTCCCCGTCGTGGCGCACGACGTCCGGCGGCGGCACGGTCGAGGTGGTGCCGTCGGCCTGCGTGACGAGGTTGTCGGTGACGTCGAGCAGCCCGGACACGAACGTCCGGTAGCAGTACTCGACCTCGTCCGGGCCGGCGTCGGAGCGGCGGACGACGAACCCGCCCTTCGCGCCGACGGGCACGATCACAGCGTTCTTGACCGCCTGTGCCTTGACCAGCCCGAGGATCTCCGTGCGGTAGTCCTGGGGGCGGTCGGAGTAGCGCAGTCCGCCGCGCGCGACCGGCCCGAACCGCAGGTGCACCCCCTCCACCCGGGGCGAGTACACGAAGATCTCGACCTTCGGCCGCGGCGCGGGAATCCCCGGAACCTGGGCCGGGTCGAACTTGAACGACACGAAGGGGCGTTCGCGAAACCAGTTGGTGCGCAGCGTCGCCGTGATCATCGCGAGGTAGCCGCGCAGGATGCGGTCGGCGTCCAGGCCGGTGACGGCGTCGATCAGGCCGCGCACCTCGGCGAGCGCGGCTTGTTCCGCCTCTTCGCGTGCGCTGACCTGCGGGTCGAACCGGGCCCGGAAGAGCGCCATCAGCCCGCGGGCGACGGCGGGGTAAGCCAGCAGTGTGTCGGCCATGTACTGCTGCCCGTACGGGTGGCTGAGCTGGCGGGCGTAGCGGGCGTAGGCGCGCAGCACCGCGACCTCCCGCCACGGCAGCCCGGCCCGCAACACCAGGGCGGAGAACCGGTCGCTCTCGGCGTCCCCGCGCCACGCCGCGCTGAACGCCCGGCAGAACCCGCGCTCGACCGCGCCGTCGGGGCGCTCGGCCAGCGCCGCCCCGGTGGCGTCGTCCACGCGGAGTCCGAAGTCGTAGATCCAGCAGCGCAGCCCGTCGGCCCGCACGAACTCCGACGGCCGCTCGTCCAGCACCTCCACGCCGAGCTGCTGCAGCAGCGGCAGGACGGCCGTCAGCGTCGCGGGCGCCCCGGCGAGGTAGAGGGTGAACCGGCCCTCGCCCGTCTCCTGCGGTGCCGTCAGGGCCGGGTGCTGCCGCACGTCGAACGCACCGGGCCCGGTGAGCGCGGCGATCCGGCGTAGGTCCTCCACCGCGTGGTCGGGTTCGACCGCCGCCTTGTACGCCTCCGGCACCCCCGGCAGCAGCGAGGCGACACCCGCGGCGTCGGGCTGCGAGAGCAGCCGGTCGTCCCATGTGCGGACGGCCTCGGTCAGCTCGTCCTGGAGCGTGACGACGTCCACCTCGCCGAACCCGGCGGCGTCGGGCTCGGCCGTCACGGTGAAGTGCACCAGCGCGAGGCTCGACTCCGAAACCCGCGCCGTGTACTCGACGGCGGTGCCGCCCAGCGTGCGCCGCAGCACGTCCGCCATGCGCAGCCGCGACGCCGTCGTGTATCGGTCGCGGGGCAGGTAGACCAGGCAGGAGAGGAAGCGGCGGTACGGGTCGGGCCGCAGGAACAGCCGGACGCCGCGGCGCCCCGGCACGGCGAGCACCCCGACCGCCGTGTCGTGCAGCCGCTGCTCGCTCGCGCCGAACAGCTCCTCGCGCGGCAGCCCGGAGAACACCTCCAGCATCTGCTGACCGGAGTAGGACTCCAGCGGGAACCCGGCCCGGTGGATCGCGCCGCGCACCCGGCGCTCGACGACGGGGATGTCCAGCACGCTCTCGTACTGCGCGGGCACCGTCAGCATCCCGAGGAACCGGTGTTCCCCGAGGAGCGTGCCCTCGCCGTCGACCTCGCGGACCGCGAGGTAGTAGGGGTGCACCGGGCGCAGCGGGCTCGGCGCGCTGGCGCGGGTGATGACGAGAACGTCGCGCAGCCCGCCGGCCTGGCCGCCGGAGGGGGAGAGGTGCGACTCGACGTGCGGCGCGAACTTCGCAGCGATCGCCGAACCGGCGCGCAGCATACCGAGCCCGGAGCCCGGGTCGGCGACCAGCTCGCCGCTGTCGCCGGCGCGGTAGTACCGGTAGCCGAGGAACGTGAAGTGGCCGTCGGCGAGCCAGCGCAGCAGCTCGGCCACGTCGGCGGGGGGTGTCCCCTCGTCGGCGACCGCGGGCTGGCTCGCGAGCCCGTCGGCGACCTGGAGAGCCTGTTGCAGCATCGGCTCGGCGTCCTCGACGACCTCCCGGACGTCGCGCAGGACCCGCGCGAGCGCCTCGTCCAGGTCGGCATAGGCGACGCCGGAGGGCGAGAGGTCGAGGTGGATCCACGACTCGACGAGCGCCCCGTCCGGCGGCGCGGCCGGGTCGCCCGACGTGAGCACCTCCGCGAGCTTCCCGTCCTCGGCGCGCCGCACGACGACGATCGGGTGGATCACGCGCTGCACCTCGACGCCCAGCCGGGCGGCGGCCGCGAGCAGGGACTCTACGAGGAACGGCATGTCGTCGGTGACGATCTCCACGACCGGCCCCGCCTGCTCGCCACCGGGCTCGGGGTCGCGCACCCGGATCAGCGTCTCCCCCGGCGCCCGCACTCCCGCCAGCCGAAGGTGGCCGCGGGCGGCTGCCAGCAGTCCGGGAAGGTGGTCCCGTTGCAGGTCGGGGGCGTGGCGCGCGTAGAGCGCGCCCAGGTCGGTCAGCTCGGGGTCAGTCACGGGCACTGTGCCCGCTCCCTGGTCCGGCTCGTCACATGCAGCTCCGGGGCTCGTCGGCGACGCGCTCGACCGTCGCCGTGGGCTGCCCGTCGTGTCGACGGGCACAGAAACAACCCTAGTCCGGCACCCACCCGCCCCCAGTGCCGCGCGACTGCCCCTGGGATGCCATTGCCCGCTGCCCCGACACGGGTTCAGGCGGCGGATGAGCACGCCCTGGCGGTGGACGGACCAGGCACGGAGCCGGCTGGCGCGCCTGCGGCCATGATCGCCCGGGCGGCCGCACGACCGGCTTCAGCGGTGCGATCGATGTCGCTCACCGGGACCGGTGAGCACCCCCGTAAATGAGGCGAACGGTCCGGGGCCGTAGATCGACGGGGGGTGGCTGCGTGAGCCGGCCGACGGTGCGCGGACAGCGCCGGCCGCGGTCCCGTCGTCCCGGCCGATCACGCCGTCGGCCTGCAGGGCAGCCGCTCAGATGGCCCGGTAGGCGGCGAGCGCACCGGCGAGAAGGTCCGCGATGCCGAGGCCCTCCGTCGACTCGGGCCCCGCCGCGGCCGCCCCGGCCTTTCCGTCGCGCGCGGCGGTGCCGTTCGTGCCACCGGCGGTGCTCTTCTCGGTCGAGGTGGTCGGGGCGACCACGCTGCTCGCGGCGGTGGCGCTGCTCCGGTCGGTGACGTTGTTGCGGCCTGTGGCGCTGTTCCGGCCGGATGCGGTGCCGCGGTCGATGCCATCGTCAGTCGCCCGACCCGCGGCGCCGTGACCGATCTCACCGCGGTCGGCGCTCTCGTCCGCCCCGTGCCGGTGGCGCTGGCCCCCGCCGTTGCCCCCGGAGCTCGCGCTGTCCGCGTACCGGTGGCCGGCGCGTTCCGTGGTGTGGCGGCTGCCGTTCGAGGCCGGCTCCCAGGACGGCGTGTCCCGCTCACTCGCCCGCCTGCGGCCGGAGCTGGCGGTGTCCTGCGGGCGATCGTCCAGCTCGGCCCGGCGCTCCGGGGAGCTCTGGCGGCCCCGCTCCGCCCCGTCGCGACGACCCGCCGGGCGTTCGAGGCTCTGCAGGATCTGCGCCCCGACGGGTCCGTCAGCGTCGTGCACCGCAGCGCGCAGCTGCGCCGACGGGAGGTCCTCGCCACCGTCGAAGCCCGCGAGCAGGCCCGGCAAGGTGCGGTGCATCCATTCCGTGGCCGCGCCGAGGTCCCAACCGGGCATCGTGATCGACAGCGCGTCCGACTCGCCGAGCTGCAGCCGCGCTCCCTGCGGGAGGCGGTCGGTCAGCCGGTCGGCCACGGCCCGCACCACGGCGCCCGCCCGCCGTCCGGCGAAGCGGCGCCCGTCGCGGGCGACGTCGATGACCACGGCACATCGGTCGTCGGAGCGGGACCTCGCCCGGCCGACCGACGAGCGGGTGTCGGCGGAGCGGGTGTCCCGCCGAGGAGCGGGGCTGCCGCCCGGTCCGGTGGCACCCCAGACGCGGTCGAGGTCGGCGAGCGCCGCACGCAGCCAGCCCTCGGGATCGTCGGTGGCGCTGACGGCCGGTATGGCCGGAAGAAGCTCGGTGGGCGGGCTGGTGTCGGCGCGGTCGCCAGTGCCGTTGCCAGTGCCGTTGCCAGTGCCGTTGCCAGTGCCGTTGCCAGTGCCGTTGCCAGTGCCGTCGTCGCTCGGCGGGCCGGGCCACTGGCCGGTGGACCAGGGGTCCTCGGCGCGGTGCCGCCGCCCGGCCCCGGAGGTGCCGCCGTTCTCCCGCGAGTCGGGGCCGGAACGGCGAGAGCTGCGCCCCTGCTCGCTCCTGCGCCCGGACGACCGGTCCGTGCTCCCCGGCTCCTCCGTGCGCCACCGCTCGGCCGAGTCCGCCGAGCCGTTCGTCCCGCCAAGGGCGGAGCCGTTCTCGCCGTTGTCGCGACTGCGACGGTCGCCCGGCTTCCGGTCGTCCTCCGAACCCCGTCGGTCGCCCCCGAATTCCCGGCCGCCCGTGTCGGCCGGTGCGCTGGAGTGCTCCTCGGACTGCGACCGGCCGCGCCCGTTCCTGGTGGCCGTGTTCCACACGGACTCCGACGACGAGCCGCCGTGCCTGCCCCCGGCTTCGTCGCGAGCCCGATGCCCGTTTCTCCCGTTGCGGCGGCCGTTGTCAGATCCTGCGGGCGAGTCGGTGCTGTCTTCTCCGCTGTGGCTGCGGAACAGCAGGTCGCCGATCGGCGAGTCGCCGCCCGCCTCGTCCCACGGCACCGAGCCCCAGTCGGCGCCGCTCTGCGCACGGGACGGGCGGACCTCGTTGTCGCGCCGGCCGTCCGACTGCTGGATCGGCTCGACGCGCTCGGGTTCGGCCGGTCGCCGGGACGGCCGCGACCGCTCGCTGCGGTGGGTCTCCTGATCGCGGTAGCCGTTGTGGGAGTCCTCGTGGGAGTCGTCGTGGCGACGGCGCTTGCCCGGGCCGGTGGTCTCCTCCGGCACCCGCCCGGAGCCGGACGCGGACGAGACCCGCCCGGTGCCGTCGGCCTTGCGGAGGAACTCCTCCCAGTCGTACCCCGACGCGCCCGAGCCGGCGGGCGCCGGTTCCGGTGCCACGCCGTTCGAGGAGGAGCCGGCGAGACCCGTGTTGCTGCGGCCTGCGCGGGACCAGGTGCCGCCGGTGGCGCCGTCCCGCGCCGCGGGGGCGGCTCGCAGAGTGCCGGCCGGGAGGTCCGCGAGGGCGGAGCGGAACCGGGCGATGCGCGTGCGGTCACGTCGCTCTGCGGCCACGCCGAGCCGCAAGGTCTCCAGGGCCGTCTCGACTGGCCCCGTCGCCTCCTGAAGTGCGCCGAGCGCGGTGCGGCACACCGACTCCAGGGCGGGGGCGTCGCTCGCGGCGGCGTCCTCCGCCGCCTGCTCCAGGAGCCCGACGCTGCCGCCCGCGCCCTGGCCGGTGGCGACGGCCCGCGCGACGGTGAGCCGCAGGAGGGCGAGCTGTCGGCTGGCCCGGGCCGGCTCGGCCAGCCTCGGGATCAGCGGGACGCACCCGTCGCGCGCCTCGTCGGCCCGCCCGGCGTCGAGCAGCGCCGAGATCCACTCCGCGGCCAGCGCCGCGGCCAGGTGCCCGGACGGCGTGCCGGAAGGCCCCGAGCCGCGGCCACGCTCCAGCCGGGTCAGCCCGTCGGCAGCGTGTTCGACGGCGGCGTCGGGACGCCGGTTGCGGCGTTCGACCACGGCGCTGATCAGCGCGACCGACGCGGCCCCGACCTCGCCGACCGCGCCCGGCACCGCCGACCACGCCGCTGCGGCGGTGCGCAGGGCACCGGCGACCTCACCCGGCGCGTCCTCGACGGCGCAGCGGGCGAGCACGCAGAGCAGGTCCGCCCGCAGCTCCGGCTCGCTCTCGTCGACCTCCACCGGGCCGAGCAGGCCGCGCGCGGCCTCGACCTCTCCCGCGCCGGCTGCAACGAGGGCCAGCTCGACGCGCAGCCGCCGCGCGGCCGGGCCGTCGAGCGGCGCCCGACCCCAGCGGGACAGCGACCCCATCATGTCCGCCGCCGTCTCCCGGCCGTCGCCCGTGGCGCAACGCGCGTGCACGGCCCATCCGGCCGCGGCGAGCCAGCGATCCTGATCGCCTGCGATCGCCGCCGCCTCGAGGACGTGGTCGGCGATCGCCGCAGTCAGATCGGGCCTCGCCCAGCGGAGAGCGGCTGCCGAGGTGAGAAGGTCGGCGCCCCCGCCCCCTGCTCCGGCACGCGTCGAACCCACGTGACCTCCTGAAGTGCCGGGTACTCCACCCGATCCGGTGATTGCTCACCGGATCGGGGGCGGATAGCTCTCAGTCGCGTGTCAGCTTACGGTGCGTCACTCGGTGCGGACGCGCGGCCTCCGCTCCAAGGCGGTCAATCTTGTTCTTCTCGTACGCCTCGAAGTTGCCCTCGAACCAGAACCAGGCCGCGGGGTTCGTGTCGGTGCCCTCCCACGCCAGGATGTGGGTGACCACGCGGTCGAGGAACCATCTGTCGTGCGAGATCACCACGGCGCAGCCGGGGAACTGCTCGAGCGCGTTCTCCAGCGAGCCCAGCGTCTCCACGTCGAGGTCGTTGGTGGGCTCGTCGAGCAGGATGAGGTTGCCGCCCAGCTTGAGCGTCAGCGCGAGGTTCAGGCGGTTGCGCTCTCCGCCGGAGAGCACACCCGCCGGCTTTTGCTGGTCCGGGCCCTTGAACCCGAACGCGGCGACGTAGGCGCGCGAGGGCATCTCGACCTGGCCGACCTTGATGTGGTCGAGGCCGTCGGACACGACCTCCCACACGGTCTTCTTGGGGTCGATGCCCGAGCGGTTCTGGTCGACGTACGACAGGCTCACCGTCTCGCCGACCCGGACGGTGCCCGAGTCGGGCTGTTCCAGGCCCACGATCGTCTTGAAGAGTGTGGTCTTGCCGACGCCGTTGGGCCCGATGACACCGACGATGCCGTTGCGCGGCAGCGAGAACGACAGGTCCTTGATGAGTACCCGGCCATCGAAGCCCTTGTCGAGATGGTCGACCTCGACCACCACGTTGCCCAGGCGCGGGCCCGGCGGGATCTGGATCTCCTCGAAGTCGAGCTTGCGGTACTTGTCGGCCTCGGCCGCCATCTCCTCGTAACGCTGGAGCCGGGCCCGGCTCTTCGCCTGCCGGGCCTTGGCGCCCGACCGCACCCAGGCCAGCTCCTCCACCAGCCGCTTCTGCAGCTTGGCGTCCTTGCGGCCCTGCACCCCCACGCGCTCGGCCTTCTTCTCCAGGTAGGTGGAGTAGTTGCCCTCGTAGCCGATCGCCCGGCCGCGGTCGAGCTCCATGATCCACTCGGCCACGTTGTCGAGGAAGTACCGGTCGTGCGTGACCGCGAGGATCGCGCCGGGGTAGCTCGCCAGGTGCTGTTCCAGCCACAGGACGCTTTCCGCGTCGAGGTGGTTGGTGGGCTCGTCGAGCAGGAGTAGGTCAGGTTTGCTCAGCAGGAGCTTGCACAGCGCCACCCGCCTGCGCTCTCCACCGGAGAGCTGCGTGACCGGCGAGTCGGGCGGCGGGCACCGGAGGGCGTCCATCGCCTGCTCCAGCTGCGAGTCCAGCTCCCACGCGTCGTTGTGGTCCAGGATCTCCTGGAGCTGCCCCATCTCCTCCATGAGCTCGTCGGAGTAGTCGGTGGCCATCAGCTCGGCGATCTCGTTGTAGCGGTCGAGTTGCTGCTTGATCTCGCCGAGGCCCTCCTCGACGTTGCCGAGGACCGTCTTCTCCTCGTTGAGCGACGGCTCCTGCTGGAGGATGCCGACCGTCGCCCCGGGGGCGAGGATCGCGTCGCCGTTGTTGGGATGCTCGAGCCCCGCCATGATCTTCAGGACTGTCGACTTCCCGGCACCGTTCGGACCGACGACGCCGATCTTCGCCCCGGGCAGGAAGTTCACCGTGACGTTGTCGAGGATGACCTTGTCACCATGGGCCTTACGGACCTTCTGCATGCTGTAGATGAACTCCGCCACGACAGCAATGGTAGTTCCGCAGGAGTCATGCCCTCACGCCCGCCTCGTCCGCAGGCGCCGCCTCGACGGGCGCCCACGGGTCGTCCGGCGTCGCGAACCCCGCTCCTTCCGGCCCGTCGGAGCTCTCAGCGGGCATCTCGGGCAGCCCGGTAGGTGCGCCCGCCGCGGCCGCCTTCGTGCGCGTGACGACCGCTGTGGCCCACCGCAGGTCCGGTCCGACGGCCGACGCCTCCATCTCCGTGACGGAGAGCCGGCTCCCTTCCCGGTCGACGTTGCGTGTGAAGACCTTGCCGTAGGCGATGATCGGGTCGCCGACGCTCATCGACCCGAGGATGTTCTCGCCGAGCTGCCGCCAGCACCGCACGGTGATGTAGAGCGTTTCCCCGTCGCCCCAGCCCTCGTTTCCACGGCGACGCTCCGTGCAGGCCACCCGGAAGGTCACGCGGCTGGCACCGCTGTCGTAGGTCTGCTTCTCCGGCGCCGTGATCATCCGGCCCACCAGGGTGGTGTAGGTCGCGTGCATCGCGCTCTCCTCTCGTGTTCTCACGCAGCGGTGTGCTCCGCGAGATCGAGAGTGCCCTGCGCTGCCGGCCCCGCCATGGCGAGTTCGATTCTGTGGACAGCTGGACCGGCAGGTGGACAACTGCCGTCGGGCGCAGCGCAACTGTCGGTGCCGCCCGGCAGAGTAGGCGCTAAAAACGCACAAAAAAGTGGGCCCCCGCCTGACGGCGGGGGCCCACAAAAGTTGAATGTCGGCAGCGACCTACTCTCCCACACCCTGGCGGGTGCAGTACCATCGGCGCTGGAGGGCTTAGCTACCGGGTTCGGGATGGGACCGGGCGTTCCCCCTCCGCCATAACCACCGACAACACTATCAACTTATACATTGCAGCCCCCAAAATAGGGGCCCATAGTGGATGCGAGAAACACACACCCCACACACATGGTTGTGTGCTCAGGGTCGCACAGTGGATGCAAACAACTCGTCATGAACAAGCCCTCGGCCTAT
>NZ_BAAAJG010000014.1:0-134101 GCF_039526725.1 Pseudonocardia aurantiaca
GCCGTCCAGTACTGGAAGAACATCGACAAGAAGACCGGCGACAAGATCGAGAAGGCCGTGCACGACGCGCGGGCCTGATCGACCCTGATCGACCGTTCGTACGGCGTAGACGAAGGCCCGGCGCCCGGGGGGCGCCGGGCCCTCGTGCCGCCGCGAACCCCCTTCGGCCCTGACGGGCCCTCATCCGCGTCCGACCCCCGTAGCTCGAGCAGCTGCGACCGACGACCATCAGAAAACGGAGTGATCGACATGAGTTGGCGCGACTTCGCGGCCTGCCGCAACGAGGAGCCGGATCTGTTCTTCCCCATCGGTACCAGCGGGCCGGCGCTGAGCCAGCTCGCCAGGGCCAAGAGCATCTGCCGCGGCTGCCCCGTGGCAGGCAAGTGCCTCGCCTGGGCTCAGGACACCGGCCAGACCGCGGGAGTGTGGGGTGGGTTGAGCGAGGACGAACGACGCCGGTTCCGGCAGGGCCCCTCGGAAGGCGTCGTGTTCGCCCGCAATCGCGTGGACCTCCTCGTCAGGCCGGCTACGCGATCCGCAGGAGCGGGCTCAGCTCCGACCCGAGCCGTGCCGTCGACGACAACAGGTTCCACCGCCGCGGGTTCGGCATCGGGCTGACTCCCCCCCGATCAGTGTCCATGACCCATCCCGTGTCCATGTCCGGCAACGGCTCGCGGCTTGCCGCCCGGGACCAGTGTCGCCGCGATCAGGGCAGCGGCTGCTCCGCGCTGTTCCGCACCATGTCAGATGGAGGCCAGCAGGTAGCCCGCGGTGCCAGCCGGCCGGGAGCACAGATGGTTGTTGGCCCCGACGACACACGTACCGATGTAGGCGAGGCTTGAACCATGTCGGCGCCCACCCGAGCGAAGTCGTACTTCCGCACGCATGGCAGCACACCGATGCGTGTCGATGCCGCCCGGTCCGGCGGATGGATCGTGGTCGACCATCACGGGCACGAGACCACCCACGACCCCCTCTCCGGCGAACGGTTTACCGAAGCCACCGCGAACCAGGAAGTCGCCGCAGCCCATCTCGCCGGGATCAAGGCTCATGCCGTCTTCCGGCGGGCGATCTGACGGCTGACGGCTGAGCACTGACGTGTCCCCCTGCCACACCATCATCTCCCCCTGCCACACCATCGCCGAAGGACCGTAGGAGCGCCCTGAACAACTCGGCCCTACTGCGCTACGGGCGGAGTTGTTCAGGACCATCCTGGGCGTCGGGGAACGAGGTCGGCTTTCAGTCGCGTACCGACCGGACCGGATCGATGGCCGCGGGTGCCGTCCGGTCCATCAGCTCAGCGCCACCGTCCTGGAGCAGCATGTGGGCCAGCCGGCGACCGAGCGCGGCGCCCTCACCGGCCTCACCGGTGATCTGCCCACGGACCACCGCGGAGCCGTCGGCGGCGGCGATGACCCCGGACAGACGCACCGCCGGTTCGGGCTCCGCGACCAGCTCCGCCAACGCGCCAACGGGTGCGGTGCAGCCCGCATCGAGCGCGGCCAGGAATCCGCGTTCCGCGGTCGCCATCGTGCGGGTGGGTGCGTGGTCGAGAGCGGCGAGCTGGACGGCCGTAGCGGGGTCGTCCGTGCGGCACTCGACGGCTAGCGCTCCCTGCGCCGGAGCCGGCATCAGCACCGCCGGGTCGAGCGGCGTGGCGACGACGTCGAGAAGTCCGAGCCTCGACAGCCCCGCCATCGCCAGTACGAGAGCGTCGACCTCGCCCTCGGCCAGCTTGCGCAACCTGGTGTCGACGTTGCCGCGAATCGGCACGATCCGCGGCCGGACTCCGGTGGCGCGGAGCTGAGCGGCCCGCCTGGGCGACCCGGTCCCGATCCGCGCTCCGCACGGCAGAGCGTCGAGGCTGGTCCCACCCGGCCAGATCAGCGCGTCCCGCGGGTCCTCGCGGGCCGGGAACGCCACCAGGCGCACCCCGGGCACCGGTGCAGTCGGCAGGTCCTTGCAGGAGTGCACGACCAGATCGACATCCCCACGCAGCAACTCCTCGCGCAGGGCGGTGGTGAACACCCCGGTCGTGCCCAGCTGCTCGATGGGCGCGGCCGACTGGTCCCCCGGCGTGCGGACCGTGACCAGTACGACCGGCCGGCCGATCCGTTCACGCAGCTGCCGCGCGATCCGGCCGGCCTGGGCCAGGGCCAGCGGACTGCCGCGGGTGCCCAGCCGCAGCGCGCGGCGCTCCGAGACGGTCGCCCGCGCCACGGACCCGGTCACGCCTTGGCCTCACTAGGGGTCGGGCCGAAGAGCTGTCGCAGCGCCTCGAGATAGACGGCCCCCTCCGGATCGGTGGACAGCTCCTTGGCCCGGACCGTCGGGCCGTGCAGGAACTTGCGCACGATGCGGTGGACCGTCGCCGTCGTCTCGGCCCGTAGCTCGTCGCTCAGGCTGGACATCCGATCGTGCAGCCGGAGCAGTTCGGCCTCGGCGAGCTGTGTGATCTGTGAGTGCATCGCTCCGATGACGGGCGCCGCGGCCGCTTCGTGCAGCCGGCCGACGTAGGAGTCGACTTCGGCGGCGACGATGGCGCGGACCCGGGGGATGTCGGCCGGTACCGCTTGCTCTGCCAGGTGCCTGCCGAGCGCATCGATGTCGGCGAGTGTCACATCGGGGAGCTGCCCCACAGCCGGTTCGACGTCGGGTGGCATCCCCAGGTCGAGCACGAACAGCGCCCGGCCGCCGGCCCGCTCCCGGGCCGCCCGGACGTCCTCGGCGAGAACCACCGGCACGATGCACCCGGTGGCCGTGATCAACAGGTCGGCGTCGGCGAGCGCGGCGGGCACGTCCTCGGCCCGCAGGGGTGTGGCGTGCACCGCCGCAGCCAGCCTTGTGGCTCCCGCCTCGCTGCGGCTGGCCACCGACAGCCGCTGCACGCCGGCCTCCCGCAGCAGCCGCGCGGCGAGCTTGCCCACCGCGCCGGTCCCGACGACGACCGCGTGGCTGGCGGCGAGCCCACCCAGGTGCGCGTCGGCGAGCTCGATACCGGCCCGGGCGAGTGAGATACCGGCGGTGCTGATCGTGGTCTCGGTGCGCGCCCGCTTGCTGACTCGCAGCGCCGCGTCGATCACGCCCGTGACGATGGGTCCCGTGGTCCCCGCCTCGGCGGCGGCCCGAGCTGCGGCCTTGATCTGGGCGACGATCTGGTCCTCCCCGACGGCCATCGAGTCCAGCCCGCACGCCACCGAGAACAGATGCTCGACCGCCGGGGTGCCGACACGGACGCCGGCCATCTGCGGCAGTTCGTCGACCGGGATGCCCGCACGGGCCGCCACCATGTCGGAGACGGCCCGGATCACCGGCTCGGGCGGCCCTTTCGTGCCCGCGTAGACCTCGAACCGGTTGCAGGTGGACAGGACGACCACCTCGTCGATGGCCGGGTCGGCGTGCAGCCGGTCCAGTACGTCGTCGAGCTCCATGGACGGCACGACGAGCTTCTCGAGTACCTCGGCTGGACTGATTCGGTAGGACAACCCGACGTTCACAATCGTCATCGCAAAACAACCATTCGGTCTGGGTGCGCCGCCCGGCTTCAGCGCCTTGCGCTGCGCGTGCGACGCGGTGTGTTCGTGGAGATGGCCGATCAGTAGGCGATCAGGGGTCCGTTCGGCCCGCCCCCGATCGGGGCACCGGGGCGCAGCAGTTCACCGCGCACGGCGCGCCGTTGACGGTGCACCCGCCCCGCCATACCGACCCGCTCCCCCGCTCCGGCACGCCGTCGACGTGCTCGGCGATCAGCTCCACGACCATGTCGGCGAACCGCGGGTCCGCCCCCGCCGTCGCCGCCCTGGCGAAGCCCACGCCCAGCTCGGCCGCGCGGTCGGCGGCCTCGTTGTCCAGATCCCAGATGACCTCGAGGTGGTCGGACACGAACCCGATCGGCGCCGCGATCACGGCGGGGACGCCCGCGGCGGCCAGCGCCTCGATGTGGTCGAGAATGTCCGGCTCGAGCCAGGGCACCTGCGGCGGCCCCGACCGGGACTGCCAGACCAGGTCGTACTCGGTCACCCCCAGCTCGGCCGCGACCAACCGGGCGGCCTCGGCGATCTGCCCCGAGTAGCTGTGCCCGCCCTCGTCCGGCGGCCCGGAGGCGGCGTCGGCCGAGTCCGGGACGGAGTGCGCGGTGAACACCAATCGCGCAGCGTCCTGCAGGTGCGGAGCAAGCGTGGCCCGCGCTGCACGGACGGCGTCGGCATTCGCGGCGACGAAACCGGGATGATCGAAGAAGTGCCGCAGCTTGACCAGCGTGGGAGCGCCGTCGCCGAACGCCCTGCGCGCCCGGGCGATGTCCTCGTCGTACTGCCGGCACGCCGAGTAACCTCCGTAGGCGCTCGTCGCGAGCACCAGCGCACGCCGTACCCCGTCGCGCGCCATCTCCCCCACGGTGTCCTCGACCATCGGCTGCCAGTTGCGGTTCCCCCAGTACACCGGCAACGACATGCGCTCGCGGATCGCCGCGATCAGCTCCCGGTTGCGCGCGTTGATCGGGGAGACCCCGCCGAAGTGCCGGTAGTGCTCCTCGACGGCGTCGAGCCGCTCGGGCGGCACCCCGCGGCCCTCGACCACCTTCTCCAGGAAAGGACGGACCTCGTCGGGTCCTTCGGGGCCGCCGAAGGACAGCACCAGCAATGCGTCGTACTCAGCCGTTGGTCTCACGCCTCTACTCCGGCCAGTCGGAGCCCTGGATCACCTCGACGAAGTCGCCGCGCCGGAAACCGGGCACGAAGTGCTCCAGGACATCGGCCTTGACGTTGCCGAAGGTCGTCTCCGGGCGGTCCTCGATCCCGTCGGTGAACGCCTCCAGGATGTCCCGCTTGAAGTGCGGCCGCGGGTGCGCCGCGGTGACCGCGGCACGCTGCTCGTCGGTGATCGAGTGGTAGCCGATGCCCAGCACGTCCAGCTCGACGCCGCGGGTGACCAGCGCGATCTCCGGGGCCATGTGCAGCGGGATCTCCGGGGTGGTGTGCAGCGCGATCGCGGTCCACACCTTCGTCGCGGCCTCGTCGGAGATGCCGTGGCGGAGCAGGAACTTCCGCGCCTCGTCGGCACCGTCGATCTCGAAGCGCTGGTCGATGCGCCGGTACTTCAGCGTCAGCCCGAGGTCATGGAACATCGCGCCGACGTAGAGGAGCTCGGGGTCGTAGCTCAGCCCCTGCTCGCGGCCACGCAGCGCGCCGAACAGGTAGACCCGCCGAGAGTGGTGGTAGATCAACGGGGTCGCGGACTCGCGGACGAGGTCGGTGGCCTCGACGACCAACTTCGTGTCGGGGATCTCGACGTCGGCGATGCGGTTAGGCATGCGTCCCTCCTGATCGACGGTCATGGGTGCGCTGGCGGGCACGAGACTCACCTGCTCGGGCCGAGCGGGCTGCCGGCCGCCCGCCGGCCACCGCTCCAGCATCACTGCGACGCGCTGCCAGGCCGTCACGGCTACCTTCAGACCCGTACTCCCACTGACCCCAAACCTCGGCTACCGGGTAGCTGCAAGGGGGCGGACGAACGCGGGGCCAGGGCACTGCCGGTGCAGTGACGGCCGGTACAGCGAGTTGCCAATCGGGGCGATGCCACTCCTACCATCAGGCGTGGCCAGGTCGAGCAGCGGGCCCGGAATCGGGTGGCTGGAGCTCGCCCGAGCCGAGAACGAAACCCGGTAGTCCGGGCACCGGTCATCGACGCTACCGCTATCCCGGGACGGGAAAGGGGACTCCACCGTGCACATCGTCCCCACCGAGCCCGCCACCGCCGGACGTGGGCCCGCGCTTGGCTGGGGGCTGTCCGTGCAGCGCCTGCTCGCCGGGGCGCTGACCGGGCTGGTAACACTTCCCCTGCTGACGGTGCTCCTGACCCAGCTTCGCGGCATCTTGAACCTGCCCAGCCAGATGCTGCTCTACCTGCTCGCCGTCGTGGTCGTGGCGCTGGTCGGTGGGCTGCTTCCGGCACTGGCCGCGGCGGCGGCAGCCGCCGCGCTGCTCTCCTACTTCTTCATCGCGCCGTTCCACTTCGTCATCGGCAACCCCAACGACCTGGTGGCCCTCTTCGCATTCCTCCTCGTCGCCACCTCGGTCAGCTCGGTCGTCGGGCTGGCCGCGCACCGCACCCGCGAGGCCGAAACCCTTGCCGCCGCGAACGCCGCGAGCCGCGAGGAGCTGCGCATGCTCGCCGAGGAGCAGGCGGCGTTGCGCCGCGTCGCCACCCTCGTCGCCCGCGGGGTGCCACCGGCCGAGGTCTTCGCAGCCGTGGCGGACGAGGTATCCAAGGTCGTCGGTGCCGACGCCGCGCTCATCGCCCGCCGCGACCCGGACGGCGCGATCACCGTCGTCGCGCGTGTCGGCGACCACCGCTCCGAGCTCGCACTCGGAAGCCGCTGGACGCCGAAACCGCCCCTCGTCGTGGCGGTCGCTCTGGAGACGGGCCGCCCGACCCGCCTCGACGACTACAACAACGTCTCCGGTGACTACGCCGAATCCACGCTCCGGCTGGGAGTCCGGTCGGGCGTCGCAACTCCGATCGTCGTCGATGGGCGTATCTGGGGCGTGATCAGCCTCGGGGGGCGGCGCGGACCGTTCCCGACCGACACCGAGAAGCGCCTGGGCGGTTTCACCGAGCTCGTCGGCACCGCGATCGCGAATGCCGAGGGCCGGGCCCAGCTCGAGACGAGCCGCGACGAGCTCCGCCGGCTCGCCGAGGAACAGACCGCCCTCCGGCGGGTCGCCACCCTTGTCGCCAGCGGGCTGCCGCCCGCCGAAGTCTTCACGACCGTCGCGCACGAGGTCGGAAGCGTGGTCGGCGCCGACGCCACGACCATCGTCCGCCTCGAGCCCGACGACGAGGTCACCGTCCTCACCCGGATCGGCGACCCCCCCGATCAGTTCCCCACGGGTAGCCGCTGGAAGCTCGAGCCGCCGCTGCCCGTGGCCGTCGCCCTGCGGACGGGCCGCGCTGCCCGCCTCGACGGCTTCAGCCAGGTCTCGGGGGCCTATGGCGACCGAATCCGTGCCACCGGGATCCAGTCCGGGGTCGCGGCGCCGATCGCCGTCGGGGGGCGCCTCTGGGGCGGGATCGCGGTCGGGAAGCGGGACGGGCAATTCCCGGACGACACCGAACAGCGCATGGCCGACTTCACCGCCCTCGTCGGCACCGCGATCGCGAACGCCGAGGGCCGCGCCCAGCTCGAGGAGAGCCGCGACGAACTGCGCAGGCTCGCGGGAGAGCAGGCAGCGTTGCGACGCGTCGCCACGCTGGTCGCCCAGGGGGAGCCGCCCGCCGAGGTCTTTGCGGCGGTCGCGCACGAGGTGGGCAACGTCCTCGACGCCGACGCCGCGATGATCGTCCGACTCGATCCCGACGGCGCCGCCACCGTCCTCGCCCGCGTCGGCGCCTACCCCGCGGAACTGGCGGTCGGAAACCAGTGGAGACCTGAACCGCCCCTGTCGATCGCGGTCACCTTGCGCACCGGCCGCCCGGCCCGCCTCGACGACCTCAGCCGTGCCCCCGGCGCCTTCGGCGACGGGCTCCGCCGGGCCGGAATCCGGTCGGGTGTTGCGGCGCCGATCATCGTCGAGGGACGGCTGTGGGGCGCGATCAGCATCGGAACTCGTCGCGATAAACGCCCGGGCGAGACCGCACAGCGCATTGCGGACTTCACCGAGCTCCTCGCCACCGCCATCGCGAACGCCGACAGCAGCGCCCAGCTCACCGCCTCCCGGGCCCGGATCGTCGCCGCCGCCGACGACGCCCGCCGACGCATCGAGCGCGACCTGCACGACGGCACCCAGCAACGACTGGTCGCCCTCAGCCTGGCGCTGCGCCTGGCGCGGTCCACGGAGACGCCGGAGCTGAAGACGCAGGTGGGGCAGGTCGCCGACGAGCTCGACGACGCGATCGACGAGCTGCGCGAGATCGCCCGCGGCATCCACCCTGCGATCCTGTCCGAGGGCGGGCTCGGCCCCGCGCTGCGCACCCTCGCCCGCCGCGCGGCGATCCCGGTGGAACTCGACATCCGGACCGAGAAACGCCCGCCCGACCCGATCGAGGTGGCGGCGTACTACGTCGTCTCCGAGGCGCTGACCAACACCACCAAACACGCCCGCGCCTCCTACGCGCGGGTAGCGCTCGACCAGACCGACGGTGTCATGCAACTCTCGATCCGCGACGACGGCATCGGCGGCGCCGACCCCACGGGAGGCTCGGGTCTGATCGGGCTGCGCGACCGGGTGCAGGCGCTCGGCGGGGTGATCGAGGTCGACAGCCGCCGTGGGAAAGGCACGGCGATCATCGTCGAGCTTCCGCTGCAGCCCGGCTGACTGGTCGGCCAGCCGATTATCCCTGCGTCGGAATTGCGCTTCGGCCCGCGACGTTTCCTCCATGTCGGCACATCGCAGTGCCTCCCCCGACGCGGATTCGGCCAGGTCGACGTGGCACAGGTCATCTCCGCCGGATCTCGACAACTGTCTCGGAGAGATAAGCAGTGAGCCCAAAAGAAGTGAGCACAGACAAAGAAGTAGGTAAGGCAAAGCTTGGCAATGTCGAACCGGACGCACGCCGCTCGGCTGCCCGGTTCCGGGAGATGCTGACGTCCGAACGGCGGAGCGCAGCCCTTTACCGGGGCCTCGCGGCCAGCAGTGAAGGCGAGCGCCGCGAGGTGTTTCTCCAGCTGGCAGACGTGGAGGACAAGCATGCCGCGCACTGGGCGGCCAAGCTCACCGAACTCGGCGAGCCGGTGCCCGCGCCCGGGAGCGTCGGCCTGCGCAGCCGGGTGTTGACCTGGCTGGCCCAGCGTTTCTCGGTCGACGCGGTGCTCCCGCTCATCGAGAGGGCCGAGCACGCGGACGCGGGTCTGTATGACCAGGACCCGGACGCCACGGCAGACATGGCCAGCGGTGAACGCTCGCACGCGCTGGTGCTGTCCCGGTTGCGGGCCGGGGTAGGCAGCGCGGACGAGGAGGGCGGGCGTGGCATCGCCAAGCGGGAACGGTGGCACCGCAGCGACCGCTCGGGCAGCCTGCGAGCCGCGGTGTTCGGTGTGAACGACGGGCTGGTGTCCAATACCTCGCTGGTGATGGGCTTCGCCGGCTCGGGCGCCGCCAGCGGCATCGTGCTGTTCGCAGGCCTGGCCGGGCTGCTCGCCGGCGCGTTCTCCATGGCGGCCGGGGAGTACATCTCGATGCGGAGCCAGCGCGACGCGTACGAGCACGAGATCGAGCTGGAAGCGGAGGAACTGCGCGACGACCCGGAGGCCGAGACCGAGGAACTCGCACTGATCTACCGGGCGAAGGGGCTCGACGCCGAGGAGGCCGACCGCATAGCCACGAGCATCATGAAGGACAAGGACGCGGCCCTGGACACCATGGCGCGCGAGGAGCTCGGTCTCGATCCCGACGAGCTCGGCTCGCCGTGGTCCGCGGCATTCTCCAGCCTGATCGCCTTCGCCCTCGGCGCGGTTGTCGTCGTACTGCCCTACGTCTTCGGTTCCGGCACGGCCGCACTGATCACCGCGATCGTGCTGGCTGCGCTTGCGCTGTTCGGCGTCGGCGCCGTCATCGGGCTGATCAACGGACGCTCGGCGATTCGGGCGGGCACGCGCCAACTAGTCGTAGGTGGGGCGGCGGCACTGATCGTGTTCGGAATCGGAAATGCGATCGGGCACGGCGCCTGATCAGGCACAGCGTCTGATCGGGCACGGCGCCTGATCGGGCACAGCGTCTGAGACTCACACGTCCTTTGCGGCGACGTGCGTGATCGGCAGATGGAACTTGCGCTCGAGGCGCGCGGGCAGGTCCTGGCGCAACCAGCGAGACAGGCGCGCCGGGAGCGTCGAGACGATGATCTCGTCGAACTCCCGGTTCGCAACGGCCTGCTCGACCGCGCTCATGGGATCGGCGTCGGACACCTCGCCCCCGGCGATGGCACCGGCGGATGCCAACTGTTTGAGCGCCGCGTCGAGCTTGGCCTGCGCCATCCGGCGGGCTTCTTCAGGGGGCCCGGGAATCGACGGCATCCCGCCGCTGACCGGCATCGGCGGCATCGTGCCGATCGACGCGAGATCAGTCACGGCGGTAGCCGGGACCACGAGCCAGAACTCAGCCGGACCCGCGGCCACCCGGTCCCGGACGAGATCCCTGAGCGCGTCCGTGCCCAGGGTCTGGTTCGCGACGACGAGATAACGCATGACGCCTCCGGGCTCGTTGTCGGCGCGCCTTCCGCGGCGACGGGAACGGCGCCGGACCGGCGTACGGTACCGCCCGGAGCACGACATGAGAATGGGTCCGCACCGGCTGCCGCCTGCGGGTTTCGCCCCGGTGTAGGAATGCACGCATGAGCGAACCGGACCGTCCACTCTTCCTCGTAGTCACGATCAGGCCGAAGCTGGACCGAATGGCGGAAGCCGAGGCCCAGCTGCAGTCCATGCGCCGCAACACCCTCACCGAACCCGGGTGCGTGTTCATGCACCTCGTGCAGCCGCAGGACGACCCGGACTCCTGGGTGATGTTGGAGATGTTCCGCTCCCGTGCGGCGTGGGACGAGCACATGCGCCAGCCGTACAATGTGGAGGGAAACATCATTCTGGAAGATCTGCTCCGCCAGCCCTCGGACCTGCGCCTGATGAACGCGAAGTAGCCGCGTCGGCGAGGTCCGAGATCACCCATACCGGCAATCCTTTGAACCAATCACGGACCGCAGCCGGATAGGCACACAAGGTTATTGGCGCCTCCGGTGGAAAGTGGCGGCCACTCGGACTAACGTCATGCACTCCCACTGTGGGCTAGATCACAGTCGGCCCAGTCTCGGCGAGGGGTGGTCCGAATGGCTCGAGAAACGATCGTACGCGTGGAATCGCGTGACGAAGGCCGGCAGAAAGTTCCGCTCGTTTACCCGGGCCTCACCGTTCCGTTCATTCTGATCGTCACCTGTTTCGCGGCGTGGGATCGGCGGCCAACCTCACGGACGTCCTCGTCGGGGTGTTCCGGCACATCTTCACGATGACCAACTTCCAGTCCGCGCTGGTGCAGTTCGCGTACTACGGCGCGTACTTCTCGCTCGCCATCCCCGCCGCCATGATCAACAAGCGCTACGGCTACAAGGCCGGTGTGCTCACCGGACTGGGGTGCGCCACACTCGGCGGGCTCCTGTTCATCCCCGCGAGCATGCTGCTCGCGTACGGGTATTTCTTGATTGCTCTGTTCGTGCTGGCAGCGGGCCTGTCGATCCTCGAGACCTCGGCCAACCCGTTCGTGATCGCGATGGGACCCGAGGAGAACGCGACCCAGCGGCTCAACCTCGCCCAGTCGTTCAACCCGGTCGGCGCGAACATCGGGGTCCTGCTCGGCGCGGTGCTGATCCTGCCCCAGATCACACCGCAGTCGGAGAAGGCCGCGATGAGCGCCGAGCAACTGCGGGTGGCCCAGGTGGACGACCTGTCCCTGGTGCTCGGGCCCTATACGGGAATCGCGTTCGTGCTTCTGGTGATCTGGCTCTTCATCGCCTTCCAGAAGATCCCCGTACCGGAGGAGCACGCCGCAGTCGATCTGGAAGCGGGAGGTTCCGGGGTCCTGCCCCGCCTCTGGCGCAACCGCCACTACCGCTACGGCGTGGCCGCGCAGTTCCTCAACGTCGGCGCCCAGGTCTGCGCGTGGACGTTCACGATCCAGTACGCGCAGGACGTGGTGGGCGTGCCCACCGCGATCTCCGGCTGGTATCTGCAGGCCAGCCTCATCCTGTTCCTCATCTCCCGGTTCGTGATGACGTACCTGCTCGGCATCTTCCGGCCGACGAAGCTGCTGTTCGCCATGGGGGTGCTGGGGCTGGTGCTCTGCCTGATCGCCGTGCTGTCGCCGAACATGATCGGGTTGATCGCCGTCGTCGGGATCTCGCTCTCACTCTCGCTCATGTTCCCGACGATCTACGGCGTTGCCTTGCAGGGCCTGGGCCCGGACACGAAGTTCGGTGCCGCGGGTCTCGTCATGGCGATCCTCGGCGGTGCGCTCCTCCCACTGGTGCACGGCAGGCTGATGGACACGTGGGGCGCGGCGCCGGCCTACATCGTCCCCGGCATCTGCCTGGGTCTGGTGGCCTGCTACGCGCTGTTCGACCTCCGTACCAAGCGGCGGCACGGTGGACCGCTCGTGAATGAGGGCGCCGCGGAGCACCCGTGACGCGGCCCGCGACAACCGCACGACGTACCTGCTCGAGGTGCCCGACCCGGGACGACGGTGACGACGCTCCGGATCGGGTACTCGGCTTACCGGTTCTCGTCGATGGGAGTAGCGATGTTCGTCGTGGTCGGGGAAGCGCTCGTCGACCTGGTCGGGCAGCGTGGTAGCCGCACGCTGGTCGCGCATCCCGGCGGGAGCCCCGCCAACGTCGCCCTCGGGCTCGCCCGGCTCGGGGACGAGGTCACGCTGATGACGCGCCTGGGCCGGGACGCACTGGGCGAGATGGTCTCCGCGCATCTGAGGTCCAGCGGCGTCCGGGTCCAGCCCGGTCCTGACCACGGCACCTCGACCAGCCTCGCGATCGCGACCCTCGCCGCGGGCATCGCGAGCTACGACTTCCGCATCGAGTGGGACATCGGCGATCTGGAGCCCCTCCCGATCGAGACCCGCTGCCTGCACACCGGTTCGCTGGCGACCGCACTGGAACCGGGCCGGACCAACGTCGAGGACCTCCTCGAACGGGAGAACAAGCGGGGCCGGGCGACGATCTCCTACGACCCGAACGTGCGGCCCGCGCTGCTCGGGGCGCCGGACCGGGCGCGCCCGGGCATCGAGCGCCTCGTCGCCCTGTGCGACGTCGTGAAGGTCAGCGACGAGGACCTCCTCTGGCTCTACCCCGACCGCCGCGACGAGGACGTGGCCCGGGGGTGGCTCGGACTCGGCCCCGCCCTCGTCGTGGTGACCCGCGGCGGCCAGGGCGTCTACGCCACCACGGCGAACCTGGAACTGCGCAGGCCCGCGATGCCCATCGACCTCGTCGACACGGTCGGCGCGGGCGACTCCTTCACCTCCGGCCTCCTCGACGGGCTCCGCAGGGCCGATCTGATCGGCGGCCCGCGCCGCGACGCGCTGGCGGCGATCGACGAGTCGACGCTTGTCAGCGTCGTGGACGCGGCGTCCCTCGTCGCGGCGATCACGTGCTCCCGACCGGGCGCGGACCCGCCGACCCGAGCCGAGGTCGACGCCGCCAACACGGCGCAACCGTCCACAGCCGGGACGGGACCACTCGGAACCTCACGAGGGATCTCACCGCCGGCGGCCGACCCCGACCTCGCCGTGCCGTCCGCTTCCGCGAAGCAAGGGAGACATCGATGAACCGACCTGCCGGCTTTCGCGGAGCGATCTTCGACGTCGACGGGGTACTCGTCGACTCCCCGCACGAACTGGCCTGGCGCGAGGCCTTCCGGTCGCTGATGGAGAACGAGTGGAGCGACGTCCGGGACCAGACGAGCTGGAGCCCCGAACGCTTCACTCCTGCCGTCTACCAGGAGGTGATGGCCGGGATGCCGCGCATGGCCGGGGCGCGGGCGGCGATGGAGCACTTCGGGGTGCCCGACATCGACTCCCGGATCCAGCAGTATGCGGACGCGAAGCAGGAGCACGTGCTCAAGCTGATCGACGAGGGCCGCTTCATGGCGTTCCCGGATGCGCTGCGGTTCGTCCTGGACGTCAAGGCGATGGGCATCCGCATCGCGGCCGCGTCGTCGTCGAAGAACGCCAAGCTGTTCCTGGACCGGATCCGCCTGGACCTGTTCGCCGCCGAGCAGCGGATCGAGTACGAGTTCATCACCCCCGGCATGACGCTCTCCCAGCTCTTCGACGCCGACATCTCCGGCCGCGACTTCCCCAAGGGAAAGCCGGACCCGACGATCTTCCTCACCGCCGCCGAGGAGCTCGGTGTGGACCCGGCAGACTGTTTCGTCACCGAGGACGCCACCAGCGGAATCCAGGCGGCCAAGGCGGCCGGCATGGCCGGGCTCGGCGTGGCCCGGCTGGACGACCGCGAACTGCTGCTGGAAGCGGGCGCCGATCTCGTCGTGACCACACTGGACGACGTCTCCCGGCGCGCCCTGCGCTACGGGCGTCTCGAGGAGCGGCGGGCCGCGGGCGAGATGCGGAAGCGACGCACGCAGCAGCCGCCGAGCGTCTGGACGCTCGTGTACGAGAGCTTCGACCCGGCCCGGCAGGGGCTGCGGGAGGCGCTGCTCTCGCTCGGCAACGGCTACATGGTCACCCGCGGCGCGCTGCCCGAGGCCGAGGCCGACGACGTCCACTACCCCGGCACGTACGTCGCCGGTCTGTACGACCGCGCCGAGACCGAGGTCGCCGGGCGGATGGTCGAGAACGAGGACCTGGTCAACGTCCCGAACTGGCTGCCCTTGCGGTTCCGGATCGAGGGCGGGGAGTGGTTCGACGCCGGCCGCGCGGACGTCGTCGAGCACCGCTTCGAGCTGGACATCCGCCGCGGCGTGCTGACCCGGTACATGACGTGGCAGGACGGCGAGGGCCGGCGGACCAGCATGACCCAGCGCCGGTTCGTGAGCATGAAGGACGAGCACTTCGCCGGCCTGGAGACCACGTTCACGCCGGAGAACTGGTCGGGCCGGCTCGAGGTCTCCTCGGGGCTGGACGGCCGCGTCGAGAACACGGGCGTCAAGCGCTACCGCGACCTCAACAGCCGCCACCTGGAGGTGCTCGGCCAGGGCGAGGTCAACCGGGAGACCATCGACCTGCAGGTCGAGACCCTGCAGTCGCACGTGCGGATCGCGGTCGCGGCGCGGACGCGGGTGCTGCGCGACGGGCAGCGGCAGGACGTGGACCGCCGGCTGGTGGAGGAGCCCGGCTACGTCGCCCACGAGCTGGGCATCGACCTGGAGGAGGGGCGCCCGGCGACCGTCGAGAAGACTGCCACGTTGTACACGTCACGGGACCGCGGGATCTCCGAGAGCCGCGCCGACGCCCAGCTCGCCGCGTCGAACGCGGAGGACCTCCCGGCGCTGCTGGCCCGGCACGAGGGCGCGTGGAACAGCCTGTGGAACCGTTTCGACATCGAGCTCGACAGCGCCAACGAATGGACCGAGACGGTCCTGCACCTGCACATCTTCCACCTGCTGCAGACCGTCTCGCCGCACACGCAGCACCTCGACGTCGGCGTCCCGGCCCGGGGCTGGACCGGGGAGGCCTATCGGGGGCACGTCTTCTGGGACGAGCTACTCATCTTCCCGTTCTTCAACTTCCAACGCCCGAGCCTGGCCGCCGCGCTGCTCCAGTACCGCTACGAACGGCTCGAGACGGCCCGCGCCGCCGCGCGCGCCGAGGGGTTCGAGGGCGCGATGTTCCCGTGGCAGAGCGGGGCCACCGGCCGCGAGGAGACCCAGAAGGTCCACCTCAACCCGAAGTCCGGCCGCTGGCTCCCCGACCACTCGCACAACCAGCGGCACGTCAACATCGCCATCGCCTACAACGTGTGGCAGCACTACATGGTCACCGGGAGCACGGGGTTCCTGCGCTTCACCGGGGGCGAGCTGCTGATCGAGATCGCCCGGTTCTGGTCGAGCACCACCACGTACAACGCCGACGAGGACCGGTACGAGATCCACGGCGTCGTCGGCCCGGACGAGTACCACGAGGCGTACCCGGACTCCGACGAGCCGGGCCTGCGCAACAACACCTACACCAACGTCATGGCGGTGTGGGTGCTGCAGCGGGCGCTGGAGACGCTGGAGGTCCTGCCGCCGCACTACCGCGACGAGCTGGTCCAGGAGCTCGGCATCCGCGACGACGAGCTGGAGCGCTGGCAGGACATCTCCAGGAAGATGAAGGTCGTCTTCCACGACGACGGCGTCCTCACCCAGTTCGAGGGCTACGAGGAACTGCCCGAGTTCGACTGGGAGGGCTACCGGGAGCGCTACGGCAACATTCAGCGGCTCGACCGGCTGCTGGAGGCCGAGGGCGATAGCACCAACCGGTACAAGCTGGCCAAGCAGGCCGACGTGCTGATGCTGCTGTTCCTGCTCTCCCGCGACGAGCTGCGCGGGCTGCTGCACAACCTCGGCTACGAGGTGAGCGCCGAACAGCTCACGAGAACCGTCGAGTACCACCTCGACCGGACCTCGCACGGCTCCACGCTCAGCGGCGTGGTGAGCTCCTGGGTGATGGCCCGCTACAAGCCGGCGGAGGCGTGGCGGTTCCTGCAGCATGCGCTGGAGAGCGACGTCGCCGACGTGCAGGGCGGCACGACGGCCGAAGGCATCCACCTGGGTGCGATGGCCGGCACGGTCGACATCGTGATGCGGTGCCTCACCGGCATGCGCGCCCTCGGCCCGGTGCTCCGCTTCGACCCCGCGCTACCGCCGGAGGTGAAACAGCTGCGGTTCAGCGTCCACTACCGCGGCCAGCGCGTGGACGTCGACCTGGCCGAGGAGCGCATCCGGCTCAGCGTGCGACCGGGCGGCGCCAACCCCGTCAACATCCTCGTGCAAGGCCAGGCGGTCGAGCTTGCGCCCGGACAGGAGCGCGAACTGCAGCTGGAGCGCATCACGTGAGCGCCGGAACTATGACGGCCGAACAGGCGGCGAAGGCACTGGCCGAACGGGCGGAGGAGGTCGCCCTGTGCCTCGACTTCGACGGCACCCTCAGCCCGATGGTGGACGACCCCGAGGCGGCCCGGCCGCTGCACGGCGTCGTGGAGCTGCTCGGCCCCCTGGCCAGCCGGTTCGCCGCGGTCGCCATCATCTCGGGACGGCCGGCTGCCTACCTGGCGGAGCACCTTGCGGCGCCCGGAGTGCGCTACCTCGGGCTGTACGGCCTGCAGGAGATCCACGACGGCGAGATCCAGGTCGACCGGCGGCTGGAGGCGGCCCGGCCCACGGTGGAGGCCGCAGCTCAGGCGCTGCGCGAGTCCGACGCGGTGCGCGAGAGCGGCGCGTGGCTGGAGGACAAGGAGTACGCGGTCGCCGTCCACACCCGGCGCGTCCCGAACTACGAGGAGTGGACCGACCGCATCGACCGGACGGCCCGAGAGATCGCCGACCGGTTCGGGTTGGAGTTGATCCCGGGGAAGCTGGTGTGGGAGTTGCGGCCGCCTGTGCGGGGGGATAAGGGGGACGCTGTTCGGCGGGTTGTCGCTGAGTCGGGGGCTCGGGTCGTCGTGGTGGTCGGCGACGACCTGGGTGACCTGCCCGCTTTCGCGGCATTGACCGAGCTCGCGGCGGAAGGGCATCCGGTGCTGCGGGTGGCGGTGCGGTCGGAGGAGGCGCCGGCGGAGTTGCTCGATGCTGCGGACCTCGTCGTGGAGGGGCCCGAAGAGGTTCTTGAGTTCCTGCGGCGGCTGGCGGCCTGACGATTCGGTGACATCAGGTCCCCATCCGGAGCGCCGGCGGCCGGTTCAGCCAGGCGGTGGACTCGGCGTCCCAGCCCCTCAGCTGCGCTATCCCGTACCGCGTCGGCACTCGGACGTTCTGCGCGAATACCAGGCCCGCGGCCGTCAGACGCACCGCGTCGAGGTCCGCAGCCGCCGCAATCCAGTCCACAAGGGCGCGCCCGTCCGGCATGGGACGCGGGTACCGCATCACCAGCTCGCGGTAGTGATCGGGTTCTGCGATCACGAACGTTCGGACAGGCTGCGGGTCGAACTGGAGAGCGAAGATCCTGCGTGCTGAGCCGGGGTATTCACTGGCCTCGCCGATCGCCCACGCGCTGCGTCCGTCAGGAAGGAACGACGAGGTCCAGAGCGCTCCCGCGGGCTTCTCCCCGATCGGCAGATGGTTGGTCACCTCACGCAGGACGATGTCGCCGATCTGTCCCGCTGACGAGAACCACGCCTGCGGTGTTGGGACGGAGCGCTCCGTGAACCAGCCCTTGCCCAGCCGGTCCCGCACGTGTTCCTCGGCGTCGTCGAGCTCGGGGGCCGGGCGCTCATGGAAGTCCGGTGTCGAGTGCTGGTGCCCGACCGCGAACACAATCTCCTCGTAGAGATCGACGTCGTCGAAACTGTCGAGGTCGTGCACCGAGTCGCCCAGCAGCCGCACGAGCTCGATCAGGACCGGGCTCTTGGCGGGGAAGACGGGAGTCACCATTCGTCACAAATCCCTTCGTCTGGACAGCCGTATCGGGTGCCACGCCGCACCGGGTGCAGGTAGTGCTCACGAACGGTAATTACTGGGGCGCTCGAACCGATACCGTTTCGGGCCGGCCGTGCGAACGCTCACCGCCTTGCGACCCTCGACGCCCGGGGCGTAACGTATCGGATCAGATACGTCGTCGGAGGCTGTCATGGACCCTGGGCTGCTGTTGGCCGAGGCGCGACGCCGCGCCCGCCTCAGCCAGGACGAGCTAGCCGAACGCGCCGGCACGTCGCGGCCGACGTTGTCGTCCTACGAACACGGCCACCGCTCACCGACGCTGCAGACCGCCTCGCGGGTACTCGCGGCAGCAGGCTTCGAGCTCGCCGCAACGCCACTGGTGACATTCACCGAGCACGTCACCTCCCGAGGCCGGACCGTCGCCGTACCATCGCACCTTCCCCGTCTCTCCCCGGCGAGAGCACTTGCCACGGTCACGCTTCCACTGCACGTGAACTGGTCGGAACCCGACCGCAGATTCGATATGCGCGATCGTGCTCAACGCTCCCGGGTGTACGAGATCGTGCTCCGCGAAGGCACCCCTGAAGACGTCCTTGTGTACATCGATGGCGTGCTCCTGGTCGAAGTCTGGGACGACTTGGTCCTGCCCCGCGACGTTCGCGCCGCATGGGCGCCAGTGATCGAGCAGGCCGCAACCGCCGCAGCATGACGGTGCCTGACGCTCCGAGCGGGCTGACTCCGTTCCAGGTCACCGGGGCCACAGTGTTCTTCTCCCTACCCGAGAGCGACGGTTTCCTCCTCGCCGGCGGGGCCGCTCTGGTCGCCCAGAACCTCACCTCCCGCCCCACCCAGGATCTGGACTTGTTCACCCGCGCGGGCCGCGGCCGCGTGCCCGCCGCCCGCGATGCCTTCGAGAACGCAGCGCACAACCGAGGCTGGTCAGTCCGGCGCATCCGCGATACCGAGACGTTCTGCCGCCTGGTCGTGTCCGGCGACGACGAGCTTCTCGTCGACCTCGCCCTTGATTCACCGCCGAGTCTGCCACCCTCCACCAGCATTGCAGGACCGACCTTCGGCCTCGAGGAACTGGCCGGACGCAAGGTGATCGCCCTGTTCGACCGGGCCGAGGCACGCGACTTCGCCGATGTCTTCGCTCTCTCGCAGCAGTACGACAACGAACTCCTCCTGCGCCGCGCCGCCGAAATCGACGCCGGTTTCGAGCCGGCCGTCTTCGCTGACATGCTCCGCACCCTCGGCCGGTTCGCTGACAACGAGATTCCTGTCGACCCCGGCAAGGTTGCGGCTCTCCGCGACTTCTTCCACCGGTGGCGGCTGCAGCTGCAATCCAGCCGGTAGAAGGTCAGCCTCGACCTGTCTCGGGACGCGAGTGGTGACGTGGGTCAGGTGGGGACTGCCGGAGCCTGCGGGGATCGGGAAACCCGAGGCTGACGTACCCGGGAGCGCGCTTGGCCAGTGAGGACGCGAGCACTCCGGTCTCGACGTCATGATAGTCGTGCACTTCGACAAACTCCTTGCCCGGGAACGGCCGCAGAATCCGCCCGACGTACTGGACCAGCCTGCCCTTGAATGCGATCGGCGCGGCGAGGAACAAAGTGTCGAGCGCTGGGCAGTCGAATCCCTCCCCGACGTAAGGGCCGGTTGCGACCACCAGTAACGGTCCGTCCTGCGGCCTCAACTGGTCAAGCGTGGTGACCCGCTTCCGTGCGCCCATGCCGCCACGAAGCACGATTGGATCGCGTCCGGCATCGCGCAGCTTCTCGGCGAGAGCGTCGACGTGCGCCGTCCACTGGGTCAACACCAAACAATGGCTGCCACGATCCAGGGCGGCCATGACGTCAGTGACCAGCTGCGTGTTGCGGTGCTCGTCCCCGACAAGGTCTCGGTAAATTGCGGCGATCCCGCCCGGCGCCGACGGATCGGCATCTCCGCGGTAGTCGAACGCTGTCGCGTGGACCGCGAGCAGCCGTTCCGGTATTCCGCCTGCGGCCGCGGACGCGAGGGTGCCAGGTGCGGGCGCCGACATCGTGTGCCGTACCGGTCCGAGCTGCAGAGCGATCAGATCATCCAGCTCGTCCCGCCGGTAGGGCGTTGCGGTCAGGCCCAGCCACCATTTCCCCCGGATCTGGCGGACCGCGTTCTCGAACGCCGCCGCAGGGATGTGGTGGCACTCGTCGACCACCACGAGCCCGTAGCTCGCGGTCAATTCGGCCAGGTCGTCGCGCCGCGCGAGGGTCTGAAGCATCGCGACGTCCACGGTGCCGCGCATCTTCGTGCGACCGCCACCGAGCTGGCCCGCCGTGATGCCGAGATGCTCCTGTAAGCGGGCCCGCCACTGGTCGGCCAGCGTCTTGCGATCCACCAGGACGAGCGTCGAGGTCGCGTGGCGGGCGATCATGGCACAGGCGATCACCGTCTTCCCTGCGCCGGGTGGCGCGACCAGAACCCCGAGTTCGTGATCCGCGAGATCCACAACCGCCGCCGCCTGGTCCTCGCGCAGCTTCGCCGTGAATGCAAACTGCTGCGGCTCCCCGATCACACGTTCGTCGGTGGTCTCCAGCTTGCTGCCGGCCTGCTCGACGACCGTGGACACCATGTCTGCCAGCCCTCTGGGCAGCACGAGCTTGCCGTCCAGGGTTTCGTCGTAGCTGTGCAGAAACCGCGGGACCCCCCACGTGGAGAACCGGCGCCGTTGCCGGTCGCAGAATGCCGGATTCGGCATCGATGCCGCGTGTTTGAGGGTGGCCAGAGTGGCGGGAGTCAGATCCGCCATCTCGACGACCACCCCGGCGCCGAGCATGGCGTGCACGACGGGCGCCGGTTGCGGCCGAGTGCGCGTCGCGGTCGACGACGTCAGGCGGTCGACCGACGTACCCACCTTGAGCGGGCCCACCCGATCGGCGAGATGACTGACCTCACGCGGCGAGAGTCGATGCAAGCTGGACAGGTATGCCCACTGGTCCTCGTACGGCTCCAATGTGCCCAGGTCGAGGAAGACAGTCGCACCCTCCTTGCGCGAGCGTCCCTGCAGCGGTGCCGCGATCAGGTTGCCGACGCTGCCGGATGCCGGGAGCACGTCCTCTGAGGGGAACAACCGGTCGTAGCTGGACAGCGCCATGCGCCCGCGCATCGCGATGGCCTCACGCAGCAGTCCGGTCCCGAGCGTGCGCGCCGTGGTCGCCCGAACCGGACCGGTGAAGAAGATCCACACGTGCCCGCCGATCCCCGATCGGGACACCTCCAATGCCGCCGGCACGCCGATCGCGCGGGCCGCCTTCAGATAGGCCAACGCGTCGAGCATGGTTGCCGGACCGTCGAAGTCCGCGGCGAGCCAGTGGCACACGTCGCCGTCCAGCAGTGGGTACAGACCAACGTGGACGTCGCCGGTGAGATGAGCGGCGACAGCGTCGTCGGTCAGCGGTAGGTACGGCCGATTCGAGCCCTTCCGCCAGCCGCCCGCCACCGCCGGCACCCAACCAGACCGTCCGGTCCGGGCGTTCTCCCACCGGGTCGCGTACACATCGCGTCGTGCACCGAACAGGCCGCGGAAGAACCGGACCTTGTCCCGCGCGGACGACGATGCCGTGACCGGACCCGGCCGATCGAGGAAGAGCCCGGTCTGTGTCGCCTCGGGCAGGCGCGCCTGCCGCGGTGACAACTCCAGCAGGCGGAGCAAGCGTTGGTTCTCCGCCCGCAAGCGGGCGAGCTCCTCCTCGAGCACCTCGACCCGGCCGATCGCCTTCACATCGACAGACGATTCCATCTCGGGTGGGACTGCGCGAAGGATGCCGCACGCCGCCGACGTGCGAGTTGTCTGTTACGTACCACCAGCCGCCTATAGCCCGGCGCGGTCGAGGCGCGCCATCAACGCGGGTTTGCGGCGATGTTCCAGTCGCAGCTCGCCGATGCGCCGACTGAAGTCCTCATCCGCACTCACCTCACTCAGGTCCTCGAGAATGCCGACGGCCGTGTCGTACTCGGCGGGCTTCTTCGCGGCGATCAGCGCATCGATCCGGTGCCAGACGCCGTCCCCTTCCGCCGCAAGCGCGGCCAGTCGTCGCTCCCGCACGGCCGCCGCGTGCTTCGCCCGCTCGGCCGCTGCCGCGTCGCGCCGGTGCTGCTCGGCCCGCTCGCGTTCGAGACGGCGCGCCCGAGCCGCGTCCAGCAGCTGCCCCGCACTGCGGTCGCCGCTGCTGGCGCCCGCGGAGGGACGGGCGCGCCGGAGCGTCACGGCCCGCAGATGCGGATCCTCGCCTCGTAACAGTTCCAGCAACAACTCGTCTCGGTCGGTGGCCGGCAGACCCTCGATCCAGGCCGCGAGTTCCCGTGCAGGATCCCCCTGCTGGTCCGGCCCGCTGGCCACTGCCGCGGCGCGGAGCAGGTCGGCGTCGATCCGGAGGAACTCGGCCAGGGCAGCCTGTGACCCGGTCAGTGCGCCGAGACCGGGCGGTACCGGCGGCTCGAGCGTGCCGTCCTCAACCTCACCGGACTGCACACTCATCAGCCACAATAGATACAGCGCTCGCAGATCCCCCGACACGAGCTCGGACCGGACGGGCAGGATCGAGGCCAGCACGCCTTCCCCGCCCCAGTCGAAGTCGGCCTCCGCGTCCTCGGAGCTCGCACTGACGATCACGTGCTCCCCCCGGGACCACGCTCGCGCCGCGTCACCCACGCAGTACAGCTGCGCGGTGTCAAGATCCACCAACCGTGCCGGTACCCGCAGCATCAGCTCATGGGTTCCCCAGTTAGCCAGATAGAGGAACGCGTCGAAGTATCGCTCCATCAGCGCGCGTGGGTCGCCGCGGAAGTTGCCCCACTCGTAGGTGTTCACGAACGACGTTGGCGTGATGTGCGCCCTCGTCGACAGCGCGCGCAGCTGGTCGAGCTCTCGCTTGTCCAGGGCCCGGTCGACCGCCGCGAACTCGTAGTACTGGTACTCGCTCACCGCCCGAACCCCTTCGCCCAGAGCCGGTTTGCCTCGATCCACTCCGCGCCACGTGGCAGCGCGAGATGCTCGTGGATCATGGTGAAGAGGCCGGTGACCTTCTCTTCGTCGTTGTAGCAGTCGACCGTGGCCTCGTCGACCAGCGCGTGCAGTTCCGAGTTCACGTCGGGGACGGTAGCGCCGCGGCGGGACGAGATCCGAACAGACGGCAGGCACCGGGGGTTGACCCGGCCGTGCCATGCGCCTGCTGACAAGGACTGTCCGACGGGCGGGCCGGCGAGGAGCCGGCAATGACATACTGGCGCCGTGGCGCCCCGAGCGGGTCGGGAGCCAGCGGAGAGTCAGGGTGCGTCTTTACGGGGCCGACTCCGCACCGGGTCGTAGGTTTCGTCGTACCGATGCAGCGCCAGCGACCGCGCGTAGCGGCGGGCGATGTCCGGCATCGCCGACTCGCCCGGGGCCTGGCTGACGCCGAAGACCGTGCCCGGATAGTCCAGCCGACCCAGCAGTGCCTGGATGCGGTCCCATTCGTTGGGCGGCACGAGCTCTGCGGGATCACCCCCCGCGAACCAGCCCATCGGCACAGCCATCCCGGGGGGCACGACAGTGTTGACGTGCACGACCGCACCGAACTCGACCTCGGCGCCCGTCCCTATCCGCGCTCCGTTGAACAGCATCGCGCCGGTGGCAATCCGCGCATCGCCCTCGATAACACACCCGGTGAGGTGGGCGTGCGGACCGACCAGCACGTTGTCGCCGAGGCGGACGGAATTGCGCGGAACGCCGCGCACCACGGCGTTCTCCATGACGATGCAGTTCGCACCGATCTCCACCGAGCCGCCCTCGGCGGTGAGGACGGCCCCGAAGAGCACACGGCTGTGGGCGCCCACGGTGACGTCACCACAGAGCACCGCGGTCGGCGCAATGTAGGCAGACTCGTCGACCCGTGGGTGAGCGTTGCGATGCTTGACGAAGACGGCTCCACGTCCCACCGGGTGCAGGTAGTGCTCGCGAACGGTCCTCATCCCTGACGCCTCCGTTCCGTCGAGTACCAACGGCACCGCATGCCCCTATGGGGCTCCTCGCGGCTCGACGCGTCGCGCTCGCCGGCGCGATCCCGGGCCGGGGCCGGATGACATTACGCGCGGTTGCTCCCGCGTGTCGAGGCTCGCAGGCCGATGAACGATCCGGGCGCCTGACGCGGTGAAGGTGCGCCGCTCCTCCGTCGATTTTGACGTGGAACCGGGGGGGATTGAATGGCCGACCGACACAGCAATCGGTCGATGTTGACCACGACCTGTTCCAGCAACGACTGTCTCGGTTGCGGACCGTTTCGGGCCAGACATGGCAACAACGATCATGAGCGGCTGGAGGTCGGCACTGATCGTGTTGCACAAGCGCGACGGTGGGGACCGCACTCGCTCGTTCCGCCGGCACCGGGTGCTGCTGCCCCAGAGGCATGAGCATGCACGCATCCAGTCGCACGATGGTGGAGACTGCTGAGGTGGCGGACTGGCGGACCTTGACCCAGCGGCTGGCCGCTACCGACACCTCTCTGCGACTGACCTGGTCTGAGCTGGACTCGCTCGTCGGCGGGCTGCCCATGTCCGCGATTAAGCACCGCGCCTGGTGGTCGGGAGATCGCGCACATGTGCACGCGTGGCGCGAAGCAGGCTTCACGATTGACGGCCTGGTCATCGGCCGCGAAGTGACTTTTGTGCGAGAGACCGCAACCACCGACGAGGGCATTGGAAATAGGAACGAGTCCCACGAGGGTGCAGAGCCGGCACGGGACGCTGTCCGCGGCGACGTCCTCCTCGTCACCTGCGTCAAAAGAAAACTCGCGCAGCCGGCCGCGGCCAAAGACCTCTACGTGTCACCACTGTTCAGCCGGGCACGCCGATACGCGGAAAGCCGCGAAGTCGCCTGGTTCATCCTCTCCGCCGAGCACGGTCTCCTCGCGCCGCACGAATGGGTCTCGCCCTACGATCGGTACCTACCCGACACGCCCGCCCACTACCGCGCGGCGTGGGGTCGGTGGGTCGCAGAGCGGCTCGACCTGCTCGTGGGCCCTCTCGCCGGCACACTGATCGAGATTCACGCAGGCGCTACGTACCTCGAAGCCGCCGCGGGACCTCTCGAGGCGAAGGGCGCAAGGCTGCTCAACCCGCTCAAGGGTCTGAGCATGGGACACCGGCTGAGCTGGTACGACGATCAGGCCGAGACATCGGCCGTACTCCCCCCGAGAGGCGCGCCGGAAGATTCGGGTACCGCGTCCTCATTCGTGACGATGCTGCTGGACCGGTCGAGTGCCGTACCGCCTACCGTCTTCCTGCAGGCTCGGGGAGTCGGGCTGAGGGGACCCGGCCTCTACAGCTGGTGGGTCGACGACACGGGCGCGGCCGATCTCTCCCGAGGCCTTGGCCTCGTTATCCAGTCGGGGCTGATCTACGCAGGCCTGGCAGGCGCTACGCGCTGGCCCAGCGGGAAGCGGTCGACGAACACGCTGTGGTCCCGCATCGCCGGCATGCACCTCGGAGGAAGGCACGAGTTCTCCACCTTCCGACGCACCCTGGGATCGATCCTCGCTGCTGCCGATGGACACGAGACGATCGACGAAAGCGCGTTGACCGACTGGATGCTGCGCCATCTCATGGTGCGCACGGCCGACCACACCGATCCCGACGTTCTCGGACGCCTCGAGGCCGAGGTGCTCAAGGCGTTGGACCCACCTCTCAACTCGCAGGGCATGCCGAGGACGCCGGTCCGCTCCCGAATAACGGAGCTGCGCCGCAAGTACGGACGTGACTGATGACGGCCCAGGCGCCGACCACCGCGCACTGCCCCGCCTATCACCCTCCCGCATCCCCTGTCGTCGCACTGACATGCCGGCCGCGGCTCGCGAGCTGGGACGCGGCCGGCCATCCGTCCCAGGTTGCCTTGTCCGTATTCCTCGACCAGGCCGAGCAGGACATGCGGGATCATCTGCGAGCACGGGAGCCCTGGACGCTGGAACTGGACGTCGGGCTCCCTGCAGCGACCCGGCTGCTCCACCACCACGATCTCGACAACTACCTCTATCCGCTGGCCCAGCGCCTCGGAAGTCGCGGCATCGCGTCCGCCCGAGCTCGCAAGCGGCACGGCGACCGATCACTGGCCCGGCTCGACACTGCCCGCCCCGCTGACCCACCGTTGGACCGGACGTTCCATCGGCTCCAGACCACGGCGTCGGCCGGCACGACCGCCTACAAGCAGCAGATTCACGAGCAGCTCACGGCATCGGGTGCTCTGCCCGGGTCTCCCGTGTCGGCGGTCATCGGGTTCCGGTGCGGGCCGGACAGGAACTGGCTGAACCTGTGGAAACCGACCATCGACGCACTCGGCCCGCTCATCGGCGAGGGCAACCGCATGTGGAGTCCCCGCGACGGCGCGATCGTCGACCTCGCGCTTCACCTGCTCGTCGATCCAGCCAGGCGCTGGGACGTCGAGGTGTTCGTCGGCGTCGCGCCGGCGCGCGAATAGTCGATCCTGGATCCCAGCTACCGGATCGGCGCGGCGCGATCCGTGTCCGGCAGGTAGCGGGCGCGCATCGCGTCGACCCAGTCGGCGAGCTCGCCATGCCGGCCCACAACGTCGAGGAACGCTCCGAGGCCCCACCACGCCACCGACACGGTGGGCTGCTCCTCCGCCACCCCCTGGACAACCCTCGCCGCAGTTCGGTCGTCGTCACGGCTAAGGACCACCGCCAGCGCCGCGTCCAGCGGATCGACCCCAGACTTCCCTCCCCTCCGCACAGAGTCGGTGAGGAGCACAGACCTGAGAAACTGGCTTCCACCCGCGGCGACGATGCGCTCAGCCCTGGTGACATCAATGCCGACGTAGCGCAGCGCCTCGAGGTATCGCGCGGGCTCGAATGCCGACGCCGAGAACCTGTCGGTGTACTTCACCTCGACGGTGATGATCATCCGACGGTCGTCGGACGTCCGGACGGCCGCAGCGATGTCGAAGCCACTCCGATCGCAGGTGTGCTCGAGACGCGGCGGCGCCCACTCCGCCTGCAGGCCGTCCAAGCTCCAAGGATCTCCGCCCGTTTCAACACGGTCGAAGGCCACGAGGTGATGCCCGGACAACTCGGACAGGACCTCGAGCGCGATCTCGCAATGGGCCCTCATTTCGCCGACGATGCTGAACGCCAGCGGCTGGCTCGACAGCATGTTGCGCCACAGCCGATCGGTCTCGACCATGCCCTCAGCGGCCTTGATCACGGGCACCCGAGCCCGGGCATAATCGACGGCAGCCTGGGACATCAAGTTCCACCCGGCGTCCTCAGCTCGAACGCCGTCGTGGACCGCGGGCAACATGCTGTCCCCCGTCGCGGACCTGGTCCGCGACGTGGTCGGCGGGCCGGCCGGGAGACCGAGGACCTCGTCCCGCCAGCGGCCCTGGTGCGCACGGTATTTGCGACTTGTCGCCGAGTCGGAGGAGATGACGGGTCGTCGAGATCGCTGCGCGTGCCAGACGGCGTGATCGAGTTCCCACGGGGTGCAGCCGAACGTCGCAGCTGTCTCAACGAGCACAGCACGAGCCTCCGGAACCGAGGGACGGCGACCGAGGATGCCCTCGAGCCACCGCAGCACCATCCGGTCCGGCTTGATCACGTCGTCGTCGCCCAGCAACCTCCAGAAGTACCCGAGCCGGACGTCCGACATCCCGTTCCCGGGCACCGAGCGCAACTTGTTCGCGACCGCCACCATCCGAGCCTCGTCGGCGAACAGCAGCGGCACGTCCCGGGACAGCTCGACCCCTGCCTCGACGAGGATCTGCGCATAGCGGAGAGCCGCCGCGGCCTTCAGGACACCACCGCGGCTGCTGGTCCGTTGGCGGTTCCGCAGGACATCCTGCGCGAAAGGCTCGACGCCTGCCGCAGAGGCATCGGCGACGAATGCGCTCAGCGGCTGTTCGGCCTCCGTCCCGATGACGGCTGGGGCTCCCCCAGCCTCGAGTGGAACGAGCCGTGCCTCCTTGGCGTACCGCTCGCAGGTCCGGACCGTGGTCGAGTAGCGCGCCCCGATCGGGGGACCGCCTCGAGCACGCACAACCTCACATAGGCCCAACGTCTCGTCCGCGGGCGGACGACGAGCTCGGTAGCAGCGGAGATGACGGCGCTGTGATCGTCCATCAAGGTCGGCGGCCTCCCGGCGGCTCGATCCGATGTTGAGGGACTCGACGCCGAACTGTTGCCTTCCCCTGATCATCGGCACGACAGACCGCCCGTAACGGATCAGCGGCGCTCGACGACCCTCTCAGCAAGCCCGCTCCTGATTTGAGCTCCCTCCGAGGGAGCTGATGGCCTAGCAAGCTCGAAGCCTGGATCCGCTGGACGAACTCGCGTCACCTGCATCCAGCTCAGCCGGAGGTGGTTCTGTGGGTTGGGCCTCATACGCTGAGGACGTCATCGACCGACACAACGACAACCTCCACACGCACGAGGAACGTCCAATCGCACCCGAACGATCTGCCCGCCCCTCCGCCAGTAGGAGGCAAGATCGGAAGGCGCCGCGCACGATGGGGAGAATCAGGAAAATCCTGAAGTTTGCGAGACCTGGTTCGAGGGCCGACCTAGCCTCCACGGTTGCGGAGCTCAAGAAGGAGAACTTGCGTCAGCAGGCTCTCCTCGCAGCCCTCGAAAAGGACAACGGCGTTCTCCGCCGCGCAGTGCAACGGCTCGAGAATGAGAGGCGCACGCTGAGAGCCGAACTCGCAAGAAAGGGAATTACCCGGTCTCGTTCACGTCACGCCAACGATCAATCGGAGAGTACCGCGAACAGACGTGCCACGTCGCGGGACCGGAAGGTGCGCGTTTGGAGACGGGAGCCCAAGGTCTGACTGACGGGCCGATTGCTTCCTTGCTGCGGGTAGATCCCGCACCGAGAGAAGTGGCTTGCAGGCGCGGCGCACCATCATCTGTTGCGCGCTACGTTCTCCCACCCTGAAAACGGCTTGCAGGTTCCGGGTATGCCGGACGTCGGCGACGGTGCGGAACCCTGCCTGCTCGAGAGTGCCAAGGCGAGCACGACGTCCAGCGCTCCCTTCAGCACGGACAGCGGTATGGCCCGGAGCCGGTTCTCGACCTGCTGGGCGCTGAGGGCGTCGAGCTGGTGGCGGGCATCTGTCGCAGGTTGTCTGCCTGGCCCAGTATGGCCGTACCACGGGCGGCGAGGCTATCGGCCGCCTCGACGAGCCGCCGAGCGTTGCCAAGCCCGTTCTGGGTGATCGGCCCGGCATGCCTGTGCTTCCAGCACGGCGTCGAGCCGAGTGGGTGACCAGATCCGGTTCGCCAGCTGGAGCACGAGGTCGGTGCGCTCACGTTGCTGGTCGATGCCGAAGTAGTCGTACGGCCGGAACGGCAACCCTTCGCGCTCGATGAATCGCTGGAACTGGGGCTGATGCTGATAGGCGGCCCCAGTGAGACTCGCTGCGAACAGGTTCTGCTTCGCGTAGTGGGGTGCCTTCTCCTCGAAAGGCTTGGCTTGGAAGCTTCGGTTCACATCGGCAGGCAGCAGAAGCAGTGCGCCGATTCCGTCGCGTGTCTCCCAGAACTCGTGCGGGCTGGCGAAATGAGATTCGTAGCGCCCGGCGACGTTCGCCCAGATGTGCTCGATGTCGCTGGCATTCTTCTGGGTACGATCGACATAACTAGCGAAGAGGTCCGGCTTGCCGGATTGCGTCTCGACGTATGCGGTGAGGCGCGCGAGCAAGTGATAGACGTAGCGGCGGCTGAACTGGTTCAGCCCGAGCGCTGCGATCCCATGACGACCGCGGCTGGCGCTGCCCTCGAAGGAGACGTCGTCATCGGTGGCGAGCTTTCGCTCCAGGATGGGGATCAGCTCCGGAAGGGTGACCCCGCGGACGTCGCGACAGAGCAGCCACATCGCGTAGCTGACACTTGAGTAGCCGACCCTGACGTAGTTGACGACCCGTCGCATGACCCAGATATCGAGGTATATCGCCATCGCCGCGATTTTCCTACGAACGGTCGTCTCGTCGTCGGTGCTGCTCAGCGGAGCGAGCAAGACCGTGTTCTGCCAGGTGAACTCGTTATGGGCGTTGTAGAAGACCGCTTCGAGGCCGGGTGTGTAGGTCCTGCTGGCTTCGAGGATGCGAAGGTACGCCCTCGCGAAGAAGGGGAACTCCTCCGTCATCAGGCGGACGTTGCGCTTCGAATCGCCCGCGCCGATCCGATCGGCGTTGTCCCGGAGCCAGCGGTGGAATACCGTACCGATGGTTTCCCAGTCACGGTCCGCTGATCCGGCGCGACGATCCCGGATGCTCTCGGCATACTGCGCGCGTAGCCAGGATTTGATCGCCACCGCCCCACGGTCGGGATCGGGGTTCGGCGACCAGGACGACAGTTCGAGCAGGGTCCGACGCCATTCGCGGTTCGCGCGGGACCGCTCGTCGTCCGTGTCGACGGGAGCCAGGAGCGATGCCTTCATCATGTCGGTCGGGCTCAGCGGCTTCCCACGGTCGTTCATGGTCTCGAAAATCGCGTATGCGTGCTGATCGGTCTCAGCGACGATCTCGATCAACCCAACGTTGCCGAGCAACCAGTAGATGAACGTGGACAAGGCGTCGCCAAGTTCCGCGGCCGGATCGATACGTTCGATGTCGCGATAGCGCGCAAGGATCGTCTGGACGGACTCGTCCTTGCCGTCGAGCTGGTAGTCCTCGCCCGCGAAGAGCGCTCGGAGGACAGGAATCCGCTCCTTGATGTCAAGGTTGAAGGTCTCTTCACCGTAATTGTCCGAGTAGATCAGGGGCTGGATGGTAGAGACAACCGGCAGCTGACGTTCCTTGGCCTCGCGGTAGAGGTAGATCAGCAACAGAGTAAGGGAGGTGACGCGTTGCTGGCCGTCCACCAGGTAGTGCTTGCCTCCCCGCATGGTCACGATGATCGAACCGAGGAAGTAGTCCGCGTATCCCGTTGCTGCCCGGGGACTGTCACCCTCCTGGTAGGACGCGAGGAATTTGGTCTGGAGATCGACCAGCAGCTCCTCGATATTTTGGGTCTCCCACTTGTACTCGCGCTGGTACTCGTCGATCGCGAACGTCCTGCTCTGCAGGAGCTGCGTGATCGTCCGGTAGTGCGGCATGACGCTGGACATCCGTCCCCTTCGTGGCGGGCTGGGTGTGGGCGGGTGTTCTTCTCATTCGAGCGGCGATATCTGGTCGCGCAGACGCCGAGCCCGGCTGTCCGCGTGGCCGTGCAGACGTTCGGCGTCGGCCAAGACCGTCCTGAGCAGCCGGGTGGCCTCGCTGAGGTCGTCGAGGAGCCCCGAGCAGGTCGCCTCCTGTCTCGGGCAGCGCGGATAGTTACCTCAGCCCATCACTCGGGATCTCGTAATAGGTGCCCCGACGCTCACCGCGCCGCACTAGCGAGCCGTCCTCCACCAACGCGGTCAAAGCCTCCAGGGCGGTCCGGGAGTCGACACGCAAGATCTGCCGGACAAGCTCGTTGGTCAGCTTGCGCCGAGTCGCTGCGCGCAGGATGGTCTCCCGCTCCTCCGGCCCGACGACGTAGCGGCGAGCCGGGCGATCCGCCGGCGGGTTCGCCTGCTCGACGTGTTCCCAGCCCGGGAGGACGTAGCGGGTGCCACGCGTCTGCCCTGTGCGGACGAGCTGACCTCGTTGCACGAGCCCGGACAGCACGCCGCGTGCCTCCACCTGGGTCATCCCGAGGACCTCAGCAACCTGAGCCGTCGAGAGCGGTCCTCGTCCCGCCATCATCAACAGCAGGTCGGAGTCGTCGGCTGTTTCCGTGGTGTGCACGGCGAGCACCGCCTCGACGACGGCAACAGCCGGTGCGGAAACAGTGATCGTCTCGACAACTGATGGCGGGGCGGGCAGGGGCACAGCCGCACCTACGGGCGACACGAGCGGGAACTCGAGCGCCGGGGGCGCTATCTCGACCTCGTCAATCTCCTCCTCGATCGGCGTGCGCGGTACCCACGTCCCGTCGACCACGTCACCGAGCGGCCCGATCCCGAGCGCGTCGAGCCTCTCCCACACCGGCGCGAGTGCGCGCTCGGGGTTGAGCACGTACTCCGACCCCCGGATGCGCTCGAAGGTCCACCCACACCGCTTGAGCTCCTGCTCACGGTGCAAGTCGGCCAACTGCTGCTCCGAGGTGGTATGGAACGCATCGCCGTCGCATTCGACCGCGAGCTTCCCGGCGCCACCGGTCACCACGAGGTCGATGCGGCGGCCGTTCGTCTCGACCTGCGGCGTGACGTGGTACCCGCGGTCGATCAGGTCGCGGTAGACCCGTTGCTCGAAGAGCGAGTCGAACTTGTCGTGACGCCGGTCGCGGGTGACGTCCGTGAGCACCGGATCGACCCGTGCGCCTTCACCAGAGGTCATGTACTCCAGCAACGAGCGCCGGAGATCACCGTGCCGGAGGAGATCAGCGGTAACGGAGTGGAACAGCCAGAGCTGATCCTGCGCACGCGAGACGGCCACGTTGTACCGCTGCTCGAACTCGCGCCTGGTCAGCGGCATCGGCGCGCGCTCCCCTGGCGCGACCACCATCGAGAGGAACACGACGTTCCGCTCGTCGCCCTGGAACTCCGGCGGCGTACCGACCCGGATCCGCCGACGTTCCCACTCCTCGGTGTCCACCACGCGCTTGAGCGCGGATTGGATGATCTCGACCTGCGCCTGTCCCTGCAGGACGACGACGCCGAACGACTTTCCGTCGTACGCCTTGTCGTCCAGGCACAACGCCATGGTCTGCGCGATCTCCTGCGCTTCGATGACGTTCGCCATCGCGCTGCTCTTGCCCTCGGCGAGGCCGCCCTCGACGTAGGTGCTCCTGAGCGGCGGGAGCCGGTCGGCGCCGAACTGCCGCAGCGGCACCAGCGGCGCGTCCCGGTAGAACGCGTTGGAGCACCAGTTGATGATCTCCGGCATGCAGCGGAAGTGCTCACGAAGCCGGATCACTTGACCGAAGCGGCTGCGCAGCAGGGAGAACACGCTGTCCCGCGGTGTGAAGCTGGTCCGGAGGTACTGCGGGATGTCGTGGAGCTCGGAGTCGATCCGATTGAAGACCTGTTGCAGGGATCCGCCGGTCACCTCGGACGGCGTGCACTGCTTGTCGTCGCCGACGACGATGACCCGCGGCGCGAGCCAGAGCAGGAACGCACTCGTCAGCTCGGCCTGACTGGCCTCGTCGACGATTACGACGTCGAACGCGTTGGCCCGCGGAGGCACGGAGGCCAGCACCTGCTGGATCGGCATGACCCAGGCGGGAACGGCGTCCTGCGCCACGCGCATGGCGTCCCGCGCCGCCTGCCGGTAGCGCTCGGCGTACTTGCCGGTGCCCTTGCCGACGTTCGCCATGTTGCTCTTGTACGACTGCAGCGCCTGGACCTGAGTAGCGCTCATTCGCGACAGGCAGGCCCGCCACGACCGGGCCGCGGCGAGCCGGCCCGTCAGGCGAGCCAGGTCCTTGACTGCGACGGCGAGGTCCGCCTCGAGCTGCTGCTCGCGGCCGGGATCTACCTGCAACTCGAGCCAGTTGGCCGCGCACGCGCGGGCCCAGGCCTCGGGCCAGCGACGGAGGCGCCGGGTCCACGACTCGTCGGTCGGGTGCGCACGCATCTCCTCCGCCAGGGACGGCGACGCCTGGTGCGTGCGGTCGAACAGCTCGTCGGAGCGCTTCTGATCCTCGAACTGCCGGAGCGCGAAGCTGAGCGACGAAAGCGCCTCCGTGTACGCGATGGGGTCGGCGAGATGGTAGGCCTCGACGACGTGCGCCATCTCGGGGGCGCGAACCGCGAGCGGGATCGCGGACAGTAGGTCATCCCGGGCCTTGTCGAGCTCGGCGCGGGCGATCGCCGCCGCCCGAGCGTGGGTCACCTTCACCGCGACGGCCGTGACCTGCTCGACGGACGCGATGTCGAACAGCGTCGGCCGCGACGCCGGCGGCAGAGCCACGAGGACGGATCGGAGCGCTTCACCCGCCGCGAGAACACGCGACACGGCACCACAGGCGGTACTGAGCTGGTTCAGCATGTCGATCAGAACGACACGCGGCTGGCCGAGCGAGACCCCGATCTGGAGCGGGGCGAATGCGGCGTTGATCTGCTGCGCAGCCTCCATCACGCCGAGGTGGTGTCTGGCGGCATGTGCTGCTGCTGCGGAGTCGACCGGCTTGCCACCGACCAGCACGATCTGCTCGTACGGCACGACAGCCTTCTGCTCCGCACTCTTGAACATCTTGCGGAGCGTGCCGCCGGCGTCCAGGTGCGCCGCGAGCGCGCCGAACGCCTGGCCAGCCACTGAGATGTCGATGTCGGCGGTGACGGCGACCTCGGCGTAACCGGCGGCCTGGTCGTGGCCGGCGGCGACGTCCACCAGCCCGAGCTGCTCCGTCGCGCGCTTCCAGACGTGCGGGCCGGTGCCGCCGAGCAGCGCCGACGTCACGTCGCGCGCCCACTCCCGGTGGGCTCGGAGGTTGCGCAGCCCGATGAGTGCTTCGTCTGCCTCCGCACACACGGGACCGAGCCGGACCAGGTTTTCGGCCGGGAGCCCCTCCAGGATCCCGACGAGCCCCGCGCCGTCACCCTGGCGAACCGAGTCACCGAGCGCAACAGCGTCCGCGAGCTCCGCGAACCGATGCGGTGCGAGCACCTGGTTCCGCTCGGGGAGTCGCTGGTGGCGGCGTGTGCGACGCTGGTCGGTCTCCTTGTCCAGCAGCGAAAGCAGCTCGTCGAGCTCCGCGGCCGTCAGCGGGAGGCCGCCCTTCGCTCCTCCACCGAGCCATCCGTCGCGCTCGGCCGTCTCACCGAGACGCGTCGCGATCTGAGCCAGCGTTCCCTGGAATCCGGGAGCGATCTCGGGATGCTGGTACGTCTCGGCCTCGCGAACAGCCCGGATCTCCTCCAGCAGCCGCGCCCGGTCGCGCTGCGCGTGCTTCAGCTTCTCCGTGAGGTCGGCGATCTCGCGGTCCGAACGTGCGGGATTGAAGTCTGCCTTCTTGCCCGCGAGCGTTCCGACGCTGCGCGAGAGGTCCGAGTTGCCCTTCGCCGAGGCATCGGTGAGCGAGACACAGAGCTCCTGCATCTCCTCGGGCAGCTTGTCCCGCAGGACGCGCAGCGCCTGCGCCTTCTCAGCCGTGACCAGCACGCGCTGTCCACGGGCCAGCAGCGAGCTGACCAGGTTCGCGATCGTGTGGGTCTTGCCGGTGCCGGGAGGCCCCTCGACGACGACGCCGCTGTCCCTATCGAGCCGGTCGATGATCTGGGCCTGCTCCTCGTTGGCAGGCAGCGGGAAGAGCGGAGGCTCCGCGGATCCGCCACCGGCCGCGGATCCCGTCCGTTCGAGCCAGGCGACACGCTGTTCGGGCTCGATCGGCTCGACGAGCTGTGCCAGTCCCAGCGGGATGGGCGCTGACTCGTCGGCGAGTGAGTCGACGATGGCGTCGTAGTAGGCGCGGATGGCGAAGGCGCCGCGCGGCCGGGCCACGATCGCCGGGCTCATCGAGACGAGTGCCTGCGTGGTGCGCTCGTTCTCCCACGTATCGCTCACCCGATGGGCGATCTGCAGGACGCGGGGCGCCCACTCCTTGAGGAACTCGGGCATGGCCGGATCGATCGGGCTGACCACCTGCTCGAGGAGCTTGTCACGCAGGATCGCGCTGCCCGAGAGGTCGAACGACTCCAGGCCGGACAAGATCTCGTCGTCCTCGAGGCGGATGGCGGCGTCCTCGGCCAGGACACAGATCATGTCGCCGGACTCGAGATCCTGCTCCACACGCACGGCTTGACTGATCATGTGGACGCGGACCGCCGACGTGCCCGTCTCGGGGGCCGTGCCCATCTCGGGGGTCTGAAGCAGGCCGGACGAGAGGACGACCTCGACCGACTCGGGCTGGTCGGCGGCCAGCCGGTGCATGTCGAAAAGCGCCTCGAAGACCTCCCGGCGGGGCCGGCGGAGGCGCTCCTGCTCGGCCCACGGACGCCAGTCCACCATCCATGCGTGGAAGAGCCCCGCGACATCCGGGCGGTCGTGGATCTGGGCGGCTCCCTCCCCCGGCAACGTCGCCTCACTCACCAGCACCGGGTCGGCCAGGTCGTCCTTCTTGTCGCGAACGACCCAGCGCCGTAGCTCACGGGGCATCCTCGGCTCCGGCTCCCGCGGCACCCGCGCGGCGCGGAGCACCTCGGAGCCGGGCCCGGCCGGGCTCTGCACCGTGCAGCACTGCTGCGCGTCGTGAAGCCAGAGGGTCTGGTGGTAGCGATCGACCGTACGAGTGGGGGCGTACCGTGCCGCCGCCATCTGACGGAGCACTCCCATCAAGCGCGACACTCGGTCCCTGATGCCGGGATCGTGCTCGTAGGCCATCTAGCCTCCCTCACCGCCGCCCTACCTGGGCACCAACGGCGTATCGGGCACTTCGACACAGCCGTGACACACCCAAACGGGGTTCACTCAAATTGGGTAAGCGCGCCCGCATCGGTCGGCTTGTGCGGTCCGGGGAAGTAACGCGACGGGGCGAGCGGCCGGCATTCGTGCGGGACGCAGCTGGCGGCCGTGTAGCGGGCTTGCCGGTCTCGGCGTGATCTACATCGGTGCGCCCGTCGCAGCGGCGGTGCAGCGGCGCAGGGCCGCGTAGAGCGCCTCGAGCTGGCGGACGGTGATCACGGAGATCGGGACCTGCCCGGGCGTCGGGCTGATGTTGTTGGGGATAAAGCCGAGGTAGGCCTCGCGGGTCGTCCTCGAGCCCGGCGTCGCGCAGCCCCTCGGTGAGCTGTAGTCCAGTCCAGCGAAACCGCGGACGCCGCCTGGTCGGTCCGCTCGGCCTCGGCCCGCGGCTGCATGAGCAGCTTCCGGGCCGCGCGGCGGCCCGCGGCGTCGGTCACGGGGACGGTCCTACGGAGGTAGATCAGCTTGCCGGTGGGGTCGGGCCGGCGTAGGCGCTCACCCGACTGCTGGTCAGCGTCGGTGTACGTACTCAGCGGCGATGAGTCCGACGTGTCCGTGATCTGCTGTAAACGTGGGCATGATCAATGCGGGAGCAGCGCCAAGGCGGGGACGTGCCGAGGCCGGACGACGCTGAAGTGCCGACGATCGAGCGTCGCTACCTCGCTCAAGCCAAGTCGCTCGGCGAGGGCGATGACCGTCGCGTCGGTGGTCCCCAGGCGGGAGGTCCGCGTAAGTCTCGACGAGCCCGCAGCCCGCGGTAGTCCGCGGCGATCAGGTCGACCAGTTGGAAATCGCCGTCCGCCAGCGCCGTCAGGAACAGCGCTTCGACGCGGGCGCCGGCCTCACGGGCCCGCAGGTAACCGACCTCGGCGACGACCGTCCCCGGGACAAGGAGTGGACGGCTGGCCAACTGCAAGCCGGTGAACAGCTCCACGCAGGCGTGATGATGATCGTCGCAGACCAACGCCGCGGCCACGATCGGCCGGTGCCGCAGAGGATCACGCCGGGCGGCGCAAGCCCGCGTCCAGCAACTCCTCCGAACGCGCAGCGACATCGCTCCGGCCGGCGCGGCCAGCGCCGAAGAACGCCGGCGGCCACGGCCGATCCGACGCGGACGTCAGATGGCGGCGAGCCTCGGCCAGCACGGCGGGCACCTGCTCGTCGGGCAGGCGCTCCACCAACTCGCGCAGCTCATCACGCTCAGCGCTCATGACCACAGCCTAGCCGTCGGTGGCCGGCCAACCGCAGTCATCAGGCATCCCGGCGTGTGTACACGATCCGTCACCTGGCAATCACGCAGGGACGCTCACGCTGCGGGTCCGCCGCGTCGGCTACGGCGACAATTGGCGAAGTCTACGCGGATCAGGAAAGCCGAGGCTGACATATCCGGGGGCCACGTTTCGCCAGCGACGATGCGAGCACTCCGGTGTCGACGTCGTGGTAGTCGTGCACCTCGACGAATTCCTTGCCCGGGAACGGCCGCAGGACGCGCCCGACGTACTGGACGAGCCGACCCTTGAACGCAATCGGCGCGGCAAGGAACACGGTGTCCAGCGCCGCGCAGTCGAACCCCTCACCGACGTACGGACCGGTAGCGACCACCAGGAGCGGCCCTTCCTCGGGTCTCAACCGATCGAGGGCGGCCACACGCCCGCGAGCCCCTATGCCACCACGTAGCACGATCGGATCACGCCCGGCGCCGCGCAGCGTCTCGGCAAGCGCGTCGACGTGTGCTGTCCACTGGGTCAGCACCATGCAGTGGCGGCCACGGTCAAGGGCGGCCAGAACGTCGGCGACCAGCTGTGTGTTGCGGTCCTCGTCGGCAACGAGATCCCGGTAGATCGCGGCCATCCCGCCCGGCGCCGATGGATCGGCGTCACCACGGTATTCGAACGCGGTCACGTGGACCGCGAGCAGCCGTTCCGGGACCCCACCGGCGGCCGCGGAGGCGAGGGTGCCCGGGGTGGGCGCCGACATCGTGTGGCGCACCGGTCCGAGCTGTAGCGCGATCAGATCATCCAGCTCGTCACGCCGGTGGGGAGTCGCGGTCAGACCAAGCCACCGCTTCGCACGGATCTGGCGCACCGCGTTCTCGAACGCAGGCGCCGAGTCCGCGCCCTGCGCTTACCAGATCACCGGCATGTCATCGCGCAGACACGCCGCATCTCACGACCTTGCCGACGCCCTTAGGGGGCACACGGACCGTGGGGCGACCAGATCGTCTTCGTGTTCGACGGTGGTGCATTCGGCCCGGCCGCGGCTGGCGCGATTCGACTCACAGATCCTGAGCTGGCCGGCTGACAGTTCGTCGGGCTGGCGGAGGCCGAGAGCCGCCTTCACCCTGCGCTGTGGCGTCGCCTCCGACGGGCATACGAGGCACTGGACGACGGCACCACCGACTACTGCGAGCGTGAAGATCGATTGTCGCCGCGTCGCCACAAATTGACAGGAGTGGACCTCCTGTGTCAGTAGATAGATCCTCGTCCGCCGACGGTAGCTGATCCTGCGCCGGATCGTTAACGAATGCAAACGAAAGCGGAGGAACCGTTGCGTCAGATCTGCGGAGTTCGTACGCTGAGCCGAGCCGTTCAGGCACTTCGCTTCGGGGGGTCCGATGAATTCTGATTCTGTCGGCAATGCTGTCTATTCACATTTGCGTCCGATGCGACGCGGACGCGCCCGCAGGCGCTCAAGGCGGACAATCCTTCTGGGAGTTGCACTCAGTGTGCTAATAGCAGCCAGCCCTACTGCCGTTGCGCACGCAAGTGGCGCGCAGGGTCCGCCGCTTCCACCAGGCACCCTGGTGGCCCCTGTCGAGAAGGACTGCCCACGAAACACCGAGCAGTACCCAAACGAGGCGTTCCCGAACGCGGAGGCAATATACTCCTGCCAGTTCGTGGTCCAAGACAACGGCAACACGGGTTATCCGGTCATCATACGCCTGGGTCGTCCGGGCCCCCTTGGATCTGGCGCGTTCGGGTTGATCCACTATACGGTCGACCACAACGTGTCGGACGAAATGGTGGCTGCAGTGATCGCCAACAACGCCGCAGGTCTAAGACGACGCGATGGTCGATATGTGTACGGACTGCGCGGAGTCGCATTCGGCGAGACGATCTACACAGTTGAGGTGATCGTCGACAGGTCGAAGTCTGTGGACGGCCACGACTTCGGCGTGGTGACGGCGTACTGTCTCGGGCCGACTGTGTGTCCGGAAGGTTTGGAAGAGTCTATGAGAGCACTCTACGTTCGATGACCACTGGGTCCCTGGCTGACCAGGAGCATCTATCATCAGCCCTGACTTGGGGAGGATGAGCCGGAGTGAACGCGCATGAAGCCGAGAGGCTTGCTGCACTGGTCCAGGAGCAATGGCTGGATCGGGTGCAGCCATCTCAACCTGCCCCGCCGCGCGACGGCGCAGGCGCCGACGTGCAGCTCGGCAAGGCGCCGGGTGCGTACTGGCCGTTGGGTGCAACGGCTCCCTCGGCCACAGCGGATCGTCACGCTGGCGTGGACCTCATCGGGGCGAAGTCCGTCGGCGTCAGCTTGATGGTCGGCTTCACCCTCCGCGATACCCCCGGGCGGGAGTACCTGCTTCACTTCGACCTCACCGAGATGCCGGTCGAGTTGGACGCCGCAGCGAACTCAATCTACGAGGCGTTGTTCTTGCTCACCGATCCGGCTCGGTGGGAGCAGTCCCGTGCGCGCCTGCTGACGCTGTCGCCCGAAGTCGAGCTCCTGCCCGTTCGGGGAGCATGAGCAGTCGACCAAGTCCGAGTCAGGCCTCAGCCGGGCGGCGGGCGACGATCAGGTCGTCCAGCCAGCACCGAGATCCACTGCTGCGTGCCGTCGCGCACGCACCGGGGCCATGGTCGGGAGATCGCACACATGTGCGTGCCTGGCGCGATGCGGGCTTCACAGTCGACGGCCTGTCATGGGCCGCGAAGTGACCTTCGTGCGGACAAACCTGCGAGCAAAGATCACCACCGACGGCGGCATCAACCGAGAGAGCAGCGCGCCCGAGCAAGGTGCAGAGCAGGAACGTGACACAGTCCGCGGCGACGTCCTCCTCGTCACCTGCGTCAAGACGTGACTGATGACGGCCCCGGCGCGTACCACCGCGCGTTGCCCCGCCTTTCACCGACCCGAATCCCCCGTCGTCGCACTGACATGTCAGCCGCGGCTCGCGAGCTGGGACGCGGCCGGCTATCCCGCTCAGGTTGCCCTTTCGGTCTTCCTCGACCACGCCGAGCAGGACCTCCGCGAGCATCTACGGGCACGGGCGCCCTGGGCGCTGGAACTGGACGTCGGGCTCCCCGCAGCGACCCGGCTGCTCGACCACCACGATCTCGACAACTACCTCTATCCGCTCGCCCGGCGCCTCGGAAGCCGCCACATCGTCTCCGCCCGAGCCCGCAAGCGGTACGGAGACCGATCACTGGCCCGGCTCGACACCGCCCGCCCCGCTGACCCGCCGCTGGACCGGACGATCCATCGGCTGCACACCACGGCGTCGGCCGACACAAGCGCGTACAAGCAGCAGATTCACGAGCAGCTCACGGCATCGGGTGCCCAGCCCATGCCTGCCGGCTGCCCCGTGTCGGCGGTGATCGGGTTCCGGTGCGGGCCGGCCAGGAACTGGCTGAACCTGTGGAAACCCGACCCTCGACGCGCTCGGCCCGCTGCTCGGCGAGGGCGACCGCATGTGGAGTCCCCGCGACGGCACGATCGTCGACCTCGCCCTCCATCTGCTCGTCGACCCCGCCATTCGCTGGGACGTCGAGGTCTTCGTCGGTGTCTCGCCGACGGAGTCTCCGCCGAGCCTGCAAGACGGCTACAGGACGGGGGCGGTGTCGTCACTGTCCGGCAGGTAGCGAGCGCGGACAGCGCCAGACCAGTCAACCAGTCCGGCCTGCTCGCTCACGACGTCGAGGAACGCGCTAAGCCCCCACCAAGCCACCGGGCTGCGGTCTGCTCCTCGGCCACCGCTGCTGAGGCCACCCAAAACCGGTCAGATTCTGGTCTGTTGTGCGCGATGCTGCAATCTGCGGGCGACTTCAAGCCGTTGCAGGAACCTTGCCTGAGACGGCCCTGGAGTGAATCCTTCAGGCAGAGCTTCTTCCCAACGCTCGAGGATGACGACCTCGGCGTCGTAGTTGCGGCGACGGCGGTAGATCACGGCTGCCCGCGCCGTATAGGCGGGTGCTGGCGGGCCGCCGCTCACCTGAGCGAACCGTTCGGCCGCGTCGATGAGCTCGAGCAGAAGCACCAGTGCTGTGTCGTCACGTTTTGCAGCTCGATGCTCGTCAAGCACTGGGACCCAGTCGACGTAGAACCGTCCGCGGACCTGACCGGCAACCTCCTCAAGGTGCTTCAGGTCATCGTAGATGCCCGAAGACCAGGATCCGCCAGCAGCTTGGTATCGGTCGAACTCCACGCGAAGGGCCGCCCCAAGTTCAGCCGCACGTGCAGGGGAAATGGGCGCTCCGGTGAGGCGGGCGTCCCGCACACGCTTCCACGCAGCCAGAACAGCGTGGCCCTGCGGGAGGTTGATCTCGGTTACCTCTTGCTGCCAAGTTCGCGAGGGCGGCAGCTCGTCGGATTCCCCGCAATCCTCGATTTCGTATTCGTCATCCTCTTGCCAGTTTTGAATCTCCCACTCGGGTGGCCGTTCGGTGATGTGCCAGCGATGCCGAAAATATGCATCTTGCTCGGCGACGTACCGGTCTCGTTCCGCTTGCCAGCGGACCTGCTCCTCTTGCCGCTGGCGTTCGGCCGCGGCTGCGGCTTCAAGCACCGGCCGTAGATGTTCACGCGCCTCGGCGGCGACTAACACGGGGATCGCAAACTCGCGTGCCCGCTCCAGTTGCGCACTCGTTCCGCGGGGGTCCATCGCCACCATAAGGCGCACGGTCCCGGTGATGCGCTTGGCGATCGCGCCGCCGTTATCCACGACAAGCCGAGCAACTGACTCAACATCTGGCGCTGTCCCATCTACACCGATACGCCAACCCTTGAGATAGCCGGTACTCGTGGGGGTCGGCTCTGAATCGAGCTCGAGGTCGGCAGCGAGTGAGGGATGCCCAAGATCGTGCGCAAGCTGGCTCAGCCGCTGGCGCAAGCCCATCGGCAGGCGATCTGACTGGCTCAGGTCGAGGTCGGCGGTCGCCCGCTCCCACGCCTTGCGATGCTCCGCGATGAGTCGCTGCTGGGTGAAGCCGGCTCGGCGGGCGAGCAACTCCATCCGCCATCCCTCGTCGCCGGTGACGCGCCGGTCGGCGATGATCTCGTCTAGCGCGCTGACGTACTGCTGCGCACCGTCCGAGTCCACCGGGTGCTCGGCGCCCAGCGGAAAGCGGCGGGCGATGGCGCCGAGGTAGCCGTCCTTGCGTCGCGTCAGTCGGACAGCACGAGGAACGATCCGGCCGGGCGAGTGGGCGAACACGTCACGCTCGCCTGGCGTCGGCCCCACAAGCCACAGCGGCGCGGGCGCACTGGCCAACAGCCACTGCATGAGGGTCGTCAGCGCCCGACAGTCTCCCAGCGCGGTGTGGGAATCCTCGATCCACTCCGACGCCGCAGTCCGATACAGCGACTGCAACGAATAGCTTGGCCCGTCGAGCTGGCTTCGACAGGCAACGGCGCTGCAAACTCCGACGAGATGCGGCATCGGCTGCCCCAAGCGCGCCAGCTCGGCGGCGAGAAATTTGTCCTCGAACGGCAGATTGTGCGCGACCACAACGGATCCGACCAGCATTCGGCTGAGGTCTGGCCAGGCGTCGCCGAACGTAGGCGCATCGGCCACATCCTCATCAGTGATCCCGTGGTACTCGGACGCCCCAATCGGGCGCTGCGGATCAATCAAAGTCGTGTACTCGTCTATGAGGGTGCCATCAGCCCGAAACCGCACGACCGCCACCTCGCATACCCGATCACTGCGAGCGTCCAACCCAGTGGTCTCGAGATCTAACGCCGCGTACAGCGGTTCGACTGCAGCGACATCAGACCGGTGCCGGGTGAGATACGCCGGTTGGAACAGCATGAGAGGATGCGACAGCCCCTCTGACTGCACTGACGATCGAGGCCGAGTCTGCTCTACCCCATACCCGTCAAATTCACCAGATAGCATCTTGACATGCACGGCTGCCTCGGCAACCTTCCCGTCCTGGACGGCGTCCACGCCCTCCATGCGCCCGAGCAAGCGACCCAACCACCCCACGAGAACCCCTTATCCACTTACACACAGCAGCGATTACTGTAAGCCAACTATCATCCGAGCAGCGACGTACATTCCACCCATGCGTCTGGCTCGTTATGCGTCGCAGCGGGCGAGGCCGACGGGTCGGCGACGAGGAAATTCCGAGGAAATTCTGCGGGAGTACGTGCTAGCCCCGGAACACGTTCTCGCGGTGCCAATTAAAGTACCCCTGACTGTCGGCGGTGAAGGCCATACAGGGCCTTCCTCGGAGCTTCTTGAGGTGCTCTCAGGGCCCCGTCCACGGCCCCTTCGCTCGTCGTCACGAAGCCGTCCGTTCCGACCGCGAGGTAGCCGGATTCGAACAGAGCGTCGCATCCGAACGCACAGGCGGACATCGCGACACTGTCGAGGTCGCGCTTCTCGTAGTCACTGCAGATGCTACGCCGCTTGATATGGGCGGCGTAGAAGAATCGCACCGGATAGGTCTCGCCGCAAAGCGCACATGTGCCGTTGTCCTGCGCCCCGAACAGGCGGCGGCGCAGCATGGCCTGTTCGCCGCGCTGCTCGACCTGCCTCACATGCGTGAGGCTCCCCTCGAAGGTGAGCTCGTTGTCGTCAGCATCACGCCCCTCGTCACCATCGAAGCTAGCGAGAGTGAGCATCGGCGGGCTGCCGTGCACCCGCGCTCCGGGCAAGGTCAGTAAAACCGCGCCGATGAACGAGCTGCGGTACCCGAGGTGCTCCGGATCCACGACGACGCCGCCGCTGTTGGCGCGAAGCATGTCGAGTGCGTGTTGCACCTGTTCAATTGGCACAGGCTGGCCGTCCGGTGCTCGCTTGGTGGCCACCAGAACGTTCGGCGACGTCACCCCGACGATGCAATTGCGCTGACCGCGCAGAGTCGAGAGCGGGACACCGATCAGCCTCCGGAGGAGGTCGGCGGCATCCTCTCGAACCTCAGCCGGGTACGCCCCCATCCCGGACGCGTGAGTGCCGGGATCAGGAGAAGCAGGCTCGTCCACCAGCCGTTCCAACTGACCGACGACTCCGGGCGGATCGTCGGTCGCGGGAATCGGGAGCACGAGGTCCAGGCTGCGGGGAGAGACCGACGTACGGTGCCGCGCGTCACGGAGCAAGTTGGCAACGGACTCCGTCATCCAGTAATGCGTTCGGCCGTCCCGCTTGGGAAATGCCCAGAACTGCTCCATGCCTGCGGCCTTGCACAGTCGACCAGCCTGGCCGAGAAGTCCCTGAACCGCCGAAGCTTCCCGCGAAGGCCGGAGGAGCTGCCCGATCTCCGCGCCGGTGAACTGCCTTCCCGGACTCTCCATGAGAATCTCCAGGAGGCTCTTGGCGTCCTCAGTCAGCTGGCTCCAGATAGATCTGGCGAGGTCTTGGTCCGCGGGGGTCCAGCGGCGGCGCGCATCCTCACGGTCAGGTCCTGCGGCGATGGCGGTCAGGGGGAACTCCGCTCGAGTAGTACTTGCATGACAGGGGCACCTGGCCCCTTGAGCACGGATCGAGGAGCCGAGGATCGCCGTTACGTCCGGGGCTGTGAACCGCGGGCGGCTGCCCCTGCCGGCGAGGCTTCCGCCGTCGCCGAGGGGATAGTTCGCGTGAGCTCTGATTCTGGTGAGTCGCCTGTCCCCATGGTCGGAGGTGTGCACGACGAGAAGTTGACGGCCCCCAGCTCGACGGTATGCGGGCTCCTGGAGCGTCGCCGTCGACTGACAGTCGACCACGAAGCCGTGATGACGTGCTGGGAGGTGTGTGGGACCGTCGAGTCGACTAGGCCCGCTTCCGGCCGTGCCCGACGAGCGTCACCGTTCGCGCGCGGGGGCTGCGCCGCCGAGCGTCAATCCGCCCCGGCGGGCGCACCGGGTGAACCACACTCGCGCGATGCGGCATCCGAGAGCGCTCGACTCTCGCCTCCGTCCTCGGTCGGTCGCGTCGGAGGGCGCGGGCGGTCACTGCGGCCGGGGCAGCGGCGTGAGGCACCGCTTCGTGATCTTCGTCGGGGCGACCGTCGTTCTCGCGGTGACCGTGGCGAGCTGCTCGCCGGGCCCGAACCCAGCCGCGCCGGCAGGTGCGGACACGCTGTCGATCGAGCGGCCCGGCTTCCCACCGAACGCGCCAGCGGTCGGCGACCTGGCCGCGCTGGTGGTCGAACGCGGCCGCGCGGCGCTCACCTACCGCGGCGCGCCCGTGGTGCAGGCCTGCGACCTGGTTACCCTCGACGACATCACCGCCGCCGGACTCGCGGTCGTCGGCGGGACGACCGCCGGCCTGGTCGAACGCAACTACCTCGAGCGGCAGGGCGACGCAACCTCCCGCTGGAGGCCACGCACCTGTTCGCCAAGGACACACCTGCTGCGTCTACACCCTCGGCGAGGACGGCGCCCGCGCCGCGATTAGCGTGTGTCCCGCCTGCCCGGGGGGACTGCGAGCCCAAGGGGCCGGGACGTGGCACTGCAGCGCGAGCCCGGCTTCGACGGAGCGCAGCATGCGGCCAGCGACGGCGTCGATGTTGGGAACCTCGACCCAAGCAGCGAACCCGCTGGCCCGCGAGTTGCACGAGCTGGCAGCGAATCCTCGCGGCGCCTCCTGCGGGCGAGGGTGCCGCGTTGGTCAAGGCCGTGACCGCCTTGACGGCATCGACTCCCGTGCTGACCCGCGTCGAGCCAGGGTTCGGCGGCGCCGCGAGCGTGACTACGATCGACAGTCCAGTCGGGCAAGCAAGGAAGTTAGGTGTGCCGATGGGCCAGGCGACGCCCGTTCAGGCCGACGCGAAGAGTGAGGAGCCGCAGGTCGGGGACGTCGCCCTGAAGACGGCTGCAGCGGCGTCGTTGCCGGACAACATGCTCGTCGACTACATCTCCGGTGACGTCATCGCGGCAACACCGAAGGAGCTCGTCCGGCAGCACATCGCCCGCGCCCTGTTCCACGAGTACGAGATCTCCGTCGAGGACATGGCGCGGGACTTCCCGATCACTCTCGAAAGCGGAGGCCGCCGCCGCCGCAAGCGGGCCGACATCGCGGTCTTTGCGAGTCGCAGCGCGCACACTGTGGAGAACCTGCGTCGCATCGTCGTCTGCAAGCCGGAGCCGAAGAACGGCAACACCGTCACACGGATCCGCACCCCGCAACAGGCCGAGCGCGACCTCGGCGACCTCCGCGACCTGCTCGGCGACGAGCGCACCCCAGAGTTGCGGTACGGCATGTGGACGAACCGGCTGGAGCTGTTCTTCCTGGAGAAGACAGTCGAGCGGTTCGGTCCCCGATACGCCTCCATCGCGGACTGGCCGCTCACCGGTGAGGTCGGCAGCCGGGACGTGGTGTCGCACGCTCGCCTGCGGCGCGCCGACCCCGGCATGTTGAAGGCCGCGTTCCGGCGCTGCCATAACTACATCCACGGCAATGAAGGCATGCCCAAGGACGCTGCGTTCTGGCAGTTTCTGTACTTGTTGTTCGCCAAGATCCACGACGAACGTTCGGCGTTGCGCGGCATCCCGCAACGATTCTTCGCCGGACTTCACGAACCGTTCACCACAGAGGGTCAGCGCGAGATCGGGATCCGTGTCCGCGCCCTGTTTGACGAGGTCAAGGGCCGCTACCCGCTGTTCACCGCGCGCGACGAGCTCTCGATGTCCGACCGGGCGCTCGCGTTCCTCGTGGGCGAGCTCGCGCCCTACGACTTCGCCAACAGCGGCATCGATGCCAAGGGCCTCGCCTACCAGGAACTGGTGGGGTCGAACCTGCGCGGCGACCGCGGCCAATACTTCACCCCGCGCGCTGCGGTCGACCTGATGGTCGAGATCCTCGATCCGCAGGAGCACGAGGTGGTGCTCGACCCGGCGTCGGGTACCGGCGGCTTCCTCCGTGGCACGTTGCAGCATCTGTTGGAGACGTGGCGGGCGGAGGAGGGCACCGCGGGCCGCCCCGACACCGACGCCCAGTCCGAGGAGCATCGCGCCCGCCTGGAGCGCTACGCCCGCGACCATCTGTTTGGTGCCGACTTCGACCCGTTCCTGGTGCGCGCCACCAGCATGAACGTGATGATGCTCGCCGGGATCCAAGACCAGAGCAACGTCTACCACCTCGACTCGATCGCCTTCCCCGGTGGCCACCTGGAGGGGCTCGCCGAGGCCCGCAAGCGCATCCCGCTCGGCAGCATCGACGTGCTGATGACCAACCCGCCGTTCGGCGCCGACATCAAAATCAACGACCCGGACGTACTCGACCAGTACCGCGACGGGGTTGCCCGGCCGTGGACGCGGGATCGGGCCACCGGCGAGCTCACCACCAGTCTGACCAGCTCCGGGGTGTCGGCGATGTCGCCGGAGCAGCTGTTCGTCCAGCGCAGTGTGGAGTGGCTGCGGCCCGGCGGGCGGATGGGCATCGTGCTCCCCAACGGGATCCTGTCCAATCCCGGCCCGATCGACGCAGCCATCCGCCGCTGGGTGCTGGAGCAGTGCTGGGTGCTGGCCAGCATCGAGCTGCCGATGCAGACGTTCGTGGCCGAGGCCGGCGTCAACATCATCACCTCGCTGCTGTTCCTCAAGCGCAAGACCGACGACGAAGTGCGTGCGGGGCTGATGGGTGCCCCGCCGGACTATCCGATCTTCATGGCGATCGCCGAGCAGGTGGGCTTCGACCGGCGCAACAACCCGGTATACCGACGCACCCCGGACGGCGAGAAGATCCTCACCGAGCAAATCGAGCAGGAGTGGATCCGGACCAACGGGCACCGCGAGGTGCGCACTCTTCACCGGCGGCTGCCGGAGCTGGACAATGACCTGCCACTGATCGCCGAGCAGTACCGGGAGTTCCGGCGGCGGTATCCCGAGCCCGGTGATCCGGCCCGAGGCCGGGAGTGATCACCCGAATCGAGGCCTACAACTACCGTTGCTTCCGGCAGCTGTCGGTCGAGGTGGCGCCTTACCAGGTGCTCGCCGGGGCGAACGGCTCGGGCAAGACGACGTTGCTCGACATCCCAATGGTGCTGGGCGACCTGGTCCGGGCCGACCGGGTCGTGGAGGCGTTCCTTCGCCGCCCGGATGGGACACCGCGGGCGGGCAGCCTCACCGACCTGCTGCACCGCGGAGCGGGCACCGACATCGTCTTCGCGGTGGAGGCACGCTTGCCCGCGGACGTGGAGACGACCTTGGCCAGTGGTAGCACCGCCACTCGGCGCGCTGCGCCGACACACGTGCGCTACGAGCTGCGACTCGAGGTGTTCAACCGGCAGCTGCAGGTCGCCGAGGAGTACCTGTACCTCTTCGCCGCCGACGACGGCGCGCCCCAACCCGGTGTTCCGATGCAGGGCGCCAGCGCCGGCGGGTCCAAGGTGCCGGGCAGCAAGTGGTGGCCGATCATCGTAAGGCGCGGGGGCGGGTCACCAACCGAACTGTCGGGCGAGACCACCAGCCGCCGTTCGCGGCTGCCCAGCCTGCGGATCGAACCCGAGCAGCTCGCCCTCGCCTCGGTGCCCGCGGACGAAAGCCTGTTCCCCGCTGCTCGCTGGTTCATCGGGCTGCTGCGCGGCCGCGCCGTGCTCTACGACCCCGACTGGGACACGCTGCGCCGCCCGGCCCCACCCGGCGACGCCGCCGAAGTACTCCCCGACGGGCGCAACACGCCCTGGCTGGCACTCGCCCTGCGCGAGAATGACCCGACCGGCTACGAACTCTGGGTCGACCACGTCCGGACCGGACTGCCCCAGGTCGATGGCATCGACGTACGCGAACGCGAGGAGGACCACCACGCCTACTTCGTGGTCCGCTACGTCGGTGGCCACCGGGTGAGCTCGTCGGGGTTGTCGGACGGCACCGTCCGCATCCTCGCACTGACCCTGCTGCCCTACCTGCCGCCGAGCGCGCTCCCTACCCTGCTCGCCACCGAGGAACCGGAGAACGGCATCCACCCGCAGGCCATCGAGACGGTGCTGACCGCTCTCCGGTCGATCCGCGACAGCCAGGTGTGGATCTCCACGCACTCGCCGGTCGTGCTCGCCCGCACGTCGCTCGACGACGTACTGGCGGCGCGGTTGAACGACGACGGCTCGGCCGATGTGATCCACGGCAACGAGCACCCCCGGTTGCGGGACTGGCACGGCTCGATCGACCTCGGCTCGCTGTTCGCCTCCGGGGTCCTGTCCTGATGCGGGACGTGGTGTTCCTGGTCGCCGACTCGACCATGCAGCAGACCCTGGAGGGGTTCTTCGGCCGCGACGGTTTCCACCACAGCCTGGGCTGCGGATCCGTCGATATCGATCCGCGGGCCAACCGGGACGTGTTCGTGGCGGCCGGTCAGAACGATCCTGGCCTCTACGCCCGCGCCGATGAGCTACTCCGCCCGCACTGCACCACGCACCGGCGAGCTGTCGTCATGCTGGACGCCGACTGGGACGGCAGCCCCGGCAAGCCCGCGATCGACCGCCACGTCTCGACGCTGGTCGCCAACGTGTGGAAGTCCGACGAGGTGGCGGTGATCGTGCTGGAGCCGGAGATCGAGGCGTGGTTCTGGCAGCCCCACAGTCCGCACGTGAAGGCCGCGATGAACTACCGCGGCGACCGACCCTACCGCGAGGTGCTCGCGCGGGCCCAGCACTGGCCGGACGGCGTCACGAAGCCACCACGACCGAAGGAGGCGCTGGAGTACATGCGCAAGGCCCACCGCGCCGATCTCTCGCCCGCCGTCCTGCGTCGGGCGGCTCAGCACGTGTCCGTGCGCCGGTGCCAGGACCCGGCGTTCGGTCTGCTGCAGGACACGCTGTGTCGTTGGTTCCCGGGGGAGGGCCGGTGAAGACCACCAACCTGGAGAACCCGGTGCGGCTGGAGTGGCTGCTCCAACAGAATCTTCGCCTCGACGCGCGTCCGTACGTCGGGGGCGCGTTCGACGCCCGCGACCTGCTCAAACTCCTGACGGTGCCGACGGACACATTGGCAAGCCTTACCACTGGGCACGCTGGCGGGCTCTACAACGGTCCGATCTTCCGGCGGATCTTCGTGAACGATCGGCAGCACGGCGTGCCGTTCCTCGGCAGCGCAGACATGCTGGAATCCGATCTCAGCCATCTGCCACTGCTCCGTCGCGAAGACGCCGAATCGGCGAAGCTCGCCTTTCTGAGAGTTTCCCCCGGAACGACGTTCATCTCGTGCTCGGGGACGGTGGGCCGGGTGGTGTATGCGCGACCCGACATGGTCGGGTCCTGGTCGTCGCAGGACACGATCAAGGTCGTGGCCGATCCGGAGCGGATCCGGCCGGGCTATCTGTTCACGGTTCTCGCCAGCCGCTTCGGCACCGCCATTCTGATCAACTCCCGTTCGGGGACCGGCATCCGGCATCTCGAACCGGCCCAGGTGGCGGATCTACCGATCCCGCGTTTCGGTGGCGACGTCGAGGGCAGAATCCACGATCTGGTCGAGGAGGCGGCAGTGCTCCGCGCGGCGTACCAACGCAAGCTGGTAGCCGCAACCGAGGACCTGTTCACCAGCGCCGGCCTTCCGGAGCTGATCGACCTGGACTGGCACGCCCGTCCTCGTGACCTCGGTTTCAGCGTCAACGCCGCCGACGCGGTCACCCTGCGCGCGCTCAACCACAGCCCCCGTGCACGATGGGTCGCCGACCGGATTCGTTCGGTGCCACACCGCACCCTCTCCGATATCTGCTCGAACGGCGAAATATCCTCCGGCAGCCGTTTCACTCGGGTGCCGGCGCAACCCGGGCACGGATCGCTACTTGTTGGTCAGCGACAAGGATTCTGGATGCGCCCAGAGGGCCGCTGGATCAGCACCCGCGATTCCCCGGACGATGTTAATGCAGCGGACGAAACTGTCTTGATAGCTCGACGCGGCACGCTTGGCGAGTCAGAAGTGTACTGCCGATCGATCCTTGTCACGGGCAGCTGGCTACAGTTTGCATACACCGAAGACTTTCTTCGGGTCGCCTCAGGCGATTCAGATGTTCCTGGGGCGTATCTATTTGCCCTATTCCGCTCAGGCGCTGCATTCCGTCTGTTGCGCTCGCTGTCGAGCGGTGGGAAGCAGCAGGACATCCATGACGTCCTGCGCGGCGACATCCCCGTCCCCGTCTGCACCCCCATCGATCGCGAGCGGATCGCCGAGACCGTACGGTCGGCCCATCGTGACCGAGATCTCGCCGACCGGCGGGAGGACGAGGCGTTCGCCGCGCTCGACGCGGCGGTCGAGGGGGCAACGCGGTAGATGGCGACCATCATCGGCGTCGGTGAGCCCGCCAACGACTGCGAGCGCCTGGTCATCGCCCACCTGCGCGACCACGGCCCCGACTCGTGGACCGTCGTTCACAACATGGAGCTCCCCTCCGGCAGGCGGCGTTTCGAGATCGACCTCGTGGTCGTCACGCCGCACGCCGTGTACGTCATCGACGTGAAGGGCACCCGTGGGCAGATCACGGTCGCGCAGAACCGGTGGTATCCCCACGGTCGCACCCCGTTCGCGTCGCCCCTGCCGAAGCTGCGCCAGCACGCGCGGGTCCTGAAGTCGCTGCTCTCCGACGCCAGCCCGCAACTTCGCGGCCTATACGTCGGTCAGCTGCTCGTCCTGTGCGACCCGCAGGCCCAGCTGCGCGATCCGGACCACCGTGACGACCAAGAGGTATGCCACGTCGCCGGTCTCATCCAATGGCTCGACGATCCGGCTCGCGTGCCCCCGGAATTCGACGCCAGGAGCGGTCTGGGCCGGGGCCGGTCGGTGGTGCCCGCGCTTACCGGCCACGCCCGCCCGCCGGCGGGCGCCCGCATCTTCGGCAACTGGGAGGTCGTGGAGCGACTCACCGAATCCGAGGACGGGATCGTGGAGTACCGCGCGCGCAACCGCGCCCTGCCTGGCGGCCCACCCCAGGTCACGCTGCGGGTGCACCCGCTCGACCCCTACCTGCCCGAGCCCGAACGCGTCCGGCAGCGGCACCAGCTGGGCAACGCCTACTCCACGCTCGGCCGGCTGCCGGGACACCCCCACGTGGTCGGCCATCGCGACTTCTTCGTCACCGACGACGAGGCCCGCGGCGTGCTCGTGCTCGACGACACCCCCGGCACATCGCTGCGCCTACGCCTCGATGACGACGAGCCGATGACACGCGACGAGGCACTCCGCATCCTGCGCGGCATGGCGTCCGGCCTCACGCACGCGCACCGCCACCGGATCATGCACCGGGCGCTGAGCCCGGACTCGGTGCTGCTCGCCCCGGACGGCCGAGCGATCCTCATCGGGTTCGACCACGCCCGCGGCGCAGGCCCGCGGGCGGCGACGGTGGTGAACACGCTGCCCGACGTGGTCGATCCCGACTACCTCGCCCCAGAGGGCCACGTCGATATCGGCTCGCTCACCCCGGCGAGCGATGTTTACGCACTCGGAGTGCTCGGGTTCCGGCTGCTGACCGGAGAGCTGCCGTTCGCCGACCGCACCGACCAACACCGGCGGCACAGCAAACTGCCGGTCGAGCCGCTGGACGCCGCCGACGTGCCGGTCGAGCTCCGGGCCTGGCTGCAGTTGCTGTGCGCGCCCGACCCCGCGGAGCGACCGACGATCCCCGAGGCGCTGCGCGGGCTGGACCTCGCCACCCGCAGGCCACCCCGACCGGATCTCCGGCCCGACCCGCCGCCGGTCCGCGACGATGTGGACGACCGTGACCGGTTCCGGGACCTGGAACCGGGCACCGAGATCACCCCGTCGTTGACGATCCGGGAGAAGCTGGGGTCGGGCTCCTTCGGTGTCGTCTATCGCGTGCACAACGCCTTCGCACGCACCGACCAGGCGATGAAGATCGTTTTAGCCGATCCGGGCGACTTGATTGACCGGCTGCGCCAGGAGTACGCCCCGCTGCTGGACATGCCCCAGCACCCCAACGTGGTGCGGGTGCACCACGGCGACCTGGTGCCGGGCTCGACGGTGCCCTACCTGATCTTCGAGTACGTGCCCGGGCGTGACGTGCAGCAGCTCGCCACGGAGTCGCTACTCACCCCGGCCGACGTCCGCGGGCTCGGCATCGACGCCGCTGCGGGCCTGGCCCACATCCACTCCCACGGCGTCTACCACTGCGACATCAAGCCCGGCAACCTGCTCTGGACCGACGCCGGAGCCAAAATCATCGACTTCAACGTGGCGGTCTCCGACGAGTACCTGCTCGCCGACGCAGGATCGGCCCGCTATCTGCCCCCGGACTACGCGCGCCACGATCCCGACCTCGTGGACCGTGACGTCTACGCACTCGGGCTGACTCTGTACGAGGCCTTGACCCGCGGGAACTGGCCGTGGGACGAACGTCGCGCCGCCCCCGCCGGAGTGCCTCCGCGGGACCCCCGCACCTTCACTGACCTGGCCGCGCTCGCTCCTGAGTTCGTCACAGCGCTGCTCACCGCGATCGCGCCCACCAGGGGCGACCGCTACGCCGATGCGGCGGCGTTCCGGATCGCACTGGAACGGGTCCACGAAGCGCAGCGCAGGCCGGCATCGGTCCGGCCCGAACTCGCGCCGACGGTCGACGGCGTGGACAACCCGTTCGTCGCGCACCTCCAGACGCTCTACAGCCAGAGCACCACCTCCAATCGAGGCACCCGGGGCCTCGACCCGCACGAGCACAACGTCTACGTCGCGACTCGGCTGGACGAGCATCTGATCCCTGACGTGCTCGGCGGTGGGCACCGGGTCGTGGTCATCACCGGCAACGCGGGCGACGGCAAGACGGCGTTCCTGGAGAAGCTGGTGAACCACGCCCGCGGTCTAGGCGCCACCGTCTCGACCCCGAGGCCGAACGGCGCCGACTTCACCCTCGACGGCCGCGTCTTCCGGACCAACCTCGACGGTAGCCAGGACGAGGGCGACCGCGCCAATGACGACGTCCTGGCCGAGTTCTTCGACCCCTATAAGGGCGCGGACAGTAGCTCGTGGCCCGCCGACGAGACCCGCCTCATCGCGATCAACGAGGGCCGACTCGTCGACTTCCTTCGTGCCCACGCCACCCGATTCACCGAACTCGCGGCGGCAGTGCACGCCGGCCTCGGCGGGGCCGGCGGGACGCACGAGGGCGTCACATTGGTCAATCTCAACGCCCGCAGCGTCGTCGCCGGGGACGAGGAGTCGATCTTCAACGGGCTGGTGCGGGAGCTGACCAGCCATCGCTTCTGGGCGGCCTGTAACGGGTGCGCTCTCGCGGAGAAGTGCTACGCCCTGCACAACGCCCGCACACTTGGCCATCCCGACGCCGGGGAGCGAATCACCGCGCGGCTGCGCACCCTCTACACCGTCGCTCACCTGCGCGGACGCCTGCACATCACCATGCGCGACCTCCGTTCGGCGCTGGCGTACACACTCACCTCCGGGCGCAGCTGCTCCGATATCCGCGACCTCTACGACCGCGGGAATCCGTCCGAGATTCTCTCCGGGTTCTACTTCCAGAGCTGGCTCGGCCCCGACGACACCGAGGATCGTCTGCTCCGTCTGCTCCGCGAGAGCGACATCAGCGACCGGGCCGACCCGGCGCTCGATCGCGCCCTTGACTTCGGCGGGCCGTCCGCGGGCGCAGCGCTGACCACTGTCGACGGGCGCGGCGACTACGACCAGCGGTTGCTGGAGCGGCTGTTCGAGCTGCTCCCCCGCGGCGGCGACACCGATCCGGACCGGATCGAGCACCACCGGGCCTACATCGGCGCGGCCCGCCGGAGGTTCTTCTTCGAGTCGGCCGACGGCGAGCGGTGGCGCGGACTGCTGTCGCACCGTTCCGCGGCCGAGTTCCTCCGTGAGCTGACGGCCGACGGTCCGTCTCCGGAGGTGGCCAGGGAGATCATCCGCGCGATCAACCGTAGCGAAGGGCTCGCCGACCCCGACAAGCTCGGGGACGCAATGGCACTGGCGGTGCGGCAGGTGCGGGGTGGATCGATCCGCAGCTACCGCCTGTTCCCGCTCGCCGGGTTCCGCGCGGAGCCCGAGGGCCCGCGTGGCTCGCCCTATATCGAGGGCGCACCAGAGCGGCTGCGGCTGAGCTACACAAACCCAGACGCACCCGAGCTCGCACCCGCCGAGATCGCCATCCAGCTCGACCTCTACGAGCTGCTGTGGCGGCTACGCCGGGGTGGCCGCCCGGCCGCCGCCGACATGCAGGGCCGGCACCTGAGTCTCAGCGTCTTCAAGAACATGCTGACCAGTGCGCCTTACCAGGCCGTACTGCTGACCGTCACCGGCCACGACCTGCACGCCATCGACCGGAGCGCCGACGGGGTCCTCACCTTGGACCGCCGGGGTGTGCCCGACCGCGCACCCGAGGAGGCCTGATGGCCCGGTTGACCAAGCTGCACAGCGACTTCCGTCATCCGGGCCTGAGCCACGTCCAGTTCCGCACGCTCGAAATGGACCGCGTGCTCACCGCCTTCCTCGCCCGGCTGCGGTGGCAGGGGCTGCCGAGCAGGCTCGCGCGACACAGCGACCTCGGCGTGGACGACTTCGTCGCTGCGCTGCTCGAACTCGAGCAGAAGGGTGACGGTTTCCGGGGCTTCGCCGAGGCTCCCGACGTCACCCGCCGATGGGTCGAGACCCATCTCGTGGACATGGTGAACCGCGGGCGGCCGACGCAGGCCATCGCGGGCCTGCGCCCCTTGCACGGCTCGACCTACAAGTACCGCAACACCAAGCACTCGCGGCCTGCCGGAGCCGATGAGCAGCTCTACGAGATGCTGTTCGGCGCACCCGACCGACGGGGGAACCAGGCCCTAGCCGACCTGCGCAAGTTCTTTTTCTCCGGGCTGGACGCAGCCACCGGCCGATCCGATCCGGGCGGCCACATTGACGTCGAGACCCAAGCCCTGCTGCACCTGTGTGACAGCAGTGGTGCCCCCGACGACCGTGCCGACACCGGCAGGCCCCGCCGCTCCTATCCACCGTTCTGCCCGTCGAACGCGGCGCTGCTCGCCGATGACGTCCTGCGGCTCATGCATCATCAGCGCGCCATCCCCCGGTCGGTACTCGTCGAGTACCTGAAGATCCTTTTCGCGTTCCATCTCGCGCTGCATCACCTGCGCCTGATCACGGCGCTTCCGCAGATGGCGGCCAGCAACGGCCGGCACCGCTGTCGGCTGCCGAGCGGGCCGACCACGCCGGAGACATCCGGCACCGACTGCGCGTACCGCGTCGGGATCCTCGTCGACGTCGCCGATCGTCCCCGCACCCCGGCCGCAGCGCTGGCCGAGCGGAGCGCGGCGACCTGGTGGCAGCGGATCCCCGCCTACGTCCGCGCCGGGTACGAGGTCAAGAAGCTGGAGGAGTTCGGGGAGCACCTGGTCAAGAGGAGGAAGCTCCCGTCTCCGCAAGGTGGTGTGTTCTCAGTCGAGGACGCGATCACGCTGGGCCGCCGCACCGACGTGCGGGCCGAGCGGGACGCCTTCTTCGAGCAACGGCTCGCCAATGTGATTGACAGTGCCGATCCCGACGAGCTCCCGGACGAGGTGAACCAGATCCTGGAGCTCGACCTGGACAGTCGGACCGCGTACCTCGACATTCTCACTGCGGTGAAGGGCGAGTTTCACCGCAAGTACCTGATCGACTGCCTCGACTCCCTACTGCTCAAGAACCGGCCCGGGGCGCTGGTCGCGCAGCCCCGCGGGCACGCCCGCCGGTTCGTGCTCGACAGCCGGTTGATCGAGGTGCTGCTCCAGATCGCCCTGTTGCGTCCGCACGGCGACCGGTTCGCCACGCAACCGCTGCGCGTCGACGAGATCCTGACGATCCTGCGCGTCCGCTACGGACTTCACGTCGATCGGCTGCCCGACGAGGGGTTCGCGGCCCCGAGCATCGACGACCACGCGGCGCTACGGGCCAACTCGCGGGCGTTCACCGACCGGCTGCGCGAGATCGGGTTCTACTCCGACCTGTCGGATGCCTATCTCACCCAGACCATCCGTCCCCGCTACACGGTCTGAGGTCACATGACGATCACCACCGGCCTGCACCTGCTCTCCGGCGACGAGCTGGCCGTCGCGCTGGAGGAGCACCTCGCACCGCGGCTCGCCTCGCTGATCGGACGGCACGGGCCGGGGCACTGCATGAGGTGCGACGATCTCGACGTCGAACTGGCCACTCGGCTGTGTCGGCGGCTGCGCTCCTCCACCGGCGCCCAGGTGCACGTACTCGGCCGGCATCCGGACGTCGCCGAGGATGTCGCGGCCTCCAGCACTAAGATCGTCGAACTGCGTAACCCCGCAGCCGGTGACGAGCTGAGACCGCCGCTTCTCGTGTTCGTCCCGCCCGGTGCCCGGGCCAGCGCCGAGGACTCCTTCGGCGTGGCGACGTTCGAGCAAGTCACGTTCGGCGCCGTGTACGAGACCCTGGCCGAAGAACTGCTCAGCAACCTTCCCGAAGAGACGGCCGCCGGAGTGCGGGAACTGTTCGCGGTTCTCAGGGACGAGAAATGGCCCGTGTCGGACGGTCGCGCTCGATGCCGGTATCTGCTCACGATCTCTCGAAACGACCACGATCACAGTGCCGCAGGCGCGGCCGTCCACGAACTGGGGCTGGTGCCCGACCCCGAACTGTTCACCGGCTCGATCACCAGTCGCGCGGCGCACAACCTCCGTACCGTCCGGCGCCTCGACGACTCCCCCCGGCCCGACCGGGCGCGCGTGCTCGGCCTCGGGCTCACGGACCCCGAGTTCCGACGCGAGCTCACCGAGTTCGCTTCAAGCACCGGCCTGTCCGACCCGCTGCGTTGGACGCGGTCCATCGTGGCCGAAAGGGAGAACTGGCGGTTCTTCTTCGGCAACTGGTCGCTGAGGGAGGACACCAGCTACGACGAGATCGGCATCGAGGTCGACGACATCGATCTTCCCGTCGCCGGTGACGGTTATCAGGACACGGCCAACCCGGCACTGCGCGGGATCACCGGTCAGCGTTACCTGCCGGTCGGCGCCGGCGGGATGCGTGAGATCACCGTGCCGTTTCGACTGGACCGCGATCCGCACCAGGTCGCAGGCCTGGCTCGGTTCCGCATTCAGTTGATGGCCGAGTACACCGACGGAGATACCTCCTCGGGGACACCCACCGAGATCGCCACCGCGATGAAGATCAGCTCCACCGCCCGCCTGGGCTACAAGGCCAAACTGCGCAAGCTGACCCAGTCCGGGCTGGAGGAGGGCTGGCACTACGTGCGGGTCACCCCGCTGGATTCCGACGGGCTCCCGATCGGGCTGAAACGTGATGGCGCCGAGGGCCGCCCCAGCCAAGAGAGCGAGCGCTTCTACGTCCTGCCCGACGGCGACCACGACGGCCCACCGCCCACTCAGCGCGCGCATCGCGCAGCAGGCGTCACCCAGGCCGCCCGCGCGTTTGAGTTCTCCGCGGCCGCGGAGGGGAAGTCCGCCGGGTCGGTGGGTCACCGGTCCACCCGCTGGCAGGATCCGCCGCGCGGGGCCGCCACGACGGGGCCCCGAACGCTCGTGTGCGACTTCGGGCCGGACGGCCTCGTCGACGTCACGCTGTCGGCCCACCTCGTGGAGCTGCAGCAGCGGATCATCACGAATCCGGCAGTCGCGGGCCATTGGGGGCTAGCTCTGTCGGTGACCGATGCAGCGAGCTCCGTCGGCGCCGCGACCCTGGAGGCGGGCAGCTGGGCCGACCACGTCGACGCCGGTCGTCGTGACGCCTTCCTTGCTGCACGGGCAGCGTTGTTCGCTCGGATCGCCAACCCGTCGGGCGACACGTCGGAGCCGACAGTCGTCGAGGGGTGTGACCTGCTGCCCGCCATCGACCAGGTGGTCTCCTACGTCGACGCCTATGCCACCCTCCTCGACGAGCGCCACGGACTCGCCGAACACCGGGCCGCTTCTGACGTCGGCGCCGTCACCGCGCTGGCCGACCTGGCCCGCATCGACACGGTGACCGTGACGCTCACCGACCACCGCGACACCGCCTACGAGATCGTCCTGGTGGCGCCGACCCATCCGCTGCGCATCCTGTGGCTCGCTGCATGGGCGGTGATCGGACACCGGTGGGCGTCCGAGGCCGATCGCGCGACCTCGGCGGCGGCCGGGCGCGCCCTCGCGAGGCTGCGGCCGCTGGGGCATCCACTGGTCGTCCCGCGCCCTGCCGCCCAGCTCGCGCTGGCCGCGTTCGACCTCACCCCGTACTGGGGGGTGTGCCTGCCCGACGGGACCGCCGATCCGCAGGGTCTGCTGGCCCTGCTGCAGACCGCGCTCGGGGTACCCGGGTGGGATTCTTCCGGCGACATCTGGTCGGGAGCGGCGATCGCCGACCGTTTCGAGTTGTACCTCCGCCAGCACCCCTACGTCCGGACGCTGCTGGTCAACGCCGTCAACATCGGCCGGGGCGAGGAAATCGCCCAGGCCGTGACACTGCTCCGGGATCGCCCTGGTTACGCAGAGGTCGAATTCGACCTCCGGCTCTATGTCGGCGATCCCGAGGCGCCGGGCAGCGCCGACGCCGTCCTCGAGCTGCTGGACGGACCGGACGCCCTCGCGCACCTCGCGGTCGCGGTACGCGACCGTTCGGAATTCCACGACTCTACGGAGGACGCGGCGCACGTCACCGTGCTCTTCGACGCTCTCAGCGCGGAACACATCGGCACAACCACTGTCGATCGTGACGAGCCGCGCCGGCTGCTCCCGGTGCACGGGCTGGTCCAGGAGATGCTGGTCGAGTACTCCGATGACCCCGACGCTCCGACCATCTGGCGTAAACGCCCCCGCATAGGCGTGGCGTGGGAGCTGGACGGAGCCGAGGAAATCACCGACGTCCTCTCGACATTGCCCGCCGCGCTGGCGTCGGTAGCGGCGGACCTGGCCACCGGCCAGTTCGTGGCCAACCGCGTGCCCGAGGTCTCCCTTGCCCTCACCGCGGACGATTCCAGCCTGCTCGATCACGCCCATCGCTGCAGTGACTGGGTGATCACGGTCGACCGGACGCTGGGCATCGAGTTCTTCGACGCGCCCAGCAGACCGCAGCGGCCCGACTACGTGATCGACTACGCCCCGGAGACCGGCAATGCACTCGGGCACCACATGGTCGTCAGCTCACGTTCGCTCGACGAGCTGCGGACGTTATTGACGCCGATCCTCCGCGACAGTGGGCTCGACGTTCCCGCCAGGCACGTCCGCACGTTCTTCGACCAGCTCCGGCTGCTGTCCGGTCGGCTCGCCTTCAAGATCGCGTCCCTGGCGCCCAACCAGCGCACCGAGGTACTCGGGCTGGCCCTGGCCCGCCTCTACCTCGAACGCCACGGGGTGCTGGCCAACCAGGTGCTGGTTCCGCTGGACGCTCACCTCGACCTCTACGACGAGGTGCGCCGGACCACCGACACTGCAGCGGGCAACCTCCGCAGGACCGATCTCGCGCTGTTCGACCTGGACCCGACCGCCCGTGTTCTCACCTGCCGGCTCGTCGAGGTGAAGTGCTACACGTCCGAGGCGAGCGTGTCCGGGTACCAGCGGCTGAAGGACGACATCCGCACCCAGTTGACGCGCAGCGCCGAAGTGCTCGGCACGCATTTCGATCCGACCATCGTGCGTCCGGATCGGGTCGCGAAGAACTACCAGTTGGCCAGCCTGTTGAGGTTCTACCTCGACAGGGCGCTGCGCCACGATGTCGTCACCGCCGCTGCCGGGGCGAGCGCGGGAACGCTGCTGGACTCGTTGGACGGCGGCTACCAGTTGCAGTTCACCCGCTCAGCGCTGATCTTCGACCTGACCGGCCGCAGCTCGGAGACCGAAGTCGACGGCGGGATCGAGTTCACCCGCATCGGCCGCGACGTGATCCAGGAGCTTCTTGACGGGGTGCCGACCGGGCCGTTCGGGCGGGCGATCGACCCGACATCACAGCCGGCCGATGCGGGATCGCCGATGGATCTCGTCCGACGTCCGCGCGCGGCGTTCGAGGCGAACCCACCACGCCCTCCGGCTTCCTCTCCCGTAGACACGCCGTCAGAGGGGGCCGCCGGTCCGATCGACGACGTCCCGGACCGCGCACCCGCAGTCCGTCCCGACCCGACTGAGCGATCAACACAGCCTGCCCCGCCGACAGGGCAGGCCGAGGCGGATCAAGCCCGGTCGCAGCCGGACTCGGCCGATCAGCATGCGGCCGCGTACGAGCCGGACATCATCGTGGGAACCTCGAGGCCGACCCCACAGTTCGGGATCATCGGCGAGACTGCCCCCGACAAGCTCGTCGCGATGGACCTCAACGAGACCCACACCGTGAGCCTGTTCGGCGTGCAGGGCGGCGGAAAGAGCTACACGCTGGGCACGGTCATCGAAGCGGCCACCATGCCCGCAGCCCCGCTCAACCGGCTTGCCCATCCGTTGGCGACGATCGTGTTCCACTACAGCGCCACCCAGGACTACGCCCCCGAGTTCACCAGCATGAACGCGCCCAACGACGACACCGCCGCTGTCGCCAGGCTGCGCGAGCGGTTCGGTATCGAGCCGCAGGCACTCGATGACGTCGTACTCCTCGCCCCCCGCGACCAGTGTGACCGGCGACGCGAGGAGTACCCGGGCCTCGACGTCCGAGCCCTGACCTTCAGCTCCTCCGAGCTGCAGGCCGCGCACTGGAAGTTCCTCATGGGCGCGGTCGGGAATCAGGCCACCTATGTCCGGCAGCTCAACCGCATCATGAAGTCGCACCGCGACGACCTACGCCTCGACGTGATCCGATCCGCGGTCGAGGCCTCGTCCATGACCGATCACATCAAGCAGCTCGCATTGCAGCGCCTCGACCTGGCGGGGGACTACATCGACGATGGCGCCCGCATCGGTGATCTGATCGTCCCCGGCCGACTCATCATCGTCGACCTCCGCGACGAACTGATCGAAAAGGACGAGGCGCTCGGGCTGTTCGTGGTCCTGATGCAGCTATTCGCCGACGCACGTGGCGACGCAGGAGGATTCAACAAGCTGGTGGTATTCGACGAGGCGCACAAGTACATCGAGAGCCCGGACCTGGTCAAGGGACTGGTGGAGAGCGTCCGCGAGATGCGACATAAGGGGATGAGCGTGCTCGTCGCGAGCCAGGATCCGCCGTCGGTACCGGTCTCGCTGATCGAGCTGTCCGATCACATCATCGTGCACAAGTTCACCTCCCCAGCGTGGCTCAGACATCTCCAGAAGGCCAACGCGGCATTGTCCACCGTGACTGCGGACCGCCTTGCCGAGCTGAAGCCAGGTGAGGCCTACCTCTGGGCGAGCAAGAGTACGGACGCCACCTTCAGCGAGCGCATGGTCAAAATCCGGACGCGGCCACGGCTCACTCGACACGGCGGGGGGACCCGGACGGCGACCGGAACCTAACCGAGGCCTGCAGTCGCAATGGCGGGATCGGGGAAGAGCGAGCTGGGCCTCGTCGATGCATGCTGAGATCGGGAACACTCCAAAGAGGTCCTCGCCCAATTGGCGGCTGTCGAAGGCGTACGACTCGAACTGCGAGTCAAAAATCACTGCCCGTGCGCCCGGAGGCTTCGACGAGGCCAAGATTCGCACTGTCCGAGAGAACGCGACCGTGCTCAAGTTCTCGGACTCGGGATTCGAGCCCAGCTGAGGATCCATGCCCTCGCGGTCAGCTGCGATTCGGCGGCAGGATGCCGCCCGGCCGACCGGTATCAGTCAGAGCGGCATTCCCTCATCGATCCACTGGTACGCCGTGAGCTTCTCGCCATTGATGCCGGTGTTCACCGCCCAGCCCATTGCGGCGTCGGACAGCGGGTAGCGCACCTCGTCCTGCGACGACGCCCAGAGCGATGCGAAGAGCCGGGCCAGCCCCAGGTCGGCCTTCAACGCGCACACCACGGCGGGATACTCGGAGCGCACCAGCTCACGGAACGCGTACACCTCCGCGCCCTCCTCGAACACGTAGTCGATCTGCTCGTCGGCGTCGACGCCGTCCGTGCCGGCCAGCAGCCCGAGGACGAACGAATCGATCCGCGGATACTCACCGAGGGCAGTGGCGTCGTCGACCGGCCACGCCCCCGCGTAGCCCTGGTCGAAGGCACGAACGCAGAACTCGTGGTACGCCACGCGCAGTGCGATCAACCGACAGACGACGCGCGCTCGCTGCACCTGGGTCTCGAATCGCGTGAGACCGGCCCGACGCAGCGCACCCCAGGCGTAGCGGGCCCACGCGGTCTCCGACCCGACCACCCAGACGTCGAACACCGCGTCAGCGATCTCCGCGACCTCGTCCCACCCGTCGTCGGGGTCTGGGTCCTGCCCCGTGCCATCGGCGAGCATCCGCTGGAACTCGTCGTCCTCGTCCTCGTCCTCGTCCTCGTCAAGCTCGTCCTCGTCGGCGTCGAATGGCTCGGGTTCGAGGGTCAGGCATCGCCGATACTTCTGCAGCCCCGCCGTGATGTCGGCGATGTCGCGGTCGTAGTCGAGCAGCGACGCCGTCCACAGCAGCTCCAGTGACCCGCAGACGTCGTTGGCCGCGCTCAACAGATCGGCGACGTGACCGCGATTCGCGGGCACGATCATGTCGTCCATACCCGATCGCACGCCCCATTGCAGGGGCGGCTCGACGTGCTGCTCGACCCAGTCGTACAACGTCCGGTAGGCCGACCGTGGGCCGTCGGTGTCGTAGTCGTCCGGCGTAGCCAGCAGGGCCTCGCAGACAGCTTCGGCCAATTCCGTCCGCTGGTGGAGCAATCGCATCGCCTCGTCGTACTCTCGGGGCGTCAGGTTCTCGGGGTGCACCGTGTGAATGCCGCGGCGCGTCCGCCCGGCCGTCCACTCTCGCCCGCACGCGGTGCAGCGCGTGGTCGGAGCGGACTCGGGCATCAACCACCCGGCGACCACGACGTCACCCTGCTGGGCCAGCTGGTATCGGACGTCATCGGGGCGGCCGTACTCGATCGCAATGCCCGTCCGCGCGCGGCAACCCGGGCAACGGATCGGTTCCGGCTGTGACATAGCGCCTCATCCTGCCGTGCGACCCCGGCGAGGCGCAGGGTGGCATACGGCGGTCGACCGAAAGTGGTGCCGATCAAGGACAACCCAGTTCGTGCCAGCGGTGACGACCGGCGAACCACCGACCCGAGAGGCGGGACTTTCGGTAGGTGCCGAGCCAGCCCAATGGCCTGCACACCACGTCTATCTGCCACGACCTCCCGGATGGAGTTGGCGGCAGCGCGTCACCGACGCGGTACAGGGTGGCGTACCACCCGAGGTACTCATCGAGCAGCAGAACGCCTCGGCCCGGCTCGCTCGGCAGCCGCGGCAGTCCGGCCACGAAGCGATGCGACGCAGTACCCGCGACCGGAGTGATCACGTGCATCTGCAGGTGCATGGAGTCGTTCCCCCAACCGTCCAGCTGGCCATCCCAACCCGCCGCCCGGTTGAGCTTGTTGATCCACTCCGCGGGAAGCGGCTGGAGCGTCACGCCAGGCACCGTCTCGACAGCCACCCGCTCCACGATCTTGGGGAAAGACAGGCCCGGGCTCCACGCCACGAGCTCCACGACGTCCGCGCCCCACCATCGGTCGACGAGGGCCAGGCGGGCGTCCGTACTCGGCCTGCCCGCATCGAGCCACCGGGCCAGACCGAGATCCGGCCGAGGCCACCCGCATCCGAACAGAAGCACCTGGAGCACCGGCGACCACCACGCGATCACGTCGTCGTGATCAGCGGGTCGCGGTCGCGTCGGTAGTGCCTCCGGACTCCCCGGGTCAGCGATCGTCCGCCACGCCATCGGCAGATGCCGCACCCACGGACCGCGGTCGCCGGTCGAGGCGTCCGGGTTGATCACGTCAATTCCCCTATGTGAGTCTGCGGCACAGGGAGCCTTTCCCAGTAGCGGGGCTGGGCGGCGGGGGCGGCCACACGCCGAGGGGCGATGGGTTGATCAGGCTGGGTGCAGGACCTCGGCAGAAGAGGCGGTCCGCCTAAAGATCGACTCTGACCGAGATCCTGCGTGCCTGATCCTGTCAGCTACACCGCCGTACTCCCGATCGGGGAGTCCATCGCCGGACTCGCCGAATGAACCAGACTTGACTCGATCTTGCCGACTTCGTCGGCCTCAGCAAGCTCGCGTCTTTCGCTTCACTCGGACCTGGCGCGCCGCATCGGCCAGGGTCCACAGCGAACACGGCCACGCCGTCTGTGGCGTCCCGCGGCCGGGGGTCGTGCACTCGACGCACAGCCCGTCGTCGTTCGGCAGGTGGTCCGCCATCAGCCGCTCGATCATGTCCCGCCGCGTCGCCAACTCCTCGACGAAGGACGTCCAGCTCCCCCTGGGGCGTGTCACCTGAGCGACTTTAACGTACTCCGGCGCCGATTCAAGACAGGTCCGAGCAAGTGAGGCTTTGGCTGACATAGCGTCACTGACGTGCAAGAACCGCTGGTGTCGACGGGAGAGGCCGCCCGGCTACTTGGGCTGAACCCAAGGACGTTGGCGCGCTACGTGGAGCGCGGCTGGATCACCCCGGACCTGACACTGCCGACCGGGCAGTTCCGGTGGGACGTCGAGAAGCTGCGGCAGCAGATCAACGCGCTCCCGCGCGACCGCTCCGGGCAGGGCGAAGCCGAAGGCGAGTGACCCCCACCCCCTCCAGTGCGGAGGAGACGTCCCGCAGCTGAACGGGATCTGATGGGGAAACGATCTTGTTTGATGAACTGGAGGGCCGGAGAACCGGCCTCTAACAGGCATTTCTACTGGACGGGTGGGGTTCGAACCCACAACCTGACGGGTTCCCTCGTCCGCTGATCTCCGAAGGTTAGAGGCGTTTTGAATCTTGGGCGGCGTGTCCACAGCACGTGTACGCCACCGGGGTGGCGGGATCGGCATTTCGCCACTCTTTCGGCTGCCGCGCACGGCCTGCAGCAAGCGTCGCTCGATCGTGTCGTGCCACAGCTTCTTGCCCTGTACTCATAGGCTCGCCGAGGTGTCCGCTCCCCACTCGATTCCGACCGCGCTTCGGTCCGCGATCGACCACTGGCGACAAGCCGGGCAGCCCGACCAGCAGAGCGTGCGCTGGCCCCGCGAGTCCTGGCTGCGCGCCTTCCCCGAGCTGAGCGGCCTCCTGGCGTCGCTGCCGGAGCAGATGAATCGCGCCGAGGCGGCCGCTGTCGCCGCCCGGACGCGGGACGAGCACAGCGCGGTCGGGGCGTTCATCGCCGCCATGATCTGGGGCTACGGGCCGATCGGGTACGGGCCCTTCCGGGCGCGGCGCGTGGTCGATCAGAATCCCGACGCCCCGGTACGGCTTCTCGCCTGCGCCGAGACCGCGCGGAACGAGGGGCCCCTGGCCGCGTTTCGCTGCCTGGCCGACCGACCGCTCCGGTTCCTCGGGCCGGCGTTCGGGACGAAGTACCTCTACTTCTGCACCCGCGCGGTGGCCGACCGGCACGACGGCCGCACCGCACCTGTCCTGGATTCGGCGGTCCGGGAGTGGTTCGCCGCACAGACGAACGTGCAGCTGAGCGACTCCTGGTCCGTCCCGGAGTACGCCCGGTACCTCGACGTCCTGCAGAGCTGGGCGACGGAGCTCGACCTTGCGATGGACGTCGTGGAGGGCGTGATCTTCCGGGCTCAGATCGCACAGCAGGGCAACGCGATCTGGGCGGAGCCGTGGGCGATCGCGGCCGCGGAGGCGGCAGAGGTCTCCGTCGCGCGGCGTCCGGCGCCGGCTGCCGTCGAGGCAGTCAAGGAACCCGGCGCCGGCGCCGGTCCTCACCCCCACGTCTTCGTCGTGCCCGGCGACCTCACCCACCTCGCCTCCGACGCTTGGCTGCTCCCGACCGACAAGACCTTCGACGTCCGGCCGTGGTGGCGACCGAGCGTCCCGGACCTCGATGAGCGGATCACTGCACTGGGCGCCGCCGCGGACGACTTCCGCATGGAGAAGTCTCGCGCGCTGGTGCTGCCTGACTGGCCGGTGACGAGTCCGCAGCCGGTGCTGGTGGCCGTCCCGTACGGAGGTGTCACGGAAGCAGAGGAGATCGCTGTCCCATTGACGGAGGCCCTGCGCGCCGCCGCTGTCGCCGCTCGCACCCGTGTCGGGCTTCGCGTTCCGACCGCCCGCCGCGCGCTGCCGCTGGTCGCGCTGCCGTTGTTCGGCTCGTCGGGCGGCGGTGGCGATCAGTTTCGCGGGCAGCTCATCCAGCAGATCCTTGACATCGCAGGGCTCGTCTCGTGTGAGGAGCGCGTCGACGTCGCACTCGTCCTCCGCGAGGCGCCGGACCTCGCCCAGGCGCACGCGATTCGCCGTGCCTCGCCGCAGGCTTGGCGAGAGCTCGACGAGGAGCTGGTCATCCGCGCGCGGGCCCTGGCCCAGCATGCGCGCGCCGGTCGCCTGGTGCCGTTCATCGGCGCCGGGGTCTCGGCGACCGCCGGCCTGCCGCTGTGGAGCGACCTGGTCGCGGCGCTCGCCGACGGACGCTTGCCTGCCGATGAGCGCAGAGACTTCGAGCGGCTCGATGTGCTCGACCAGGCACACGTACTGCGTCATTTGCATCCGGACCGTGCAGCGTTCGAGCGCGCGGTCGCCGACCGCACCCGAGCCGAGCGGTACGGCCTCGCGCCGGCGCTTCTCGCGGGCCTCCCCATCCGCGAGGCGGTCACCCTCAACTACGACGAGCTCTACGAGACTGCCGCCTCGGATATCGGGCGCAGGCCGGCGGTGCTGCCGGAGGAGACAGTTGGCCCCGATGGACGCTGGCTGCTCAAGCTGCACGGCACGGTGGCTCGTCCCGAGACGATCGTGCTCACTCGCGAGGACTACCTCGGCTACGGACGGGGTCGCGAGGCGCTCTCCGCGCTGGCGAAGGCGATGCTGCTGACCCGTCACCTGTTGTTCGTCGGATTTGGGCTCGTGGACGACCACTTCCACGAGCTGATGCACGACGTCCGCGAAGTGCTTCCGCCCGCCGATCGTCGTGGGAACACGCTCGGCACGGCCGTGATGCTCTCGTCGAGTGCGCTACAGAAGCGGATGTGGGGCCGCGACCTGAAGCTGGTGGCCGTCGGGGGAGAGGACGTCTCGCACCAGGCACGCCGACTGGAGATCGTCCTCGACTGCCTGCTCGCATACGCCGACCAGGGCTTGTCGTTCTTCCTCGACGGCCGCTACCGCCACCGGCTCACCGCGCCCGAGCAGCGGCTCCGCGAGCGTCTGCTCGATCTCGCGGCCGAGGCCGGCGCGGACGAGCGGGATACGCCTGCGTGGACGGAGGTCGAGGCCCTGCTCCGCTCACTGGGTCGTCGCGAGTAACCTGGCGACGATCGACGGGCGCGGACGGGCCGACGGCAGCACGGCGCGGACCCGCCGCAGCGCGGTCTCCCGCGTCGACCCCGTGATGAGCGCGCCGTACGCCGCAGCGACCACGGGAGTGCGCGTCTCGGCGAACGCACAGTGCACCAGCACCGTCTTGCCCTCGGCGCGCAGGTCCCGGACCACGGAGGCGGTGTCGGCGAGCACGCCCGGCAGGTCGAGGTTCGCGTCGTCACGGTCGATGATCCAGACCTCGATGTGGTCGGACGCAGGCACGCCGGCCAATGGCGCTTCCCCGGCGCCGAGCCGGCACAGGCTGACGACCGCGTCGGCGACGCCGGGCCGCAGGGCGCCGACCGCGCCGAGCAGCACTCCCGGGTCGTCGGGGTGCGGGACCGTCCACTTCGCCGAGCCGCCGTAGCTCGGGACGGTCGGGGCGCTCGGCCAGCCGTCGCCGTCCGGGCGGCCGCGGCGGGCGGCGAGCACGGCGAGCCGGGTCAGGTCGCGCGCCCGCAGTCCCGGCCAACCCTGGAGCATCCGCCGCCAGCGCGCCGGCGCCGCGCTGCCGCCGTACCGGGCGCCGAGCAGCGCGCCGGCGATCGCCGCGACGGTGTCCCCGCCGCCGCGCACCGCGGCCTGTATTCCTTCCTCCAGGCCGTTGGCGTGCGCGACCGCCGACCACGCCGCCTGCAGCGCCGCGACCACCCAGCCGTTGCTCGCCGCGAACCGATCCGGCGTGGAGCGCTCCGCCTCGTCGAGGAGCGCAGCCCACTCCGGCCCGACGTACCCGAGCCCGACCCGCACGTCGAGCTCACCCGTCCGCACCGCGTGGTCGATCGCCAGGCACCACAGCACGCACGCATCGCCCGCCTGCGGATCATGGTGGGTCAGGCCGCTCACCGCGCGGGCCGCCCGCGCGATCGCCTCCGAATCGCCGAGGTGCGCGAGCGCGACGGGGCCGGTGCGCATCAGCGACCCGTTGCCCGCGGTCCGCCCGGTGTGCGCGTGCAACTCGGCAGCCCGCGTCCGCATCCGGGCCGCCGCGCCCACCTCGGCCGTGCCACGCAGCGCCCTGAGGACGGCGCGAGTCTGAATGCCGGCGTCGGCCGGGCCGTCGGCATACCAGCGCAGGAAGCCGGCGGCGATGCGGTCCAGCGCCACATCTTCGCGCAGGTCGGCGCCCGTCGCGGCCACCTCGGCGATGACGCACGCCATCTCGGTGTCGTCGCTCCACTGCCCCGGGGCGTAGCCGCCGAGCCCGCCGCCCAGCATCCGGGCCTCCTCGCCGGGCCACGGCAGCGGACGACTGCCGTACTCGTAGGGCACGCCGACGGCGTCGCCCGCGGCGGCGCCGACCAGGACGCCGACCGCGCGGTCCAGGTTCACCCCGCTCATGCCGTCACCAGTTCGTGCCGCGGGTTGATCGCCACGGTCTGCACGGCCCGGCCCCGCCAGCCCAGGACCGACACCTGTGCGTACGGGGTCGCACCGCCGGCGCGCTCCCGGTCGGTTGCAGTGAGCGGAACGGTCTTGACCCGCTGCACGAAGCGCCGAGCCCGGCGGCCCGGCGTCTCGACCGGCGGCGCGGGCACGGCATCGACCGCGGCGGCATGCAACAGCCCGTCCCACACCTCGGCCAGCGTCTGCGGCGAGTCGAAGACCTCGAGCAGCAGCGGCTGGCCGCCGACGCCGATCAGCACGCCGCTCTGGTGCCGCAGCGGCCGCAGTCCCCGCACGAGCGCCGCCGCCGCGTCGTCAACGCTGCGCGTGGTCTCCAGGAGCGACTCGGTCTCGCTCTGGCCGTAACGGCGCACCCGTTCCCACACCTCGTGCTGACCGGCCGCGGCCCGCACCTGGACCGGGGCTCGCCGTCCACTCCGGACGTGCTTGCCGGCGCCGTGCCACCGCCCATGTTCCACGCACCGCACCTCGAGCACGACCGACGCGCCCGGGTCCACGACAACCGACCGTGCCGCGACCCGGTGCTGCCAGCCGCCCTCGAGCAGCTCCCCCTCCAGCACGAGCGCGGGCCGGGCGCCCGCGTTCGTCACGACGAGCTCCCCCACGACCGGCGACCCGGCCCGCTCCGTCACCTCGATCGACGGGGCGTGCAGGTCGTAACCGCGCTTCTCCACCGCCGCCCCGTTGAACACGGGGAACACCGTCAACGCCCCGCGCACAACCGGGTTGCCCACATGCACGTCCGCTAGCTCCATCACACACTCCCCTAGTTAGCGCATCTGCGCGCTAACAAATAAGAGCACATGTGCGCTAACTTGTCGAGTGTGACGTGGCGCGACTCCTTGAGCCGGACCCTGGCCGACTACCCCCACCCCTCCATCGCCGTGGACGTGGCCCTGCTGACGGTCACCGAGGACGGGCGGCTCGCGGTGCTGCTGCACGAGCGCGAGGAGCAGTACGAGACCGGGCGGTGGTCGCTGCCAGGGACGTTCGTACAGGTCGACGAGACGCTGCGGGTCGCGGCGCTACGGGCGCTGCGGAAGAAGGTCGGGGTGACGGGGCAGGAGCCGCAACAGCTCCGCGTGTTTGACGCGGTGGACCGGGATGACCGGGGGCGGGTCATGAGCGTGGCCCATGTCGACCTCGTTCCGTCCGACCGGCTGGAAGGAACGACCGGGACGCTCCGGCGGGTCGACAGCGCGACTCGGCGGCCGGTCCTCCCGGACGGGCAGAACGGACTTGCCTTCGACCACGACGAGATCGTTGAGACCGCCGTCAAGTGGGCACGGGACGCCTATCGGGAGCGGCCGGACCCGAGGCGTCTGATCGGCGAGGAGTTCACGCTGCTGGAGCTACAGCGGGTGCACGAGGCGGTGCTCGGGCGGCCGTGGCAGAAGGACACCTTCCGACGACACATGGTGCAGTACCTGGACGAGACCGGCGGCCTCAGCCGCGGGGCCGTTGGTAAGCCGGCGCGACTCTTCCGTCGCACGTCACCACGCGGCGAGCACTCGCGCCCCATCTGAGCCGAGGTGCCAATTCAGTCCACTTCGCCATGGCCGACATGCTGGGATTGGAATCCTTCCCGCTCTCGGTCAGTTCGCAAAGTTGAGTTGAAGGTCCGGACCGTGCAACGTGCCCGAGCCGTTGTCGCCCGGCGTCGCCGGATGCGCGATCGCCTGGCGAATCTGGTTGAGGGTGCGTCCATCCGTCGCCAGCCGCCAGGCGTACCAGCCGTCGTAGGACACCACGTCGGCTGCGCCCATCGCCGCCCCGGAGGGGGAGCCGAACTCGCGCCCGTCGCTCAACCGGATCTTCCCGTTGGCCAGCAGCGTCGCCTCGTGCTTCTCCCCCTTCTTCGGGCGGTTCCAGATCAGCTGAGCCGGGGTGCTGACGCTCTCGGCCACCTCTGTGAGTGTCACCTCCCGGAAGTCCCTGGTCCCCGGCTCCGCCGCCACCACAAGAACCGCAGATGCAGCAGGTGCCGCTGCCGGGAGGACCGGCGCCGACACCTCGGGTTCGCTCTCCCACTCCACGTTGAGGAAGCGCCGACCGCCCTCGGCGTCGTCGATGTAGAAGGCCAGCTTCAGCAACTTGATCGGAAGGTTGTGCTGGAGCAGGAACTCGAGCGCCTCATACGTTCGTGGTTCGAAGTTCCGCGCCACGAGCACCAACCGCGGATCGCGGACGATGAGCCGGGGGACCTCGGAGTCGGTGAACTCCATCCAGTCTTCCCAGAAGCTCTGCGGGCCGCCGTGGTACCGCTGCGCGAGCTCGTCGAGCCCGACGTTACGGGCCCAGCCTGCGTACTCGAGAGCCTGCGCCAGCTGGTTCCGATCGACGTCGCGCTTGACCTCGATCACGACGACCCGACCGGTCGGATCGAGCGCGATCACGTCGGGCCGACCCAGGGGGAGGACGGGCTGGCGTGCGACCCGGAAGAGGTTGTCGCCGGTGAGCTCCTCGAGGTTGTCCCAGAGCAGATCCTCGATCTCGGCCTCGTAGACACCGGCTCCGATCGCCTGCTGGCGGAACGGGACCAGCGTCTTCTCCTCGAGCTCGAAGATCGGCATTGGCGGTCCTTCCTTGACCTGCGCTCGGCTTGGTTCGTTCAGCTGATCAAGCTAGTGCACGGCCGCCGGCGGCGGCCCAGCTCGTCATGAACGGTGGACGGCGTCGGCGACGCCGGGGCGCAGCGCCCCGGCCGCGAGCAAGGACGCCTGGGTCGTCCGGGTGCGGGACGGTCCCTCGCGGCCAGCCGGCGTAGGTGTCGGCCAGCTGTCGGGGTCGGGCCGCCCGCCGCGGACAGCGAGGCTGCCGGGCGCGATCATCCGTCAGTCCATTGGACATCAACGAGGCGTCGCCCTTCCTTCGCACATCGGTGGCAGATGGCGTCTGGCATCGCGCAGTCCTCGTCGACCGGGTATCCATCCTCGACTGCGAAGCAGCGCGGCAAGACTTCCATTGCAAGTTGGTGCTGAACCCAGCACAGGTCAGGCGAGATGACCACGTTGCTCTCTTCATCGAGTCCGACCCCAGTGAAGTCTCCGGGTTGCTGCCGGGTGACCCTTTGAAGCACATCAGCAAGTCGACTTGCCGCGCTTTGCCCGGATCCCTGACGGGACAGCCTGTCGTTCATGACTCCCTCTCCTACTTACTTCTTTCTTACGCTGAAGGCGTGTCACGCGAAGTACCGAGCCGTGCGAGACAGCTCCAGAGTCGTCGTCTGCAGACCCAGGGGGTCTTGGCCTTCTCCAAGTCCGAGTGTCGGCGCCAGCCACCGCGGTGCTAAACGGAACCGCCCGGACGTCACGGCAAAAAACTGCCGAATACGGACGCGATGAGGGCCGTCAACGAGCGCCCGCTCTCGCGATACAGACGCGGTAGCCGAACATGCGGTCGATCCCGGAGGTGCAGGCCTCCATCTGAGTCGACGACAGCCAAGGGCTCGGCGTCTCCGCTGAGTACCCAGAACCGGTAGTGGGGCTGGCCGAGTATGTCGTCGGCACGCCTCTGGGAAGCCGCTTCGCGAACGGTCGGGAACTGCTGGAGCTGAGGGTTGGGTTCGAAGGCGCCGTCGGCGGAGTCCAGCTGCCCGTTGCGGGCGTCCCATTGGCGCTTGTCGTTCACGAGTGAGCTCAGCACACGACTGATCACCCGGTATCCGAGAACGGCGGGCGTGCTGGCGGGCGTGGTCGTCGGCGACCTGAACCCGGCGCCGGCCTCGAGTCGGCGGACGACGTCGTGGGCGTCGGCGGAGCGCAGCACCTCTTGCCATTCGATCGGCTCGAATTCCGCTCGCGCCGACACGTGGATCCGCCCTTGTCGGTTCAGTTGGATGAGACTCGCCGGATGCGGTCCTGGGCCGACGATGGTCAGGCAGTCGTAGAGGCCTCCGCCCGGGTGTGTCTCGATCAGCCGCAGCTCAGGGTGACGGCGGACGATCTCGCTCGCGATCCACCAGGATTGGGCGATGACGAAGCGCGGCGCGATCTCGCTCACCAGGCCTGCTCGTTCAGTCGTTCTGTCGCATAGGCCCGAACCCCGAACGCGGAGGTGCGTTGACCCCTTCGGTCACCCTGCCGCGCTGAGGTCGTAGCGTTCGGCGAGGGTGTCGAGGAAGTGATCATGTTGCTCGGAGTTCGGCCACATCGCTTCCAGGCGCCGGAACTCCGCGTCGTGGCCCTGTCGCGGCAGCAGGTGGTGCAGGACTTCGTGCCATAGCAGGTACTCCAGGTTCTCGTCAGGAATCTGGGTTTGGGGCGCGGACAGGAGCCGGTTCACCCAGATCTGGGGTGTGCCGCGCCGCGGGCCGCTGATCCGCGGGGCCCAGTAGGCGAAGACCGTGTTCGTCGGGTTCCGCGTCCAGTCCACTTGCAATGGGGTCGCTAGGAGATCGAGGTAGTGCGGGTCGTCTGCCGCGAGCAGTGACCGCGCGTGGGCCTTCACCCTGCCGAGCAGTTCACCCAGGTCCCGATCGGAGTGACGAAGCTTTGCCTGCGGCCGGGATGCGCCGGACCGTCTCCTCGGGTCCTCCGGGTTGAAGCGGCCGTGGGCGTCGGGCAGGCCGAGTGAGAACAGCTCTTGGTGGACCGCCTCGTAGAAGGCATGAAAGCCCGGAAACATCGATCGGGCCAGGCTGGACTCGAACCGCTTTCGCAGCCAATCCGACTGTTCGGAGGGTGTCATCGGCTGCGCCCCCAGCTCGCGGGCGAGGGCGCGCACGCTGAAGACCGCGCGCAGCGGCTCGAAGGGCGGCTCGATCCGCTGGGCCCGAATGAAATCCACGACCGCCTCGACGTCGCGGCGCAGCGGCCGGGGCACCGGTAGGTCGTCGAACAGGTCGAGGGGGCCGCGCACGCCCAACGGCTTGCCGTGCAGCTCGGCACGGATCAGCTCGTCGTAGCGGCTCCTGGTGTGGTCGAAGACCGGCGGACTGAGATCGTCCAGCCGGAAGAAGCCGACGAGGGTAGCGCTGGTCATGGCCGGCAAGCCGCTCTGGCCGCGGATCCGCTCGCGGTAGCCGCGCAGCACCCGGTACAGCACGTCCTCGGAGACCGGTCCGCCCGTGAGCTCGTCGATCACCCGCGGCAGGAGGTGTGGGCGTTCGCCGGGCAGAGACTCGCCCTCCTGCTCCCCGTCCATCGGGATTTCGACCGGCGCCAGGACGTCCACATCGTCGTCCCAATGGTCGCGCATGTCGACGATGTGAGCGGCCGGGTCGCCACCGCTGAGCGGGCCCCGCAGCACTCGTCCGATCATCTGCCGCAGCAGGATGCGGCTGGTCGTGGGGCGGGCCAGTATTGCGGTCCGGGCGTCGGGCAGATCGACCCCCTCGGTGAGCATGCCCACGCTGACCAGCACGGTGGGGCCAGTGGCCGCGCGGAACTGCTTCAGCACGTCCACGCGCGACATCTCCGCCCGGCTGTGCACCACAAGGGCGTTCACGTCTCGCTCGCGGAACCGCGCGGACAGCCGGTCGGCGTGCTCGATGTCGACGGCGAACACCAGGGTCTTGCCCCACTCGGCAGGCCGATCCAGCCACGCTTGGACGACGGCCTCGTTGCGGCGCTCGTTGTCGAATCGGCGCAGCACGCTCGCGGGCAAATCGGGGCCGCCGAGCTGCCTGCGCTCGGCCTCGCTGAGCTCGACGTGCTCACCGGTTTCGACCGTGTGGTGGACGGGTCGGGCGAGCACCCCGCTGCGGATCAGCTCGCCCACCTCTGCAGTGGCGATGGTCTGCGGGAACCGCTTGCGCAACCGCTCCGTTGCCCCGTAACCGCTCGGCCATGGCGTCGCGGTGAGCCCCACGAGGAGCGGATCGGTGACCTGCTGTATGTAGTCCAGCAGGTCCTCGTATGTCGGTGCGACAGCGTGGTGGGCCTCGTCAACCACCACCACTGCGGGGCGGGCTCCGAAGAATCGTCGGAGCCGCTTCTTGGCCGCCTCGTCGAGCCGCCCGCGGAGGCTCTGCCGGGTCACTATCGCGACGTCAAGGTCCTCGTCGGCCAGCGTGGTCGCCGGGCTGGCGCCGTTGTGGATGCGCCGCAGGGTGCGGCTGAAGCCGCGCGGTCGCGACGCGGCGACCTTCGCGAACGAGAAGGCCGCCTGCTCGACCAACTCCTGCCGGTCGGCGATCCATAACACGGTGAGTTCGCGGTCTTCGTCCATCCGTTCGAGCAGCCACCGCACCAAGGTGTAGGTCTTCCCCGCCCCGGTGGGCAACACGAGCAGCCCGCTGCGGTCGGCGGCGCGACGAGCGCGCGCCATCCGGTCCAGGCTGGTCCATGCCTGCAGCTGGTGCGGGTAAGCGTCATTGGTGTCCCGGCGGCCCTCACCGAGCAATGTCCACTGTGCGGAGTCCGCGGGTACGGGCGGCGCCGCGATAGTCTGCGCCGGTAGCCAGCGCCGGTGTGCCGAGACGAACGCGTTCCGCACCAACAGCTTCAGGTTGTGGGTCTTGCGGCGCTCGCGGACGAACGCGATGCGCTGTTGCTTCGTCCGCAGTCGTACGTCGCGCGCATCCCCGGTGAGGTTGTGCTGGACGTGGTTGACCAGCTCGTCGAGGCGCTGGTTGTCGAGCTGTGGCAACCATCCTGACCGCAGGGGGTCAATGAGGACATCCATGTGCCGCATCGCGGGCGGGGACCCCAGCACCTTGCCCGCCAACGTCGGGAGCTGCTCTTCGGCCAGGCCCCGCAGCGCCGCAAGGTCCTCTCCCCCACCATTTGATTGGTAGACGGCCACAAGCAGTGACCGGATCAACGACCGATCGACCGCATCCCACGTGAAGCGCGTGGAGTACCTCCGCCCGTCAGCCTCGCCACCCACTCCGAGCCTCCCCTATCCGTCGGCGGCCTCGCCCGGGCCGACTTGGCTGCACACGATGTGGTGATCTCACGAAGATCGCAGCTGAACAATCGGACGAGCAAGCCCGAGCCGGTAGCGCCGCCCGATCCAGCAATGGATACGAAAACGCTCCGGAACCTGGACGCATCCTCTGGGCTCAGTCCTTCGCCATGAAGACCTTCCGGGCTTCGGCCTGATCGGGAGTCGACACGTAGGCCTGCCCGACGCCGAGCTTCTCCAGCGCGACCGACATGTCCTGACCGGCCCGGCCGCGCAGGAACCCGGCGACGGTGCGGCTCTGCGGGAAGTTGCAGCGGAAGGCGACCTTCGTACCGGCGTTGGCGAGAACGTCCTTGTGGAAGTCGTCGACGCCCTGGCTTGCCACGACGACGGCGACACCGTACTTCCGACCCTCCTTCATGATCTTGGGAAGCGTGACGTCACGCGCCAGGCGATGCGCCTCGTCGAGGACGACGGCCAGCCGGAGCTGCTTGGTCTGGCCCCAGCCGAACATCTCGCGATACACCTTGCGCAGCAGGAACGCGCCGGCGGCGAGCTGGACCTGCTCCATCAAGCCGTGCACGTCGACGACCATCCCTTGGCGCAAGAGGTCGCCGAACCCCCGCTCGTCGGTCGAAGGCACGAAGAGTCCGAAGTCGCTCAACGGACGCAGGCGTGCGGCGACGTTGCGGCCACGGCCGCTGCCCTCCGCTGCCGACACCGCCTCAGCCAGCTGGTCCATGGTGGGCAGCCCGGTCGGCCCGCCCGGTGCCCCGAACCCGTGCTGGCGGTACAGCTCGCGGATCCCCTCGTACACGACGTTGCGCTGGATCTCGCCCAGGCTGCAGACATAGCCGATCACCTCGGACAGCTCCCAGGCCGCCTCCGCATATCGGGTGTGCACCTCGCGGGTCTCGAACGGCGAGATCGGCAGCCCCTGGGTGGCGTCGAGCACAGCAGCTCCGCCGGCCGGGGCAGCGGCCATGTCGCCGTGGAAGTCGATCACGAGCGCCGGCAGGCCCTGCGCGGCAAAGGAGTCCAGGATCCGTCGGGTCGTGACCGACTTGCCCTGGCCGGGGATGCCGAGCACGAACAGGTGTGGGCTTCCGTCGGTGCTGATCCGCCATGAGACGTCGGCCGCGTGGGCGTCCTGGCCGAGGTGCACCTCCACGACCTGCGGCCCGCCGTCCGGGGTCGCCGGGCGCGAAACCGGAACATCAGGAACAGGCGGCTCCACAGGGGCCGGAGCCGGCTCAGCGAACGGCGGGGTCGCGAGCGTCTCGGAGACCGGTGCGGGCGGAGCAGTGGGAGCCGGCAGCGCGACGGGCTGGACGTTCTCAGACGCCGACGCCGACGCCGACGCGGAATCGGCGCGGGTGCTCTGCTCGATACCCACCGCGTCGAGATCAGCCGCCGTGAGCACCTCGATTCGGACGCCACGATGTTGCGTAGGAAGCCCGGCGGACCCACCCAGGCTGACGACGTAGCCGCGCCTGCCGATCTCCGGGACGAGGGCGCCATCCTCCACCCGCTCCACGAGCTTCTCGAAATCGGCGCGCTTCTGGTCGTCGAGCAACCCCATGGCCAGTGCACGGTCGGCGTGGTGGCGGAGGATGCCCCCGAGCCGGGCCCGTTGCAGCTCGGCGTCGATGCGGGGCGGGTCGAGGCGGAAGAAGGTGTCGCGCAGCATCGTCACGGTCGAGTCCAACTGCTCGACCATCTCGTCTACCAGTGCCGCCGGGATCGTGCTGGCGCGACGGGACTTCACCTCGATGCAGTCCAGCCGCATGGTCCGCGCGGTGGTCCGGACGAGGACAAGATCGCACCGGCGGACCGCCGCCTCCGCGCCGCTGCTGCCGAACACCTCCTGGTGCGCATCGACGGGCACCACCACCGCCCCGTCGAGCTCCCCGCGCCGGCGAAGGTGGGCCATCAGCGCCGCCAGGCTGACGGCCTCGGTCGCGAGGCTCGTCCGTCCGATCAGCCGCAGCGCGAGCCGGCCGGACACGACCTGGAGGTGGTCGAGGACGACGCGGACCGACTGGTCGACCGCGGCCAGGTCCAGCTCGTCCATTGCGTCGGCGAGGAGGCGCTGCACCTCACCGCGATGGGTGGTGGTCACCGTGAGGCGCGGGCCCAACCCCTCCAGGAAGTCGGGTGCGTAGTCGAGGATGTAGGGCTGCGCGGAGCCCCCGCCCAGCGCGGCGCTGTAGTGGTCGATCCCGAGGTTGCGGTCGAGGGTCAGCACCCAGTCCGAGCGTTCGTGGGCAGCGCGCAGCGATGTCAGCTCGCCGGGGCCCAGGGCCGCCGTGAGCGCGACCGCGTTGGAGGCATGGCCGAGATGACCGGCCAGCGCAGCCTGGTACGCGCGGTGCGCCTCAACGGCGTCAGCGGCGCCGTCGCGGCTGCGCACCCGCACGGCAGGCGCGGTCCGCCAGGTGGCTCCGCCGCTGGTCACCCGCTGGTTGGTGGCCGGCGTCAGCAGGTTGCGGAACGACGTGGCGGTGTCCGGGACGGCCACGTTGCGGGCCTCGCCGTCCGCCCCGGCCTTCACGGTGGCGAGGTCACTCACCACTCCGAGATGTGCCGCGCGCTGGTCGGTCGAGAGCCGCTCGTGCGACCGCACGCTCAGGCCGAGCGGGGGCGTGAGATACGAGCGGGCCCCGCGCACCTGCTGGCCGGCGACCCTGCGCTGGAGATCGGTGAGGGCCGGTAGCGGATCGGTGAACGCGCGGCGGCTGGTGTAGGCGGTCACCTCGATCCGTGCGGGCGCCCCCGCGAGCTCGTCGTCTCCCTCGGGCTCACGCAGCACGGAGTCGCGCAGCGCCTGGGCCAGCAGTTCCCCGGAGCCGGCGTTGTAGGTCAGCAGCTGCATCGCGTCCTGACCGGGATGAGCGGTGCGATAGGCGGCGATGCGCTCGGCGACCAGCGCCGGTGGGATCTCCGGGGTGACGTCACGCCGGTCGAGGCCCAGAACGTCGAACACGGCCTGCACCGCGGCGCCGGGTTCGGCCTCGCCGGGATCCAGGTAGACGCCCGTGCCGAGGGTCGCCTCCCGGATGTAGACGAACGGCGACCCGTCCACCCCGAGCACGGCGAAGGGAAGGTTGGCCGGTGTGACCCGCTCGACGAGCTTCACGTCGACGGACTGCCTGCGGCGGGACTTCGAGCGCCCGAGCGCGCGCAGCTCGACCGCCCACCGCGTCAGCGTCGCGTCGTACTCGGCCGCCCAGGCCAGGCGCATCGGGTGCAGGGGCAGGACGAGAACCGCACCGATGGAGCTGTGCCCAGCCGTCGCCACGTTGAGCGTCAGCGTGTCGATCGCGAGGAGGGCGCTGCGGGCCTCCTCCCCGTTCACGGAGTCGAGGGCCCGCCGGTAGCTCTGGCAGTACGCCATCGCCTCCTCGCGCAGCTCCTCGTCCCAGTCGACGGTCTCGACGACACTGCGGGGGCGGCGGGACCTGAGACGCTCGAACAGCCGTCGCCTGCGATCGGCCAGGCCCTGGGGCAGCATCCCGACGACGGGCTCACACGCCGCGGGGTCGAGCACCTCCCCGAGCCGTCCTGCGGCTTCCCAGGCCACGACGCGACCACGCTCATCGAGCGCTCTGTGCTGGAGATTCACCAGTGCCGGGCTCAGCGCGAGCTGGACGGTGCGCCGCCCGCCCAGCCGCAGCGAGAACGCGCCGCCGCTCCAGCCGGGCGCGTCCTCGCGGAGGTCGTCCTGTCCGTCGAGTGCGGCGCCGAGCCGCGCTTGCGCCAGTGACGGCGTGGACGCCCGCCGGCCGCCCGTGTCGAGCTGTTCGGCCTCCCAGCGCACCGCGAACTGCTGGCTCTCCTCCACGGCCTCGTCGCTGTTGCTGAGCAGGAGCGGCTGGCCGCCCTCGTCCAGCGCGGTAAGGCGCACGACGAGGAGGGCGCCTTCGGCGAGGTCGTCCTCACCGAGCTCGATCCGGACGGTGCCGCGTCGCTTGTCGCCCTTGACGAGCTGCCGGGCGATCGGCTCGGTGTCGGCGTCGCGAAGGTCCTCCGGGGGCAGCGCCTCGAGCAACCACCGGTCGACGGCGGCCGTGTTGACAGGGTCGGTGCGCCACACCAGCGCCACCGTCGCGGGGGTGTCCGGTCCCGCCTCGGCATAGGGCAGCTCACCCGCCGCGCCCTGCTTCAGCCGGTTGCCGGCACGCAGTGTGCCGTCCTCCTTGAGGAACGGGTCGATGCGCAGGCTCGTGACCTCGACCGGGCACCGCGCGACGAGCGGCCAGTGCTCGAACGTCAGTGTCCCGGCATGTGGCGGTGCCCCCAGACCCGATGCCCACGCCGGTGCGTCGGACAGGTCGATCTCGGGGTCGGCGAGGTAGCGGGCGATGACGTCGCGGCTCTTCCCCTCCTGCAGCTCGGCGGCCGTGAGACGGTCCGCGACGGAGGCGACGGCACGGGACGGGCGGGAGATGGCCCGCACGCACCGCGCGTTGCGGGCGAGCCGCTCCACCAGCTGCGGCCCGCCGAGGTCCGGTACCAGACCGACCATCCACAAAGACCCGCCGACGGTGTCCCAGCCCGGATCGGCGACGACCGTCGCGACGTAACGAGCCCAGGCCTCCACCGGCCGCGAGCGGCCCAGTTCCCGCGCGAGCCGCCGCACGGCGGAGGCGAGGTCGGGGTCCTCCAGCGCGGCGACGAGATCCTCGCCGGCGCGCGCGAGCAGCTCGGCGATGTCGGTCCGCGCGAAGCTGTTGTCCAGCGAGCTGGCGGCGGCCCCCGCCCCGACGGGCACGACGAGCACGAGCGCCCGCTCCTTGCGGTTGCGCAGCTCGACCGCGCGCTCCGCGGGGATCGGCACGTCACCGTCCTCGGACGGGGCCGGCCCGTCGAGCCGCTCAGCCAGGACGTGCACGTCGGCGGCGCCGGCCGACAGCCTGCTCCGCAGGGCCCGGACGAGCGCGTACGCGTCGCGCCGCTGGACGCTGTCGACGCGGACGCAATGGCCCGCGCCGTGGTCGCGGACCGACCCCGCGATCTGGTCGGCGAGCCGGTCGACGACCAGGTCGGGCAGTGCCGAGGTGGTTCGCTCTGCGGGGAGCTGGGCCGTGGCGAGCGGGGGCATCAGGCGTCTCCGAGAGGATGGCGGACGATCTGCACGGAGAAGTCGTCGGACAGGCTGTCGAAGCAGCCGAGCAGCTGGAGCCGGGCCTTGAACGCCTCGAGGTTCGCCGCGGCCGCGGCCCGCGCCTCGGCGCCGTCGAGAAAGGCGGGCGGCCGGTCGACGAGGATGCCGAACCGGTGTTCCAGCGCGTCGAGCACGTCGCGCAGCGCCATCTCGCGCCGGCTCGAGCGGCCGGACGGGTCGACGAAGACGGCGAGCAGGAGCGCGGTGAGCAGCTCCTCCCCCGGCGCGTAGCGCCACGAGCGGCGGCTCGTGCTCGTCCCGCGAAGCACGCCGTACGGCTTGGCGATGCCTCCGACCGACCGGAACCACTTGACCGAGTTATTGGTTGCCCGCGACTGGTTGACGAACTCCATGATGTCGAGGAGCTTGCTCAGCTCGTCGACGTCGCGGGACTGCGTGGCGCGCAGGAACTCCTGCTCCGGGTCGGTCACCTGCTCGCTGCCCAGCGAGTCGGCGACGAGGTCGTCGATCCGGCCCTCGGCGTAGGACTCCACCCGCCTGTGCGAGCGCAGCGATGCGAGCTGCGCGAGCCGCTCGGGACGCGAGAGCGCCTCTCGCCGCTCCAGCTCGGCCGGGATCCTGCTCAGCGCCTGATCGACCACCACGAACGTCATGCGGTCGCGGAACGCCAGCCGCACCCGGTCCAGGTCACGCTCCACGCAGCGCCGCGCCATGCCATCGGACACCGACCCCAGATCGCCGGTGAAGTCGCAGTACAGCTCCAGGGGCGACGGCGGTGCGCCATTCTGGCTGGCCGGACGCATATCGGCGGGCAGCTCGCCGGTGCGCAGCAGCTCGCGGGCAGCGGCGGACACTCGCAGGCTGAAGGCGAACAGGCCAACCGCCATCAACGCGGCGAAGCTCGACATCAGCGACGGAACCGGCAGCCGATCGCCGTACACCCGGATGTGCGCGAGCAGCATGCCGCCCAGATCAGCAGCCACAGCCGGGAGCGGATTGTCCATCGGCTCGGTGCTGGTCGGCAGGGCGTCGCCCATCTCGACGCCTTCGAGAAACCGGAACTCCAGCAGCGCGCCGATGTCGAGCTGCGACACGTCTGTCAGCCGAGGTTCCCAGCGGGGCTCCGGACCAATCACCAGCCCGCGGCCGAGGGTCCGGGCCACCAGCTCACGCAACTCGGTACGCGCTGAACCCGGCGCACCGCGCTGAGCCGCGTCGAGTAGGAGCTGGTACACGGCATCGTCAATTCCGGCGTGCCGGGTCCGATCCTTCGGCAACCCCGCCCGATACGCCGCCAGCGTGAGCGGCGCAACGCCGAGCATCTGCTCCCCCGCGCCGCTGCGGCCCACCGTTCCCATGTCGACCACGCACGAGCGCAGCCAGCCGTCGAGCAGCGCGCGGTCGCCGTCGGCGGCGAAGCCGACGACCCAGCCGCCGTCGAGCATGGCGTCGCGGTAACCCGCGAAGTCGCCGGCGTTGGTCTTGGAGCGGCTCGACCGGCCACCCTTCACACACATCTCGAACAGCTGCGGAAGCACGCGATCGGTGTCGGTGTCGAGCATCGAGAAGACCGTGAGCGGGCGGTACTGGTAGGTCCGCAGCGGCTTGGGCAGGGTGATGGTCATCGGGCCTCCCGCATGATGCGGCCGTCGGCGTCGATCGTGGCGCGTACCGCGCTGCCGGCGCCGTCGACGATGCGGACGGAGCGCGCCGGCTGCAGCCGCAGCCGGTTGCCGAACCCTTCGATCTCCTGGCGCAACGCGGCCGAACCCGAGTCGCCGAGGATCTCACCGTCCGCCGCCCGCATCAGGAGCTCGGCCGTGTCGAGGGTGATCCGCAGGCGGGCACCGTTGTGATGGCGCAGCTCCAGCTGGTCGGGGAACGACTCGACGTACCCGGACGCCGACGTCGTCGTCACCAGCGAGAACGCCGACGCCGGCAGCTCCTTGATCACCACGATCGCGCGCACCGCCTCGTCCTCGAACACCCGGTCGCGCAACGCGAGGCAGGTGTCGTCCTCGTAGCCCGCGTAGGCGAGCACCCGCGACATCCCGAGCAGGATGCGGGGCAACGCTGCGCCAGGCGCGTCCAGTGCGGCGAGGTACTCGTCGAAGTAGCGGTAGCTGCGCACCTCCTGCCGGGCCTGCGCCTCACCCCATTCGCCGAAGAACAGCGATCGCTTGAGGTGTGCCATCTCCTGCTCCCCCACCGCGCTCAGATCGGGCAGCAGCGTGCGATCACCGCGGGCCGCGCGGGCCGCGGCCGGGGCGGCGAGCCCGGCCGGGTCCAGCTCCGACCACTCCTGCACGAGATAGTCGCCGCTCTCGGGGTCGAAGGCGAGATCCGACGCGCGCCGACGCGCGCCGCCACCAGGGTCCTGACCTGCCTTCATCTCAGCGTGCACCGCCTCACACGACAGGTCGCCGGTGATCAGCCACCCGAACGCGGAGCGGACGTCGCGGACGGTGGCCCGCCGCCTGCGCCGCAGGTGGCTGGTGAGCAGCAACTCGGCCACCGCTCGCCGCGCCCGCTCGGAGCGGAGCCGTTCGGCGTTGCCCCGGATCGGGCAGGCCGAGCGCGCGGCGCAGCCACCGCACACCTCCCAGCGGTGCAACGCGGTCAATGAGGTGAGGATGTCCGCGCCGACGGCGGGGCCGTCGAGGTCGGGCAGCGCCAGCGCACGGCGCTTGAGGTCGACAAGCACCGTGCGGGCGTCAGCCGGGGCAGGGGTGGTGCGCTGGCGCTCGAGCTCCGCGGCCAGCGCCGGGTAGCGCTCTGCGTGATCGCCGAAGAACTGCGCGATCCGCCCGTCGTTGGCGGCGATCAGCACGGTCCGCCGCTGCGGGTCGTCGTCGGGCGCGGGATCGAGCGCCGCCCGCAGCAGGCCGTCGGACGTCAACGACCCGTGCGACTCCGACGCGTCGTAGACCGCGACGAACGTGCGGCCGTCGAGGCGCTTGCGCCAGCCGGCGGCGTCGGCGTGCAGTGTGACCGCGCCGGCCCGGTCGAGAACCCCGCCGACCTGCACGAGGAACGAGGTCTTGCCGTCGCCGGGGTTGCCGCTGAGTACGACGACGTCGAGCTTGCCGTCCCGGATGGCCGGGACCAGCCGGGAGTCCAGGAGCGTCGGGCGGTAGGTGTCGAGGGCGAACGCGTCGTCCATGCCCCGGTTGCCGGCGTTGCCGATCCCGCTGTGCCGGTAGAGCCCGCGCAGCGCCGCGACCGTCGGGTTCACGACGGCCTGGCCGGGCGCGACCGACGCCTCGCGGGCCCGGAGCACCTGCTCGGCGAACTCGGCAGCGTCCTGAGGGCGGTCCTTCGGCTCCGCGGCGACCGCGCTGTAGAGGGTCGCCAGCAGCGACCGGCCGTAGCGCCGCACGTCGGAGGCGGTCGGCTGGACGAGGATCTCGCGTTCGTCGATCCCGGGTCCGGCGTACGGGTAGCGCCCGAGCATCGCGAACAACACCGACGCCGCGGCGCTGTAGATGTCGGCCGCGGGCGACCAGCGCCGCCGCGTCCAGACCTCGGGAGCGGTGAACGGAGGCGAGCCGACCGCCGACTGGGCGGCTTCGACCGGCGACGCCAGCCCGAAGTCGATCAGCTTCGCCCGGCCGTCGTCGCGGACGATGATGTTCGCCGGGCTGACATCGCGGTGGTAGAGCGCCTGCTGGTGGGCGTCGGCGAGGCCGCGCAGGACGTCGACCGCGATCCGCCGGGCCTGCTCCTGGTCGAGGCGCCGGCTGGAGGCCGCGACCTGCTGCAGGCTCTGGCCGGGCACGTACTCCTGCACCAGGACGCCCGGCTCGGGCCGGACGAGCATGTCGTAGACCTTGGCGCAGTACCGGCTCCGAAGCCGGTCGGCGTGCGTGTACTCGGCACGGACCTGCTCGGGGCCGACCCGGTTGGGCCGCATGTGCTTCAACGTGCGCTGCTGGTCGAGGTGCTCGTCGTGCGCGAGCCAGGTGACGGCCCATGCACCCTCCCCGAGCGGCCGCAACAACCGGTAGCGGCCCTCGAGCAGGGCGTCGACCTCCATCACCTCGGAGCGCACGGGAGGTGTCAGAGCCGGGTCCGGTGTGGGCGAAACCGGCGGCTGCGGGGTCAGCGCGGCGGCGGCTTCGGCCGCCGACAGCCGCTCCCCCGGGTCCGGGGAGAGGCATCGCGCCAGTATGTGCCCCACGCCGTGGTAGTCGATCGCACGCTTACGGGCCACGTCATGGTCGGGCTCGTCGGAGGCGTCGCCGTGCAGCCACTGCACGAGGCAGAGCGCGACTGCGTAGACGTCGTCGGCGGGGAGGTAGGCCTCCAGCGGGACGCCCGGGGGCCGGAACGCCGCGGAGGTTCCCCCGTCGTCGAGCGACGGCGCGATCGTCGCCGTCGTGGGCAGGTGCGCGCGGCCGAAGTCGCGAAACCGGACCCGCCCGGTGTGCGTCACCTCGACCGTGCGCATCTCGATCGCCCGGTGGGTGATGCCCTTGGCGTGCACGGCCGCGAGTGCGGTGAATGCATCCTCCGCGACGGCGGCACCGAGCCTGGCGGGGACGCGCCCGCTGGCGTCGTGATCGGGCTTCGCCTGCGCGGCGATCCTGTGCAGGCTGGTGGCGTCCATCCCGACGATCACCGGGGTGACCCGGTAGCCGTCCCAGTCGAACCAGCCCTGCACCCGCCAGGTGCGCTCCTCCGCGGCCAGGGCGGCCAGCGCGTCGTGCTCGCGGGTGGCCTGCAGCCGGGCCTGCTCGGGGTCGGCGGAGCCGTCGATCGGCACGCACGTGAGGAAGACCCCCTCACCGGCGGGAGTCCGCGCCGGGAAGACGATCGCATTGCCCTTCGGGGTGGCGGCGTCGAGCACCTCGTACTGCATGATCTGCTTCGGTGGCAGCGCGTCACGGCGCTGCGGCAGCCCCAGCAGGTAAGCCATGAGCGCAGGCCGGTGTGCGGCCATCCCGTCAGGGAGTGCGTCGTGAACTGCTCGCAGGGTGTCGGCCGTGTCGGCCAGCCGCAGCACGACGTTCTCACCGAGGTCGGCTGCGTTCTCCAGCACCAGCCAGTCGTGCGAGAGCACGACGTGCGCGAAGACCGGACGGACGCCATGCGGCAGCGCCTTCAGCCCGTCCTTCCACCCCTTGACGTGCGACTTCAGGCGCCCGGCCAGCACCTTCGAGGCGTAGGAGACCTGGCTGACCGGGTTGTGGCGTTGACCGCCGTTCACGTACCAGTTGACCTCACCGGCGACGACATAGCGCCCCCACGCCTTCTCCTCGCAGAGGAAGACGGCGTGCGGCCCGACCACGATCAGGTCGAGGTCAACGGTGCCCATTCCCCCCGGGATGTCGCGGCCGGCGATGACGTCCCAGTCGTTCGGGAGGCCGGCTTCCAACCGCTTGGCGGTCTTCTCCTCGCCCGGCCCATGCCACGGGCCGAGGACGTGCAGCTGCGCCACTACAGAGCCCCCCGTTCGATCGCACGCCGGCTGAACTCGGCGCGCGCGACCACGCAGCCCCCAGCGGTGCTCGTCGTCAGCAGCACGAAGTCCCCCCTCGCTTCCCTGACGACGGACCACTCACGGCAGGGACTCGGAAGATTAGTGCTTGTGCACTTTGCGTGGCACGGCGGCGCCCGTTACATCTTTCAGGCTAGTTTCATTAGCCCGTTGGGCATACCGCAGAGCACGCGTATCCGTCCGTGATCTTCGTGGCGAGACGATGAATATCGTCGTTTGCGTCCCTTCGCGGCCGGCCTGGCCGAGAGCCGTTGCCAGGCTCGTTTCGGCAGGCTCGCGGTGACCTGGTCGGCGCGCAACAGCCCGGCCGCGGTCGGGACTCGACGGTCGCATCCGATGCGACCAGGACGCCTACACCCACGATAGTCATGATCGAATCCCGCCGCGCCACTGTCTTCGGTTGCACCGGTGTCACGCCGCTGCTCGCCGGGCTCACGCAGCCCTCCGCATCCGCGACTGGCCGATGACGACGATGAACAGGCCCAGCTGTCAGCCCTCCGTCGCCATCGCGTCGACAACCGTCAGGAACTGATTTGACCATCTGCGTCGCCCCCAGGTTCCACGCGCTGCTCGCCTCCGGACGCCCGGCTCGGACCTGTCGCGTGATCGTCCCGCTGCTGGTAGAACGGTGAGCCATCGGGCGGACACGAGCGGCAACCATCGAAGGGGACGGATGGCGAGCGGCAGGATCACCGGCAAGGCGTTCCACCTCGCAGAGCTGTTCGGCCGCGTCACCTACGCAATCGAGTACTACCAGCGTGAGTACGCCTGGTCCGCCGACGACGTCGGCACGCTGCTCTCCGACCTCCTCGAGGCGTTCGAACTCGCGGACAACGACCGTCGCTCGCGCCGCACGATGCCGTCGGAGTTCTTCCTCGGTCCATTCGTCTACTCCGAGGAGGACGGCAACCGTCGGTTTCTCGTGGACGGCCAGCAGCGCTTCACCACCCTGCACCTGATCCTCCTGCACCTGCTGCGGCGCACCCCTGATGGCCGCCCCGAGCGCAAGACACGCCAGCGGCTCGAATCGGCCATCATCGACGGATGGGACGGCAGCACACCCCGGTTCCGATTGGATATCAACGAGCGCCAGAAGGCCCTGGAATCGCTGCTTGAAGACCGGCCCTATGAGGTGCCTCTGGGCTCGAATCTGGCCGTGCAGACGCTGTGGAAGCGCAGCACCCAGATCGGCGAGGAACTCGCCGAACGCCTGGACTCCGAACAGCACCGCCGCTTCGTCGACTGGCTTCTCGACAGCGTTGTGATGGTCGGCATCGAGGCCGTCGACCGCGACAACGGGTTCCGCATCTTCGAGTCGATGAACGATCGCGGAGCCCGGCTCACGTCCGTCGACCTCGTCAAAAGTTTCCTGCTTTCACGGGCGAACCGGGACGAGGAGAAGCTCAACGAGGGATGGCGCGAGATGCTCGCCGAGGTGACCGTGGTTCGCGGCGACACCGATGCGCCCAAGAACTTCCTCAAGGCGTTCCTCCTCGCCCACCACGCCGACCTGACCGAGGGCTCCTCCGACCCCGGGGAGATCGAGCTGGCGCCTCACATGTGGATCCGCACACACGCCGAACGGATCGGCCTGAAACACGGCGACAACGAGACCTACCTGGCCTTCGTGTCGCAGTTGATCGACCTCGGACGGCACTACGCGACGCTGACCGCCGCGACCGCCGAGCCGCGCCACAGCGACGGGCTGGCCGCCGTCTACTACAACCACGTCAACACCGTGACCGCCCAGATGGCCCTCATCCTAGCCGCCGTCAACCCCGACGACACCCTGACGATCGTGAAGGACAAGGCGCGGATCGCGGCCAACTTCGTCGACCTGCTCTACGTCGTGCGCGCGGTCCACGACGAATCGACCCGGGCGGACGACCTCAACCGCGCGGTTCTGGAGGTGGTGCCACTCGTCCGCGGCTGTACGTCGGCCATCGCCCTGGGCACGATTCTCGGGGCGCAGCTACCGGTTCTCGACTTCACGGTGATGCGAACCTTGGGCGTCCGCGGCGACAATCGCGCCCAGATTCGGTACCTCCTGGCTCGGATGACGGCTCACGTGGAAAGGGAGATGGGCCAGCCCGATGAGGTGGCGCACTACCTGGCGCGAGAACGCACATGGCACATCGAGCACATCTTCGCCGACCATGCCGAACGCCACCCTGACCTCGACCCCCTCACGTTCCGGTTGATGCGCAACCGGATCGGCGGGCTGGGCCTGCTGCACGCATCGGACAACACCAGCGTGGGTGACATGCCGTACGCGGAGAAGATCGAGTGGTACCGCAGGCACACTGCGCTCCTCGCCGTCCTGTCTTCCGGCTACGGCAAACGGCATCCGAAACTGGAGGCGGTCCGCAAGTCCCACGGAGCGCAACGGACGCTACGGGACTTCGGTACCGCTCCCTCGATGCGCGAGGTCATCGACGTGCGGGCGACGATGTACGAAACGCTGGCGCGTCACATCTGGGCTCCTTCTCGGCTCGGTCTCGTCCTCCCCTCACCGGCACCGGAACCAGTACTCCCAATTTCCGCTGACCCGGATGCCACGCCGAAGCGGGCGTCGGCGACGCGCCGGGGGGAAGCTCAGCCTCGCAAGCCCCGCACCCAGATCGGCGCTCTCATTGCCGACGGCCGGCTCCGGCCCGGCACCCAGCTGCACGGGACCCATCGGGGCGTTCGCCACGAGGTCCGGGTGGATGACGGCGGCTTGCTCTGGCTCTCCGACGCCGACTCCTTCCGGCTCCCGGACGAAGCAGGGAGGATGGTCACGAACCTCAAGTCCTGTCAGGGCTATAAGTTCTGGAACGTCACCCTCACCGACGGCACGGCGGTCCCGCTGGGCCAGTTCCGCGCTGACACCACGCTGATGGCCCGCTGACCGCGACGCGGCGCATCACGAACTGGCCGACCCCGGCGCGAAGAGCGTCGAGGTGTCGATTGGGCTACGTCCCCGCCGAACGTCCGCATACAACACGCGGAACGGATCGGCCCCGTCGTAGTACGCACCTCGGTTACGACCATGGGTGCGCAGCAGACCCGCCTCGACCATCGCCCGCAGGTCGCCCGTAGCGACCTGCTGCGAGATCGCCTCACCGCGCCCCCCGAGTACGGCCCGGTAAGCCGGCCGCCGCGCGCCCGGTCTGCTGGGCAACTCCGCCCTGCCCGCACCTAGCCGAGCTGCTCGACGTCGCCGAGCGCGAGGGCATCGTCTGGTGAGCTGATGACGATGATCTAGTAATACCTCCGCGGAAAACCGTGCGGTCAGCCTGCGAGGCCGTTTGCTACGCCGCCGCCTGCTGACCGGGGGGCAAGCCTGAGTTCAGCCCGCACCGGCGAAACGCAGGTTCAGCATCTCGCCGTGGGAGTCGGGATTGGGGAACTTCCCGTCCTGGTAGACCAGGTTGCCGCCGCACACCGTGGCATACGGCCACGCCCGCAGGGTCATCCCCTCATACGGCGAGTAGTCCACCGCGGAGTGCAACTCATCCGTGCGGATCGCCCGCTCCCCCTCATCCAGGATCACCAGGTCGGCGTCCGCGCCCACCGCGACGATCCCCTTACCGGGCAGCCCGAACCGCACCGCCGCGTTCCGCGAGGTCAGCTCAACCGCCCGCTCCATGCTCATCCCCCGCCCATACACCAGATGACTGAGCAGCAACGGCAGCATCAACCCGATCCCGGGCAGACCGGGTTTCGCGCTCTCCCAGTCCTGCTTCGCCGCACTCGGCCACACGTTGTGATCGGAGCCGAAGAAGTCGATCTCCCCGGCCAGCACCGCCGTAGTGATCTGTTCGGCGAGGCCGGGGTCGCGCAGGGGCGGGGCCACCTTGCCCTCCGGGCCGATGTCCGACGCCGTCGTGAGCAGCATGTAGTGCACGCACGACTCCAGCGCCGCACCCGGGTAGCCCACCGCCCGCCGCGCCCGGATCGCCTCCAAGCTGGACACGTGCACGATCGACACCGGGCAGCCGGCCTCCTCGGCGAGATACATCGCCGTCCACGCCGCGTCGCCCTCCGCGATCGTGGGGCGCGAGCGCTCCCACCCCGCGAGCGAGTCCAGCCCGAGCGCGGCCTCGTGCGCCATGCAGTGGTCGACGATGTCGCCGTCCTCCGCGTGCACCAGGGCGTGCCCGCCGTGGCGGGCGATCTCAGCGAACGCGATACGCATCTGGGCGTGGTCGAGACTGCCGATGCCGCCCAGATTGCGGGCCTCCTCACCCCGATACGGCATGAAAATCTTGAACGTGCGGACCCCCTCGGCCACCGCCCGCGGGATCTCCCCGACCTGATCCATCGTCATCAGACAGCCGTGGAACAACACGTTCATCATCGACTGCCCGGCCGCCGTCGCCAGCCCGGAACGGTAGGACTCCAGCAACGACGGCGGCCCGAACTCCACGTAGTTCAGCGCGGTCGTGCAACCGCCGGCCAGCGCGCCGCGGCTCTCCACCGCGAAGTTGTCGCCCTGCCCCAGCCCCGGGAGATGCTCGAACTCCGGCGCCCGCTGGTTGATGTGCGAATGCGTGTCGATCGCCCCGGGGATCACCCAACGTCCCTCCGCGTCCAGGATCGTCTCAGCCGGCCCCAGGTCCTCGTCACGGCTCGCCAGCGCGACGATGCGCCCGCCGCGGACGGCAATCGTGTGCAGTGCGTGGTCGCCGGTGGAGATCCGCGCGTTTCGGATCACCAGTTGCAGGTCGCCCGAGGTCACAGGTGGTCCCTCCAGTTCTGTCCGAGGTAGTCCGGTTGCACGTAGCCGTGGGACAGCTGCGCCCGCAGCCACGTCTCCCGCTCGAGCTCGGGCTGCGCCCGGTAGTCCCGCCACAGCAGCCCGATCGCGACCCCGGCATACAACTGGTACGCCATCACGTCATCCAGCAGCCCGGGCGTGGAGAACAGCTCGGCGGCGCCGTCGGGGGTGAGCGTGCGCGGCGCCAGCGCGGTGAAGTCGGCGAAGGCGTGTGCCTCCACCGCGGCCAGCTCGGCCAGGTCAGGCCGCCCGCCCGGCTGCTCGTCGACGTGGGTGACGAGCTCGTCGTAGAGGTCGAGCCACTGGCTGCGCCGTGGCTCGTCGAGCCACAACGCCGCGCAGAACAACATCAGCGCGTGATGCCGGACCATGCTGTAACCCGGATCCAGGGTCCGAAGCTGGATCTGCAGCACATCGTTGGTCAACGACATCTCCGGGCGGCTGTCATCCGACAACAGCGGAACCAAGTCCGGCCTGCGCCCCAGCACCGGCGCGTACGTGCGCCGCAGCAACTCCAGGAAGAACCCACCGTCGGGCAGATGCCGCACCCGCCGCGGCGTCGGCTCCGGCTCCAGCCACGCCAGCATGAAGTTGCCGAAGACACCCGAGGCCGCCGACGGGACCCGCAGCGGCTCGACGAGTGCCGGATCGGCGACCGGACCCGCGAGCTCCAACAGCGGAACCGCGAGCCGCCGCGCCTTCCCCACCCAAGCCTGCGCCTGCGCCTCGCTGATCGAACCGGTGCCCCACCAGTGCGCGGTCACGTCCGCTCCACCGGGCCCGCGGCCGCGGTGATCTCGCGGGCTGCCTCCGCGACCACCGGCCCCCGGATCCCGGCGGGCCGCTTGAGCGCGCTGCCGACGATCGCCGCGTCGGCCCCGGTGAGCACGTCGGCGACGGTCGTGGCGTCCACCTCGCCGCCGACCACCATCGGCACGTCCGGCAGGCGTTTGCGCAGGTCGGCGATCGTCGCGAGGCTCTCCGCGGCGCTGGGCCGGGTGATGATCACGGCGTCGGCCATGCCGAACTCGACCGCGTCCACCGCGGCCAGGGCGATGTCGTCGGGCAAGAGCGGCCGCGAGGTCGGCTCGTAGACGTCCGCCCAGATCGCCACGTCCGCGCCGAGCCGCTTGCGCAGGGCGAGCGTCTCGAACGCCGAGCCCTGCAGCACGCCCTCCGCCGAGAGCACGGCCCCGGTGTGGACCTTTATCCGCACGAACTCGGCACCCACCGCCGCCGCCACCGCCAGGGCGGCGGGCCCGTCGTTCTTCACGAAGTTGATCCCCATCGGCAGGTCCACCCGGGCCCGGACCGCCGCCGCCACCGCCGTCAGCTGCGCGACGGAGGCGGCGTCCACCCGCTCGCGGGTGGGCCGGTCGAGCGAGTTCTGCACGAGCAGTCCGTCGAACCCGGCATCGGCGAGAGTCACCGCGTCCGCGACGGCGCCGGCCACGATCTCCGAGAGGGGGAGCCGGCCCGCGGGCGTGCCCGGCAGCGCGGGCAGGTGCACCATCCCAACGAGGCGCGGCGTGCGTGTGCGGGTCACGGGGCGGCCGGGAGGCCCGGCACGGTCTCGGGGATAACGCTGCGGAAGATCTGGCGGAAGTTGACCTCCTTGCGCCAGGCGTCGTCGAACCCGAGCATCACCTTCTCGTTCGCGAGTGCGAAGTGGTAGGAGATCAGCTCCGACGCCACGCAGTACAGCAGCGGGGAGAGGTGCTCGGGCACCCCGGCCGGGACCGGGAAGACCACGTCGGCGAGGGCCTTGGTCTCCTCGTCGTCGGCGGCGCAGACCGCCACCGCCGTGCCCTTCATGTCCCGCACCGCCCGCAGCTGCTCGCGCGCGCGGTCCACGGAGTGGCCCTCCGGGGCGTGCACGACGGTGACCGTGCCGGGCACCGTGCAGAAGTACTGCTCGTGCGCCCACTCCTCGAGCTGCTGGGAGACCGTGTTGTGGCGGGCCGACTCGATCATCTTCGCCATCGCGAAGAGGGCTGTCCCGTAGTTGGGGCCGCCGCCGAGGAAGAACACCTTGGTGTCCTCCGTCAGGGTGGCCGCGAGCGCGGCCGCGGGCTCCTCGGCCGCCGCGATCGTCTCCGCGAGCACGGGGGCGAGTCCCTCGATGGCCGACAGCTCGGCCTCGACGCCGGCGGCATCCAGGCCGCCGCCCAGCTCGGCCACTCGCAGCCCGACGGCCAGCAGTGACAGCACCGACGCCAGGTAGCTCATCGTGCCTGGGCCGAAGCCGACGTCGCGGTAGTCGTACTTGAGCACGTGCTGCGCCGCCGAGGCGAGCCGGCTCTCCGGGTTGTAGGTAATGCCCACGGTGCGCAACCCGCGCTCGCCCGCGAAGCGCAGGCTTTCGACGGTCCGGGCGACCTCACCGGAGTTGGAGACGGCCACGACCAGCGAGCCCTCCGGGGCCGTGCGGATCGCGTAGCGGGAGAACTCGAGCGACTCGAGCGCCTCCATGGGCTGACGTGTCCAGCTCTCGATGGCCATCTCGGCGGCGAGCCCGCAGAAGTACGAGTCGCCGCATCCGACTGTGTACAGCCGGCTCGGCGCCGGGCCGTCGAGCAGGGTGGCGACCTCGGTGTGCAGGGCGCGGGGGGCCTGTGCGAGCAGGTCGACCTGGGCGTCGATCCCGGCTCGCATGTTCTCCCATTTGAGCTGCATGTCCTCGTGACGCACGGAACCCTCTTTCGTCAAATCCGATTACTTCTCTCCACCGGCGTGCGCGGTGGAGAAGGTCTGTGTGGAGGGGACCGCCTGCGAGCTGGTGCGCTCCAGGCGCACCGCCCAGTCCGGTGGTGCCCCGTCGCGCAGCGGCGGAACGCCAAAGCGCTCGATGGTGTACGACGCGGCGACCGTGCCCCAGCGGGCGGCGAGCGCGGCGTCGGCGCCGGCGGCCAGCGCGGCGGTGAACGCGCCGCAGAACGCGTCGCCTGCCCCGGTGGGGTCGACGCAGCCTCCGGCAATCGACGGCACCCGCCAGGTCCCCGCCGCCGTAGCCACGACACACCCGGCCGCACCGACCTTGATCGCGCAGATCCGGGCGCCTGCGGCAACGAAGCGCGTGGCGGCGTCGAGCATGTCGTCGTCGCCGTGCAGGCTCGCCGCCTCCTGCTCGCTGGGCAGGAACGCGGTGAGCAGCGGCAGGAGCGCGAGCACGCGGTCGGCCGCGGTGGCGGCGCAGTCCTCGTGCGGGTCGAGCGTCACCCGCATCCCGTGGGCGGCGAGCGTGCGCACCCAGCCCACCTGCACGTCCACAGGCATGGGAGCGATGTGGGCCCAGCCGCAGCCCGGCCGGGGCGTCCACGCCCGGGGGTCGGGAGCGGCCTCCAGGATGTCGGCCGACCCGGGATGGTGCAGGAACGTCCGGGTGCCGTCGCGCTCGTAGAGCACCCACTGGCTGATGTGGCTGCGGGTGGCGCCGCAGCCGATCGCCGTCAGGCCTTCACGGTCGAGCCAGGACGTCACCCTGGGCGGGAGGTCGGGCGCCAGCGCCGTGACCACCGCTGCTTCGGTTCCGGCCATCCGGGCCCCGGCCGCGGCGAACACCGGGGCTCCGCCGACCTGGCCCATCCGGGTCGTGCCGTCGGGCAGCACCACGTCGTCCACGGTCAGGTGCCCGACCATCCACAATGGCCGACCGGTCACAGGTACCCCTGCATCAACACCCCGAACCCGGTGACGCGGCCGAGGATCCCGACGAGCACCGCGAGTGCGGCGGCCGCCAGCAGGACGCGGTCCCGGGTGTCGAACCGCAGCTGGACTGCGCTGGTGCGGGTGGGGCTCGCACCGAGCCCGCGGGCGTCCATCGCGACCGAGAGGTTCTGCGCCGTGACGAAGGCGCGGGAGAACATCGGGACCAGGGCGGGCGCGGCGTGGCGGATCCGGGCGACCGGTCCGCCCGTAGAGAGGTCCGCGCCGCGGGCCCGCTGCGCCTCCATGATCGTGGTGCGCTCGGCGTTCATGAACGGGATGAAGCGGATCGCCGAGGCCAGCGCGACGCCGGCCTTGTGCGGCAGCCCGATCTCCAACAGCCCGGCCGTGACCAGCTGCGGCGGCGTCACCATCATCCAGACACCGGCTGCGACGATCATGACGGAGATGCGGAAGCCCATGGCAAGGCCGAAGAGCAGTCCGTCAGAGGTGACGTCGACGAACCAGACGCGGCCCAGCGGCGTGCCGGTGGTGATGTAGGTCGGCCAGATGAGGACCGACAGCAGCGTGAGCCACGCCGACAGCAGCACGTAGGGGCGCAGATCGGTGAACGACAGCCGGGCCGCCGCCGCCGCGGCGAACAGCACCACGAGCATCGCGCCCAGCGCGGCGGGGTCGTTGAACAGCAGGGCCAGCAGGAAGACCGCCGCCAGCCAGGCCATCTTGACCCGGGGGTCGATCCCGGTGTGGACCACCGACCCGGTCGGCCGGTAGACGCTATACCCGACGGGCACGACGGTCTCCCATCCACGTGGTGAGGTCCTCGGCGATGGCGCTGACCGTGCCGCGCCTGCCGACGCCGAGGTGGGACAGCTGGTCGGACAGGGTCACGGCCGCGGGCGGGACCAGGCGGGCGGAGGCGAGGATGTCGGTGCGGCGCAGCACATCGTGCGTCGGGCCGTCGGCGAGCACCTGCCCGGCGGCCATCACGACCACCCGGGGCACGTACTCGGCCACAACGTCCATGTCGTGGGTGATCACGACGATCGTGCGGCCCTCCGCGGCGCGCTCCGCCAGCAGCTTCATGATCGCCTCGGCGCCCGTCAGGTCCATCCCCGTCGTGGGTTCGTCGATCACCACAGCGGGCGGGTCCATCGCGATGACCGAGGCCACCGCGAGCAGTTGGCGCTGGCCGCGGCCCAGCACGAACGGGTTCTTCGCGCGGTGGGCGGTGAGGCCCACGAGATCCAGCGCCCTGGTCACGAGGTCGGCGGCCCGGTCCGCGGCGATCCCCAGGTTGTCGGGCCCGAACCGGACCTCCTCTTCCACCGTAGGGGCGAAGATCTGGTGGTCGGGGTTCTGGTAGCAGTAGCCGACCCGGCGCGCCAGCTCGGTCAGCGTCAGCTCGCCGGTCGACTTCCCGTCGATCAGCACGTCGCCCGCCGTCGGCCGCAGCAGGCCGTTGAAGTGCTTGGCGAGGGTGGTCTTGCCCGCGCCGTTCTGCCCGAGCAGGGCGACGAACTCGCCCCGCCCGATGGCGAGGTCCACGCCGCGCAGCACGGGGGAAGCGTCCGGCGTGTAGCGGAACTCGAGATCACGGACCTGGATCAGCGGTGTGCTCGCGCCCGTGTTCATGCCACGTCTCCAGCCAGGTCGCGGATCCGGCCGACGACCGACGGCACGGTCAGGCACGGCTCGCCGGCGAACGACCAACCGGCACTGCGCAACCGCCATTGCAGCTCCGCGGCCGCGGGTGGGCGTTCCCCGCCGGTGCGCAGGAACAGTTCGACGTCGGCGAGCAGCTCGCCGGGTGTGCCTGCGGCCACGATCCGGCCCTCGCTCATCACGACGAGGCGGTCGGCGAGCGCCGCGAGCCGGTCCAGCTCGTGCTCGACCATCACGATGGTGGTGCCGGCCTCCCGGCGCAGCCGCGTCACGACCTCGAAGACCTCGGCCTTGCCCATCGGGTCGAGCTCGGAGGTCGGCTCGTCGAGCAGCAGCACGTCAGGGCGAAGCATCAGCACCGAGGCGATCGCCAGGCGCTGCTTCTGCCCGCCGGACAGGGCGAACGTGTCGCGGTCGGCCATCCCGGCGAGCCCGACCATTTCCAGCACCTCGGTCCGCCTGCTGCGGATCTCGGCCGGGTCGATCCCGTAGTTCTCCGGGCCGAAGGCGAGGTCCTCGGCGACGGTCATGCCGACGATCTGGGCCTCCGCGTCCTGGAGCACCAGGCCGATGCGGTGGCCTTCGGCGCCCAGGGGTGCGGCGATGACGTCGTGCCCGAACACTCGCACCGAGCCAGTGGTCTCCGCCGTGACCGCGCGCGGCACGAGGCCTTGCATGCAGGCGAGCAGAGTGCTCTTCCCGGCGCCCGACGGCCCGGTGATGCCGATGAACTCGCCGGCGCGGACATTCATGTCCACGCCACGCAGCGACGGATGCTCGGCGGTCGGGTAGGCCAACCACAGGTCCTCGACCTCGAACACCACAGGCCGATCGGTGGCCGCGACAGGCGTGCGGGCACGGACGGTCACGGCCGGCGGAGTGGGCTCCGGCCTCGCCGGTGCGGACCGGCGCAGCTCGGCGAGCCGCCCCGTACGCACCGGGCCGGTCGTGTCGCGCCAGTAGAGGCCCGCCTGCGCCACCCGCGGATAGAGCGCGTAGAGCAGGACCGGCGCCACGATCGCCGGGATGACGATCTGGTTCACCCCGATCGAGAGCGTCACCCCGCCCCACGCTACGGCCGGCGGCAGAACATGGGTGAAGTCCAGCCAGCCCGGGACGACGATGAGGTGCAGGAGCGGCCCGATCACGATGCCGGCGTAGAGGCCGGCCCAGCTGCGCGGGGTGCGCAGGGAGGCGTCGGTGCAGAACTTGTAGACCGTCCACGTGACGAAGGTGTGGCCGAGGCAGCCGGCAAGGGATCCCAGTGTCAGGGCCCCGGAGATCGCGTCGCCGATCGGCATGGAGAACGTCACCCCGACCGCGGCCGGCAGGCCGAACAGCGCGACCAGCACGGGGGCCAGGGCGAAGGACGGGTTCAGCCCGCCGATCCCGGGGATGAGCTGCAGCTGCAGTGGCCGTCCTGCGATGTAGAGGGCGGCGCAGACCGCGACGAGGGCGATCGACCGGGAACCCCACGTGACGTGGTTGGGCACGATGCCGCGCCACGAGACGGTCCGGCCGGACAGTTCCAGCACCCAGATGCCGACGGCCAGGACCATCAGCGCCAAGGCGAGGTTGACGAAGAAGGTATGCACGGGGCCGTCGGTGAACAATTGGCCCAGGAGGTCGGAGGACAAGGCCGCACCTCGCTCTCGAGATGGTTCGGCGGGTTACTCGGAATGGGGAGAAATACGCCTCAGCCGCGACGCACAGCGGTGAGTTCGATCCGCTCGCTGTTGTAGGAGTTCTCGGAGTACAGCACCGGGTGGTCGGCGCTGTTGGATGCGAAGTGCAGCTGCCGGAGCACGAGGATCGGTGTCTGCGGCGGGAGCTCGAGCTTCCGGCGCAGGTCCGTGTCGGGGAGACACGGCACGATCGAGGTGGACGCGAGTCGCACGGCCAGGCCGGCCTCGGCGAGCCGCTCGTACACGGACTCGTGCTCCCCGAGGTCGTCGAGGTGGGTCGGGTCGGGCAGCACCCGCTCGGGGATCCACTCGTCGCAGGACATCACCGGGCGCCCGTCGGCAGTGCGCACCCGCTGGATGCGGACGCATTCGGCGCCGGTCGCCGCCGTGAGGCCCAGCCGTGCGGCGACATGCTCGGGTGGTCGCCGGTGCTCCACCGAGAGGTCGGCCACGCCGGGCTTCATCCCGAGCTGCCGGATCGTGTCCCCAGTGCCGACGAGCCGTTCCAGGCCCGTCTGCAGCAGGGGTGCGGCCTGCCGGACGAACGTCCCGACCCCGCGCCTGCGCTCGAGCACGAGGTCGGCGACGAGCTCCGAGACGGCTGACCGCAGCGTCGGCCTGCTGACCCCGAGCCGGGCGGCCAGCTCCGGCTCGGAGGGCAGTTTCTCCCCGGGCAGCAGGACACCCTGAGCGATGAGTCCTCGCAGCCGCTCTGCGATGCGCTCGCCGAGCAGTTGCTGCTCCTCGTCGCCCTTGACGCTCCAGCCCTGGCTCATCCGTGCTCCTCACAGGCGGACCACGGTCGGCCTGGTTCCTGCCGTTCGGTCTATTGACTGCTGTCTGACATCTTGTGTCTGTCAGCTAGCAAGACAGTGGCCTGTCTCGACGCTGAAGTCAACGGTGCGCCCGCAGCGGAAACGCAGGAGTTTCCGCACGACCCCTCCCCGCAAAGTCCCTGCTACCGGCTCGGGTCAGAACGGCGGTTCGTCGTGGGGGTCGGGCGGCGGTTGGGGTGGCGGCCGGTCGACCGGGTGTGTGAGTGCGTGGAAGTTGGGCGGGTCGTCGCGGTCGGCGACGCGGAAGTCGGGACCGGCGTCGAGATCCTCGGGATCCGGGACGCCGAGGATCGGCTCCGGTAGCGGGGGTGCGATGGGCTCGCCGCGAGTGCGGTAGGTACGCCGCAGCGGGCTATGCCAGGTGAACCGGCCCGGCACGGGCTGGTGGACTCACTCAAGCCGGTGTCCTGCGCCTCGCGGCGCGCGAGCATGGCGGCGATGACCTCGTCGTTGGTCAACTGCTGCAGCGACCCGTCCAGCAGGGCCAGGAACAGATCGGCGCGAATCCGGGAGAGCCGATCGGGGTGCCCGGCCCGACGGATGGCGCGGGCCAGCTCGAAGACGCGTTCGCACGAGGCAGCCGCCTCGGCCGGCGAGAGCCCGGAGGCGCTGATCGTGGCGGTGCCATCACGGTTGAGGTAGCCGGACACCGCCCGCTCACGCACCGCCGTCTGATAGCGCCGCCGCAGCACGTCGGGATCCAGCAGCGACAGACACCACTTCCGCAGCCGGTCGCCCAGCTGGCCGGTGGTCCAGCCCGACGCCGCCGGCAGCAGCTCCGCGCACAGCCGAGCGATCTGCGCCGGGGACAGCTCCCGGGCATGCTCCACGAACAACCGCGCCTTCGGCCCGGTCGATCCTCCCCGCCCGCAGCGCCGCCGCCACCGCAGGCAGCCGCACCCGCAGCTGCTCCGCCAGATCGTGCTCGGCAAACGCCGAGGCCGTGGTGACAGCCAACGTCGGCCCGATCTCGTGGATCGCCTCCGGCAACGGCTCCGCCGCCCGCGCGACAGCGCCCGGGGATTCCGGTGACTCGCAGCGGCCCACCTCGGCCATCGCCGCGAACAGCCGCGCCTGCTGATGGGCCAGCTGCCTGCTCTCCGCCTTCAGAACCTCGAGGATGCGCGCGTTGGGAACCCTCGACACATCAATTCCGGCGAGCAGCGCGCCCAGCTCCGGGCCGGGCGGAAGGTCCGCCAGGCCGGGAGGAACCGACGCCGCTGCTGCCATGGATCGAACATATCTTCGACCCCCGACAATTTTCGATCACCCAGGCATCAGGGTAGGACGTACCGCATCCCACGACGCAGACCGGTGGTCTAGGCCTGCTCTAGCTGTGCAAAGCCTGCGAGAGCGCGCTCATGGTGATGTCGACGATCGTACGGAGCTGCTTCTGGGTCGCCCGCGCCCTGCTCATCACGGCCAGCGACTGGTTGACCGCCGTGATGTGAGTGGCGTAGTTCTCGGCGTCGCCCTCGGCCAACTCCGCGGTGTTCAAGGCGGTCCGCAGCCGCGCACGCTGAAGCCCCACAGCTTCGATCGCACGCGTGGCGATAGCGGGGCTGAGTACTGGTGTCGCCATCGCGGTCTGAGCGACCAGACATCCGTCCGGCACGTCGGGGTCGGCGATGCGTTGGAGGGTGACCTCGAAAAACGCCTGTACCGCCCGCAGCGGTTCCCCGGACGCACCGGAGGAAAGCGCCTGGTCGTACCTGTCTCCATACCGGACGGCGTAGCGGTCCAGGCAGCGCAGGTAGAGCGAGTCTTTGTCGCCGAACGAGGAATAGATGGAACTTCGGTTCAATCTCGTCGCCCTGGAGAGGTCGTCGAGCGAGGTGTCGGCGTACCCGGCCCGCCAGAACTGGACCATCGCCGCGTCGACCACGATGTCCACGTCGTACTGCTTCTTCCCGGCCATCCCGCATGCACCCCGTTCTTGAGCCAGTCCATCGTGGCTTTGCCCATCCTATCTTGAACTGAACAGTACAAGATGCGTTAGCCTCGAGGCATGACCGACGCCGCCATCGCCCCGAACCGCTCTCCCGACCAGAACCACGTCCCCGGGCTGCCGCTGCGCGACCTCGCGGGCTTCACCCACCGCTGGGTCGACGCGGAAGGAATTCACGCCGTGGAAGGCGGTCGGTCGAGCGGCCCCACCGTCGTGCTGCTCGCCGGATTCCCGCAGACCTGGTGGGCTTGGCACAAGGCGATGCCGCGCCTTGCCGAGCGCTTCCACGTGATCGCGATCGACCTGCCGGGACAGGGCCACTCCGATCGTCCCCAAGGGGGCTACGACACTCACACCGTCGCTTCGCGCGTCCAGGCCGCGCTGACCGCGCTCAACGTGCCGAAGTACTGGCTCGTCGCCCACGACATCGGGGCCTGCGTCGCCTTCTCGCTCGCCCTGAAGTACCAAGACCGCCTGCACGGCGTCGCTCTGCTCGACGCCGGCATTCCCGGAATCACCCTCCCGGACGCCATCCCAACGGATCCCGAACGGGCCTGGAAGACCTGGCACTTGGCATTCCATGTGGTGCCCGAACTGCCCGAGACGCTGCTCACCGGCCGCGAGCGTGACTACGTGGGCTGGTTCTTGAGGGTCAAGGCACTGTCCCCGAACACGTTCGACAGCGCCGATATCGACCACTACGCCGCCGCCATCGCAGCCGAGGGAGGGCTCCGAGCGTCTCTCGCCTACTTCCGCGACGCCGCGGAATCAGCGCGCAAAAACCATGACGCTCTCGCACCCGGACGAGGGCACTTGACCATCCCGGTCCTGGGAATCTCCAGCTCCCACGGCTCGATCCCCGACATGGCCGCCTCCATCAGCCCCTGGGCAGAGAACGTGACCGGCGTCGTCATCCCGGAAGCCGGGCACTTCATTCCCGACGAGCAGCCCGACGCAACTGTGGACGCGTTGACCGCGTTCATCGATCACACGCGTGTCGGGTAGAGCGTGTCAGGGAGTTCGCCAACACGGCACCGCCGACCCCAATAGCCTTCAAACACTCCCTAGATCGCGTCGGGACCGCGTTCGCCGGTGCGGACCCGGACGACGGTCTCGACAGGCGTCACCCAGACCTTCCCGTCACCGATCTTGCCGGTGCGCGCGGCCTCGACGACGGCGTCGACCACCTTGTCCGCCACGGTGTTGTCCGTGATGACGTCCACCCGGGTCTTCGGGATGAGGTCCACGGAGTACTCCGCACCCCGGTAGACCTCGGTGTGGCCCTTCTGCCGGCCGTATCCCCGCACCTCGCTGACGGTCATTCCCAGCACCCCGATCCGCTCCAGGGCGGCCTTGACGTCGTCGAGTACGAACGGCTTCACGATCGCCGTGATCAGCTTCATCGTTCAGCGCTCCTAGCCGTGGACGTGCGTACCTGACCGGCCGACGGGGTGACCGGACGGGCGCCCGGGATACCGCCGCCACCGATGCCGGAGTAGTCGTAGCCCGTCTCGGCGTGCTCGCTCTCGTCCACGCCGACGATCTCGGCGTCCTCCTTCACCCGGAAGCCGATGGTGAACTTGATGAGGTAGCCCAGGAGGAGCGCGATGACGAACGAGTAGACCATGACCGCACCTGCGGCGATGGCCTGGCGGCCGAGTTGCGTCAAGCCGCCCCCGTAGAAAAGACCGTTCTCGCCGAGCGCGGCCGCGTTCACGCTCTTGGTGCCGAAGAAGCCGATCAGCAGGGTGCCGACGATGCCACCCACCAGGTGCACGCCGACGACGTCGAGCGAGTCGTCGAAGCCGAACCGGAACTTCAGGCCCACCGCCAGCGCACACACCGCTCCGGCGATCAGGCCGATCGCCAGCGCACCGAACGGGGCGACGTAACCGCAGGCAGGAGTGACCGCGACCAGTCCCGCCACCGCACCGGAAGCCGCGCCCAGCGTGGTCGGCTTCCCGTCACGGAACTGCTCGACGAGCAGCCATCCGAGCACGGCCGTGCACGTCGCCAGGGTGGTGTTGGTGAACGCCACCCCCGCGAGATCGCTCGCGCTCAGCGCCGATCCCGCGTTGAAGCCGTACCACCCGAACCACAGCAGGCTCGCACCGAGCAGCACGAACGGGAGATTGTGGGGGCGCATCTGTTCCCGTGGCCAGCCCTTGCGGCGGCCGAGAACTATCGCCAGCGCGAGGCCCGCCGCGCCGGCATTGATGTGCACCGCCGTCCCACCCGCGAAGTCCTCGGCCTTCAGGGTGTTGGCGATCCAGCCGCCCGTGTTGTCGGGCCCCGTGAAGCCGTTGAACGAGAAGACCCAGTGGGCCACCGGGAAGTAGCAGAGGCTGACCCAGCCGGCAACGAACGCGGCCCACGCCCAGAACTTGGTCCGGTCCGCGATCGCCCCCGAGATCAGCGCGGGTGTGATCACCGCGAACATCAACTGGAACATGACGAAGGCGGTCAGCGGGAGCGCATCACTGCCCGGCCACGGGGTCGTCACCGCACCGGTCGCGGGGTCCGTCGTCGCCGCACCGGCGAAATGCCCGATGGTGTTCGCGAGGCCGACGAACTCGTTCCCGCCGACCAGGCCGGCGAACGCGTCGTTCCCGAACGCCCAACTGAAGCCGTACAGCGCCCACAGGATGCCCACAACGACGAGGCAGATGAAGTTCATCATCAGCATGTTCAGAACGTTCTTGCTACGGACCATGCCGCCGTAGAAGAACGCGAGCCCGGGAGTCATCAACATTACGAGCGCTGCGCTGGCGAGCACCCAGGCGGTATCTCCTGAGTTGATCACGTCGTCCTCCGAATTCAGCGAGTTGAAATCGTCGACCGGCGATGTTTCAAGAAAGGACCGGTAAATGTTTCGAAGAGGTTAACGACCTACGCATATCCCCCCGCACCGCGCTCATCCTCGGCCGGGTTTTCTCGAGCGTTGATCCGTACTACTTCGCGGCCGTGACCGTGGTGATGTTGGCCCGGGTGCCGACGACGGCCGCCGTGGGGATGAAGTAGTCAGGCGAGGGCTTCCGCTGGTCGACCAGCGCGTTGTACAGCCAGACGATGGTGTCGTAGGACTGGCCGAACGGGTCCTGGCCGATGGCTGCGTACATGTTGCCGGCCTTGATCTGGGCCACGTTCTCCGCGGTGAAGTCGAAGCCGATCACCTTGACCGTCGAAGTCTTACCCGCCGACGCCACGGTCTGCGCAACCACCTGCGGGTTGCCGCCGGTCACGTAGATCCCGACGAGGTTATTCGTGGAGGTCATGTAGTCACGTGTCAATGACGCCACCCGGTCGGTCGACTCCCGGTACTCGACCCCGCCGCCGGACTGGGTCAGCCACGGGCAGTTCTGCTCGAGTCCGGCAAGGAACCCGAGCCGGCGCTCTTCGAGCGCCTGGAACGTGAACGACTCGGTCGCGACGCCGACGGCACCGGGCTTGCTCGCGCTGGCCAGGTCCTGCGTGGCAGTGCACATCAGCTTTCCCGCTTGTACGCCCGCGGCGCGGAGATCCTGGCCGTGGAAGAAGAGAGCACCTGAGCTCTGCGCGCAGGACGCATTGCCGTTGTAGGCCGCCACGAGCACGCCCTTGGCGTTCGCCTGCCGAATGTTGGTACAGATGCCGTCGTTGGGCATCAGCGCGGCGACGGCGTCGTAGCCGTCGACGACGGCGGCGTTGACCGCGTCACCGATGCTGGGGGCTGTCACGTCGGTACCGGCGTTGATCCAGTCGACTGTGCCACCTGCGGCTTCGATCTTGGGCTTGACCGCGTCGTATCCCGTCCTCACCTGCGCGAAGAACGGGTTGTTCTCGATCGCGATGATCGCGATCTTGAACGGCTTAGCCGGCTTTGTCGTGCTCAACGCCGGTCGCTCGCCCTGCGTCGGCGTTGCGAGCGGTGTCGACAGCATGTTCGAAGAGTGCTTCGTCGGGGTTTCCTGGGTCGTCGTGCACCCGGCGAGCAGAGCCAGCGAGGCAACGGCGGCCATCACGAAGGTCCACGCACTTTTCACCGAGAACTCCTTGTCGATCGCATGTCGGCCGCTGAGTGCAGGCGGCTACTTCGATCGGGCACTACCGGGCTTGCGGCAGCACGCGAATCAGGATCCTCGTCCCGGCCCGCGGAGACCAGGATCCAACGGACATCCTGGAGCCCGGTTCAGAGTCGGCCTGGTATCCCGGTCGCGGACCTGCGCAGGCTCAAGCACGTGTCGGGCGGACGCCGGGTTGATCGATGCCGAAAGTCGTCTACGACGGCCAGCGCTCGGCAGGCCCTGATCTGCGACAATGTTTCGTGATCAATCGTAGCCACAAGCGCGCCTCAAGAAAGGTGACCATGGCAAGCACCCGATGATCATCGTCAGTCATGGGCAGCGCCCAGCTTGGTGAGGATGCTGTGTACGTGCTTCTCGACTGTGCCCCCCGTGGCCCGCAGCCGGCGGTCGATGCCTGTAGTGGTCACATGTCGCACAGCCCAGGAGGTAAGCCACCGTGCGCGGCAGCCTGACCCGCCGCATGGTCATCGCCAGCGCGCTGCTCACGCTTCTGACGAGCGCCGCATTCGCCGTGTTGGTGCTCGCGATACGTGATCAGCGGAGCTCAGCCGAGTTGGCTCGACAATCCCAGGAGGTGCTGGTCGCCACAGCTCGGGTCGAGCGCGCCCTGGTCGATATCGAAACAGGAACCCGCGGCTACCTGCTAACCGGGGATGATCGATTCCTGCAACCGGCGCACGCCGGCGAAGTCGCTTTTGCACAGGCCAGCAGCGAGCTTGTCAACCTCACCAGGATTGCGGACCAGAACGCGGCGCCCGGGAGGCTGACTGCGATCCATGTGTCAGGAACAGCTCAGGCGATCAAAATCAAGGGCGAATCGTACATCCGGGACTATTTCCACCCGGTCATAGCGGCGGCGGGACGCGGCGATCCGGCCGCGCGCAGCGTGGAAAGCGCGGACTTGGGCAAGGTGATGTTCGACGACATCCGGTGGGACTCCAACGCACTGGAGGAGACCGAGCAGCGAGTCGCCGCGGAGCGCGATGACCGCGCGCGGGATATCGCCAACCAGGCGACGACCGCCGCGATCGCCGGGCTGGGCGGCAGCATCGTGCTCGTCGGCTTCTTCGCCAGCTACCTGAGCCGGGCGATCGTACGACCAGTCCGCCAGGCGTCCGAGACGGCTCACCGACTCGCGAGCGGCGATCTGTCGACCCGCCTTCCGACCACCGGAGTCGCCGAGATCGGAGTGCTCGAGAAGTCCTTCAACACCATGGCCGGCTCGCTGCAGCGCAGCCAATCGGAGCTCGCCGATCTGCTCGAAGAGCAGGCCGCCCTGCGCCGCGTTGCCACCGTCGTCGCCGAAGGCACCCCGCCGGAGCTGGTCTTCCCCGCGGTCAACGAGGAGGTGGGCCGGCTGCTCGACGTGGACGGCACGCGCCTGATGCGCTACGAGGCCGATGGGACGGCGACCATCGTCGCCAGTTGGGGCGAGCCGACGATCTTTCCGTCGGGCACGAGGATCGCGCTGGATGCGTACGGCATCGGGTCTCTGGTGCGCAGCAGCGGCAGGCCGGCGCGCATCGAGGACTACGAAGACGCTCCCGGGCCTATCTCCGCGATCGCCCGCGAGAGCGGCATCCGTTCGACCGTCGGCGCCCCGATCACGGTGGAGGGGCAGCTCTGGGGTGCGATGAGCGCGTTCTCCAAGGCGGACAAGCCGCTCCCCTTGGGCCTCGAGCTGAGGCTGGCCGACTTCACCGACCTGGTCGGCACCGCCATCGCCAACGCCCAGGCGCGAGCCGACCTCACGGCGTCGCGGGCGCGCATGGTGGCCGCCACCGACGACATCCGCCGCCGCATCGAGCGCGACCTGCACGACGGCACCCAGCAATGGCTCGTCTCGGTCGTGCTCGACGTGCGCAACGCGCAGACCAGCGTCCCCGACACGCAGCCCCAGCTGCGAAAGGAGCTGGATGACATCGCCGACAGCCTGGTCGCCGCGCTGGACGACCTGCGGGAGATCTCGCGCGGCATTCACCCGGCGTTGCTTGCCAGAGGCGGCCTGACCCCAGCGCTGAAGACGCTGGCCCGCCGCTCGCCGCTCCCGGTCGAACACGACATCAACCTCGACGGCCGGCTCCCGGACCGTGTCGAGGTTGCTGCCTACTACGTGGTCGCAGAGGCGCTCACCAACGCCGCCAAACACGCGCGGCCCACGGCCATATGGATTGCGGTCGACGTGGTGGACGGCCGCCTGCGGTTGACCGTGCGCGATGACGGCATCGGCGGCGCAAACCCGGCCAACGGCTCCGGGCTCATCGGGCTCACCGACCGGATCGAGGCGCTCGGCGGAACGATCACCGTGCACAGCCCACCAGGTGAGGGCACGACATTGCAGGTCTGGCTCCCTCTCTCGGCTCCCGCCGAACCCACCTGACGCCGATGTTCGCTCCGCAAGCTCCACTCAGCGGGGCCCGGCCAGTCCGGCGGCGGTGTCGTCGCGGGAGACCGCGGCACGGCCGGCTTCGAGGCGGGCGACCGGCACCCGGAACGGGCTGCAGGAGACGTAGTCGAGCCCGACCTGGTGGAAGAAATGGACCGAGTCGGGGTCCCCGCCGTGCTCACCGCACACCCCCATCTTCAGCTGGGGCCGGGTGCGCCTGCCCTCCTCAACGGCGATACGGACGAGCCGGCCGACGCCGATCTCGTCAAGGGTCTCGAACGGCGACACGGTGAACACGCCCTTGTCGAGGTAGGCGGCGAAGAAGGCGGCCTCCACGTCGTCGCGGGAGAACCCCCACGCGGTCTGGGTGAGGTCGTTCGTGCCGAACGAGAAGAAGTCGGACGCCTCGGCGATCCGCCCGGCGGTGAGCGCGGCCCGCGGCAGCTCGATCATCGTGCCGACCGGGATGTCGAGCGTGACGTCCTCGCGCTCGGCGACCTCGGCGATGATGCCGTCGGTCTCGTCCCGGATCAGGTGCAGCTCCATTACCGACCCGACGAGCGGCACCATGATCTCCACCTCCGGACGGCCGCCCTCCTTGATCCGCTCCGCGGCGGCCTCGGCGACCGCCCGCACCTGCATCGCGAACAGCCCGGGCAACACCAGACCCAGCCGGACGCCGCGCAGTCCCAGCATGGGGTTCGACTCGTGCAGCCGCTCCACCGCCGCGAGCAGCGCCTCGTCCGCGGCAGGGTCCTCGCCGCGTTCCCGCGCCACGGCCACGCGGACCGCCAAGTCGGTGCGGTCGGGCAGGAACTCGTGCAGCGGCGGGTCGAGCAGCCGCACCGTCACCGGCAGGCCGTCCATCGCCTCGAGCAACTCGATGAAGTCGCCGCGCTGCAGCGGCGTCAGCGCCTCGAGTGCCGCGGCCCGCGCAGCGGACGAGTCGGCCAGGATGAGACGCTCGATCAGCACGCGCCGGTCGCCGAGGAACATGTGCTCGGTGCGGCACAGGCCCACGCCCTGGGCGCCGAGTCGCCGGGCGCGGGCCGCGTCCTCCCCTGTGTCGGCGTTCGCCCGCACCCCCAGCCGCCGGGTGGCGTCGGCGTGGGACAGGGTGCGGTGCACCGCGACCACGAGCTCCCCGGTGTCCTCGTCCGCCTGGTCGAGGACGGCGTCGAGGCCCTCCTCGAGGTACCGGGCGACGGGTGAGGGGATCACGGGCACGTCGCCGAGGAAGACCTCGCCGGTGGAGCCGTCGATGGCGACCACGTCGCCCTCGTTCACCACGACGTCACGGACGCGGGCCGTGCGGGCCGCCGCGTCGACGTCGATCGCCTCGGCCCCGCACACGCACGTGCGGCCCATCCCCCGCGCGACGACTGCGGCGTGGGAGGTCTTGCCGCCGCGGCTGGTCAGCACACCGGACGCGGCGATCATGCCCTCGAGGTCATCGGGGGTGGTCTCGCGGCGCACCAGGATCACCGGCTCGCCTGCCGCGTGCCGCGCAACGGCGGCGGCCGAGTCGAACACAGCAGCGCCGACCGCGGCGCCCGGCGACGCGGCCAGGCCCGTGGCGAGCAGCGTCCGGTCGGCGGACCGATCGAACTGCGGGAACATCAGCCGCGCGAGCTGCTCGCCGGTGACGCGCTGAAGCGCCTCGTCCAGGGTGATCAACTGCTCATCGACGAGCTGAGTGGCGATCCGGAACGCGGCGGCGGCGGTGCGCTTGCCGACACGGGTCTGCAGCATCCACAACTTCCCGCGCTCGATTGTGAACTCGATGTCGCACAGGTCCCGGTAGTGGGTCTCCAACCGGCGCATCACCGCGTAGAGCTGGCTCGCCGACGCCGGGTCCCGCTCGGCGAGGTCGGCGAGCGTGAGCGTGTTGCGGATGCCTGCGACGACGTCCTCGCCCTGCGCGTTCGGTAGGTAGTCGCCGTAGACGCCCTGTTTGCCGGTGGCGGGGTCGCGGGTGAAACACACCCCGGTGCCGGAGTCCGGGCCGAGGTTGCCGAACACCATGGTGCAGACGTTGACCGCGGTGCCGAGGTCGTGCGGGATCCGCTCCCGGCGGCGGTAGAGCCGGGCCCGCTCGGTGTTCCACGAGTCGAACACGGCCTTGATCGCCAGGTCGAGCTGCTCGCGGGGGTGCTGCGGGAACGGCCGGCCCGTCTCCTGCTTCACCACCTTCTTGTAGGCGTCGACCAGTTCCTCGAGGTCGCCCCCGGTGAGGTCGACGTCCTGGGTGACGCCGCGCTCCTGCTTCATCACCTCCATCGCGTCGGCGAACAACTCACCGTCGATGCCGAGCACGGTCTTGCCGAACATCGCGATCAGGCGCCGGTAGGAGTCCCAGGCAAACCGCTCGTCCCCCGACACCGCCTCCAGCCCGCGCACCGAAGCGTCGTTGAGCCCGACGTTGAGGACCGTCTCCATCATCCCGGGCATCGAGAACTTGGCCCCCGACCGCACCGAGACCAGCAGCGGGTCCTCGGGGTCGCCGAGCTGGCGGCCGACCCGATCCTCCAACGCCCGCAGCGCCCTGGTCACCTGCACCCGCAACTCCGCAGGCACCACCCCATCAGCCAGGTACCGCCGGCACGCCTCGGTCGTCACAGTGAACCCCGGCGGCACCGGTAGCCCCAACCGGGTCATCTCCGCGAGGTTGGCGCCCTTGCCGCCCAGCAGGTCCTTCTCGTCCTTGCTGCCCTCGGTGAACTCGTAAACGTACTTCTGCATCAGCGTCCACCTCACACATCGTCGGGCAGGAGGATCCGTCCCCGCGGTCGAGCCGGGGCGTCCGATGCTGCCCCGCCGCGAGCACGGGGACCAGACCCGAACGTCGCCACACCGCCGAGAACGGTCGGCGGCGGACGCGACCTTTCCGGTGATCAGGGACGATGAGCGAGAGCGTCCGCAGGCGCCAAAGAACTGCGCAGGATCAACGAGAACCACATGCCCGCGGACCCAAGGGGCTGGCGCGGTCTGTGCTGCCCACACGAGTCGGAGGTCCGCCCCACGCACCGCTGGGGCGAACCTCCGAGGACTCGACATCGGGTGACCAAGCGCGCAAGAGGGCGCCGTGGTGGACGATCTCGGCGTCGGCAGCCGACGGCTGTTGGCGCAGACCCCACGGGCCGTGGCCTTATAGCGGCGAGCGTGGGTGCCCGGTACTCGAGACGGGGATCGCCGACCGGGAGGACGAACCTTCTCCTCCGATTCGTCCTTGGCCTGCCGGTGTCCCGTACGTCCCGGTCTACTCCCCCGCGCCGTTGCTGACAAGCCTCCACCCCGATGCTGACAGCGGCGGAAAATAGACGACCCGTTTGCGCTGCTCAATCCCCGGATGGTGGGCACTCGCCTGCGAGACAAGCCGCCGCCGTGGGATAGCGCCCGTGAGGAATGGAAGGAGAGTGAAATGCCGTGATGCGGCAGACCGTCTGCGCGGACTTGTGCCGGGCGCGGCACGACGTCCTCAGCTCCCGGCAACGCGTGACACTCTTGGTGGTGCCGCCCGAGACGCCCGTGCCGGTCGCGCACGCCGCACTGACGGCTGGCGGGACATCGAGCCAACATCGCCGGCGTCGAGGCCTTGCTCCTCGCGTCTCACACGTGCTCCGTCGAGGACTCTGCCGCCGAGGAGCGGTGGGAGATCGACGGCGGGCCCGTGCTCGTCGGTCGCGACTGGCGGCGGCGGAGAATCTCCGCAGCGGTGCCGATCAAGAAAATCCAACTACTCCTTCACCAGCGGTACGTCGACGAGGTGCTCGGCGACGAACCACGTGTGCATCTCGTGGCGGCGCAGGACAGTGCCGGTAAGCAGGTCGTTGGTGCCGGCGTCCCCGGTCTCCCCGGTCTTCTCGATGGCCTCCCGCACCACGCCGATGATGATCTCGTGGTCCTCGAGCAGGCGGGACAGCATCGACGGCACGTCCTCGGCGCCGTCCGGGGGACGCTGCAGTTTGGTGATCTCCGCGACGTGCCGAGGATCGCCGACAGCCACGCCGCCGAGGGTCTGGATCCGCTCGGCGACCTCGTCGATCAGCTCGAGCTGCTCGGCGGCGTGCTTGTCCAGCAGCAGGTGCAGCTGGTAGAAGGTCGGCCCGCGCATCAGCCAGTGGTACTTCTTGTAGTGCGCGTAGAGGATCTGCTGGTCCGCGAGGATCCGGTTGAGCATCTGCACGGACTGCAGCCGCGACTCGAACGAGAGCGCGATCGGTAGCTGACGCATGGTGTTGAAGGGCTGCACCTCGGGCCCGTGCTGGTGAAGGAGCGGCTGGCTGCCGGCCGCCACCGGCGGGTCGCCGTCGGCCCGGGTGCCATGGGTGCCGGTACTCATGAGGTTCTCCGTCCCGCGGCCGCCAGGTGCGGCCCCCTGGTGATGGTCCGACGACGCCGGTCTGCCTGCCTCGGCCTGCCGGGGCAAAGCCGCGTCCGCAGGTGGACCCCGGGAGGTGGACGCGGGTGTCGGGCCGGCATTGGGCGCACTGGCTCGGGCCGCGGAAGATCAGCCTATTGCTCGGTCAGCAAGCGATGGTGTTCCCGAGCCACCACGGCGGTTTCCTCGGTGGCGAATTCGGCTATGCCGGCCTAATGGGCCGACGACGGCGCCGAGTGCGACAAGTCCTCGTCAACGGCACGCCGAAGGCCATCGACCGGCCGCGTATCACCCGCGTCGGGTGAACGAACGCCGGTGGCCCGGCGGTACTTTGCCACGTCGTGGACGAGGACTGTACGTCTCGTTGGCGACCTCGAAGGCACGACCCTGACCTCCGACAGCGGCCTTGCCGAAACATCGATCACCAACGAAACCAACCAAGGAGCGCAAGGAGAGAGCCCTGATATGTCTGGCATGCCCGAAACACCAGCGGATGCCCCAGCGATCCGGCCGTTCACGATCGAGGTCAGCGACGCGGAACTCGAGGCGCTGCGGGCGCGCATAGTTGCCACGCAATGGCCCGAGCAGGAGACCGTCACAGATCAGTCGCAGGGCCCGCAGCTCGCGACGATGCAGGCACTCGCGCGCTATTGGGCGGAGGAGTACGACTGGCGCAAGTGCGAGGACAAACTGAACGCCCTACCGCAGTTCATCACCGAGATCGATGGGCTCGATATTCATTTCATTCACGTTCGTTCGGAAGATCCAGATGCGTTGCCGCTCATCGTCACGCACGGATGGCCGGGCTCGGTCATCGAACAGTTGAAGATCATCGATCCCTTGACCAATCCCACTGCACATGGCGCAAGCGCATCGGACGCTTTCGATTTGGTGATTCCGTCGATGCCCGGCTACGGGTATTCAGGCAAACCGACCACGACCGGCTGGGACCCCGCGCGTGTCGCACGTGCCTGGACCGTACTGATGAAGCGCCTTGGATACAAGCGCTTTGTGGCGCAAGGCGGCGATTGGGGTGGTCTGGTCGTCGACCAGATGGGGGTCCAAGCCCCCATGGAATTGATCGGCATCCACACCAACCAGCCTGGTGCTGTTCCACCCGACGTTTCACAGGCGGCCCAGTCCGGCGGACCAGCGCCATCCGGTCTGACCGACGAGGAGATCGACAGGTACGAGAAGTTGAAAAAGTTCTGGGCAACAGACGTGGCCTACGCACTCGAAATGGGGACCCGCCCACAGACGTTGTACGGAATTGCGGATTCACCCGTCGGCCTGGCCGCGTGGATGCTCGACCACGACTCGGCCAGTCTGGAACTGATCGCACGTGTCTTCGACGGGCACCCCGAGGGCCTCACCCGAGACGACATCCTCGACAACATCACCCACTACTGGTTGACGAACACAGGGGTTTCTGCGGGACGACTCTACTGGGAGAACAAGTTGTCCTTCTACGAGCCGAAGGGCGTGTCCATCCCGGTCGCCGTGAGCATCTTTCCTGACGAGGTCGATGCAGTTCCACGCAGTTGGGCAGAGCGGGCCTATCCCAAACTCGTCCATTACCACAAGCTCGACAAAGGCGGGCACTTCGCGGCCTGGGAACAGCCGCAGCTCTTCTCGGAAGAGGTTCGCACGGGCTTTAGGTCGCTTCGCTAGATGACCGTGTCAGGAAAGCATTGTCATGACAGCACATTGGCTCGGCCCCGCCGGGCTGCACCGGGCCTCGGTGCGGCTGCCCGTCGAGGGTGAACTGCCTGCTCTTGGCGGCGCGACGGGATGGCTCAACGCGCCGCCGCTGACAGTGGCCGGCCTGCGCGGCAAGGTCGTCCTCGTCGGCTTCTGGACCTATACCTGCATCAACTGGCTTCGCCAGCTTCCCTATCTCCGCGCGTGGGCCGCGAAGTACTCCGGCCACGGGCTCGTGGTGGTCGGAGTACACACACCGGAGTTCGGGTTCGAGAGCGACGTCGACAACGTCAGCCGGGCCGTGCGGGACAAGAGGATCGAGTACCCGATCGCGATCGACAGCGACCACAAGGTCTGGAGTGCTTTCGGCAATCATTACTGGCCGGCCCTCTATTTCGCGGACGCCGAAGGGCTGATCCGGCATCATCACTTCGGCGAAGGCGAGTACCAGCAGTCGGAGATGATCATCCACCAGTTGCTGGTCGAGGCCGGATCCTCCGACGTAGGTCATGACCTCGTGTCGGTCGACGCCAGCGGTGCCGAAGCCCCGGCCGACTGGGACAACTTGAGATCGCCGGAGAACTACACCGGCTTCGAGCGCACCGGTAACTTCGCGTCCCCAGGTGGCGCGGTACCGGGCACGCATCACCGTTATACGGTCCCGGCGGAGCTGAGACTCAATCACTGGGCCCTGTCCGGGGAGTGGACGATGGCGGCACAGGTCACTACCCTGCACACGGCAGGCGGGCAGATCGCATACCGCTTCCACGCCCGCGATCTTCATCTGGTCATGGGGCCGGCAGTACGGGGCACGCCTGTGCGATTTCTGGTGCTCGTCGACGGACAGCCGCCGGGTGTGGCGCACGGGGTCGATGTCGACGCTCGAGGCAACGGAACGATGGTCGAACAGCGGCTGCACCAGCTCGTCCGGCAGCCCGGCCCCATCACCGACCGCACGTTCGAGATCACCTTCCTCGATCCCGAGGTCCAGGCCTACGCGTTCACCTTTGGCTAGCGGTCCTTGGTCGCGAACAACTCCGCTCACCGGCTGATGGCGTCGCTCGTCGGACCTGCTTCGGTCGTCGGTGTGCCGGATGGGGTGCGCTGGGGACCTCGCGCGAGGACGTAGACGAACAGGACCGCCATGACGGCGACCCCTGCCCACATGGCTTGTTGCCAGCCGTCGACGAAGGACTCCTGGGCGGCTCGGATCAGCGCCTGCGAGCCGGATTCGTCGGCGGCTGCGAGGGCGTTGGTGATGCCTTCGCGGGCGGTGTCGGCGGCGTCGGCGGGGACTCCGTCGAGTCGGGAGTCGATGGCGCTGCGGTAGCCGGCGGACAGGACCGCTCCGAGCAGTGCGATGCCGAGCGCGGTACCGAACTCCCTGGTGACGTCGTTGAGGGCGGACGCGACACCTTGACGCGCACGTGGCAGGGCGGTGGTGATGGCCTCGGTGGAGGGTGTCATCGTCAAACCCATGCCGAGTCCCATGGCGAGCATGCCGGGCAGTACCGCGAGGTAGCCGCCGTCGACGGAGACGAGGGTGGCCATGAGGGCGAGTCCCGCGCCCCCCAGGAGGATCCCGGACGCCATCGTCGAGCGGCCCCCGATGCGCGCGGCCACCCGTGGGGCGAGGCCGGAGGCGAACATCATCAGCAGCGCCATCGGCATGAGCGCCAGGGTGGAGTTGAGGCCGGACCAGCCGAGCACCGCCTGGAAGTACGGGAAGACGACCACGAAGACCCCCGCCTGCACGCCGAAGAACGCCAGGATCGCCACAGAGCCGCTGGCGAGCCCTCGCTCGCGGAACAGGCGGACGTCGAGCAGCGGAGCCCGCCGGCGCAGTTCCCACGCCACGAAGCAGATGGCAGCGATGACGCCGACGAGGAGACTCAGGAGCGTCACGGGCGCGGTCCACCCACGTCCCGGACCCTCGTGCAGAACGAAGATGAGCGCGATCACGGCGATCACGGACAACAGCGAACCGATGGTGTCGAACCCGTGCTCGGACTCTTCGCGCGAGTTCGGGACGGATCGCAGCGTCATGCCGACGGCCACGACGACGAGCGCGACCGGGAGGACGAAGAGCCATCGCCAGCTCGCGAGGTCGACCAGGACGGCAGACAGGTACATCCCCCAGCAGGCCCCCGCCGCCGGCGACGCCGGTCCACACGCCGATCGCGCGGGAGCGGTCCTCGTCCGGGAAGGTCGATGTGATGACGGCGAGGGTGACCGGCATGATCATCGCAGCGCCCACGCCGCTCAGGAGGCGTGCTGCGAGCATGACCTCGGTCGACGTGGCGAGGCCCGCCGCCGCGCTGCCTACTCCGAAGAGGATCAGGCCTGCGAGCAGCACCGGTCTGCGGCCCCATCGATCGCCGACCGCGCCGAGCGGCAGCAGTAGTGCGGCGAGGGTGATCGTGTAGATGTTGATGATCCACAGGACGGTGGCCTGTGAGGCATCGAACGCGAGGGCGAGTTGCGGCTGGGCGACGTTCAACCCGGATACAGAGGCGATGACCGCCATGAGGGCGATGCATACCGCGATCAGGATTGCGCGGCGCCGGCGCGGATCGTGGATCGCCGGGTCGGTGGCGTCCACCTGCGGAGGCGGGGTCGTACTCATGGTTTCCTCTTCGATGCGCATGGGGCGGCGGCACCGGAGCACGGAAGCCCCGGCGCGGGCGGGTTGATGTGATCAGGGTTGTCGGGTGCCGGACGGCACCTTGGCGACTCAGGCGGCGGTGTCGCCACGGGGTGTGGCGGCGAGGGCCGCGTCGGTGTCGGCGGTGGCCAGGTCGGCATTGATGTGTGCGCCGGCCAGGGCGCCCGCCGCGGCGGCCGCGCCGACCTGGGCGGTCAGGTCGGTGGCGTTGCCTGCCACCCAGACGCCCGGGACCGAGGTGGTGCCTGCGGGGCCGGTGACGAAGCGGCGGCCCATGCCGTGGGGCAGATCCTCCATCGGCAGGCCCAGGGCGGCCAGGCCGTCGGTGCGAGCGAGCATGGTGGTGGCCACCGCGATGACACGGCGGGGCACGATCTGCCCGTCGGACAGCCGAACGCCCGTGATGGCGTCCTCAGTGGACTCGATCTCGGCGACCGGGGTGTCCACGACGCGGATGCCGCGCGCGGCGAAGCGGGCCCGGGTGTCCTCGTCCAGGTCGGTGCCGTGGGCGAAGTAGATCAGGTCTTCGGTCAGCTGCCGGAACAGCAGGGCATGGTGGACGGAGGCCGGGCTCACGGCCAGCACGCCGATGGGCTCGTCGCGCACCTCCCAGCCGTGGCAGTACGGGCAGTGCACCACGCCGTGCCCCCAGTGCCGCGCGAGGCCGGGGACGTCGGGCAGCTGGTCGCGCAGCCCGGTGGCGACCAGCAGCCGACGAGCTTGCAGGGTGCTGCCATCGGCAAGGGTGACGGTGAAGCGGGAGTCGCCCTCCGGTGCGGCAGGGGCGGCTGAGGTCACCTCGCCGGCCACGATCCGTCCGCCGTAGCGGCGCACTTCCTCCCGGCCGGTGCGCAGCAGTTCCGCAGGCGGGATGCCGTCTGCGCCGAGCAGGCCGTGCACGCCCTCGGCGGGCGCGTTGCGGGGCGTCCCGCTGTCGATCACGACGACCGAGCGGCGGGAGCGGGCCAGCATCAGGGCGCCGTTCAGCCCGGCGGCACCGCCGCCGATCACCACGGCGTCGACGGCCGTACCGGGCAGTTCGTCGCTCTCGAACCCGGTGGTCATGGTGGGGGGCATGGGTGTGGCATCTCCTCGCATCCGACGGGCCCGGGGCGGGCCTGACGACGACGCTACGCACGCCATGCGCCATTGGCATACTGTCTTGCGCATGAAGCAAGACGATGGTGAACTCGACAGCCTCGTACGCAAACGGCTCCGCGCCCTACGGGTGGCGCAGGGCTGGTCCCTGGACGCTCTTGCCGCCCGCGCCCAGCTCAGCCCGTCCACGCTGAGCCGGATCGAGACCGGACAGCGACGCCTCGCCCTGGACCAGCTCGTCACCCTCGCCCGGGCGCTGGACACCTCTCTCGATCAACTGGTCGAGACAACCACCGAGGACGTCGTCAGCAACCCGGTCCACGACGCAGTCCGCCAGACAATGCGGTGGACCGTGCGCGCGGATCCCGACATCACCGTCGTCCGGCAACGCATGGTGGACCCGCCCCCGGACAACCCCTCGCGCATGCGCGCCCACCCGGGCCGGGAATGGCTGGTCGTCCTCTCCGGCACCGTGACCCTGCTACTCGGGAACCGCCGCCTGCGTGTCGAGACCAACCAGGCTGCGGAGTTTCCCACGATGCTCCCGCACGCCATCGGCACCGCCGGCGGACCGGCCGAGATCCTGGGGATCTTCGACCGCGACGCCCGCCGCGGTCACCAGGGCCGCGACGAACCGTCCGCGGCGGACCACCCGACGCGGTGATCCGGACGGCCCCGGCGCTCCTGAGGCGTGCGAGAGTTCGCCTGTGCTGATCGAGGTGACATCGTGACCGCGGCGTTCGACCGGGACTTCTGGGAAGAACGCTGGTCACAAGCCCTGCGTGAGCACGGGGACGCAGTCGCGAGGCGCCCGCCGAACGCCTATCTGACCGAGGCAGTCGGGAACCTAGGGCCCGGGGTCGCCCTTGACGCGGGCTGTGGTCACGGGTCCGACACGCTCTGGCTCGCCGCGCGCGGATGGCAGGTCACCGCGGTCGACTTCTCCGCGACCGCCCTGGCTCATGCCCGGTCGACGGCCGAGACCGTCGGAGCGGACGTCGCCGAGCGCATCGACTGGGTCGAGGGCGATCTCGCGACCTGGACCCCGCAGCCTGGCCACTACGACCTCGTCGCCTGCCTGTACGTCCACGTGGCGGGGTCGGTGGCGGAGATGGTGGAACGGATGGCGACGGGGGTCGCGCCCGGCGGGACTCTGTTCCTGGTCGGCCACCGCCCGATCGACCCGGCCACCGGAGCCGCAACTCCCGCGGCCGGTCAGGTGCAGGTCTCCGTCGACGAGGCGGTCGCTGCGCTCGATCCCGCCCACTGGGAGTTCGTCGTCGCCGACGATCGCCCGCGCGCTATGGCCGGCACCGGCGTCGACGCCGTCATCTGCGCGCGACGCCTCTCCGCGGCGCGAGATACGAGTGCTGGACTCGATGACCGCCTGCCGATCGAGGTCCGTCCGGCACCCGAGGCAGGCGACCCGCGATCCGCGCGACGAGCCGCTGACCGGCAGGACTCGTAGTCGGAGGGTCGTCCCACGGGTGTTCCGTGCGCCTTGTGTGTCCGGGGCCGATCAGCCGGCGGCCGGCGCGGGTTGCGGCTCCTTCGCGGCGCTGAGCGCGTCGTTGCGGGTGGCGGCGAGAAAGACGACGACCCCGGCAAAGGCAAGCGCCCAGATCACCGCGACGACGGCCGTCTCGATGCCGAGGCCACCGCGGAACGCGGGCACCCCCATCCAGTCGGCGAATGATGCACCGAGCGGCCGGGTCAGCACGTACGCGATCCAGAAGGTGGCAATCGCGCCGAGTCCCAGCCACCGTCGGGCCACCAGGGGCACGCAGAACAGCGCGGCGAACAGGACGCCGGAGGCCAGGTTCCCGAGCTTCCAACTGTCGGCGGTCAGGTCGCCAACGGCAGTGCCGAGGGCGAAGGTGGCCAGCACCGCGGACCAGTAAAAGCACTCGCGCCGCCGGGTCGTGATCGAGGCGAACGACAGGGTGCCCTCGACGCGGTACCAGGCAGCGAACACGGCCCCTACCGCAACGAGGTAACCCAGGGAGGAGACCCACACGGGGAAGCCCAGGAACTGCGGGATGTCGGCGGCCATTGTGCCGAACACGCCGACGAGTGCCACCGTCAGCCAGTACAGCCAGGGGACGTAGCGAGTGGCCCGGACCTGCGCGACCAGGCTCGCGGCCAGCGCAAGCCCGACGGCGACGACGGCCAGGACACGGGCCGAGCGGACCAGGGCGTCAGAGGCCGCCTCCCCGAACCCGGTGGTGAGGATCTTGACGATCCAGAAGAACAGAGTGACTTGCGGGACCTTGTTCGCTGTGATTCGTCGCGCAGGGGCGGTGGAGTCGTGGCGTGCGGAAGTGGACATATTGAGGTCCCATTCGGCCGGGAATCGGGAGGCCCGTCGCCTGCCGGAGGTGTGCCGTTCGGGGCGGCCGCGGCCTCCGCGTACTCGGAGCCCGGTCAGTATGGCCGCGGCTGATCACTCGCGTGGGTGACCCCCATGGGGATTGGGTAAGAACCGGGTGCTACTGCGAGGTTGCGCCACCGCTGCCCGGAGCCGAAATGGATAATTCTCCCACTCGTCCGGAAACGACGATTTCGATTCGGTCGATTCGGTCGAGAAGGACACAGCGGGAGTAAATGCGCGCATGCCTCGGCGCAGCCTCTTGCCCCCTTCAGCGGACGAGGAACAGCACGAGACACCCCAGCCCCGCCACGAGGCAGTAGATCCCGAACGGGCGCAGCGAGCGGGTCTCGAAGTAGCGGGTGAGGTACTTCACCGACAGGTAGGCCCCGACGCCCGACAGCAGGCTGCCGACGAGGATCTGCGGCCGAATACCGTCGCCGAGCGGCCCGGCGAGGTCGCCGAGCTTGAGCAGCCCCGCCGCGAGGATCACCGGCGTCGCCAGGAGGAACGAGAAGCGCGCGGAGTCGGCGTGCGAGAGGCCCCGCGTCAGACCTGCGACCATCGTCGCGCCCGAGCGGCTGATCCCCGGCAGCAGAGCTGCGATCTGCGCCGACCCGATGAGCACCGCCCGGCCGATCGGCAGCTGCGAGAGGCGGCGGTCGGCCGCCTCTTCCTCGGTCGGGACCGACGCGCGCCGGTACGCTGCGCCCGGACCGACGACTGGAATCACCTCGGTGACCGGTTCCTGGTCGCCCGCCCTCCGCCGCAGTTGTTCCGCGACGATCAGCATCACGCCGTTGAGGGCGAGGAACAGCGCGGTCGGCACCGGCTTGGCCAGGTAGACCCGGAAGACGTGGTCGAGCAGGAGCCCGACCAGCCCGACCGGGATCGTCGCGAGCACCAGCAGCCACGCCAGGCGCTGGTCGGGCTCGGTGACCTCGCGGCGGGCGACGCTCGTGACGAGCCCGCGCACGATCCGCACCCAGTCCCGCCGGAAGTAGATGACGAGCGCGACGGCCGTGGCGACGTGCAGCCCGACGATGAAGGCGAGGTAGGGGGAGTCAGGGGCGCTCACGTCGAGGTCGCGCGCCCAACTCCCGCCCACAATCGCGGGGATGAGAATGCTGTGACCAAGGCTCGAAACGGGAAATAGCTCGGCGACGCCCTGCACAGCGCCGATCACGATCGCTTCCAGCCACGTCAGAGTGCTCACGCGCGGAACGGTAGGCGCGGTCCCGTGAACGGCCGGCGCCGGGCGGATTCGCCGGGAATGACCGCTTTCGGCGCCGATCAGCGCGCTGTCATCGCCAAATCATCACGACTTCTTGATCGAACTTTAAGACCCGGCGGGCGAAATCTGGAGTGGCCTGGCGCCTAGCTGGTGCGGCGCGCGATCACGTCACGGATCGCGCTCAGATGCTCGTTCATGGCGGCCGCCGCAGCGTCCGCGTCGCGGGCCAGCACTGCCTGGTAGATCGCCTGATGGCCCTCGAGCGAGCGCAGCCGGCCCTCCGGCGTGGCGTGCGAGTGCCGGCGCAACGTCTCGGTCCACCGGCTGGTCATCGTGCACAGCGCTACGAGCAGCGGGTTCTGTGCTGCGTGCGCCAGCAGCAGGTGGAACTCGACGTCCAGTTGCAGGGACGTGGTCGCGTCGAGGTGCTGCGCGGACCTGGCCAGCACGTCCTCCAGCTGCACGAGATTGGACGGCGCCGACCGCAGCGCAGCCGCCGAGGCGATCCGGGGCTCGACGATGAGCCGCAGCTCCGTGGCGTCGTCCAGCGTGACGTCGGTGCCGTCCAGCTCGGAGTACAGCTCGGTGACCGACTCCGTCCGCTCGGCGACGATGGTGCCCCGCCCCGTGCGCCGCTGTACCAGGTTCTTGGCTTCCAGCTCGTGCATCGCCTCGCGCAGCGAACCCCGGGACACCGACAGCGTCGCGGCCAGCTCCCGCTCCGGGGGCAGTCGCTCCCCCGGCCTCAGCACCCCCGTGGCGATCAGCCGCTCGAAGTGCGCCGCAAGCTGGATGCTGACGCTGCGGGCTCGTTGGGGCATTGGGGGCACCGAGGCTGGCTGCACGGTATGAGCATAGAGCCGGGGCAACCAGCTTTGGCTCTTTTGTCGGACCAGCGTTCCACCGCCGTCCTCCGCGTTTCTGCGCGGTAAACAACAGGTCAGATCCTCGATCATGCCCGATTCCGCTGGGAAGCCCGCCCTACAGTGCCTTGGTCCGACCAACGGACTAATGATCCGCTGAACCCTCGAAGGACTCCCCCGCCATGTTGAACCGGCTGCTCCGGCCCGCCGCGCTCCTCGCCTCGGCCGGCGCCATCACCGTGCTGGCAACCGCCTGCGGTGGCGGCTCACCCGCCGCCTCCGGCGACGCCCCCGCCTACCCCGCGCTCGCGTCGTCGGCGACCTGCTCCCAGCTGCGCACGCAGAATCCCGACCTGGCCGGCAAGACGTTGACGAACGCGATCAACCCGCACACCCCGGGGTACGAGTCGATCTCGGTGTCCGACCCGACGAAGTACGAGGGCTTCGACATCGACCTCGGCGAGGCCATCGGTGAGTGCCTCGGCTTCAAGGTCAACTACCTGCCGGTCGCCTTCGACGCACTGCTGCCGACGCTGCAGAGCGGGCAGGCCGACTTCATCATTTCCGACATCTACGCGACCGAGGAACGGGCCGCGTCGGCGGACTTCATCACCTACTCAAAGGTCAACGACGGCGTGCTGGTCGCCGCCGGCAACCCCAAGCAGCTCACCGGCATCGACGACTCGCTCTGCGGCACCACCACCGCGCTGAACAAGGGCTTCGTCGAGGTGCCGTTGGTGGAGGCGCAGAGTGCCAAGTGCCTGGCGGCCGGCCGACCGCCCGCACAGACTGCACTGTTCGACAACAACGCCGACTGCGTGCAGGCGATCCTGTCCGGCCGGGCGGACTCTTACATCAACGATGTCAACACGGTGGCCCGATTCGTCAAGGACCAGCCCGACAAGCTGGCCAGGGCCACGGCCGTGACCCTGCCCTACTCGATCGGCATCGCCGTACCGCAGGGCCAGCTCCCGATCCGCAACGCCTTCACCGCCGCATTGACGGAGATCCAGAACAGCGGCCTGCAGACTCAGCTGTCCCAGAAGTGGGCGCTGGACGAGTCCGCGATCGAGGCGCCGTCGCTCATCACTGCGAGCTGATCGAGCTGATGGACGGCTTCCTGCACTACCTGTCCATGCCCTACCTGCTCAGCGGGATCCTGATCACTCTGCAGGCGACGGCACTGGGCTTCTTCGGCGGGTTCGCACTGGGCCTGCTGCTCGCAGGCATGGCGCTGAGCAGGAACCGCGTGGTCTCTGGGGTTGCGCGCACGTACAGCGTGATCTTCCGGGGCACCCCGCTCGTGCTCCAGCTCGTGTTCGTGTTCACCGCGTTGCCGCACGCAGGCGTCGTGCTGAGCCCGATCATGGCCGCCGGGGTCGCCTTGGCCGCGAACGAGGCCACCTTCTTCGCCGAGATCTTCCGCTCCGCCGTGATCGGGGTGGACAAGGGCCAGACCGACGCGGCCCGCGCGGTCGGGCTGCGGCCCGGGACCGTGCTGCGCCGGATCATCGGGCCGCAGGCAGGGCGCGCGGCCATCCCCGCGATCGGCAGCGAAGCAGTCTCGACCATGAAGAACTCCGCGCTGGCCTCGATCATCGCCGTCCCGGAGCTGACCCTGCGCAGCAACCAGCTGGCGTCGGCCACGTTCGACTACTTCAGCATCTTCTTCGCGTCCGGAGTGATGTACCTGATGCTCACCGGTGCGATCACCGGCCTGCAGCTGATCATCGAGCGGTCCCTCGACCTCAGCCGCGTCGGGAGCCGCGGCCGCGGGCGCCCGGCGCAGCCGAGCGTGGACGACGGGGTCTCCCCCGTCATCGAGACGCCGCTCTCTGCCAAGCAGCCGGACGCCACGAGAAAGCTGAACGGCGCCGTATCCCGGGCGGAAACCGTCCGCCGCGCCAGGGTCGCGCTCACCATCACCGGCGTCCACAAGGCGTTCGGCGACCACGAGGTGCTGCGCGGCATCGACCTGGAGATCCGCAAGGGCGAGGTGGTCGCGTTGCTCGGTCCCAGCGGATCGGGCAAGAGCACGCTGCTGCGTCTGATCAACCACCTGGACACCCTGGACACGGGCAAGATCTCGTTCGACGGTATCGAGGTCGGGTACCGGGGCACCGGCGTGCCGCTGCCGGAGCGGGAGGTCGCGCGGCAGCGGGTGGACGCCGGTGTCGGCATGGTGTTCCAGCATTTCAACCTGTTCGGGCACCTCACGGCCCGGGAGAACGTCGCGGTGCCGCTGCGCTGGGTACATCGGGTGCCCAAGGACGAGGCACTGGCCGCAGCGGACCAGCTGCTGGGCAGGGTGGGGCTCAGCGCCAGGGCGCACGCGTTGCCCCGCCAGCTCTCCGGCGGGCAGCAGCAGCGTGTCGGCATCGCCCGAGCACTCGCCGGTCGACCCCAGGTTCTGCTGCTCGACGAACCGACCTCGGCGCTCGACCCGGAGCTGGTGCAGGAGGTGCTGGAGGTCGTCCGCTCGCTCGCCGTGGACGACGGGCTCACGATGCTTATCGCCACCCATCAGCTGGGTTTCGCCAGGGAAGTCGCCGACCGGGTGGTCTTCATGGCCGATGGCACTGTGCTCGAGCAAGGACCGCCCGAGCAGGTGCTGGACAACCCGAAGCATCCGACCGCGGTCCGGTTCCTCCGGGCCGTGCACACCGTGGAGGTGTAGCCCGTGACGCCACAGAGGCAGTCCTTCAGCTTCACGCCGGAGCAGGGCGTGCCACCCGCGGTCGCCCCGTTCTCGCACGTGACCCAGTGGGGGTCGCTGCTCTTCGTCACCGGGCAGATGCCCACCGACCCGGCCACCGGCGCGCTGGTTGCCGGCGGCGTGCTCGCCCAGGCCGAGCAGGTTCGGCGCAACCTGCTCGCTTGTCTCTCCCCGTTCGGGGCGAACCTCGACCACGCGCTCATGGTGCGCGTCTACCTCACCGACTTCACCGAGTTCGAGGCGTTCAACGCCCTCTACCGCACCTGGTTCACCGCTGCCCTGCCCAGTCGCACCTGCGTGGGCAGCACCGCACTCGCCGTGGGCGCCGAGGTCGAGATCGACCTGATCGTCGGCCTGCCCGGGCACGACACTGGAGCGTCCGCATGAACCTGACCTTGCTGCAGCCGGGCGAGGGCAACATCGCCGGCCGGCACCTGCTCACCTCGACGCCGGAGACGGTGAGCTGGGGCTGGCTGCCGAACGAGAAGTCGGCCCCGTGCTTGACCGTGAGCTCCGGTGACACGGTCACCATCGACACGCTCAGCCACGAAGGCATCCTGGACGACCAGGGCCGCGACCCGGTCGAGTTCCTGGGCCGCCAGGGCGTCGAGGCCGCCGACGTGTTGCACGACGCGAAGGCGATCGCCGCGAGCAGCATCCCCAACGGACCGGACGACGGCCCGCACGTGGTCACCGGGCCGATCGAGATCACCGGCGCCGAGCCCGGCGACGTCCTGAAGATCGACGTCCTCGACCTGCTGCCCCGCACGCCCTACGGCTTCGTGAGCAGCCGGCACGGCTACGGCGCCCTGCCCGGCGAGCTGCCCGAGGGCGCGCAGAGCGTGTTCCAGTTCTGCCGGGTCGGCGTGAGCGACGGGCGAATGGTCAGCTGGATGGCCGCCACCGACGGACGGCAGGCCTGCTTCCCGCTGGACCCCTTCCTCGGCCTGATGGGTGTGGCCCCGGCCACCGGCGAACCGGTGCACTCGGTGCCGCCCGGCGACTTCGGCGGCAACATCGACGTGAAGTGGGCGCAGGTCGGCAGCTCGCTCTACCTGCCGGTCACGGTGCCCGGCGCCCTCTTCTACACCGGCGACCCGCACTACGCGCAGGGCAACGGCGAAGTCGCACTGACGGCGCTCGAGGCATCCCTGCGCGCCACTCTCCGGCTCACGGTGCTCACCGGCGCGGAGGCGAGCACGGCGATGGGCAGCTTGCGCAATCCACTGCTGGAGACGCCGGGGTACTGGATCCCGACCGGCATGGACGAGGACCTGAGCGAGGCGATGAAGAAGTGCGTGCGCCACGCAATCACGTTCCTGGTCGAGCGGTTCGGCTTCGACCGGTCGACCGCGATGGCGTACCTGTCGGCGGCAGGCGACTTCGAGGTCTCGCAGGTGGTGGACGCGACGAAGGGCGTGCATTGCATGATTCGCAAGGCCGACTTCGCGCAGTGGTACTGAGGCCCCGTTTGTGGTGCCGACCGCGACTGCGGCGGTCAGCCGGAGGACCGGGCGTGGAGGTTGCCGACGTCGGCTGCGGTCCAGGCGAGAGCGATACCTCCGTCGAGGACGGCGCGGTCGGCTGCAGGCGTGATACAGGCAGCGGCGAATTCGTGGTTGACAGCGGGCAGGCAGTCCAGCCCGAGCATCGGGCCGGGACGCGGTGCGACACGTTGCCCATGTCCGTCGCGGCTCCGACGAGCGGTCCCTCGCCAGTGCTTCGGCGTGGTTCGTCGTCGCCGGCCTGGCCCGCTTTCCCGAGCTCAACGCGTGCGTCGACGTGGAACGGGAGGAGATCAAGCACCTGGACGGGGTCCACCTCGGCATCGCCACGCAGACCGAACGCGGCCTCGTGGTCACGACCGTCCGCGACGCGCACCGGCGCAGCATCCGCGACCTCAGCAGCGAGATCCGCCGGCTCGCCGAGGCAGCCCGCAACGCCCAGGCCTCGGCCGCCGAGCTGACCGGCAGCTCGTTCACCCTGAACAACTACGGCGTGCTCGGCGTCGACGGCAGCGTCGCGATCATCAACCATCCCGAGGTCGCGATCCTCGGCCTCGGCCGCGTGCACCCACGGCCCTGGGTGGTCGACGGCGAGGTCGTCCCGCGGCAGATCACCCAACTCTCGCTGGTCTTCGACCACCGCGTCTGCGGCGGCGGCACCGCAGGCGGATTCCTCCGCTTCGTCGCCGACGCCATCGAGAACCCCCTGACGGCGCTCGCCGATCTCTAGAGTTCCGCTGGCACCTTTGGACCGTTTCCTCTTCAGTTCACGTCGTTCGGGTGAGGTGCGGAAGTCGGGCCGACGTGAAAACTGCGCCGATACCCATTGTTCGGTTGCAGAACGCGGGGCCCATCCCTCGCTGGAAGGGGAGAAAATGTCCGGATCGCTCGATGGTCAGGTCGCTGTCATTACCGGTGGCTCCACCGGTATCGGGCTCGCGACCGCGGCCCGCTTCATAGCGGAGGGTGCTTCCGTCGTCATCGCGGCGCGTCGGCAGGCGGAGCTCGACAAGGCGGTCAGCGAACTCGGTGGCGGCACCATCGGGGTTGCTACCGACGTGTCCAGCCTCGACGACCTCGATCGGCTCTTCGGGCGGGTTGCCGACGAGAAAGGGCGGGTCGACACGTTGTTCGCCAACGCGTCGATCGCCGAGACCGGCGTGATCGGCGGACTGTCGGAAGAACTTGTCGACCGCCATCTCGACGTCAACATCAAGGGCCTGATCTTCACGGTTCAGAAGGCTCTTCCGCTCATCCCCGACGGGGGATCGATCATCGTCACCACGTCCGTCGACGCGGTCAAAGGCGGGCCCGGACGCGCCGTCTACGCCGCGACGAAGGCCGCGGGGCGCAATCTGGTACGGAGCTGGGTCCAGGAGCTCGCCCCACGCAAGATCCGTGTCAACGCCGTCAGCCCGGGCAGCACCGAGACGCCGGGTCTTGCCGGTCTGGCGGGGGCCAACGACGTCAACGAGTTCTTCGCCTACCTCGCGAAGCAGATGCCGGGCGGCCGGAACGTCCGGGTGGAGGAGGTTGCCGCCGCCGTCGCGTTCCTCGCCTCCAAGGATGCCGCCGCCATCAACGGGATCGACCTGCAGGTCGACCTCGGCTTCGCCCAGATCTGACCAACCCGCGCCGCGCAGCGTGGCATCACGCGCCGGCGCCCGGGGCGGCCCCAGATCGCGGAAGCAGCAGCATGAGTGCGGCAGCCAGCAGATAGAGCACGATCTCGAGAGGGATCACAGCCACGAAGGCATTGCCGAACACATGCAGCGGCGATGCACCACCGGTAGGGCTGTCCAGGGCGGCGAAGAAGATGGTCCCCAGGACGGCGATGCCGGCGGCGCCGCCGATCTGGTTGACCGTCGAGAGCACACCGCCGGCCGCGCCCGCGTCCTTGCCCGGTATGCCGGCAAGGACGACGTTGACGAGGATGGGTGCGGCCAGGCCCAGCCCGAGGCCGCCGATGAACAGGGCCAGGGCGAGCATCCAGTACCCCGGGTTCCGGCCATCGCTGACGAGGAACCACAGCAGTGCCTGCGACGCGGCCAGGGTCAAGGATCCGCTGATCAGCAGCGCCCGGCCCGCTTTGGCGGCCAGTGCGACGCCGAGGCCGGAGGTGACGATGGACCCGATCGCGTAGGGAAGCATCACCAGACCGGTCTGCCAGGCGGTGCGTCCGGTACCGGCTTGCAGGTAGATCGACAGGGTCAGGAAGAACGCGCCGATGGCGCCGAAAAAGAACACCGAGGCCAGCAGTCCGGCACTGAAGCTGCGGACCCGTAGCAGCGCCGGGTCAAGAACGGGTTGTCCGCCGCGACGTGCAACCGAACGCTCATGGACTACGAACCCGACCAGCAGCAGCACACCTGCCGCCATCAGCGCGAAACCCCACCACGGCCATCCCCAGTCGCGACCCTGGACCAGGGGCAGCAGCACCAGCAGCACGGCCAGCGTCGACAACACCGCGCCTGCCACATCGAGGGCGGACCGGTGCCGGCTGGTGGACTCCGGCAGGACGCGGGACCCGAGCACGAGGGCAACGGCCGCGATCGGGACATTCACCCAGAAGATGCTCCGCCAACCCAGGCCGAACACGTCGGCGTCGACCAGGAACCCGCCCAAGAGGGGCCCGGTCACCGCGGCGAGGCCCTGGACGGCCCCGTAGGCGCCGAACGCCTTGGCCATCCCCGCGGGGTCGAACGAGGAACGGATGATGCCGAACACCTGCGGGACCATCAGGCCACCGGCGAGGCCCTGTAGGACGCGAGTGCCGATCAGCATCGCGGGTCCCGTCGCCAGGGCACATGCCGCGGAGGCGACGGCAAAGGCAGCCAGGCTGACCAGGAACACCCGGCGACGGCCGTAGTCGTCGCCGATCCTCCCGCCGGTGATCAGGCCCGAACCCAGCGCGAGGACATACCCGGCCAGCATCCATTGCAGTTGGGCCTGGCTGGCGTGGAGTTCCGCCGCGATCGCCGGTGCAGCGACCGTGAGGATCGTGGCGTCCAGCAGGTCCATGAATGATGCAAACAGCACTACGAGCAGGGCGATCCCGGCGGCCTTGCCGACCAGCGGACCTGGCGGGCGACCCCGGTGAAAGGCCGTGTGGGAAGCAGCGTGTGAGGTCATGCGCCACACCGTGACAGCGGTAGCGGACACCGAATGGCCGCTACCTGCCGGACGATGAGTGCATGGCCACCACGTCGTCGCGCCTGCTCAGCCTGCTGTCCCTGCTCGGCGCCCGCCCGAACTGGTCCGGTCATGACCTCTGCGGCCGGCTGGGGGTCAGCTCCCGGACCCTGCGCCGTGACGTGGAGAGCTTGCGCGAGCTCGGCTACCCCGTCCAGGCCATCAAGGGCCCCAAAGGGGGCTACCGGCTCGGCACCGGCAGCAAGCTCCCCCCGCTCCTGCTGGACGACGAGCAGGCCATTGCCATCGCTGTTGCCCTGCAGACCGCGCCGACCAGCGTGTCCGGCATCGACGATGCTGTCGCCCGCGCCCTGACCAGCATCAAACAGGTCATGCCGGCTCGCCTTCGCGCCGAGGTCGATGCGATGCGCCTGACTGCCATCCGCAATTCCTGGGAATTCGCGGCGCCACCCATCAGCTCGGACACCCTCATGGCCGTCGGCTCCGCCGTTCGCAACAGCCATCTGATGCGGTTCGACTACCTCACCCCTGACGGCCGCCGTCCCCACCCGAACGACCCGGACTTCGCGCCCCCGCTACGGGTCGAACCTCACCACCTGGTCATGTGGGCGGGTCGCTGGTACCTGGTCGCCTACACCCCGGCCGCTGCGGCGTGGGCCATCTACCGCGTCGACCGCATCCACGCCCACGCGCCCACCGGGACCCCCTTCCAACGCCGGGAACTCCCCGAACCCAACGTGGCGCGCTATGTCATGAGGAGCTACGACCGAGGAGATACCCCCGCCCAATGGCCGTGCCTGGGCAGCGTCCTGATGGAACTACCCGCCGACGTCGTGGCCCGATGGGCACCCGGCGGATCCGTCATCGAGTACGTCACCCCTGGACAGACCCGCATCACGCTGGGCGCATGGTCCTGGGCCGGGATCGCCGGCCTACTCGCCACCTTCGACGCCGACATCACCGTCATCGAACCCGACGAGCTGAAAGACGCCTGTCGCACCCTCGCCCGCCGCTATCGGAAGGCCAGTCAGTAGACACCGCAACCCAGCAACGCGGTCCCCCCGACCGTATCCTGGCCGGCGAGCCGGTGGCGTCAGGTATTTCGACGCACTCCGGGTTGATGGAGGCTCGTGAGCGGCCGCTTGACCGTGCCGACTGGGGCTCCCGAGGATGGTCTCCTCCGGCTCGGGCGGTGAGAGGTGCGCAGGGTTCGCGACTGGCTGCTCACTCGCGACGGCAACCTGCGCGCGACACGACGCGCGGCACGGACAGCGATCGTCATGCCGGCCGTGTTCGCGCTCGCGACGCAGGTCGTCGGGAACCCGGTCGTGGCGACCTTCGCCGCCTTCGGATCCTTCGCGATGCTGCTGCTCGCGGACTTCGGGGGCACGCTGACCGAGAGGCTGGCCGCGCAGGCGTCGCTGGTCGCGATCGGCTGCGTGCTCATCGCCATCGCCACGCTGGTCTCGCGCAACCCCTGGGTCGCGACCGTCGCCATGTTCGTCGTCGGGTTCCTCGTGCTTTTCGCCGGCGTGGTGAGCTCGGCGCTGGCCGCGGCCAGTACGTCGATCCTGCTGAGCTTCATCCTGCCGGTCGCCACGCCGGCCGGGCCGGACGCGATCCCGGATCGGCTGCTGGGCTGGCTGCTGGCCGGCGTCGTCTCGCTGCCCGCCGTCACCCTGCTGTGGCCGGCGCCCCGCTCCGAGCCGCTGCGCGACGCCGCCGCGGAGGCCTGCCGCCGGCTGTCCGCGCGCCTGACCGCCGAGGCAGCGGACTGGCACGGCGAGGACACGGGGGACGTCGACGAGCCGGTCGCCCGCGCGAACGCCGCCGTCGCCGAGCTGCGCGCCACCTTCCTGGCAACGCCGTACCAGCCCTCCGGGCTGACCATGGCGACGCGCGCCATTGTCCGGCTGGTCGACGAGGTCGTCTGGCTGAGCGTGATCCTGGACAACTCGGCGGCGACCCGGCACCGGCCGCGAGCGGACCCGACGGTCCGGAAGGTGAAGACGGCGGCCGCGGTCCTGCTCGACCACGCAGGCAAAGCGCTCTCGCTCCGGGAGCCGCCGCAGGACAGCTTGCAGGACCATCTCGACGACTTCGCGCGCGCCCGCCGGGAGATGGAGGCCATGGCCATCGCCGACGTGGAGCTGCCGGGCGACGGGCGCACCGCCGAGGACCTTGTCAGCTCGATGACCCCGAGCTTCCGTGCGCAGGAGCTCTCCTTCGCCGTCATGGCCATCGCCGACAACGTCGCGAGCGCCACGGCCGCGGAGCAGCGAGCCTGGTGGCAGAAGTTGCTCGGCAGGCAGCCGCGCGGGCTGGCCGGGCCGATCGCCTCGGCACAGGAGCGGGCGCTCGCGCACATCGAGCCGCACTCGGTGTGGCTGCGCAACAGCCTCCGCGGCGGGATCGCGCTCGGCGGCGCCGTCCTGGTGGCTGATCTGAGCGGAGCCGAGCACTCGTTCTGGATCGTGCTCGGCGCGCTGTCGGTGCTGCGTTCCAACGCCCTGAGCACCGGGCAGAGCGTCGTCCGGGGGTTGGTCGGGACGACGATCGGGTTCGTCGTCGGCGGCGCGCTGGTACTCGTGCTCGGCACGAACCCCGTGCTGCTGTGGGTGCTGCTCCCGGTCGCGATCATGGTCGCCGGCATCGCGCCGGCGGTCTCGTTCACCGCGGGTCAGGCGGGGTTCACCGTTGCCCTGGTGATCCTGTTCAACATCATCGGCCCGGCGGGGTGGCAGGTCGGGCTGGTGCGGATCGAGGACGTCGCCATCGGCTGCGCGGTGAGCCTGGTCGTCGGCGCGCTGTTCTGGCCGCGGGGGGCGGCGGGGGCTCTGCGGCGGGCCCTGGCCGAAGCGTATGCGGACTGTGCGGCGTACCTGCGCACCGCCGCCGAGAGCGGCGCCGCGGTCGACGGATCAGCGGAGGAGGTGGGGACGGCCAGGTTGCGGGCGGCGGCTGCGGCCCACCGTCTCGACGACGCGTTCCGGGAGTACCTGACCGAGCGCGGCAACAAGCGATTGAGCCTCGCTCAGGTCGCGTCCCTGCTGACCGGGGTGGCCGGACTACGGCTGACCGCCGAGGCGGTCTCCGATCTCTGGGCCGGCGCCGGATCGGCCCGCATCGACACCCCGCGGGCCCAGCTCGAGCTGATCGTCACCACAGAGCGGGTGACCAACTGGTTCGCCGCGATGGCGCAGGCGATGACCGGAGCAGGCACGGTGCCACGTGCATTTCCCCAGGATGGCCCGTCCGCGATCCGGCTGGTCGAGGCCCTGAGCCAGGATCTTGAGTCGGCGTCCGCGCCGGACGCCTCCGTCAAGGCGCAGACGGTGCGGCTGGGGTGGACCAGCGACCACATGGATGCCGCCCGCCGTTTGCAGGACCTCGTCGAGCAACCGGCGCGGGCAGCGGCTGACTAGCCTCGGGCTTTCACACCAGTTGATCTTGTGCGCGACACGCGGCTCCTGGATGCGCGAAAGTGCCTGCTC
>NZ_BAAAJG010000015.1:0-288320 GCF_039526725.1 Pseudonocardia aurantiaca
CGCCGACGCCGCCGCTCGCGCCGCGGAGGACGCCGCTGCCGCGCTGGACGCGGAGCGGCGGGCCGTGGCGGCCGCGGGCGGACGGGTGCCCCCGTCGGGTCAGGGACGCTCGCCGGGCGGCCCGGGTCCGGCGCAGACCGCGCGGGTGCAGATCGGCCCGCAGTACAACGCCCGCCAGGTACATCCCGGGCCACCCTGGCAAGGCCCGCCGCAGGGGCCATGGCCGTCCGGCCCGCGCCGAGCGGCCTGGCCCGAGGTCGATGGCACCGGCCAGCACGGCCAGCACAGTCCGAACGGCCTGCACGGTCCGAACGGCCTGCACGGTCCGAACGGCCTGCACGGTCCGAACGGCCAGCAGAGCCACCAGGGACCCGGTCCCGGCCACACCGGCCCGACCGGCCACACGGGCCCGTGGCGCCGGCCGCCCGGCCCGCCCGGGCCGCAGGGCCCGCCGCGCGGCTGGCTTCCCGACGAGGCCGCCACCGTGGTCGGCCTGCCCGTCGCCGGGGGGCGCGCCGCCCGCCGCCGCGCGGCCGAGGCCTCCGGGGTGATCGACGCCGACTCCACCGAGGTGCTCACCGGCCTGCACGCGCTGCGCGAGCCCGCCGGGGGTGAGCAGTCGCCGGGCGCGGCCGAAGCCACGGCCGCCACGAGGGTGCGCCGCCCGGTGGATGCCGGGGACGACGAGAGTCCCGAGGACCGCCGGGACCACCTCGACGACGACGGCGACCAGGACGACGACCGGGAGCCGGTCGGCTGGGCCGCCCGCCTTCCAGCGCGGCCCGCGCTCGCGGCGGTGGCCGTGGTGGTCGCGCTGGCGGTGGTCGCGCTGGTCGCGGCACTCACCGGCGGGTCGGCTCCCGCGCAGGATCCCACGCCCGCCGCCGTCGTCGGCAGCGCCGAGACCACCACAGCCGTCCCGGTCTCGCCCGCTGAGCCGGCCCAACCGGCTGCGGTCGACCCGCGCAGCGAGCAGGCCGTCGCCTACCTCACCGCCCTGCGCGACGCGGACATCCCGACCAGCCGCAGCGGGCAGGCCGAGACCGAGGCCGCGGCGGCGATCTGCCAGCAGCTCGGCCAGGGCGCGGACGAGACCTCCCTGGTCCGCACGCTCCCCGCGGTCCTGCCGGACCTCACGAGGGCCCAGGCGGCCAAGGTCGTGTCACTCGCCCAGCGGCACTACTGCTGACGTGCGGGGTGGGCGGTCAGGGCGGGCAGAGAGTGCCCGACTCGGGCACCATCCCGTCGATCAGCATCGCTTCCACCACGGTGCTGACACAGGATGTGCGCGGGTAGGCGCCGGTGCCTGCGCCCTGCCAGCTGAGGAAGCGCGCCGTGGCGAGGCTATCGGCGGTGCGGCGGGATCCGTCGAGGGGACCGCGCGGGTCCGCCGCGGTGCCGATCACCAGGATCGGCGGCGCTCCATCAGCCTGTCCCGACGGCGGGGGCGGCCCGCCCGTCGGCCACGGGGCGCAGGCCAGCAGGCGCGCGGCGAACACGCCGCCGAACATCGGGTACGAGGTGCGCCAGCGCTGGGCGAGGGCGCCGATCTCACCGGGGGCGAGCCGCCGCCGGGTGTCGTTGCAGCTCGTGGCGAGCATGCCGTCGTAGCGGCCCCGCGGGCCCACGACCGGGGCGAGCAGCGTGAGCATCGGTGCGGGGTCACCCGCCTCGGCCGCCGCGAGGGCCGAGGCGAGCGCCGGCCAGGTGCGCGGCTCGCCGAGCCCCGTGAGCAGCGTCGTCAGGGCCGCCCCCGCGGTGAGCCGCGTGCCGTCCTCACCCACCAGCGGGCGGCCGCGCAGCTGTGCGACCAGCGCGGTGACGGCGGCGCGCGGGTCGGCGCCCAGTGGACAGGTCGGCTGGGCCGTGCAGGCCACGCTGAACGCGCCGAAGGTGGCCTCCGCGGCGGCCGCGCGGGAGTCGGAGAGGTCGGGCTCGTCGAGGGTCGGGTTCGGTGGGCCGTCGAGCACGAGCCTGCCGACCGACCGCGGCGCGCTGCGGGCCCACTGCGCGAGCGCTGCCGCGCCGTCGCCCACCCCGACCGCGGAGAGCCGATCCACCCCGAGCGCCGCGCGCAGCAGGTCGACGTCAGCCGCCGTGGCGGCCGTCCGGTAGATGCCGAGCCCGCCGTCGAGCGTGAGATTGCACTCCTGCACGATCGCGCGGGCCTGCTCCAGTAGCACGCCCATGGCGCTCTCGCTCGCCGACGCCGGGTCGGCGTCGACGATCGCCGCTCGTGCGTCGTCGGGGGCGCAGTCGAGGATGTCGCTGCCCGCGCCCCGGCGGTCCAGCCCGATCAGCGTGTAGTGCTCCAGCAGGGCGGGCGACACCTGCCCGGCCAGTATCGCGGCCTGCCGGGCGGCCGGGTCGCGGGTGGTGTCGCCGAGCACGAGCAGCGGCGGCCGGTCCGCAGGCGCGCCCGCCGCGCTCACCCGCAGCACCCCGAGCGTGACGACGCCCTGACCCGGCTGGTCGGGGTCGGCCGGCACCGTGAGCTCCCCGCACTGCACCTGGATCGTGCGGTCGGGCGGGATCGGCGTCGGCAGCGTGACGAGCGTGTCCTCGGTGCACTCGAAGAACGGGATCGTCGCCCGCTGGCTCTGCGGCGCCGGGAGCTCGGGTGCCGGCTCGGGAAGCGGCTGCTGCGTCGGGCGCGCAGGCACGCTCTCGCCGCGCACGGCCACCGGCGGGCGCGCGGACGGGCCGACGGTGCAGCCCCCGAGCAGGGCGGCCATGCAGAGCAGGGCGGCGACGACCGCGTGCCGCGGTGCTCGTGCCACGTGCCCTCCCGTCCTGTCGACCGGCACTCGCGGCCGGTCGCTTCCCAGCCTGTCGCACGGCCGGTGTGGAAGGAGTGAACAGGTCAGGAAACCCGGGGTGCGGTAGGGGAGTGGTCCAGTTCCAGCCGCACGGCCACGGGCAGCCTGCCGATCCCGAGCGACGTGCGTGCGGTTGCGAGCACCTCGTCGTCGAGACGAGCGAGCACCTCGCGGACGTCGGCGTCGTCTGCGAGCCAGAGTGTGACGCGCACGGCAGGTGCGTCGTCGGCACCGACCATGCGGGCCCGGGCCCGCAGCACCCCGGGGATCGCGGTGGCCTGGCCGCTCAGGGCTTCCGCGGCGGCGTTCGAGCTCACGACGATCGCGGTGTCCGGGTCGCTCCGGAGCACCAGGTCCGGACGCGCCTCCGGGCGCACCGAATGCGCCGCCCAGGCCAGCCCGACGATGACGAGCAGTACCCCGACCGCGACCGCGATCCCCCTGAAGAGGTCGGGGGCGGCCCGCAGCGCGTCCACAATCATGGGGTCGAGCAGCGGGCGGGAGGCGCGCCCGGTGCCGAACACGCCGTACGACAGGAGCGCGACGAGCGCGCCTGCGGCGAACAGCACGAGCCCGAGCAGAATCGCGAGCCAGCGGTCGCCGGCCGTGGAGCGAGCCAACGCGGCTCTGGCCTGCCGGCCCAGCGCCTTCGACCCGGCCTCCCTGCCGGTGCCGTCGGTGGTGGGTGTGGTGGGTGTGGTGGGTGTGGTCACCGCGGGCCCCTCCGCTCCTGAACGGTCACGATCACGCGGGGCTTGGTGCGCAGCGGCAGGTCGTCGAGCAGCTCGTCGACGCGGGCCCGCACCGTGTCGCGCAGCTCGGGGCCGGCGTCGTTCCAGGCCTGTGCGGTCACCGTGACCCTGCGGCGCGAGGCGGTGACCGACGCCCCGGCGATGTCGTCTGTGCCGCGCACCCGGCGCCCGACGAACCGGGCGAGCACCCGCGGTGAGGTGGTGACCGTGATCCCCGGCGCAGGCCCGGTGAGTGGGATCTCCGGGCGCCGGGCCAGCAGCCCGACCAGCATGAGCAACAGTCCCGCCACCGCGACGCCGATCGCGATCCCGGCCACGGGGGGCTGCGCCCACGTCACCGTCTCGAGGGTGCGGCGCCAGTCGGGCCACGGCACGAGGAGCCCGCGCGCCCGGCCGGGCTGCACCCAAGCGGCGACGACCTCCAGCACCACGAGCACGCCGAGGGCGGCGAGGGCGATGCCGAGCAGCGGGGCAAGCACCCGGAGCAGCACACGCACGGTCGGTCCTCCTCGGACGGTCGGACGGGAGCCGCGGCTAGTGGAGCCGGGCCACGGCGGCGGGCCGGGCCGGGCGGAGGCCGGCCACGGTGACGGTCAGGGTGCGCACGCGGTGCCCCGCGATGCGGACGAGCTCCTCGCCCACGTGCTCCCGCACCGCTTCGACGACGCTTCGGACGGGCGCCGGGTACTGCAGGGTGATCTCGAGCCGCACGTCGAGCGCGGCCGCGTCCGCCGCGCCGAGGGTGATGCGGGCGCTTGCCCCGGCCTCGCCCACGTCGATGCCTGCGAGGCGGCGTTCGTGGCGGAGCGTGCCGGGCACCTCGTCCGCCGCGTGCTCGACGATCTTGCGGAGGACCGAGGGGTGGATGTCCAGCACGCCCCTGTCCTCGGCGGCGCGCAGTGGGCCCTTCACCGGTCCCGGCCCCTGCCGAGCACGGCGTTGATGTCGAGCTGGCCGTCGAGCACCCGGCCGACGACGAGCCCGATCGCGCCGAGGACGAGCACGATGAGGAACGCGCCGAAGCCGCCGAACGCCCCGGCGACGCCGAGGATGAGACCCGCCAGCAGGCCGGTCTGGGTGGCGTTCATCCGATTCTCCTTCACGAATGGTCCGCGGGCGGGTCGACCCGCCGGGAACGGGTGCGGTGCCAGGTGCGGATGAGGGCCACGCCGACCCGGACCGGGAACGGCAACGTGCCCACATCCACGGGATCCGTGGGGCGAGGGGTGTCGGCAGGTGGGACTGCGGCGTCCGCGATGCCGAACCGGGCCAGCCCGGCCGCGAACACCTCCGGGTCGCCGCCGCGGTCCGGGTGGTGCTTGCGGACGAACGCACGGAACTCCGACCGCTCCTCCGGGGTCACGGCTCCTCCCGGGTCACGGCGCCCGCTCCAGCAGGGCCGCGAGCTCGGCGGGGAGCTCGAGATCGGCGACCGTGATGTCCACGGCCGCGCCCCCGCACAGGCGGGAGACCTGACGCCGCAGCACGGGCACGACCTGCGTGATCAGCCGGTCCACGTGCAGCACCACACCCAGCTCGACGGGCTCGGCACCGACCCCGATCCGCACGCCGACGAGCCTGCGGCCGGGCAGGTGCGTGGCGATCACCCCGAAGGGGCCACCGTGCAGCCGGGCCACCGACGGGTGCGCCGTCACGGCGGCGGCGACCCGCTCCGCGAGCGCGGCCGGGTCGTCGGCCGGGGCCGCCTGGGGTGCGCTCGGCCCCGTGGCGGGCGCCCCAGTTCCGGGCGGCACCGTTCCGGGCGGCACCGTTCCGGGCGGCACCGTTCCGGGCGGCACCGTTTCCTGCGGTGCCGTCTCGTGGGGCGCTGTTCGGGGCGGCGCGGTCGGCACGGAGATCTCCTGCGTCGTTCGGCCCGGCTGGTTCCTCTCTCCCGTCACTCGACCCGCGGGGGCTGCATGACCGGCAACTCCTCCTCGCCCTCGGCGTTGGGCAGGTGGATGTCGTTGACCGCGATGTTGACCTCGATCACCTCGAGGCCGGTCATCCGCTCCACCGCGGTGATGACGTTGCGGCGCACGGCCCTCGCCAGCTCGACGATCGACGCGCCGTACTCGACGACGATGTCCAGGTCGATCGCCGCCTGCTTCTCACCGACTTCGACCTGCACGCCCGCGATATTGGTGGTGCCGGTGCCGCCGCCGGGGATGCGCTCGCGGATCGCGCCGAACGCGCGGGACACACCGCCGCCCATCGAGTGCACCCCCGAGATCTCCCGTGCGGCGATCCCGGCGATCTTCTGCACCACCGAGGCGGCGATCGTCGTCTTGCCCTGCGCGGTGTCGTCGGCGAGCCGGGCAGGCGAGCCGGCGGTCGTGGTGGTCGTGGTGGTCGTCGGTGTTGCTGTGCTCTCGGCCATCGACGGTCCCTCCTTCGTGGTCGTCCGTCGTCATCGATCGTCGTCGCGATCCGGAGTGGCGGTTCGAGTGTCCGCGGGTTGGACGTTCGTTGCCGTCCCATGCTCCCGTGAAGTCACTCGAAAGGGGTAGGACCGGCTTCCGCGCGGCGGTAGCGCAGCAGCAGGTTCCCGTCGTCGTGAAGGACGCCGGCGAGTTCCAGCGGACGCGGGGGCGTCCCGGGGCGGGCGTCGCAGATGCGGGGCGCTGTTCCCGCCGCGATCAGCGGGGCCACCGTGAGGCACAGCTCGTCGACGGCGTCGGCCGCCACGAGGTCGCCGAAGAGGACCGGCCCGCCCTCGCAGAGCACGCGGTGCAGCCCGCGGCTGGCCAGCTCGGCCAGCAGCAGGTCCGGGGTGAGCCGCTCCAGCGCGACGACGTCGGCGCCGGCGGCGGCGAGCCGGTCGCGGCGCTCCTGCGGGGCCGAGTCGAGGGTGAGGACGATCGGCGGGGTCGTCGTGTCGGTGAACAGCCTGCTGGTGGGGTCGAGGTCGGCCGAGCCGGTGACGACGGCGATCGGGGGCGGGGTGTCCCGACCGCGGGTGACCTTGCGTGCCCCCCGGTAGTCCTCGGTGCGGACGGTCCCGGCGCCGGCCAGCACGACGTCGGCCAGTTCGCGCAGCAGGAGGAACACCCGGCGGTCCGCCGCGGACCCGAGCCCGGCCGACCGGCCGTCGACGCTCGCGGCCCCGTCGGCGCTCGTCACGAAGTTGACGCGAACGTAGGGCGCCGCGAGGTCGTCGGGGTAGGCGTAGAACTCGGCGAGCATGGAGTCGTCCAACTCCGCCGCAGGCGGGCCGGGCGGGGGCAGGAGCGCGTGCACCGCGCCATCCCAACACGGGCGGCCGCGGTCGGCCGCGCGACACGGCGCAAAGGCGCCCGGCGCCCCGCCCCGTCGGCGGGGACGGCACCCGCACCAGGCCTGGTACCGGCAGTGGTCGGCCGACGACGAGGAGGCCGTGGCGCGGGCGCTGGAGTGGACCGGCATCGCCGACCTCGCCGAGCGGCCGGTCGACGAGCTGTCGGGCGGGCAGCGCCGGCGCGCCTGGATCTCCCCTTGGTGGTGCCGGTGGGAAGCCATCACCGGTCGTCCTGAGGGGCTCGCATGCAGGCGTGTCACCATGTCGCCTGCGAGCACCCCGGAACGAGAGGCGGCAGCAGTGGACCGCGCCGTGTTGAGTCACGACGGCCCCTGGGCCGAGGACGCCTACCTCGCGCTGCGCCACGACGGGCGTGTGGAGGTCGTCGACGGCACGCTGCTCGTCGGGCCGGGGGCCGGGGAGCGCCGCGCCCGGGTGATCCAGCGGGTGCGCGCGGCCGTCGACGCGGCGCTGCCGAAGGGGCTCCGGGTGATCGGCCCTGTGCCCCTGCGCCTCGGGCCCGACTGCGTGCTCGTGCCGGACCTGGTGGTGACGTCGGCGAAACCCGATGGACCGGACGGCGCAGGCGACGGCCCGGCCGAGGAACTGCTCGACGCCGCGGCCGCGCTGATGGTCGTCGAGGTCATCGGGTCCGACCACGGGGCCGTCGACCGCACCTTCAAGCCCCAGCTCTACGCCCGCAGCCGCATCCCGTACTCGCTGCTGATCGACCACGACGTCCCGTTCGCGGTGGCCGACATGATCATCGGCGGCCGGTACCACGAGTACGCCCACGCGGGCGAGGGCGCGGTGCTGCGGATCGAGGAGCCCTTCACGCTGGCGCTCGACCTGGCGACCATCGCCGCCGACCGCGCTCCGAACCGACCGGTTGACGAGCCGCGCTCGCCTCACGACAGGTCCGGCCCGCCGCCCTAGGCTCGCGGCATGGGGAAATCCGTGCGCGAGACGTTCCGGGTGCCCGCCGAGCCCGACCTGAAGGCGATCGACCCGTGCGGCCGGCCGATCGGGCCGAAGGACAAGTCCGCGGCCGCCGACGACATGGTCGACCGCGGCAGTCGGCTCGACCACCTCCAGGAGGCGCTCTACGCCCAGGCCACCGGCGGGGGGCGGCGCGCCGTGCTGCTCGTGCTGCAGGGCATGGACACGTCCGGCAAGGGCGGCGTGATCCGGCACGTCGGAGGCCTGGTCAACCCGCAGGGCCTGCACATCGCAACCTTCAAGAAGCCCACCCCCGAAGAGCTCGCGCACCACTTCCTGTGGCGCATTCGCAACCAGGTGCCCCGCCCCGGCTTCATCGGGATCTTCGACCGCTCCCACTACGAAGACGTCCTCGTCGCGCGGGTCGAGTCGCTGGTTTCCGAGGAGGTGTGGCGGCGGCGCTACGACGAGATCAACGCGTTCGAGGCCGAGCTGACCGAGAAGGGCGTGACCGTGCTGAAGTGCATGCTGCACATCTCGCCCGAGGAGCAGGCGGAGCGGCTGCTCGCCCGGCTGGACGACCCGGCCAAACGCTGGAAGTACAACCCCGGCGACCTGGACGCCCGCGCGAAGTGGTGGGAGTACATGCAGGCCTACGCCGACGCGATGCGCGCCTGCGACTCCGACACCGCGCCCTGGTACGTGGTGCCGTCGGACCGCAAGTGGTACCGCAACTGGGCGGTGGCCGCGCTACTGGACGAGACGCTGACCGAGATGGACCCGAAGTTCCCCCAGCCGGACTTCGACGTCGACGCCGAACGGGCGCGGCTCGCGAGCCTCGTGATCTGAGCGGTCGCCTACTAGGGCGTGTCCGGCGGATCTTCGTCCGCGATAGCCGCGCCCAGGCGGCCCCTGTCGACACCGCCGGATCGCCCGGATACGCCCGGTATGAGGGCGATCCGGCGGCGCCGCCAGGAACCACCTGCATCACGGCTCTCATCGAACAAGATCCACCGGACACGCCCTAGTGTCCCGCGCGGATCAGCCCACGAGGGTGCGACCGATGATCTCCTTCATGATCTCGTTGGTGCCGCCGAAGATGGACTGGACGCGGGAGTCGACGAAGGCCTTCGCGATCGGGTACTCCAGCATGTAGCCGTAGCCGCCATGCAGCTGCACGCAGCGGTCCACCACCCGCTTGAGCACGTCGCTCGCCCACCACTTGGCCTTCGCGGCGTCGGTGACCGAGAGCCGGCCCGCCACGTGCTCGCTGATGCAGCGGTCGACGAACGCCCTGGTCACGCTCACCTCAGTGTCGATCTCGGCGAGCTCGAACCTGGTGTTCTGGAACGCGGCCACCGGACGCCCGAACGCCGTGCGCTCCTTCGTGTACGCGAGCGTCAGGTCGAGCGCAGCGGCCGCCCCCGCGGCACAGCCGACGGCGATCGAGAGCCGCTCCTGCGCGAGGTTCTGCATGAGGGAGACGAACCCGGTGCCCGGCTCGCCGAGCACGTTCGCCGCCGGCACACGCACGTCGGTGAACGACAGCTCCGCGGTGTCCTGCGCCTTGAGCCCGACCTTCTCCAGCCGCCGCCCGCGCTCGAACCCGGGCATCCCGCGCTCGACGACGAGCAGGCTGAATCCGCGGCTTCCGGCGTCGGGGTCGGTGCGGGCGACGACGATCACCAGGTCGGCCATGACCCCATTGGTGATGAACGTCTTGCTCCCGCCCAGCACCCAGTCGTCCCCGTCGCGGCGGGCGGAGGTCTGGATGCCCTGCAGGTCCGAGCCCGTGCCGGGCTCGGTCATCGCGATCGCGGTGATGATCTCGCCCGAGCAGAACCCGGGGAGCCAGCGGGACTTCTGCTCGTCGGTGCCCAGGCGCAGCAGGTAAGGCGCCACCACGTCGTTCTGCAGGGGGAACCCGACGCCGCTGGCACCGGCGCGGGCGAGCTCCTCGGTGAGCACGGCGTTGTAGCGGAAGTCGGTGACGCCGCCGCCCCCGTACTCCTCCGGCACGTCGGTGCCGAGCAGCCCGGCCGTCCCGGCCGCCCGCCAGACGTCCCGGCTGACCTGACCGTCCTTCTCCCACTGGCCGTGGAAGGGCGTGATCTCCTTCGCGATGAACGTGCGGGCGAGGTCGCGGAAGGAGTCGTGCTCAGCGTCGAAGATGTCGCGCTCCATGCGGCCATCCTCACATACCGGTGAGTAACTACGGTCCGTGTCCGCCGCCGGATCGACATCGGCCGGGAGGGCCGCACTAGGGTCGCTGACGTGGACTTGTCCGCCGCCGCGGTGAACCTCCTGGACATGGTCCGCGGCGGCGTCGCCGACCTACGCCGCATGCCACGCGACCTGATCGACGACGGTTTGTGCGGCACGCTCTACCGGTATCGGCCGGTGGAGGGGGTCGCGCCTGCCGGGGGCGAGCCTGTGCTGCTCGTACCGCCGCTCGGCGCCCCCGACTTCGCCTACGACCTGCGCCGCGGCTGCTCGCTCGTGGAGCACCTCGTGACCACGGGCCACCCGGTCTACCTGGTCGACCACGGGCCGAAGTCGTTCGCCGACCGCAGGCTCGGCATGGAGCACTGGGTGGACGACGTCGTGCCGTGGGCGACCCGGCTCACCGCCGAGGACGCCGGGCCGGACGTCCACCTCGTCGGATGGTCGCTCGCAGGGATCTTCTGCTCGCTCGCCGTCGCCGGGGCCGTCATCGCGGCCGAGCCGCTCCCGGTGCGCACCCTCACCATGATCGGCAGCCCGGTCGACATCTCCGCGGTGCCCTTCGTGGCGCCGCTGCGCCCGCTCGCCGCCGTGGCGGGCGGGCGCGCGCTCTCCTCGGTCTACCGGGCGATCGGGAGCTTCCCCGCACCGGTCGTGAGCGCGGCGTTCCAGCTCTCGGCCGTGGACCGGCTGGTGACCAAGCCGCTCACGGTGCTCTCGCGCCTGGACAACCGGGACACCCTCGCGCAGATCGAGGCCGTCGACCACCTGATGGGCAACATGCACGGCTACCCGGGACGCGTGTTCGGACAGATCTACCACCTGATGCTGCGGGGCAACGACCTCGCCGACGGGAAGCTCGCGCTCGGCGGGCGGATCATCCCGCTGTCGGCCGTCGACCGCCCGGTGCTCGTCGTCGCCGGGCGCAGCGATGTGATCGCGCCGCTGCCCGCCGTCCAGAAGGTGGTGGGGCTGCTCACCGGCGCCCCCGAGGTGAGGTTCGCCACCGCCCCCGGCGGGCACCTCGGCGTGCTCACGGGTCGCGACGCGCGCACCACCACCTGGTGCGCCCTCGACGCCTTCCTCGCTGACCACGGCTGAAACCGGCCGCAACCCCGCGTAACACCAGAATGCCCCGACCGGGCCGTGTGACGGACGTTTGTCGCTTGATGCTTGGGCAGTACACCGGTCTCCGACTAGCGTCGCCGCCTATGACCATGACCCCGGCCGCGCATTCCGCAGCGGTCACGGACCTGGTGGCGCGCTACCGCGCGGTGCCCCCCGGCACCCCCGTCCGCCTCGCGAAGCCGACGTCCAACCTCTTCCGGTTCGGAAGCGCACCCGGGGACGATGCCGGGCGGATCGACGCGTCGGCGCTCACCGGCGTGATCTCCGTGGACGCGGGCGCCCGCACCGCCGACGTCCAGGGGATGACCACCTACGAGGACCTCGTCGCGGCGACGCTCCCGCACGGTCTGATGCCGCTCGTCGTCCCGCAGCTCAAGACGATCACCCTCGGCGGGGCCGTCACCGGGCTCGGGATCGAGTCCACGTCGTTCCGCCACGGCCTGCCGCACGAGTCGGTGCTGGAGATGGACGTCCTCACCCCCGACGGAAAGGTCGTCACGGCCACCCCCGACGGCGAGCACGCCGAGCTGTTCGCGGGCTTCCCGAACTCCTACGGCAGCCTGGGCTACGCCCTGCGGCTGCGCATCGAGCTGCAGCCGGTGGCCCCCTACGTGCGGCTGGAGCACCGGCGGGTGCCCACCTCGCAGCTCGCGGCCGTCATCACCGAGGTGTGCGGCCCCGATGGCCCCGACTTCGTCGACGGGGTCGTGTTCGCGCCCGGTGAGCAGTACCTGACGCTGGGAACGTTCACCGACGACCCCGGCCCCGGCCCCAGCGACTACACCGGCCAGAAGATCTTCTACCGGTCCGTCCGGGAGCGGACGCAGGACGTCATGACCGTCCACGACTACATCTGGCGCTGGGACACCGACTGGTTCTGGTGCTCGCGCGCGCTCGGCGTGCAGAACCCGCTGACGCGCAGGTTCTGGCCGAGCCGCTACCGGCGCTCGGACGTCTACCGCCGGATCGTCGCGCTCGACCGGCGGTACGGGTTCTCGAACCGGCTCCGCCGCCTCACCGGCAACCCCCAGGAGGAGCCGGTCATCCAGGACGTCGAGATCCCCGTCGAGCGGCTTGCCGAGTTCCTCGACGCCTTCCACACCGACATCGGGCTCGCCCCGATCTGGCTCTGCCCGCTGCGCCTGCGCGGCGAGCGGAGCTGGCCGCTCTACCCGCTCGAACCCGCCGAGCTGTACGTCAACGCCGGGTTCTGGGGCACGGTCCCGGAGAAGCCGGGCGGCCCCGACGCCAACAACCGCCGGGTGGAGGAGCTGGTGGCGGACCTGGGCGGGCACAAGTCGCTGTACTCGACGGTTCACTACGACGAGGGTGAGTTCTGGAAGCACTACAACGGGCCTGCCTACCGTGCGCTCAAGGAGCGTTACGACCCGCACGGACGGCTGCCCGACCTCTTCACCAAGGTCACCGGATCAGGGAGGTCATGATGCATGTCGCACAGCTCATATCGGACGTTCTTGGTCGAGACGTGCCGGTCCGCGTCGTCGCCTACGACGGGAGCAAAGCGGGCCCGGACAGCTCCGAGGTAGCCCTGCGCGTCCTCACGCCGCGGGCGCTGGCCCGGCTCGTCACCGCGCCGGGCACGCTGGGGCTCGCCAGGGCGTACGTGTCCGGCGAGATCGAGGTCGAGGGCGAGGTCTACGAGCTGCTCCACGCGATGGCCGACCTGGCGCTGCACGACCTGAGCCGCCCCGAGCGGGTCCGGCTGGCGCGCCGGTTGCTGCCCGTCTGGCTCCGCCACCGGCAGCCCGTCCCCGACCTCGAGTACCGCCCGCCGGGCCGCCTGCACTCCAAGTCCCGAGACCGGAAGGCGATCTCCCACCACTACGACGTCTCCAACCGGTTCTACGAGTGGGTCCTCGGCCCGTCCATGGCCTACACGTGTGCCGTCTACCCGACGGCCACGGCCACGCTGGAGGAAGCCCAGGCCGCCAAGCACGAGCTGGTGGCGCAGAAGCTCGGACTTGAACCCGGCATGCGGCTGCTCGACGTCGGGTGCGGGTGGGGCGGCATGGTCATGCACGCCGCGGCCGAGCACGGGGTGAAGGCGCTCGGGGTGACGCTCTCGCGCAACCAGGCGGAGTGGGCGCAGGCCGAGATCGAGCGCCGCGGCCTCGGCGACCTCGCCGAGGTGCGCCACCTCGACTACCGCGACGCGCCGGAGTCGGAGTTCGACGCGATCAGCTCGATCGGGCTCACCGAGCACATCGGCAAGAACCAGCTCCAGAACTACTTCGCGTCCCTGTCCGAGCGGCTGCGCCCGGGCGGGCGGCTGCTGAACCACTGCATCACGCAGCCGCGCACCCCGGGGCGCCGCGAGCTCGACCCGTTCTTCGCCCGCTACGTATTCCCGGACGGGCAGCTCGAGCCGGTCGGGCACCTGATCTCCGTGATGAACGACTCCGGCTTCGAGATCCGCCACGAGGAGAACCTCCGGGAGCACTACGCGCTCACCCTCGCCGCGTGGTGCGCCAACCTCGAGGAGCACTGGACTGAGGCCGTCGCCGAGGTCGGCGTCGGGCGGGCGCGCGTGTGGCGGCTCTACATGGCGGCGAGCCGGCTCGGGTTCGACCGCGACAACATCCAGTTGCACCAGGTCCTAGGGGTGAAGGTCTCCGATCGTGGCGCGTCGGGCTTTCCGCTGCGGGGGTGGCGCGGGTAGAGAATGATGGTTGTGCCGGACCGTCTCTCGCCGCTCGATGCCTCCTTCCTGTTCGCGGAGCACCGGACGGCCGCGATGCATGTCGGTGCGGTCATGACGTTCGCACCGCCCGCCGACGCCCCCTTCGACGCCGACGCCTTCATGGAGCTCATCGGACACCGGCTTGCGCTGGTGCCCCGCTACCGGCAGAAGGTCCGCGAGGTGCCCGGGGGGCTCGGGCTGCCGGTGTGGGTGGACGACCCGGACTTCGACCTGGCCTTCCACGTCCGCAGGTCGGCGCTGCCGGCACCCGGCACCGAGGAGGTGCTCCTGGAGCTGGTGGGCAGGCTGCTGGCCCGGCAGCTCGACCGCTCGCGCCCGCTCTGGGAGGTCTACATCGTCGAAGGGCTGGCCGATGGCCGGTTCGCGGTGGTCACCAAGACCCACCACGCGATGGTCGACGGGCTGGCGTCGATGGACATCGGCGCGGTGCTGCTCGACCTCGCCCCGGAGCCGCGGGAGACACCCGGCGAGGAGTGGAACCCGGCCAGGGAGCCGTCCGGGCTGGAGCTCGCCGCGTCGGCGGCGGCGCACGCCCTGTGCCGCCCGCGCGAGGTGCTCGACGTGGCAGGGCGGGCGCTCGCCGACATCCGCGAGGCCGCCGGGGCCGTGAGCCGCACGGTCGAGGGTGTGCTCGCCGCCGGCCGCAGCGCGGCGATGACGCGGCCGGTGCAGCCGCTCAACGCGGCCACCGGCGAACAGCGCCGCTACGCGATGCTGCGCACGTCGCTCGCGGACCACCGGACGGTCCGCAAGACGCAAGGCGGCACCGTCAACGACGTGGTCCTGGCGGTCGTCGCAGGTGCACTGAGGCAGTGGCTCATCAGCTGCGGCGAGCCGCTGACCACCGACACCTCGGTGCGGGCGATGGTGCCGGTGAGTGTGCGGGCCAGGGCACGCAACGGCACGCGCAGCGGCAACTCCATCTCCGCCTACCTCGTCGACCTGCCCGTCGCCGAGGAGGACCCGATCGTCCGGCTCGCAACCGTGCGCGAGGCGATGGAGGTGCACAAGCGCAGCGGGCAGGCGGTCGGCGCGAGGGCCCTCGTGGGGCTCGTCGGCCTCGCGCCGCCGCTCGTGCACAGCCTCGGGGCGCGGCTGGCCAGCCAGTACTCGAGCAACTTCTACAACGTGCTCGTCACGAACGTGCCGGGGCCGCCGCGCCCGCTCTACGCGATGGGCGGCCGGATGCTCGACATGTTCCCCGTGGTGCCGCTGGCCGGGGGGCAGGCGGTCGCCGTCGGGATCACCTCATACGACGGGGGCGTGCACTACGGGCTCACCGCCGACCGGGACGCGCTGCCGGACGTCAATGTGCTCGCCAAGGCGATGGGTGAGTCATTGGCGGAGCTGGTGGAGCTCTCCTGACTGGTCACCCCGGCCCGGGCGGCTCGACCCCTGGAAGGGGTAACCCGGCCGTCCGTATGGAGCAGCCACGGGGCATGCTCCGCGCATGGAGATCGAGGTGCGGCGGCTCGACGGGTCCGAACTCCCGGCGGCCGACCGCGTCTTCCGCGAGGCGTTCGGCACCGTACTCGGCGTCGCCCTACCGGCGGACACCCGGCTCCTCGCGACCAGGCTCCTCGCCCCGCACACCACGGCGCTTGCGGCGTACGCGGATGGGGAGCTCGTGGGTTCCAACCTCATGGCGTCGTGGGGGAGCGTCGCGTACTTCGGGCCCTTGTCGGTCGTCCCGAAACTGTGGGGGTCGGGCGTGGGGGCGCGGCTGGTGGCCGCGGCCGTCGACGTCCTCGACGGGTGGGGCGCCGCCCACCAGGGTCTCTTCACGTTCGCCCAGAGCCCGCAGCACCACCGGCTCTACCAGCGGTTCGGGTTCTGGCCGCGGTTTCTCACCGCGATCATGTCCCGCTCGGTCACCGGCACCGAACCAGCCCTCGGGTGGCGCATGTCGGCCGCGGCCCCAGCCGACCGGGCCGCGCTGGTAGCCGCGTGCGCGGACGTGACCGGAACGATCCACGAGGGTCTCGACGTGCGCGGCGAGATCGCGGCGGTGCTGGACCAGCGGCTCGGTGACGTCGTGCTGATCGGTGAGCCGGACGCCCCGCGCGGGTTCGCCGTGTGCCACGCCGGCCCGGGCACGGAGGCCGGCGGCGGCATCGCCTACGTGAAGTTCGCCGCGGTCCGGCCGGGCCCCGGGCTCGCCGACGCGTTCGCCGCGCTGGTCGACGCCTGCCTCGGCTACGCGGCGGAGCGCGGTGTCGCGCGGCTCACGCTCGGGGTGAACACCGCACGCCACGAGGCCTACCGGCAGCTCCTCGCGGTCGGCTTCCGCACCGAGACTCCCGGCGTGACGATGCACCGCCCGAACGAGCCCGGCTACGACCGCGAGGACGTCCGCCTGCTCGACGACTGGCGCTGACCCACAGCAACTCGCGCGCACTCAGCCCCCGACTCGCGGAAGACCCCGCCCTTCCCCGCGAGTCGGGGCCTGAGAGCGCGCGAGTCGGGGTGTGAGTGCGCGCGAGTCGGGGTGTGAGTGCGCGCGAGTCGGGGTGAGTGCGTGCGAGTTGCGGCCGGGATCAGAGGGCACGCGCGGCGGCGAGGGCCTGCGCCGCGTACCCGCGGCCGAACAGCACCGTGTGCACGAGTAGCGGGAACAGCTGATGCAACGGGACCCGGGCGCGCCAGCCGTCCGCCAGTGGCGCGGCCTCGGTGTACGCGTCGAGGACGGCGCCGAGGTGCGGGCAGCCGAACAGCGAGAGCATCGCGAGGTCGGTCTCGCGGTGCCCGCCGTGCGCGGCCGGGTCGATGAGCACGGCGCCGTCCGGCGACCAGAGCACGTTGCCCGACCACAGGTCGCCGTGCAGCCGCGCGGGCGGCTCGGGCGGGCCGGCCAGATCCGCGATCCGCCCGGCGACCGCCTCGATCGCGGCGGCCTCCGAGCCGGTGAGGCTCCCGGCGTCTCGAGCCGAGCGCAGGTAGGGCAGCAGCCGGTCCGCGGCGTACCACTCGGGCCAGCCGGCGGCGGTCGCGTTGCGCATCGGGGCGCGGCCGATGAAGGCATCGGCGGGACCGTCGGGCGGCGGCGCGCCGAACGCCGGCGCGCCCGCCGCGTGCATCCGCGCCAGGCCGCGGCCCAGCTCCGCCGCTGTGGCCGTACTGGGGGAGCCACCCGGTACGAACTCGGTGACGAGCCGCCCAGCGGTCCGTTCGAGCACCGCCGGGACGCGCGTTCCGCCCGCCGCACCCAGCCAGCGCAGCCCGGCCGCCTCCGCGGCGAGGGCGGCTTCCGCACCGGTCTTCACGACGACCGTGCGCCCGTCCGCGAGCGTGACGCGGGCCGCGCCGCCGCCCAGCGCGCTGCTGGTGCGGACGACACGCCCGAGCACCGTCACCGGTTCTGACGCACCCACTCGAGCATCCCCGGTATTGCCGCCCGGATCATCTTCAGGACCTCGGCGAACCCGTCGTCGCTGCCGTAGTAGGGGTCGGGCACCTCGGCGCCGGGCGGGGAGTCGGGGTCGAAGGAGCGCAGCAGCCGCACCCGCTCCGGCTCGGGGACCATCGACCTCAGCGCTCTGCGGTGGGAGTTGTCGAGCGCCACCAGGAGATCGGCACCGAGCTGCTCGGCGTCCACCTGGCGGGCGGCGTGCTCGAACGGGTAGCCCTCGGCCCGCAGCAGCGCGGCGGCGCGTTCGTCGGCGGGGGAACCGATGTGCCAGCCGCCGGTGCCCGCGCTCGAGACGTGCACGGTATCGGCCAGGCCGGCGTGCTCCAACTCGTGGACGAACACCTTCTCCGCGATGGGGGAGCGGCAGATGTTGCCGGTGCAGACGAAGACGACGGTGAGCCTCTTGTGGGCAGGGGTCACCGGACCAGTCTGACCGACGGCTGGACGCCCGCACCGAGGGCACCTGCTCGCGGAGGTCATCCGCCGCGCCGCTGCATCTCTCGCAGCTGCCGCTTCACGTCGTCCAGCACCCACCGGTGATGCCCGCCGGGAGTCGTCACCTCGGGCGTGATCTTGCCCTCCTGCGCCCATTTGTTCACGGCTGCACGGGTGACGCCCAGCTCCTTCGCGAGCTGTCCGGACGTCAGCAGGGCCATGAGCGGACCGTAGTTGACGAAGCAGTCCGATGTGACTCTCTGTTGATGTTGTTGTCTATACTTCCGTTGTTGTCTTTGTTGACGTTTGAGACGATCGTCGAGTGCCTCTAGCCGAGCCGCTACGACTGTGCCCACACGGCCGGTACCTGCTCTATCGCTCCGCTGACGGCTCCCCGTGGTGCTTCTGTGGCCTGACCGCATACCCAGCTGACGAGCACCTCGACGAGCGCTTGGAAGCGGCGCGCATCCACTGGGACGAACTGGGTCAAAGGAGCCTCGTGGCTGACCAGTGGTCAGGTGCCGCGCAGGCTCTCGCGGACATGCCGTATGTCGTCGAGCGCATCACCGCCGCGCACGTGCCCGACGGCAACGGTCGCTGCCGGGCGTGCACCACCCCTGGGCGCGGTACACCACGTGACCCGTGGCCTTGCTCGACCGCGAAACTCGCCGACGCTGCCAGGGCGATCAGGGGCACGTTGCGTGGATCGTCCGATTTGGAGTAACGCTCAGCCTGATCATCGCGTCTTGCATACTGTCGGCCGCGCCGCCGGCGCGCGATGCCCCCCTCCCAACGCGCGCCCGGCGGGGCCGACCCCTTGCGAGGTCGCGATTCGCGCCGGGTACCGGCGGCTGCAGGTAACGGCCGTGGCAGGGGCTGCGAGGCACTGATCGGTGATCACCCGAGATTGCGGGGCCGCTCGCCGATCCTGGAGGAGCCAGATGACCGAGCCCGACGAGCCGACCCGTCCGGCCTCCCCTCCGCAGTACCCGACGCAGCCCTATCCGTCCCAGCCTTACCCGTCCCAGCCTTACCCGGCCCAGTCGTATCCGCCCCAGCACCCGGCCTACCCGCCTCCCCACCAGCAGTACCCGCCCTACCAGCTGCCGCAGCCCGTCTACGGGCCCTACCCGCGGAAGCCGGTGACGAACACCGGCCCGGCGGCGTTCGCTTTCGGGTTCATCGCGCTGCTGCTCGGGTGGGTGCCGCTCTTCGGGATCGCCGGGATCGCGTGCGGCGTCGTCGGCGTCGTCCTCGCGCTGAAGGCCCTGGAACTGGCGAAGCTCGGGTTCGTCTCCGACCGCGGGCTGGCCATCGCCGGGTTGGTGGTGGCGTGCGCGGGGCTCACGGTCGGCGTCGTGGTGCACATCGTGCTGCTCGTGGTCGTCGCGTCCGGCTGAGCGGTCGTGCCGGTCCACGAGATGCGGTTCCTCCGGCGGTACTTCGACCTCGTCGCGAGCGGGCGCAAGACGGTGGAGGTGCGCGTGGCCGATGCGAAACGGAACGCGATCGCGGCCGGGGACACCATCCGGTTCCGCTGCGCGGAGCTGCGGGTGGACAGCGAGGTCACAGCCGTGCGCCGGTACCGCTCCTTCGCCGAGCTGGTCGACCACGAGTCGTTCGCGGCGCTCGATCCCACCACAGGCCGGAACGAGCAGCTCGCGAACCTACGGCGGATCTATCCGCCGGAACGCGAGGCCCTCGGGGTCGTGGCGATCGGGGTCCGCGTTCTGTCCACGTCCTAGGCTCTCCGCATGGATCAAGCGGACTCGCTGCGCCACCACGGCGACGTCGATGCCGAGCCGGGCCTGCTGGACTTCGCCGTGAACGTGCAGGGGAGCGGGCCGCCCGCCTGGCTGCGGGACCGGCTCGTCGCCACGCTCGATGGGCTCGGCCGCTACCCGGCCGCCGCGCATGATGCCCGTGCCCGCCACGGCGTTGCCGAACGGCACGGGCGACGCCCCGAGGAGGTGCTGGTGCTCGCCGGGAGCGCCGAGGGGTTCGCGCTGCTCCCGGCGCTGCAGCCGCGCCTCGCCGCCGTCGTGCATCCCGGCTTCACCGAGCCCGAGGCTGCCCTGCGGGACGCCGGCGTCCCGGTGGTGCGGGTCCTCACCAGCGAGGCGGACGGACACCGGCTGCGGCCAGACGAGGTGCCTGCGGCGGCCGACCTCGTGGTCGTCGGCAACCCCACCAACCCCACCGGCGTACTACACCCGGCCGCCGACGTCCGCGCGCTCGCCGCGCCGGGCCGCGTCCTGGTGGTCGACGAGGCCTTCGCCGACGCGGTACCGGGCGAGCCGGAGACGCTCGCCCGCGACGCCGACGTGCCCGGGCTGCTGGTGTTCCGCAGCCTCACCAAGACCTGGGCGCTGGCCGGGCTGCGCGCCGGGTACGCCCTCGGCGCGCCGGACCTGCTCGCCCGGCTCGCCGCGCCGCGCCCGCCGTGGCCGGTTTCCACCCCCGCGCTGGAGGCCGTCATCGCCTGCTCGTCCCCGGCGGCCGTCGAGGAGTCGCGGCTTGCGGCCGACGCGCTGGCGCTCGCCCGGGCCGAGCAGGCGGAACGGCTCGCCGCCATCCCCGGCGTCACGGTGCTGCCCGGTCAGGCCCCCTACCTGCTGCTTCGCCTGCCCGACGGCCACGGCGCCCCGGTGCGGGCCGCCTTGCGGGACGCCGGGATCGCGGTCCGCAGGGGAGACACCTTCCCCGGGCTCGGGCCCGACCACGTCCGGGTGGCGGTGCGGCCTGCGCTGCAGGTGGCCAGGCTGGTCGCGGCACTCGCGGACGCCCTCACGGCGGTGGCGGCATGACGGCCAGCCTCGGGGACGTGATCGCCGCGCTGGAGGCCGCCTACCCACCTGCCCTCGCGGCCGACTGGGACGCGGTGGGGCTGGTCTGCGGTGACCCGGCCGAGCAGGTGTCGTCGGTGCTCTTCGCCGTTGACCCGGTGCCCGAAACCGTCGACGAGGCCCTCGGATCCGCGCAGCTGCTCGTGACGCACCACCCGCTGCTGCTGCGCGGTGTGCACGGCGTCGGGGCCGACACGCCGAAGGGCGCCCTGCTCCACCGGCTGATCCGCGGCGGCACCGCGCTCTACACGGCCCACACCAACGCCGACTCCGCTGACCCCGGCGTCTCCGACGCGCTCGCCGAGGCGATCGGGCTCGACGTCACCGGGCCGCTCGTGCCCGCGACCACCGAACCCCTCGACAAGATCATCACGTTCATCCCGGTCGGGCCCGCCATCACGGAGGTGCACGAGGCCCTGTCCGCGGCGGGAGCGGGGGCGATCGGCGACTACAGCCACTGCTCGTTCGCGACCGCGGGCACCGGGCAGTTCAAGCCGCTGGCCGGCGCCAACCCGACGATCGGGACGGTCGGGAAGCTGGAGCGGGTGGCCGAGACGCGGCTGGAGATGGTGCTCCCGCGTGGGCGCCGGGCCGCCGTGGTGGCGGCGCTGCGGGCCGCGCACCCGTACGAGGAACCGGCGTTCGACGTGCTGGAGCTCGCCGACCTGCCCGCGACCACCGGCCTCGGCCGGGTGGGGAGCCTGCCTGCACCGGAACCGCTCTCGGCTTTCGCCGAGCGGGTGGCCGCGGCGCTCCCGCCGACGACGTGGGGCGTGCGGGCCGCGGGTGACCCCGACCGAATGATCGCGACGGTCGCCGTATGCGGGGGAGCGGGTGACTCCGCGCTGGGGGCGGCGATCGGGGCAGGGGTCGACGCGTACGTCACCGCGGACCTGCGCCACCACCCCGCGGCCGAGCACCTGCTTGCGGGCACAGTCGGCGGCCCGACGCCTGCGCTCGTAGACGTGGCGCACTGGGCGTCGGAGTGGCCGTGGTGCGGGCAGGCGGCCGCCGTTGTGCGCGCGGCGCTGGGCGGTAGCGTCGAGGTTCGCGTTTCGGGCCGCCGCACCGATCCGTGGAGCGTCGCACCGACCATCGGAAGGCTCGCCACATGACAAGGCCCGACCTGAGAAGGATGACCCAGTGAAAGCCGACCCAGCCGTGCAGCGGCGGCTCCTCGACCTGGCCGAGGTTGACGCCGAGCTGACCCGGCTCGCCCACCGCCGCCGCACCCTGCCCGAGCACGCCGCGCTCACCGAGGCCGAGGCGGCCGTGCGCGCCGGGAAGGACAAGCTCGTCGAGGTGGAGACGGCCGCGGGCGACCTGGACCGCGACATCCGGCGCATCGAGCGCGACGTCGAGGGCGTGCGGGCGCGCACGGAGCGCGACAACACGATGCTCGCCAGCGCCGGGATCGGCGCGAAGCAGGCCACCGACATCCAGCACGAGCTGGAAACCCTCGCCCGCCGGCAGAGCGTGCTGGAGGACGAGCAGCTCGAGATCATGGAGCAGCGGGAGGCCGTCGGCGTCGACGTCGAGCACTCCCGGGGGGCGCTGGCCGCGGCCGAGCGGGAGCTCACGGCGATCACCGAGCGCCGCGACACCGCGATCGCCGACATCGACGCCGCCGAGGCGGGCCGCCGCCGGGCCCGTGAGGAGGTCGTCGCGACCGTGCCCGCCGACGTCCTCACCGTGTACGAGCGGCGGCGTGAGTCGCGCGGGGTCGGGGCGGCGCCGCTCCTGCAGCGGCGCTGCCAGGCCTGCCGGCTGGAGCTTGACCGCACGGCCATCGCGGAGCTGCGCGCGGCCGCGCCGGACGAGCTGGTGCACTGCGAGGAGTGCGGGGTCATCCTCGTGCGGACGAAGGAGTCGGGTCTGTGAAGGTGGTCGTCGAGGCAGACGGTGGGTCGCGGGGCAACCCCGGGCCGGCGGGTTACGGCGCCGTCGTGCTCGACCCGGCCACCGAGGAGGTGCTCGCCGAACGCGCCGAGGGCCTCGGCGTCACCACCAACAACGTGGCCGAGTACCAAGGGCTCATCGCCGGGCTGCGGGCCGCGATCGAGCTGGGCGCCACCGAGGTGGACGTGCGGATGGACTCCAAGCTCGTCGTAGAGCAGATGTCGGGGCGTTGGAAGGTGAAGCACCCGGCGATGCAGCCGCTGGCGCTGGAGGCGGGACGGCTCGTCCGGGAGATCGGGCCGGTGCGGTTCGAGTGGATCCCGCGGCTGCGCAACTCGCGCGCCGACGCGCTGGCCAACCGCGCGATGGACGCGCAAGCGGCCCGGTGACGACCGGCGCCCCCGCGTCGGCGAGCTGGACTGGGCAGGTCGGCGCGCCGACCCGGCTGCTGCTCCTGCGCCACGGCCAGACGCCGCTGTCGGTGGAGCGGCGCTACTCCGGCCACGGCGACCCGGAGCTCACGCCGCTGGGCCGCGCCCAGGCCGTCGGCGCCGCCGCCCGGCTGGCGGGGATGCCCGGCATCGCGGCCGTACTGACGTCGCCGCTGCTGCGGGCCCGCGAGACCGCGCAGGCCGTCGCCGAGGCGACCGGCGCCCCGCTCTCCGTCCGGGAAGGCCTGATCGAGACCGACTTCGGCGCGTGGGAGGGGCTGACCTTCGCCGAGGCGAAGGCGCGTGACCCGGAGCTGCACGCGGCCTGGCTGGGCTCGGAGGAGGTCGCCCCGCCGGGCGGGGAGAGCTTCGCGGCGGTCGGCAGGCGTGTGGAGGCGGAGCGAGCGGCCGTGGTGAGTGAGTACCCCGGCGCGACCGTTGTGCTGGTCAGCCACGTGACGCCGATCAAGATGCTGCTGCGCGATGCTCTGCAAGCCGGCCCCGGCGTGCTGTACCGGCTGCACCTGGACCTGGCGGCGCTGTCCATCGCGGACTTCTACCCGGACGGCGGCGCGAGCGTGCGCCTGGTGAACGACACCAGCCACCATCCGGCGGCGCTCTGAGGGCTCAGCCGGTGGCGGCCAGCTCGCGCTGCATGAGGATGGTGTCGACCCACCGGCCGTGCTTGTGGCCGACCCGGGACAGCCGCCCCACCACCGCGAAACCCGCGGCCTGGTGCAACCGCTCGGAAGCCGGGCTGCCGGAGTCGGCGATGACTGCGATCGCCTGCCGGGCTCCGGCGTCGGCGCAGCGGGCGAGAAGGTCGGCCAGCAGGCGTCGCCCGTAGCCGCGGCCGGTGTCGTCGGGGTGGAGGTAGATCGTCACCTCGACGGTGTGCCGGTACGCGGGCTTCGGCCGCCACGGCGCCGCGTAGCCGAACCCCCGAACCTCACCGTCGCGCACGAGCACGAGGAACGGCAGGCCTGCGGCGCGGACCGACCTGATCCGCTCCGCCCACGACTCGGCGGGCAGCGGGGTGGTCTCGAACGTGACCACACTGGTGGTGGCGTAGTGCGCGAAGATCGGGGCGACCTCCTCCGCGTCGGGGACAGAGGCTTCCTCTATAGAGCACACAATCACTACCATAGAGGAATGATCGACCCCGGGGAACTCGGTCGTCACCTCCACGCGCTCCGCACGGAGCGGGGGCTCGCGCTCAGCGCCGTCGCGCGCGAGGCCGGGGTGAGCGTCAGCATGCTGTCGGCGATTGAGCGCGGAGAGAAGACGCCGACCGTCGTGGTGCTCTCGCGGATCGCCGACGGCCTGCACCTGCCGCTCACCCACCTGATCAGCGCCGTCGGGGCCGACCGGGTGGTGATGCGACGGGCCGGCGAGCAGGACACGGTCGCCGAGCCCGGCGGATGGCAGCGGACCATCCTGACCCCGGTCGTGCCCGGCGTGAACTTCGAGTGGATCCGCACCACGCTGCCGCCGCACTGCGACGCCGGCGAGTACCCCGCCTACGCGCCCGGTTCCCACGAGTTCGTCACGGTGCTCTGCGGGACGCTGCACCTGACCCTGGCCGATACCGGCTACGACCTGGCGGCGGGCGACTCGATCTATTTCCCCGCCGACACCACGCACGCCTACGCCAACCGGGCCGACGCGCCGTGCACCTACTACGTGGCCGCCCTGATCATGCGGGCGCGCACGGCGCGCTCAGTTGGTCACCATCAGGTACGCGCCGACCGTGACGCCGAGGATCACCACGGACCAGCGCAGCACGGGCTCGGGTGACGTCCGGGCGATCCGCGCGCCGAGCGAGCACGGCCACGGCGAGCCAGTCCGCGGGGGCGCGCAACGCGAAGAACACGACGGTGACGGTCGCGATCACCAGCGACAGCAGCCTCTTGGCGCGTTGAGCCGCACGAGCCGTCGTGGGCGAAGAGCGACAGCGTCGCGATGAGGACCACGCCGAGCGCCCCGCCGAAGTAGCCCCCGTAGACGGCCGCGAGGAACACCCCTGATGGTGTCAGCCACTCCCACAACCTCGACGGCAGGATGGCGGGATGTCCGACAACGCCGACGGCGGCGACCCGGTGTGCTGGCTCGTCGGGCTGTGCCCCGAGTGCGGGGCGATGCCGGCGGGCGACCCGGCGGGCGACACTTGCTGCTGGCGCTGCGGCGCTGACCTGCATCCTCGCGACCGCGACGTGTGAGCGCCGTCGCAACCTGAGAGCTTCCCGGACGTCCTCAGGTTATGCGCCTTGAAAAAGGCGCGCCCCCTGAGGAGGCCGCCGTGTCCAGCACCGCGCGTCGTGCTCTGACCGTCCTGCTCGCGCTCGCCGGCGTCGCCCTTCCGGTGACGGCGATCTTCGTGCCTGCCGTGCTCCCGGCTGCCGCGCCGGTGTGCTCGATATCGTGGGGGAGCGCACCTGAGGACGTGCGGGTGCTTGGGCGCGCGCCGGTCACCGCCGTTGGGACGGGATCGGACCGCTGCTGGGACCGGGTGGTGTTCACCCTTCCCGGACCGGCGGCCGGCTACAGCGTCGCGTACGTGGACACGGTCGAGCAGGACGGCTCCGGCGATGTCCTCCCGGTGCCCGGCGGCGCGAAGCTGCGGGTGCAGCTGCACCACCCGGCATACGACGATGGCGGCAACGCCACCCTCACGCCGCCGGTCAGCCCCGGGCGCCCGCTGGCCGACGTCAGTGGCTTCCGAACCCTGCGTTCGGTGATCTATGGCGGCAGCTTCGAGGGCGGCACGACGATCGGCGTCGGCACTCGCACCCGCCTCCCGTTCCGGGTGTTCACGCTGGAGGGCCCGGGTTCCGGTTCGCGGATCGTCATCGACGTGGCGCACCACTGGTGACCGCGTCCGGATCACCAGCGTGGGCGGCCGGTAGGCTGGTGGCGCGGACGAGCTGGCCGGGCGACCGCGTCGGCGGTCCTTACCGGAAGAGGGGACGGACCGCTGCCGAGGAAAGTCCGGACTCCGTAGGGCAGGGTGGTTGTCAACGGCAACCCGGGGCGACCCGCGGGAAAGTGCCACAGAGAACAGACCGCCTCGCGCGCGAGTGCGAGGTAAGGGTGAAACGGTGGTGTAAGAGACCACCAGCATCCCGGGTGACCGGGGTGGCTTGGTAAACCCCACCCGGAGCAAGGTCAAGAGGTTCCCGTCCCCTGGGGCGGGAGCTGCGCAGGCGTTCGAGGGCGGCCCGTCCGAGCCTGCGGGTAGACCGCTCGAGCCTGCCGGTGACGGCAGGCCTAGATGGATGGTCGCCGAACGGTGCGCCGCAAGGCGCCCGGGAACAGGATCCGGCTTACAGGCCAGCTCGTCCGCCCCAGGCATCTGACCTGGGGAAACGTCCTTCAAGATCCGTGGCTTCGCACAAAATTCGCACACGAGGTGCGTAGTCGGACTCGGTTATGATCAACAGTCACGCCGCTGAGGTTCGGTTGGCGGTCACGCAGCGTGACATCGTCCGGGGCTCGGCGCGGGCCGTGCCCGGTCACTGTGCGCCCGGGGTAATTTGCCTACGACGCCCGGCGCAACCGCGAGCTGCATCCCCTGTTGGACGAGCACGCGGCTTCCCCGCTGCTGGATTTGGAGGAGGTGCTGGCTCGACGCGCCGCTGGCGCTGTGTTGGTCGATCCGCGCGAGTCGGCGGAGTTCGGCGCCGGTCACCTGCGCGGGGCGGTGAACATCGGGCTGCAGGGGCGTTTCGCCGAGTGGGCGGGCGATGTTGTCTCGCCGGATCGCGACGTCGTGCTGGTGGGCGAGCCCGACCTCGCTGCGGAGGCCACGGTCCGGCTGGGCCGGTCGGCTTCGACGCGGTGGTCGGGCAGCTGGCCGACCTGCCCGCGGCGCTGGCCGCCCGCCCGCTGGCCGAGGCCAGCTCCCGGCTCACGATCGAGCAGCTCGCGGAGCTGCGCGGGCTGGAATCCGATTTGCAGCTCATCGACGTCCGGAACCCGGGCACCCACAGGCTCATGCCGGCGCCGCCACCCGCTTGGCCCGACGCCCCGCGTCCGCCGACCGCGATCTGACCACCGTTCGGCCGCTGCGGCCGACTCCCGGTGGCCGGCTGCTGTCCGGCGTAGCCGCGCTGGACGGTGCCGTGCTGGACGGCGCCATGATGGACGGTGCGGCAGCGCCCGGCGCGGCGGCGGGCGGTACGGGATGAGCCAGCACAGCCTCCGCCCGCTCGACCCGGCGATCGGGATGGTGCTCGTCGGGTGGGATCCCGGCCTGCAGACCTACTACGCCCGGCCCGTTCCGGGCGACGACGCACCGCCCGGCACGCCGGCGCTGTGGACGGCACCGACCGGCACGAGATCCTCGACCCGGCGGCCGTGATCGCGGTCGTCGCCGACTACGACGTGGTGCCCGACGATCTCGGAGCCATCCAGCCCGTGCCGGCAGAAGCAAGCCGAGCAGGGCCGGCCTGAGCCGCCGGTAACAGGAACGCGCGAGCCGCCCGGCTGCGCCCCCGACCGGGCCGCGCTGTGCCGAAACGGCGCCAGCGCGTCTTGCCTAGGCCGATCCTTCAGGCCGCCACCCGGAACCGACGACGGATACCCCAGCGGATCGGAAGCCCCGTCGCCGGGGGACCACTCCCCCTCCACGCCGAACTCCTGCACGAGCGCGAGGCGCGGACCGCCCCACCGCTTGTCGCCACACCGCGCGGGCGACTTCGTCCGGCCACCGAAGCCCATGGGCTGCCCAGCCCAACTGCAACGACACCTCACCACGGTTCTGCCACGTTCGCGTGTGGGTCCGCACACGCCGGGTACGAGACGACTAGCCCACCCGCCCTCCGGCAACGCGGACATGCGTCGCCGCGGCACCCGGGCGGCCACCACCGCGCGGTCGTCGATGCACAGATCGTCACCGACAGCTCCACCGACCGCGTCGATTTCGACCGAGTTCAGCTCGGTACAGGAGCCAGGAGGAACGTCATGGGAATAATCGGCTACGCGATCGCGGCCGGGATCGGCTACTACGCGGGTCAACCTGAGGGACGCCGACAGCTGACGACGTTGCGACGGCAGGCGGCCGAGCTCGCTCGCAGCCCCGAGGTGAGACGGCTGCGCGAACGCGGGTGGGACCTGGTCGGTGACGGCGCGCTCGCTACCAGGAACTTGGCCGCGAAGACCCGGTCCAAGGCAAGCCCAGCGGGCGGGGCTCCGGACGTCGAACCTCGCCCGAACACGGGCTCAGTATGGAAGGCATCCCCGAGAACGCGCGGATAGCACCGCCGGCCGACCACCCGCGAGTCGCTGCAGAAGTGAGCGCGAGTCGCCGGAAAAGAGCGCGCGCGCGAATCGCGGGGGTCGGCGTCGGGCGGTTCGGTCGCCTCGGGGAGCCGCATCCGGGGCCGGGGCCGGGCTCCTGACCCCGGGGACACGATCCCCCTAAACATCTAGAGTGGACCGTCTGGCGATCATCATGGCTCCGAAAGTCTGCCGTGTGGGTGCCGAGAACACCGACCTGCTGCGACAGGACGGCGGTCGAGGTCTCTCACCCCCACTCGAACAATCAGCGCCTCACGGCGCACGCGTCGGTAGCCCCACGTTGGGTTCTCTCGCGCCATCCGCAGCACCACGGTTCGGACGTTCTGCTGGACCGGTGGCCGTCTTGGTCGTCGCGGATAGGTTCATCGTCGTGGAACGAGGTGGGAGTGCCAGCGCAGCAGGGTTCGGGGTGAGACAAGCCGGAGCCGGCGCAACTGGGCGGGCAGCAGCCTGCTCAATGCGCTGAGCAGGGCACGGTCGGTCCAGGAGAGCTTCGGCGCCGCGCTCTGCCGGCGGAGGACCGCGATCTCGTGGCGGAGTACGAGGATCTCGACGTCCTTGGTGGCGTCTGATCGGGTGACCAGCACGAACAAGCCGAGCACGCGCACCAGCATCAGGTAGATCAGACGGAACGCCATGACAGCCGATCATGCTCACTCGCTCGCCTGCGGACCGCGCGGCGTCCGGAACGGGCGGCGGAAGCCGAGGTGAGAGGCGGTGACATGGTTTTTCGGCACCCACAGGCTGGGAGACCGCCACAGCCGCCTTCGCCGAGTGGGAACACCACCTCGACCGCGTGCTGCCTGAACTCGCCGTCAATGACGGGCCCACGCTTTTCAAACGGGGGAGAGAAGGTGTACATGTCACAGGAGCACCTTTGACACGGTACTCCGACACATGAAGCAGAACACTAAGACGGTCGGTCGAGGGTCGAATGATCCAGCTGGCAAGGGCTGCCGGATGCGTACGCGCAGGGCATCACGCCAGGCCAGGGAGATGGCGCGGAGCAGCCCCTCAGATCTCCGGTTCTACAGCGGGTGAAGGACCCTACCTCGGGAGTCGACAATGCAGGACCTACTGAACAGATACGGCGGCATCGGGACGTCCCTCGTTATCGACCTGGTGGCCCTCTTCCTGATGACCTACGTCCTGTACTTCCGCCGCCATTGGCGCACGGACCTGCTCCTGTCCTACGTCGCACTGAACATCGGCGTCTTCGTGACGATGTCGGTGCTCACCCAGGTGCGGGTAGAGCTCGCGGTGGGCTTCGGCCTGTTCGCGATCCTCTCGATCATTCGGCTGCAGGCGGGCCGCGTGAGCCAGCAGGAGGTGGGGTACTACTTCCTCGCGCTGGTTCTGGGTCTGCTCAACGGTTTGGGTTTGGAGGACCGCGGGTTGGTCGTGGCGATGAACGTCGTGTTGTTGCTGGTCGTGCTCGGCGTCGACTGCAAGCCGCTGCGCGATCGCTCCAGGCGCATGGACGTTCACCTCGACGGGGTGTACACGAACGAGGCGGCGCTGGTAGCCGAGCTCGAGCGCAAGCTCGGTGGGCGAGTGGCCTACCAGGAGATCACCGAGATCGACCTGATCGAAGGCCACATGATCATCGACGTGCGGCTGCAGCCGGGGCATGGCGTCATCCAGCCGCCACTGCAGAAGACGAATGAGGTCCGGGAGGGTGTGTGACCCGTCGGGTCGAGGAGCACGGCGGGTGGTGCTGCGGCCGGTCGTCGCACTAGTCGCGCTGGCCATGTCGGCTGCGGTGGTCGGCTGCGCCGGTGGCCCCCCCGCCGTCGCCGCCGGCCGAGTCGGCCGGCGGTGTCCCTGGCACCCGTGTGATGGTCATCCCGCACGGTGAGAAACCGGATGGCTCCCACCCGGGCGTCGACGCGCAGGGCAACAAGGACGACAGCTCGTTGACCGAGACCGGCTGGGAGCGGGCGAACCCACTGGCCGATCTGTTCGACCCGGTGGGACCTGCACGCGCGGGTCGCGGGCGTCGCCGACCACCGCGCCGACGACGACGCGCACGCGCTGCGCATCCTCCACTCCGCCTCGCCACGCTGGCCCCCGCGCGCCGCGGCCGTGGGAGGTGCGCCCACCGAGGAGGCCGCCGTCGACCCGGCCGAGCTCTACGGTGCGGTCGTCTCACTTGAGCAGCTTCTGCACCGCGCGGAGCGGGCAGCGCGCCGTCGAGAACGATCTCGGTGCCGGCGAACATGGTGAGGTAGGCGCCGGTGTGTAGGACGTTGTGCACTGCTCATCTGGTGTCGGTGGTCAGGTCTCGGCCAAGGTCGGGCGGGCAGCGATGGGGTAGGGCAGGTCGCCGGGCAGCAGGAGTTGCGGGATTTGGGCGAAGCGCCACCCGTGGCCGTCGGGGGTGAAGGTCCAGATGAGGTCGAAGCGGTCGGGCGGCCAGTAATCGGGTGGGCTTGGGTGCACCTCGCCCAGGTGGTGGCCGATCCTGTGGAGGGATTCGTGGTGCCAGGCGATAAGGGTGACGCCGGGGCGGGTGCTGATCTCTTTTGCGAGGTGGGCCTCGTCACCGACGGCATAGCGTTTGACGACCTCCAGGCCGAGGCGGGCCGCCAGCGGGCCGACGGTCTGTATTGAGCGTTTGCTGTGACCGCCGGCGTGCGCAGAGGCGTAGATGGTGTCGGGCTTTCTCAGCTCCGCGGGTGAGTCGCCGCGGGAGGGGACGAACAACTCGACAAGCGCACCTGCGCGGATCCAGCCGGTGACGGTGAGGCTGTGCGGGTCCTCCTGGCCGTCAGGGTTGACGCCGTGCGGGCTACTGGAGGGGTGCAGAGGTTTCTCTGCATGCCGTATCAGGATGATCATATCGGTGTCCGTGGGCTGGGCGCCCGACGGTGGGTTCGTCGAGCAGCAAACCCGGGAGTGTACCAGCAGGGCCCGGGCGATCCCGACCCGTTGGCACTGCCCGTCGGACAGTCCGATTTCACCAGCCGCGATCTCGGCATCCACAACCTCGACGACGGAGCCCTTCCGTACCGGGACAGCTGGATGCAGGACGCGGGCACCCCCCGCGAGCAGGTGCGCTACATGGAGTACCCCGGGTGGGCATCCACCTGGTTCGACTGCGAGGTCTACAAGCAGCGCAACGTTGTCGAACGCGCCATCAACAAGCTCAGCCCACCGGGCGGTGGCCACCCGCTACGACAAACGCGACTACACGTTCCGCGGAACCATCGACGCCGCCTCGATCAGGATCTGGCTCCACGACCCCGTCCCATGATCCGCGGGACAGGCTCTAGTCGCGACGCAAGACCTCCAGCAGCTCCTCGTACGGCCCGACGAGGTACGCCTCGTCTCCCGCCGCGAACCGGGTGCCGCTGCGCGGCGGGTTCTCGATCTCCCCGGTGCGGGCGCGGCGGATCGCGATCACGCGGGTGCGGGCCGACAGCGCCTGCATCGCAATCCCGTCCAGGCCCCCGCCGGGGGCAACGGTCAGGCGGCCCACGAGGAAGGCGTCTTGGCCGACGTGGAAGGTGCCGAGCACACCGAGGCCCAGCGCGGCGCCGACGAACCACGGCGCCACCAGCGCCTCCGTCGAGCGCACGTAGCGGAAGCCGAAACCTTCGTGGACCGCCGCGCCGAGCTCGCGGTCGAACACCCGCAGCACCACCGGGACGTCCGGCCAACGGTCGCCGAGCTGGTCGCGCACCGTCAGCCCGGTCTCGATGTTGACCAGGTCGTTGCTCGTGAGCACGGCAACGGCGACCGCGGCGCCGAGGTTGAGGTCGGCGAGCACGGCGGCGTCGGTGGCGTGGCCGATCACGACGGGCACGCCCCGGGCGCGGACCTGGCCGAGGTGGCGGTTGTCCGGGTCGCGCTCGACGACGACCACGCGGTTGCCGTCGTCCAGCAGGTTGTGGACGACCCGCAGCCCGATCGACCCCAGCCCGACGACGATGACGTGGCCCTGGGTCGTCTCGGCCCGATGATGCCCGAACGACCGGGTCAGTCGGGTGCTCACCAGCAGGTCGGTGAACAGCGCGAACAGGCAGGCGACCAGCCCGACCCCGCAGAACATCATCGCGATGGCGAACGCGCGCAGCCACGTCGCCTGCTGGGCGAAGGAGAAGTCGCCGTACCCGACGGTGGCGATCGTCTCCACGGTGAAGTACAGGGCGTCGAGCACGGTCATGTGCGAGCCGTCGGCCTTGACGTACCCGAGCCGCAGCACGACGATCGACAGCACGACCAGGCCCAGCAGCGTCAGCAGCGTCGTCCGCAGCGGGCGGTCGGCCTCGGCGCGCAGCGAGCGCAGCAGCGTGCGGAGGTTGGGGGTCCCGCCGTACTGCTCCAGCTCGACGGCGCGGGCTGCACCGGCCGAGCGGGCGCCGGCGGCGTGCCGGGCCCGCTCGTCCGGCTCGGGCGGAAGGTCGGGGACGTGCCGGGCCGCGAACTCCGCGGGTGTGCCGATGGCCGTCACCCGGTCACCGGGCCGCACGGCGGTGTCGCGACCCGGCGACACGATCGTCGCCGTCCCGTCCCGGGACACCGCGATCGGCGCCAGCTCGCCGAAGAGCTCGCGCAGTGTCGCGGGCCGGTCGACGATCAGGTCCGTGGCGAGAAAGGTCTGCCCGGCCAGCACCATCCGGCGGGGACGGGTGCCCCGGCAGGCCTCGACGACCGCGGGTGCGGCGAGGGCGGCGACGTCGAGGACGCTGTCCTCCCCGGCGGCCTCGGCCAGCGCGCGACCCACGGCCGAGTTGCCCATGCGGACGACCAGCCGCACGTCCGGCCGGACCCGCCGGACGAGCAGGGCGGTCTCCATGCTGCGCAGGTCGTCGTCGAGGACACAGATCACCGCGGCGGCGGTGTCGAGCCGCGCGGCCGCGAGCGCCTCCCGCGTGCGGCCGGTCACCTGCGGCACACCCCAGCGCGTGAGGAGGGCGTCCGCGACGGGATCGGCGTCGTCGGGGCCGGCGGCGACCGCGACGGTGTCGACGCCGACGGCGTGCAGGTGCTCGACGGTGCGCAGCCCGACGCCGCGCACGCCGTAGACGATCACGTGTCCGGAGGGTGTGGGGTCGTCGCGTCCGGCGGCGGTGTCGGCCGGCGCAGGGGTGACCCCGTCGATGGCGGTCATGCGGGCATTGTCCTCGGCCGGCCCCCGATGTACCGAAGGTGGCTTTCGGTACGTTCGCCGCACCGAAAGCCACCTTCCGTAGCCCGCCGCGCGCAGCTTCTCGATCGTCGGGGCGAAGAGGTCGTCGGCGTGCGGGTAGGGGGTTTGCGGTGCTGCCACGAATTCACACGCGTAGAAAGCGGTGCGGATCTGCGGGGTTGTCGTCATCGACCAGGACGACGCGGTCGGTCCAGCGAGTCCGCAGCTCGTGCGGCGTACAGCCCTCGAGATGTTCAACGCGATGGGCCTCCGCTGCTTCGCCCAGCGGGCCGGCCTAGAGCTGGTGCCACCGGTGAGCATGCCCGTAAGCGTGAGGTCGGGACCCCGGAGAGGCTCACCTCCAGGAGGCGCAGATCGCCGCGCTGACGAGCCGCGGACACGCGAACCGGGAGATCGCCGCTCAGCTGTTCGTCAGCCCGAGCACCGTGGAATACCACCTGCGCAAGGTGTTCCGGAAGCTCGGGGTGAGCTCCTGCACCCAGCTCGCCCACCGCGTCGTCAACGAGGGCATCGGCGCCCTCCACCCGCTCCCCGACGCCGATCATCCGCTCCCCGGCGGACACCGCTGACCCCAGCCTGGCTCCGCGCGTCATCGCCAGCCGAAGACGCCCTGGGCGCGGCCAGCGGTCGTGCGAGGGGACATCACGTGGAGTGGTGGACTACGGATTTCGGGGATTCGATGTCGTCGGCCGCGCCCTAGCGTCGTTGGCACCGGGCCGTGCCGAGCGGCTGCCACGACACCTCTCGTGACCAACGCGGGGGCACACGGCGCGTACGGATTAAGGGGTGCTTGACGCCGGGCTGGCGCGGTGGGTCGGCGACGCGCTCGAGGCTTCTCCTCACAACCACAGGCTCACTCCTCACACGGAGGCTCGAGCCTGCTCGTCACACACGAGAGGAAGATCGAGATGGATGAGAACGTCGTGGTCGTCGCTTTCGCCGACCAGAGCAAGGCCTACCAGGCGCTGAGCCAGCTGCGGCAGGCGGGCGATGCGGGACGGGTGGAGGTCCGGGCGGCCGCGTTGCTGGAGCGGGGACCCGACGGCGCGGTGCGTCGGCCCGAAGGAGATGACGTCGCCTCCGGCGTCGCAGTCGCGGGCGGCAGCCTGATCGGCATGCTGATCGGGGTGCTCGGCGGGCCGCTGGGCATGTTGCTGGGCGGCTACACCGGCATGCTCGCCGGCGGCGTCGGAGCGGCGACCCGCGCGGAGGATCAAGACGTTGCGCTGGACGCGATCAGCAAGCAGATCGAGCCCGGACACACGGTCCTCGTCGCCGAGGCGGCGAGGTGGCCATCGAGGTCATCGACGACGCCATGTCCCCGCTGGGTGGCACGGTCACCCGCCGCTCCGCAGCGGATGTCTATGCCGAGATCCAGGCGGCCGAGGCCGCCCAGGATGCTGCCGACGCCGAGGCCCGGCGGGTGCTGCGCGAGCAGCGCCGGGCCGAGCACAAGGACAAGTGGGAGCAGTTCAAGAACAAGGTCAAGTCGGCGGCGACGTGACGCGGTCAAGGCGGTGGCGGTGACCCTCGCGCGGGGAAGCATATCCGCCTGCGGCATGTACGGCGGCGGCCGCGGCTGCTCGGTGCAGCCATCTTGCGATCGTCATCCGGTGGTCTCTGTGTTGCCCTTATGCAATAGCCGCTCGGTTTCCGCTCGGGCCCCGTGTCGGCCGCGAGGCATCTGTGCTCGACGGGCCCGAGCACTCCAGGGTCACCAGCATGCCCAGGGCTACCTCGACCACAACCGGAGCCTCCAGATCACCCACTCTGACGACCTGTCGACGTTCTTGCGAGGGTCGACCCGGGCCCGGCCAATGCGGTCACGAGCACAGCACCGATCCGGCGCGCGAGCAGAATGCCGATCGCTTTCCGCCGTCCGCGCTGGTTGCGTTCCCGCTGGCTGTCGGCGGTATTCACCGCGAGAGCGTCGGGACCCAGTCCTGGATGAATTTATGTCTGGTGCTGGTTCGATGGCCTCCAGTCCGGTTGTTTGTTCGGTGAGAAGTAGGCGGCGAACATGTCCAGGGCGGGTTCGACGAGCGGGCTGTATCGGCCTTCGTCGAAGCCTGAGTGTCGGTCGTTGCCGAGCTGGAGTGACGCGATGCCGGCGGCGAGCGCGATGAAGAGGGCGAGGCCTTGCTCCGTCGCCGCGGCTGGGTGTAGTTCGCTGCGCTGCACTGCGGCTGCGACGGCAGCCGTGGTGAGCTTCTGCACCTCCAGGCTTGGCTGATAGGCCTGCCCGGAGGGTTCGAATCCGGGGATCGCCGGGAAGAACATCAACTGCGCGAATGCGGGATGCTCGACCGAGTACCGCACCGTGCCGACGGCGATCGCCCGCAGGGCGGCCAGCCCCGGTGGGTTCGCGGCGATCGCGCTGCGCACGAGGTCCAGGTGCTGCGCCATGCCTCGCTCGAACAGCGCGTCGTAGACCGCCAGCCTCGAGTCGAAGTACTGGTAGAGGGAGGGCTGGCGTAGGCCGACCCGCCGGGCCACCTCGGACAGGTTCAGTGCTGCGACACCCTGCTCGGTCACGACGTCGAGTGCAGCGTCGAGGATTTCCTCGCGGGTCTGCCGCCGGCGCCGCTCGCGTGGCCCGTCAAGTGGCGGGCGGTGCTGTCCTTCTGGGCCGGCGGTCGCTGGTCCGCGTTCGATGTCAGGCATGAATACACCATAGACAAGCCTATGGAATATAGGTCATCCTATGGCCTATTGGGATCCGGCTGCGGACAAGGTCACCCTGGGAGGGAAGCGATGCAGCGGTTGAGTCGTGACGAGGTGCGCCGGCATGTCGCTGCCGACCCGCAGCTGCTCTACGCCCTGGTGTCCGACGTCACGCGGACACCCGACTGGAGCCCGGAAGTGATCGAGTGTCGGTGGCTCGACGGCGCATCAGGCGCGGCGGTGGGGGCCCGCTTCGTCGCCCGCAACAAGCGGCGCTGGTTCACGTGGTCGAACACGCCGGTTGTCGAGACCGCGGATCCGGGACGGGAGTTCGCGATCCGCCGGACCGAACGTGGCGGTGGCAGCATTCGGTGGCGATACCGGTTCGAACCCGACCAGGACGGCACCATGGTGGTGGAGTCCTACGAGGTCGTACGGCCGGTACCGCGAGGCCTGCATGTGATGTTGCGAGTGCTGTTCGGCGTCCGCGACCTGCAGGCCGACCTCCGCTCGAACATGCGGTCAAGCCTTGAGCTGATTGCGCGGTTTGCCGAGGACACAGCTGATCATCGTCGTTCCACTACCGAGGATGAGGCGTAGCCGCCCGTCGGGCCTTGTCTCGGTGATGCGGGCCGCGAAGACTTGGCGGGGCTCAGTTCTTGTCGCGCTGACGTGATCCGGGCTCCATCGCATGTCATGGCGGGGCGCGATGGAGCCCGATCAACCCCCGACGCTGTACGACCGCCTCGGCAAGGTCTACAACATCGCAACGGTGATGGACGACTTCATCGACGGATCATGACCGACCCCCGGCTGAACAAGAACCCGGCTGCGGCCGTCCAGGCCCGCGTTCATCGTCGCGAAGTCAAGCAGGTCCTGCCTCGCCCACCGCGGCGCGGGAGCCGGGATTGCCGGTGCCGTCGAGCACCGTCCCGCCGCTGAGGATGAGGTCCAGCATCTGCCCCTGGCATGATTCGGTTCGTGACGCCGCAAGCGGCACCTGCCGGCCAGGAAGCGGGCTGGGTGCAGCCGGTACAGGCCGGCGGGATGACGATCAGCCACGTCCTGGCCCGGGTCGGTCCGGGCCTGATCCGGCCGCTGACCACCTCGGCCGGCTCGCTGGCCCGCGTCGTCACCGGTGTCTGCATCTACGACGACGTCATCGAAGCCGATTCCCGGCCCGGCGAGCTGCTGCTGGCGGTGGGCGTGGAGCCGACCCCGGAAGCGGTGGCCCTGGTCGTCGAGTACGCGGCCGGCCGCGATCTCCCGGGCGTCGTCCTGCGCGGCGCGCGCGGTCTTGACCCGGCTCTCGCGATGCGCGCCGACGGGTGGGATGTGGCGCTGCTCGCTGCTCCGGCGACCCCGTGGGTACACCTGGCGACCATCCTGCGCGCCGCGGTGGTCAGCGGTGGGCCGGCGTCCTCCGCCCGCCCCGACGGGCCGGTCCTGGGCGACCTCTTCGCCTTCGCGACCGACGTCGCCGTCCGAGTGGGCGGCGCGGTGACCATCGAGGACCCGAGCTACCGGGTGCTGGCGTACTCCAGCATCCACGGCGAGGTCGACGAACCCCGCAAGCAGACGATCCTCGGCCGGGCGGTGCCCCGTTCGTTCGTGAGCCTGCTGCAGAAGCGCGGCGTGCTGCAGGCCTTGCGGTCCACCGACGACGTTGTCAAGACCGAACCGGTCCCCGAGCTGGGCCTGGGACCGCGGTGGACCGTGGGCATCCGAGCGGCGGGGGAGTTCCTCGGTTCGCTCTGGGTGGCCGAATCCGGCGGCCCGCTCAGCGAGGACTGCGTAGCAATACTCCAGGAGGCAGCGGGCACGGCCGCCCTCCACCTGCTGTACCACCGTCTGGAACTGCAGGCCGACCAGTCGCGGACCCAGGACGTGGGTCGGGAGCTGCTCGCCGGGGGCACGCCCGCGGACCTGCTGGCGACCAGTGCCGGGCTCCGCCTGCAGGACACCCACTGGGTGATCGTGCTGGAGGCGCAGGAGGCGGTGCCCGCCCGCGTCCGTCTCGCCCGTGCCGTCACGACCTACTGCGCCACCCTCGGCCGCCGGGTGGTGGTCGTGGAGGAGGGGCCCCGGGTGTACGTCATCGTCTCCGCCCCGGGTCCCGGTACCCCCGACGTGTCCACCGCTCTGCGCATCGCGGCGGACGCCGCCCGGCACGCAGCGCGGGCGACCGGGCTGCAAGTGCTGGCCTCCGTCGGATGCCTGGCTGCCACCCCTCGGGACATCGTCGTGTCCCGGCGGCAGGCCGACAGCGCGTTGCGCGTCCTCAGACACGGCATGGTCGAGAGGCACGTGGTCGCCCATGCCGACGTGCGCAGCCAGGTCACCCTGCTCGACCTGGTGGATCTGGTGCGCGAGCGGGTCGAACTGCGTGAAGGAAAGGTCCAGGCCCTCGTCGAGGCGGACGGTGGCGGCGACCTGGTCGCGACCCTATCGGCCTACCTCGACTGCCTGGGTGATGTCCGCGTCGCCGCCGCGCGCCTCGGCGTCCACCCGAACACGTTCCGGTACCGGCTGCGCCGCCTGCAGGAGCGGGTGGGCCTGGACCTGTCCGACCCGTCCGAGCGGATCGTCGCGGCGATCCAGCTCCGGGCATTGCCACCGCGCTGACCACCTAGTGCTCACCGCGCCGCGAGTTCCTCCCGGCTCGTCGTCACCGCGTCCAGGACGTCCATCCGGGGCAGCACACCGATACCCGGCCCCTGCGGCACCGCGAGCCGGCCGTCCTGCAGCACGAAGGGCTCGGTGATGTCCTCCCGGTAGTAGCGGCTCGACGCGGACGTGTCGCCGGGAAGCGTGAAGCCGGGCAACGACGCCAGGGCGACATTGGCTGCACGACCGAGCCCGGTCTCCAGCATGCCGCCGCACCAGACCGGGACGGCCAGGGCCACACATACGTCGTGCACCCGCGCCGCCTCCAGGTAACCGCCGACCCGCCCGGCCTTGATGTTCACCACGGTGCAGGCACCGCGCCGGATGGCGTCGGCGGCCGAGGCGGCAGACACCACCGACTCGTCGAGGCAGACCGGGGTGCTGATCGCCTCGGCGAGCACCCGGTGCGACTCGATGTCCTCCTCGTCGAAGGGTTGCTCGATCAACAGGAGGCCGAACTCATCGAAGCGGGCCAGGTGTCGCACGTCGGCGGCGGTGTAGGCGGTGTTCGCGTCGACCTGCAGCAGCAGTTCCTCGCCGAACTCGGCACGGACGGCCGCCACTGGCTCGATGTCCCATCCCGGCTCGACCTTCAACTTGATCCTGCGGTATCCCTCCTCGACGTAGCCGCGCACCTCGTCGAGCAGGGCGGGCACCGACGCCGCGATGCCGACCGACACGCCGCAGTCCACGCGGTCGCGGGTGCCGCCGAGGTAGGTGGCCATGGACATCGAGGCGGCCCGCAGCTCTGCGTCGAGCAGGGCCGTTTCCAGCGCCGCCTTCGCCATGCGGTGGCCCACTACCGAGGACGTCCGCTCGGCCAGCCTCCGCGTCGAGCTCAGCGGTGCCGTCAGCACCTGGGGCACCAGGTAGTCGCGCAACACCTGGTGGGCACCGGACACGTACTCGCTGCTGTACACCGGGTCCGACAGCGCGACGCACTCGCCCCAACCCTCACCGACGTCGGTCACCACGCGGACCAGCAGGATGTCCCGCTCGGTCTGCGTGCCGAACGAGGTGCGGAACGGCCGGACCAGAGGTATGGCGATGCGTCGTAGTTCGACCAGCTCGATCTTCACGTGTGGACCTCCGTCTGTTCGTCAGCCGCTGACAGGACCACCAGCAGGCGGGTGACGAGCGCGGCCCGCTCCGCCAGCGCCGGCACCAGAACGCGCTCGCCGGGTGCGTGCGCCCCGTGGCCGACCGCGCCCAGCCCGTCAAGGGTCGGCACGCCGAGACCGGCGGTGAAGTTGCCGTCCGACGCGCCGCCGACCGCGCGACCCGCCGGCAGGGCGAACCCCAACTCCTCGGCGCATCGGGCCGCCAGGCCCATCAGAGAAGCCGATGCGGCGACCTCCAGCGGCGGTCGGTTCACCCCGCCGAGCAGGTCGAGGGTGGCACCGGAGAGTGTCGGGGTGAGGGAACGCAGGGCGGTGTCCACCCGGTCCTGCTCCGCCGCGCTCCAGGCCCGGACGTCGAGGGCCACCTCCGCAGCCGCGGGAACGGTGTTGGCCGTCGACCCGGCCCGGGCCACCGTCGGGGTCACGGTCGTGCCGGCTCTGGGGTCCGCGAGACCCTCCAGGACGGCGACCTGCGCCGCGAGCTCCACCAGCGCGTTGATCCCGGCCTCCGGCTCGAGCCCGGCATGGCTGGCCCGACCGTGCACCTGCAGTCGGTACATCGACACGCCCTTGCGGGCGGTCTTGGGTGCGCCGTCCGCGCTCGGCTCCAGCACCAGGACAGCCCGGGCCCGCCTTGCCTCGCGCTCGATGAGCCCACGCGACGTGGGGGAGCCGATCTCCTCGTCACTAGTGATGAGGAGATCGACGTCCCGGGCGCGGGACGCGCGCATCGCCTGCAGTCCCTGTAGCAGCCCGGCCTTCATGTCGAAGACGCCGGGCCCGGTGGCCCAGTCGCCGTCGACGGTGAACGGCCAGTGGGCCGTGGTCCCGGCCGGCCAGACCGTGTCCAGGTGCGCCAGCAGGAGCACCGGGCGCTCCGCGCCCGAGCGCAGCAGCAGGTGCGGGCGTCCCTCGACGTCCACGCGCTGCGGCGACTCGCCCAGGAACTCCCGCACCAGGTCGGCGACGACGTCGGCGCAGGACCGGACGAGCGCCAGGTCCTCGCTCGGCGACTCGGCCATCACCAGGCGCTCCAGATGATCGAGCAGGGCACCGGGCTCGTCGGTGCCCGCCCGCGCGCGTTCAGTCACTCTCGCCCCCGCGCGGGCCGGTCTCCGGCTGGAACGCATAGCCGCCACTCGCCCAGACCGGCCGCATCCCGGCGTCCCACAGCTCGGCGATCTCCCGGCGGACCCGCTCGCGCCATGACCCGGCCGCGGCCGGGTCTTCCCGCCGCATCCTGTCGTAGTCCTCCGGGAGGCGGACGAACCGGGTGGCGGCGCCTGGGGTCACGGGGGGGCCGCCGAGAGCGGCGGTAGCGGTAGGGGACCCGAGCGCCCAGCTCACCTCGAACCGGTCGCTCCGGTCCCCGGCGTTGACGATGTCGTCCATCTCCCCGTAGAAGTCGGGCCCGTAGTCCACGACCCTGGCCCCGAGCTTGGCGAGGTTGAAGTAGGCGTTGCGTCGTACGAGCGGGTCGTAGGTCCAGCGGATCTCGTCGATGCCGTTGCCCAGACAGACGGCGCGCTGCCACAGCTTGAGTGCGTAGCCCACGCCTGATGCACGGACACCGGGCCGGACGGCGGTCATGTGCGAGTGCAGGTGCATGCCGCCCTTCCAGCCGAGGAAGCCCACGCAGGCGCCGACGGGGAGGCCGTCGCGCACGGCGGATGCCACCGTGGCCCCGGCGTGCGCCATGGCCATCAGGAGGTTGGCCTGCACGCGCTGGGCCGGACCCCAGACGCTGGCGAGAACGTCCTGTACCCCGCCGATGTCGTCCAGAGTGGCGGGGCGGATCTCCACATCCGCCGCGCGGGCGGCCGCGTCGGCTTCGTGCGACGCCCCGTCGACCAGCGTCCCCGCGATCTCCGATCCGGCAGTCCTCACCGCGACGGAACCAGACGGGCACCGGCACGTTCTCCGACGTAGGTTCCTCCGTCGACGACCAGCCGGCCGCCGACCAGCACGTCGAGAATCCCCACTGCGGGGCGGATCGGGTCGTCGTAGTCGGCCTGGTCGTGGACGGTCCCCGGATCGAGCACGACCAGGTCGGCGATCGCGCCCGGGCGCACCTCGCCCCGCGCATCGAGCCCGAACCGCCGGGCAGGAAGCGACGTCATCTTCCGGATCGCCTCCTCGAGGGTGAGGACGCCGGTCTCCCGCACGTACCGGCTCAGCACCCGGGGGAAGGTGCCCCACATCCGGGGATGCGGGCGACCGCCTCCGCCAGGCGGCAGGCCGTCGGAGCCGATCATCGTGAATGGGTGCAGGAGGGCCTCCACGAGGTCCTCCTCGCGCATCGAGAAGACGATCATGCTGGCTTCCAGCTCTTCGCCCCGGAGGACGTCGACCAGCGCCTGGAACGGTTCCACCCCCATCCCGTCGGCGATCTGCTGCAGGCTCCTGCCGTCGTACTCGTGACTGCGGCTCGATGCCACGACGATGCCGGCCCAGCCGCAGGCGGCAACGTGGTTCTCCCAGGTCCCGTCATCGGACTCGATGTCGCGGCGCAACTGCGACAGCGCGGCCGGATCCCCCAGACGACGCAGCAGGGCGGGATTGCCGCCCTCCTGGAACCACGGGGGCAGGGTCGCGGTGAGCATCGTGCTTCCGGCCAGGTAGGGGTAGACGTCGTGGGTCACGTCGACGCCGCCCGCCCGGGCGTCGTCGAGCAGTTGCAGGACCTCACCCATCCGGCCCCAGACGGCCCGGCCGGCGGCCTTGAGATGGGAGACCTGCACCGGCCGGCCACTGACCTCGCCAACCCGGATCGCCTCGGCGACGCTGTCCAGCAGCATGCGTCCCTCGCCGCGCATGTGCGTCACGTACGGGCTGCCGGGCGGAAGGGTCTTCGCCAGCGCGTGGATCTCGCCGTCCTCGGCGAACAGCCCGGGTGGATAGATCAGCCCGCTCGACAGCCCGAAAGCCCCCGCGCCGAAGGCCTCCTCGGCCGAGTAGCGCATGGCGGCCAGCTGCTGATCGTCCGGCGCGCCGTCCGCCATTCCCATGGCAGCGACGCGCAGCGCGTGGTGGCCCACCAGCGGTGCGTAGTTCGTGACGTAGCCCGCGGCGTCGGTCGCCTCGAATAGCTCGGCCAGGCTGCTCCAGGGCGCATCCACCGGCGGAAAGATGCGCCCCATGAGGCCGCGCAGGGCCTCGCGGTGCGAGTCGTCGATCGGCGCGAGACTGAAACCGCAGTTGCCGACCACCTCGGTGGTGACGCCTTGGGTGATCTTCGACTGGTCGTCCTCGGCCAGCAGTGGCGCGTTGTCGGCGTGCGAGTGCACGTCGATGAAACCGGGGCACAGCACGGCGCCACCAAGCTCGCGCGATGTGGCGCCGTCGTCGCGGAGCCGGCCCGGCTCCGTGACCTGCGCGATCAGGCTCCCGTCGACGAGGACGTCGGCCGGTCGGGCGGGGGCGCCCGTTCCGTCGACCAGGAGGCCACCGGTGAACAGGATCCGCGTGCTCACTGAGCCCCCTGCCGCAAGACCTCGTACGCCGTCGGCACGACCGGAGGCGGCCCGGCATCGGCCGGCCACCAGTGCTCGACGAGGAGGCGGCCGACCAGACCGTTCAGCACCGAGCCCTCCGCCTCGGGGAGGAACGAGGTGTCGGCGGCCTCGTGGTTGGCCATGGCGTAGGTGAAGCCGCCCCCTGTGCCGAACCGCACGATGCCCGCGTCGACGCGCGTACCGGTGAAGAAGCCGGTCTTGCTCGCCACCGTGAGCGGCGCGGCCAGTCCCAGCTCCCGCGCGTAGGGGTTGGCCAGCGTGTACCGCATGGCCTGGTCGAGGTACTGCTGGGTGGACAGGATCTCCTCGGCGGTGGCGCTCACCGTCGGGCTGAACGCCTGCCGGGTGGCGATCAGCCGGCCCAGTTCGCAGAGTTCCCGGACGCTGGCCTCACCGAGGCGCCGCACGTCCTCGCCGATGACCTCGAAGTCCACAAAGTTGTGCAGCCGGATCGTGTTCAGCCCCAACTCCGCCATGGCGACGTTCACCGGTTCCGGGCCGCCGAGCAGGTCGAGCACCTTGTTGGTCGCGGTGTTGTCGCTGACGTTGATCATCAGGGTTGCGACGTCACGGACGGTCGGCTGGAGTCCGCCGCCGAAGACCTTCAGGACGCCCGAGCCCCCGACGCGCTCACTCTCCCGCAGCGTGACCCGGGTGTCGAGGTCGAGCCGGCCCGCTTCCGCTGCCCGCAGCAGGGCGAGGAGTATCGGCTCCTTGATCACGCTCGCCGTCGGCATCACGACGTCCGGTCGCCAGTCCACCCGCTCGCCCGTGGACAGGTCCACCGCCGACACCGCCAGCTGTCCTGAGAAGCGCTCCGCGAGCTCGGCGATGGCCCCCACGACGTCCTTCGTCCCTGCCAGGTCGTCGTCGATCACAGGCCGGCCACCCCACGCACGTACTGCAGGACGCCACTCTGGTCGAGGAACTCGTTGTCCGGCACCAGAGGGGGCAGCTTCGAGACCGCGGCGCTGCCCGGCGCGTGGTACTCGTCGACGGTCGTCTTGTCGAGCACGATCTGCGGCAGGGGCGTGACGTCGGCGGGCGGCTTGGCGCCCTCCGCCACGGCCTTCGCCATCGCCGCGGCATAGGCGCCCCACCACGAGACGAAGATGTCGCCCTCGGCGACCCAGCGCGGGTCCTCGCGCAGCGCGGTGATCCCGGTCTCGTCGCCGCCGAGCCCGCCGATGAGAAGGACGTCGTCGCCACCCCGGCCGGCGTCCTCCAGAGCACGCAGCGCGCCGGTGGTCGAGTCGTTGTTGACCGTGTACAGGATGATGTTGTTGCCGGCCGGGATGCTGGGCAGCAGGTTGGTGACGGCCTCGAACGATGGTTGCAGCGTCGAGGCGCCCTCGAACTGGATGGCGTTCGCGCCGATCGTCGTCGTGGTGGGCGTGATCGTCGTCGGGTCGACCTCCTCCAGGCCGAGGATCGGCGCGATGGTCGAGTAGAAGTACCGCACGCAGTCGTTCACCTGCTCACCGGACGCCGCGTTCTGGCCGATGAGCACGGTCGTGTTCGAGGCGTTCCATCCTCGCTCGGCGGCGGCCCGGCCGATGATCTCCGCGGTCTGCTCGCCCAACGCCCGGTTGTCGATGTTGAGGAAGTCGCAGGCCTCGGTGTCGAGGTTGACCGACACGCAGGGGATCCTTCCGTCGGCCAGGATCTGGGACACGCCCTGGGTCGCCGCGGACACCGGGTACACGACGATCGCGTCCGGCTGGTCCTGGACCATGAGCTGCGCGTTTTGCGACATCTTCGCGGCGTCGCCGGCATTGTCGTACCACTTGAGTTCGAGGCCGGAGTCGCCTCGGGAGATGACGTCGTCCAGGTTGGTGTGGATGACGCGGAACAGCGGCGCCGCTTCGGTGAAGTTGGCGAAGCTGATCTTGAAGGCGTCACCCGACGGCCCGGCGGCTCCCGAGGAGCCGCCGCCGCAGGCGGTTAGGAGCAGGAGGGCGGCCGCGGCAGCCGCGGTAGCCGCGGGAAAGCGGGTCGACAGGCTCATCAGGGGTCCTCTCGATGAAGGGACACGAGGTCTCGGTACTCGCGAGCGGTCAGGACGCCGCGCGGCGTGAGCTGCGGAACTGGCTGATGCCAACGGCGACGAGGAGCACGGCTCCGGTGGCCATCGTCTGGTAGAAGGATGGGACGCTGAGGATGGCCATACCGTTGGCCAGGGCACCGAGGATGAGCACGCCGATGACAGTGCCGGGGACCCCGCCGACGCCCCCGGACAGCGCCGCGCCGCCCAAGATCACCGCAGTGATCGACTGCAGCCCGCTGTTGGTCCCGGCCGTACCGGACCCGGTGAGCAGCTGGCTCGCCAGGACCGCCCCGGCGAGTGCGGCGAGGGCACCGGACACGACGTAGACGATCACCGTCACGCCATCCACCCGGATCCCGGCCAGCCGCGCGGCCTGCTTGTTCCCGCCGACGGCGTAGAGCTGGCGGCCGTAGCTGGTGTAGCGCAGGACCAGGAAGACGACCACGGCGAGGCCCAGGAAGATCCACACGTGGTTGTTGACGTCGAACAGCTGCCGTCGGGTGAGGACGCCGTCTGCGACGTCGACGAACGGGACCTGCACCCCGTCGGCGAGGGTGAGCGCGAGCCCGCCCGTCACCGACAACGTGCCCAGCGTCGCGATGAGCGGGTTGATCCGGGCCTTGGCGATAAGCAGGCCGTTGACCACCCCCCAGACACCGCCCGCGGCGAGGACCAGCACCACAGCAGGGAGGACGCCGTAGTCGGCGTTCACCAGCAGCGCGAAGCCGACGCCGCCGAGCGGCACGATGCCGCCCACCGACAGGTCGAAGCCGCCCGAGACGAGGGCGAACAACTGGCCGAGGGACACGATGCCGATGACGCTGGCGTTGACGAGGATGTTCACCGCGTTCCGCGACGTCAGGAAGTCCGGGTCCCGCGAGGTGAAATACGCGGCGACCAGGACGAGGAAGCCGAACAGCAACAGCGTCTGCAGAGCGCCCTCGCTGAGCCCGAGCCGCCTGCGTGGGGAAGGGCCCGCGCCGGGGGCGCCCACAGCCGGGTCGCCGACCGGTGCGCCGGTCGTGGTCTTCATTCGGGACCTCCTGCTGCCTGCAGCGCTTCGGGCTGGGACGCATGGGTGGGGTGGGTGATCTCGTGCACGATCCGGCCGTCCCGGACGACCAGTAGCCGGTCGCTCAGGCCGACGGCCTCCTCGACGTCGGAGGTGACGAGCAGCTGGCCGGTGCCCTCGTCGGCCAGCGCCCGCAGCAGGCGATGCAGCTCCAGGCGCGCACCGACGTCCACGCCCCGGGTCGGCTCCTGGAGGACGAGTACCTTCGGCTTGGCCGCCAACCGGCTGCCGACCAGCACCTTCTGCTGGTTGCCGCCAGAGAGCTCGCCCACCGGCTGGGTGAGGCTGCGGGCCCGAAGCTGCACCTGCTCGGCGAGACCCGCCGCGGCAGCTGCTTCCCGTCGTCGCCGGACGACGCCGAGCCGGGTCAAGGACCGCAGGACCGCCAGTGACAGGGACTGGACGATGGGCAGGATGGCCACCAGCCCCTGGGACTTGCGATCGGCCGGGACGTAGGAGATGCCGGCGCGGTGCGCTGCCAGCGGCGTGGAGAGGTGCCGCAGGGGACGTCCGGAGACCACGGTGCCCCCGGTGACGTCGGCGTGCAGGCCACCGAGCGTCTCGGCGATCGTCTCCGCGCCGGAACCGCGGACCCCGTACAGGCCGACGATCTCTCCTTCGCCGACGACCAGAGACACGTCCCGCAGGGCCGGGATCCGGTCGCGATGCCAGCCGGTGAGCTCAAGGACGGGCCGGCTTTGGGGTCGTGCCTCGCTCGAGAAGTCGATCTCCTCCGGTGGTCGGCCGAGCATGTGCTCGATCACCTCGCGGGGCGAGGTGTCGCGGACCGGTGACGACGACACGAGCCGCCCGTTGCGCAACACGTGCGCGGTGTCGCAGACCCGGAAGACCTCGTCGAGCCGATGGCTGATGTAGAGCACCGCCACGCCTCGGGCGGCGAGTGTCGTCGTGAGCTGCAGCAGCTGGTCGCTGTCGCGTGAGGACAGCGCGGCCGTCGGCTCGTCGAGTAACAGGATGCGGGAGCGCCGCGCCAGCGCCTTGAGGATCTCGACCTGCTGTTGTTGTGCGAGAGGGAGGGAGTCCATCGACCGGTCCAGCGGCAGGTCCAGGTCGAAGGTCTGGGCCTCGTCCTGGGCCCGGCGCCGGATCGCGCGAGGACTCGTCGACCCCAGCCGGCCCGGCAGCCGGCCCAGGCAGATGTTCTCCGCCACGGTCAGGCGCGGAACGTAGATGAGCTCCTGGGGCATGAAGGAGATGCCCTGCAGGAGCGCCGATCGCGGACTGGCGAAGGTCACCGGCCGCCCGTCCACGGCGACAGTGCCGTGATCAGGGGAGATGGCTCCGGCGAGGACCTTGGCCATGGTGGATTTGCCGGCGCCGTTCTCCCCGAGGAGCGCTGCCACCTCGCCCCGGCGGAGGCTGAACGAGACGCTCTCGAGGACCCGTTGACGCCCGTACTGCTTGCCGAGGCCATCGACCGACAAGGCAGGAGTTCCTGCGTCCATGGCACCTCCAGGAAGCCGACTGAGGCTTCAATCCTGGTGGCGTCGACGACTCTCGATCTATGTCCTCCAGACCCGATACGGGACCGTCCTGTCGTCGCGCCGGACAGAAGATGTCGAAGCTGTGAACGGGGCATTACAGCCGTTCGGGCGCCGGCCAAGGAGGGCCAAATCCCGGTCGTGATGTGGTCGCGGTTGCCGCGGCTGCGCTGACTGTCGCTGTGGGCCGGGAGGTCCGCCACGAGGAGGTCCCGATCAGCGCGATCGGACCAGCGCTGACATGCGGGCGATGTGGGAGTTCCTACGTGTCAGGTCAACCTCGCGGCCCTGCGTCGCCGGCTGCCCGACATCGGCTGGACCCCCTTTGCCAGCTGGGCCGAGCAGGCCTTCCACGACGAGTCCCAGCAGTGAGGATCCCCTCTGGCCTAGGCGCAACCCCCTGGCGGTTCGCGCGTCCTGTTCTTATCGACCTCACCCGTGGGGCGGGTGGTCGAGGGCACATGGGGGTGCGCCGTGAAGGTCAGCGTGTTGGCTTGGCTACTGGTGGCTGCTGCGGCGACGGTGTCCGTGCTCGCGGGGGAAGTCGGCCGCGCGGAGGAGGCCGGGACCGCGCAGCAGCCGGTGTCGGCCGTCGTCGCCGGCGGCGACGAGCGTGAGATGGCCGAGGCGAGGCTGGGGGACTTCCGGGTGGCCGTGACCGCGACCCGGGAGCCCGACGAGGACGCGATTCCGACGGCGAGCGTGCGCCTGACCGTCGAGGAGCAGGTGGACGGCGCGTGGGTGCACGTCGACCGAGAGCTGGTCGGGGAGCGGGGCGGGTGGTTCTGGTACCCGCTCACCGGCCGCGGGGCGGTCTGCCTGCTGACCGTCGGTGACACTCCCGCCCGGCGGACAGAGCTGAGCCTGCTGCTCTCGCCCAGCCTGGGGTGCTCGCCGACCTACCGATTCGAGTTGCGTGCCGGTCAACTCGTGGCGGTCTGATTCAGGACCGATACAGCTCCTCGAAGTTCCGGTGCATGATCCGGTCCTTGAGTTCGTCGCTCGCCGGGGCGCCCCAGATCTTCCAGTACTCCCCCCAGAAATCGCTCCACGGCTCGTCGGAGGCGAACAGCACCCGGTCTGCGCCGACACCCCGCCGCTCGATCTCGGTCATCAGCCAGCGCGGCCCGAAACCGATCGTCCAACTTGTGTCGCAGTACAGCTTGTAGCCCTGCTCCACCCAGTCCAGGAACTGCGGGACGAGCTTGATGTGCCCGCTCACCCCGCCGCCGAAGTGCACCAGGTGGATCTTCACGCGCTTGCCGTACTTCTCGATGAGCGGCACGAAGTTGTTGATGTCGGAGTTGCCGCCCGCGCTGGTGTGGAAGTGAAACACCAGGTCGTGGCGCTCGACGGCGTCGAAACACGCGTCGGCGATCCGCTCGGTCTCCTCGTCCCAGGTGTTCGGGTCGGGGTTGCCGCCCAGCAGGAACGTCGTCTTCAGTGCGACGATGCCGGGCTCGCCGAGCAGTTTCAGCGTCTGGAGCGTGCGCTCCTCGTTCACCGGCAGGAACGACACCCATAGCCCGCCGACCAGCCGGTCGCTGTGCTGCACGGCGTCCAGCACGAGCTCGTTCAACGAGAACGGCTGCGCCTGGACCGGGATGCCGTAGTTGGGCAGCACGAGTCCGCGTTCGACGCCGACGCCGTCCATGTGCTTGATGTAGTCGTTCGGGCTCGCGAACTCGTAGACGGTCGGCTTGACCGGTTCCCTGAGGTTGTAGAACTTCCACGCCTCCATCTCGCCGATATGGCTGTGCGCGTCGATTACCTGGCCTCGAACTTTTTCTGTCGGCGCCATCGGCTCTCCTTGTGGTCGGAGCCTCAGAGGGAAATTCGCACCGGAACGTGGGGGTGCCCGCAGTAGCTCTCCTCCGGGCCGTCGCGCAGCCAGCCAAGGCGCTCGAAGAACTGGAGGTTCGGCGGCTGGATGTGCGCGACCATCTCCGACCCGCCGCGAGCGCCCGCCGTCGCGACCGCGAACCGGACCAGCAGCGCGCCGACGTTGTGCGTGCGGAACTCGGGCCGGACCCCGAGCCGGTCGCCCTGCCACAGCCCGATGGCCGGGTCGAGCTCGTACAACCGCACCGATCCGGCCGGAATCGCCCGGTAGCAGCCGAGCACCCGCAGCACGCCTGGCTGCCCGTCGCGGGCGTCCAGGTCGGTGCCGGGAAAGATGCACTGCTCCTGCACGAACACCTCGTGCCGGATCCGGTGGTGCTCGGCCAGCTCCAGGTCGGATTCCGCGATCCGGATGCTGGTGTGCGCGATGTCCAGTGCCAGCTGCGATCTCATGCTGTGCCCTCCGCGTCCGGCGGCCGGGAGCCGATCTGCAGTGTCTTGAACAGGTTCATCGCCGAGCAGGCCTGGCACCGGGCACAGCCCGCGCCGGCGCCCCGCGCGTCCAGCCCGCGTGCGACCAGGTACGGCACGACGCGGCGGTAGATCCGCTCCGCGTACTCCCCGGTGGGCGGCGCGGCATCCTCCAACAGACTGCCCGCGACCGGGCGCAGCGGCACCACGAACGGGTAGACGCCGATGTCGATCGCCCGCCGGCAGCCGCGCACGATCAGGTCCGGGTCCTCGCCCATGCCGAGGATGACGTAGGTCGACACCTTGCCCCGCCCGAATACCTCGACGGCGCGTTCCCATGTGCGGAAGTAGTAGTCGATGCCTGTGCGCGCCTTTGCGGGCGCGACGTGCGCCAGTACCGCCGGGTCGAACGTCTCGACGTGGATTCCGACCGCGTCGATGCCCAGGTCGCGCACCTCGTCCAGCACCGACAGATCGCGCGGCGGCTCGAACTGCACCTCGACCGGGAGCGCGGCCGCCTCTTTGATCGCGTTGCCGCAGCGCGCGACGTAGCGGGCGCCGCGGTCCGGGGCATTGGAACTACCGGTGGTCAGCGTGGCGTCGACCGCGCTGTCCAACTCCTTGGCGGCAACGGCGACCTCGGCGAGCTGCTGCGGCGTCTTGCGGACGATCGTGCGGCCGGAGGCCAACGAGACCTCGATGCCGCAGAACTTGCACTGGTCGGCGTTGCCCCAGTACGCGCAGGTCTGCACGACGGTGCTGGCCAGGGAGTCCAGGTGCAGCAGCGCGATCTTCCAGTAGGGGACGCCGTCTGCGGTCTGGAGGTCGTAGTAGCGGGGGCGCTTGGTGCGCGACGCGGTGGCCAGCCGGACGCCGTCGCGGTAGATGCCGTCCGAGTCGTCCTCGGCGCGCAGCACATATGGCGACTCGGCGGCCCGCGCGCCCTCGGTCGGGACGGTGACCGGCACGCCGTCGATCCACAGCATCCCGGAGTCCGACGGGCCGGCGCCGCCGCGGCGGGTCTCGATCGGAACCTCGACCCGCAAGCCGACGCTCTGCAGCTCGGCCACCAACGTGCCGAGCGCACCGGGCGGCAGCGCGCCGCCGTCAACCGCGCCGCGGCGTGGCTCCTCCAATGCCTTGGTCACGTCCAGCCCACCTCGTCTCGTCTGTGGGAACCGCCAGCGCTGTTCGAACCACTAGCGCTGTTCGAACCTCAGTTGCCGACCTTGAGCTCGACGCTGCGCAACATGCACGCCGCCGAGACGACGCTGGTGCGGTCGGCGGCCAGCGGCCCGCGGGATCCCGTCCCGACCAGCTCGAGCACGTCGTCGTCGGCCTCGGCCTGCAGTAACTCGGCCTCGCTGGTGCATCGGGTGCGCAGCGCGGCCAGCACACGTCCGACCGCCTCGACAACGTCCATGTAGGCGTCGGTGTCGGTCATCGCCAGCGGGTAGATCCGCTCCTCGGCGGCGCGCCAGCGGACGCGGGCGAATGCGAGGTTCGGCTGCTCGTCCCGCCTGCGCTCCATATCCACCTCCGCAACCTCGTATTTCTACTATAGTTTACGCAGTATCCATGATGAGTGATAGAGGGAGCGGAATGGGGCCGCAGCCCGGGGTCGCCCTTACGACGTACTCGACCAAGCCCCGCGGCGGGGTCGTGCACACGCTGTCGCTGGCGCAGGCGTTGCACCGGCAGGGCTGCGGCGTCCACGTCGTTGCGCTCGGTGATCCGGGGAAGGGGTTCTTCCGTCCGGTCGACGTGCCGCACACGATCGTCTCTGCCCCGCAGGGGGGCGAGACGCTGGAGGAACGGGTCTTCGCCGCGATCGACGCGATGGCGGACTGGCTGGACGAGAACGCGCGGCGGTTTCGCATCGTGCACACCCAGGACTGCATCTCCTGCCGCGCCGCGGCCCGAGTGCGTGACGCCGGCGCGCCGATCACCGTGCTGCGCACCGTGCACCACGTCGACGACTTCACGACGCCGGCCCTGATCAACTGCCAACATCAGGCGATCGTCGAGCCGGACGGGCTGGTCGTCGTGAGCGAGCAATGGCGCTCCATCCTGCGCTCGGACTTTCGCGTGGACGCGACCGTGATCCACAACGGCGTCGACCCGGCCCGGTTCGGACCGATCGATCCCGCGCGCCGCGCCCGGCTGCGGGACACCGTCGGCGCAACGGACCGGTTCCTGCTGCTGTCGGTCGGCGGCGTCGAGCCGCGCAAAGGCTCGGTGCACCTGTTCCGGGCCCTCGGGCGGCTGCGCGAGCGGATGGATCCGTCGCCGGTGCTGGTCGTGGTCGGCGGTGAGTCGTTCCAGGACTACACCGCCTACCGCGACACCGCGGTCGCCGAGCTGGACGAGCTCGGCCTGCGGCTGGGCGACGACGTGCACATCCTTGGCCCGGTCTCCGACGACGAGCTGCACGGCTGGTACCGCTCCGCCGACGCCCTGGCCTTCCCGTCGATCAAGGAGGGCTGGGGGATGGCGGTGCTGGAGGCGATGTGTGCTGACCTGCCCGTCGTCGCCAGCGACCTGCCGGTGTTCCGCGAGTACCTCACCGATGGCGTGACCGCGTTGCTGCCGGCCGCCGGGGACCACGTCGCCCTGGCCTGCGCGCTGGAGCGGGTCGCGGCCGACGCCGGGCTGCGTGCGTCGCTCCGGTCGGCCGCCCGCGACCTGTTGCCCAGGTTCACCTGGGACCGCGCGGCGCACGAGCATCGCCGGCTCTGGGGCTTGTGAACGGCTGACAACTGCGGTGGCAGTGGCAGCCGTCCACGAGCCGCAGCTTCAGACCGTCCAGGTGTTGAGCTGGAAGGCGCCTGCCCGCCACGCGGCGAGCGCGGCGTCCAGCACGTCCAGCGGGTTGAACGCCTTCACACCCGGGATCAGGTCGTCCTCGCGGAACCCGTACAGCGCACCCATCGCGAACCGACAGGCGTAGACGTGGCCGCCTTCCTTCAGGATCGTCTTGAGCTGGTTGTTGATCGCCAGGTGGCCGGGGAAGGCCTCGTCGCCGACGCCGGGGTAACCGCGGGTCCCGGACGCCATCAGCACGCCGGGGCCGTACAGGACGATCGATACGTCGAAGCCCTTGCGAATCAGCCGGGTCGCCGTCAGGAGGTTGACCAGGCCCACCGAACCCTCGTAGGGCACGGTGTGCATGAAGACGAAGGCCTTCTCGCCAGGAGTGGCCTTGATGTCCTCGAAGATCTTCTCCTCTGCGTCGAACAGACGCTCGCCTTCGGCGGGCAGCTCTGTGGTGATTGTCTTCGGCATCGATGCTCACCTCGCTGGTTTCTCTTCTGATGTTGTCCTCAGTGGAGGGTTTGAAGCCCGTCCGGCCTGCGCGGCCGGGGTCAGACCGCGGGGCGGGTAGGTCGTGGGGGCGGCGGCCAGGAGCGGCGATGGCTGCCCGGCATCATCGCCATGATCCGGCGCCGAAGCGCCCAGGGCAGCAGCCGGTAGATCGGCGCGAAGAGCCCCCGCCAGAACCACTCGCGCGGGCCGTGCGCCGTGCGCGGGCGGTTGGCGCCCTCGTGCTTCCGCGCGACCCGGGCCTGTGCGGAGACCATCAGGTAGTGCTCGGAGTTCGTCCGCAGCCACCGCGCGAAGGCCATCTCAGCCCGTCCCGTGGGTTTCCACACCGTTGGTGGCCGCCAGCACGATCGGCTCGTTCAGCGCGCCGATCGCGGGGGAGTAGACGTTCTCCATCGAGGCCAGGTCGCGCATCGTCAGTCCGAACTTGATCGCGGTGGCCAGGAAGTCGGCACGCTCCTTGATTCCCTCGCCGCCGACCATCTGCGCCCCGATCAGTTTCAACGACTTCGGCTCGGCGATCAGCTTGACCTTCACCGGCTTGACCCCCGGGAAGTAGCGGGCCCGGGAGATCCCCTGTGCCTGCCCCACGACGTGCGGGATACCCAGTGCGGTCGCCGTCGTCTCGCCGAACGAAGCGCCGCCGATGATCCACTTGCCTGCCGGGGTGGCCCACGGGATATAGACCGGTTGGTAGTTCTTCGTGCCGCCGCCGGCGTTCGTCCCGGCGACCTTCCCCTGGGCGTACGCGTGGCTGCCGGTCAGGCCTTGCAGGCCGATTCCGCTGACCCCGTGCGGCAGCTCGGCGACGTCGCCAGCGGCGTACACCCCCGGCGTCGAGGTCGCCATCGTCTGGTCCACGACGACGCCGCCGGTCGAGCCGAGTTCGAGCCCGGCCTCGGCGGCAAGGGCGTTGTTGGGGACTTTGTGCGTGGCGATCACCGCGACGTCGGCGGGTAGCTCGCCCTCCGAGGTCTGCACGGCGCGGATCCGGCCCTCGCCGAGGAAGGCCTTGAGGTCGGTGTTGAAGTGCAGCGTCGCGCCCATCTCGCGCCAGGACTCCTCGACCGGAGCCATGATGTCGGGATCGGCGACGTCGGCGAGCGCCCACGGGTTGGGGTCGATCAGATGGGTCTCGATGCCGCGGTGGGCCAGGGCCGTGACCATCTCCACGCCCAGCGGGGTGGCATGCACGACCACGGCGTGCTTGACCGTGTCGAGGATCTTGTCCCACTCCATCGCGCGGCGGATGTTCTTGACGTAGTACAGGCCGTCCAGGTCGCTGCCCGGCACGTCCGGGTCGGCGTAGTCGAACCCGGTGGCGAGAACCAGCCGGTCCCACCTCACGGTGCCCTCGCGTTCGACGTGCACGACCTTGTCGTGGATGTCGATCCCGTTCACCCGGGTCTCGTAGCGGATGTCGATCCCGGCCCGGACGTAGGCCTCCTTCTCGGCCAGGAACAGCGACTGGAAGTCGTCGATCTCCTTGCCGTGTACGTACGGGATGCCGCACGGGCTGTAGGCGACGTCCTCGAACTCGGTATAGACGATCACCTCGTTGTTCTTGTCGACGGCCTTCACCCCGCCGGCGGCGCCGATACCGGCCGCCCCGCCACCGATGATGACCGTCCTCGGCACGAGCACCTCCTCGTGTCAAACCGAAGCAAGTAACGCCGTGTAGTATCAATTACGGCAATTTACTATACTAAACGTCGACGGCGTGTCACGGAAGACCTAGGAGGGTCCTGAACGACTCCGCCCGTAGCGAGCGTCGCGCAGTAGGGCCGAGTTGTTCAGGGCGCTCCTAGCCGTGGTAGGTGGCGCAGGCCGAGGGCGAGGCCGTATGCGAGGTCGGCGCCGGAGCTCGCCCCGATCGCGCGCAGCCGGGCCGCCGCGCGGCGGGTGGCCGCGCGGTCGCCGGCCGCGGCCGTGGCGAGCAGGTCGTGGACCGGCGCGATGCACTGGCCGCGGGCTGCCCAGCGCAGGAAGCTCGCGGCGATGTCGTTGGTGCGCGCCTGCGCGGCCGCATGCTCGCGCTCAGCAGGTGAAGCGACGCCGAACGCCGCCGCGATGAGGAGCAAACCTGCGAGGACGTCGTCGCCTGCCGGGGTCAGACCGCTGCCGCGGCCGCCGAGCACCGCGGCGGCGATGCCGAGGTCGCCACGAGCGAGCACTCCGGCATGGTCGGGCCAGACGGCGGGGACGTCGCCGGTGAGCAGCGAGGCGGGTGGGAGGTCGGCAACGGCGTCCAGCAGCAACGTCGCGCCTGCATGGAGATCCGCGACGGGCGGGAGCGTCGCCCGGTAGGTCGGGGCCTGCAGGTCGAGGGTCCAGCCCTGGGCGACGAGCTGCGCGCCATGACGGTCAACCGGCTCGCCCGGCACCGCGGCCGGCAGCTCGCGGCAGCGAACGTGGACCGGCCCGGCGTCGACCGCGGGCCCGGTCAGGCAGATCACCCCGCTGTCCAGCCGCACGTACGCCGCCGCCGGGAACGTGGCCAGGATGTCGCCACGGGCGGCTACCCGAAGCACCTCGGCCGCGCCGACACCGACCTGCAGCGCGGCGACCGCCATCGCGACACGGCCGGTCACGGCTGCTCGTCCGCCGGAGCATCGATCACCGCGCGGGCGGCGCGCATCAGCTCGTTCTCGGCGCGGTCGAACCGGGCGGCGGCCCGTGCCGCGTCCGCGTCGATCTTGTCCAACACCGGCCCGATCTGGCTGATCATGTCCGTCAGTGCCTGCGGGGCGGCGCCCCCCTGCGCGGTGCGCGACTGCACGATCTGCCACGGGTCGAGCACCGCCGACAAGTCCCGCCCGGCGAGGCCCCACGATCGGCCCGTGTGGGCCACCGCAGCCGCGTCCAGCATCGCCCCGGTGATCTCGACCCCGGGGACGCCGGCCCGGCTGGCCGCCCGCACCGCGTTGCCGACCACGACATAGGCGGTGCGATAGTCCACCGTGCATGTCTGGACGAGGTACTCGGCCAGGTCGGTCGCCTGGGTGTAGCCGCGGCGAAGCTCCTCCACCATCCGGTCGGGGTTCACGGCGAGCGTGCCAACCACCCCGGTCATCAGGCGGGTGATCCGGATCGACAGGTCGAGCGCGCGCGGCACCTCGCCGTAGGCGAAGATCAGGTTGTCGCTGCGGGCGGACGGGCTCTTGGTCACCGCGAGGAACCCGGTCAGCCGTCCGATCATGATCCCGGAGGCGCCGCGCACGATCGACAGCGCGTACGGGTTGCGCTTCTGCGGCATCAGGATGCTCGCCCGGGTGTACGGGTCGGCGAGGTTGACGAAGTCGAACTCCGCGCTGGACCAGATCTCCAGGTCCTCGGCCAGCTTGGTGAAGTTGGTGAGCAGGCTGGCTGCGATCGCCAGGATGTGGATCAGCCCGTCGACCTGCCACATCGCGTCGCGGGTGTGCTGGATCAGCCCGTCGAAGCCCAGCGCGTCGGCGACGAACCTGCGGTCGTCCTGCAGCCGCGTTCCGTTGACGCAGCCCGCGCCTCCCGGGCTGCAGTCCACCCATTCCAGCTCGTCGAGCAGCCGCCGCGCGTCGCGGACCGTCGAATAGACGAACGACAGCAGGTAGTGCCCGAACGTCGACGGCTGGGCCTGCTGCAGGTAGGTCTGGTCCGGCATCAGGGTCCGGTCGTTGGCCGACGCCTGATCGGCGACCACGCGGCAGAATCGGACGGTCTCCGTGACGAGCTCGACCAGCTGGCGGCGCAGGTGCAGCCGCAGCGCTATTCGCGCGGCCTCGCGCCGCGGGCGCCCGGCGTGCAGCCAGCCGCCGACGTCGCCGAGCCGGGAGACGAAGTAGTGCTCCCGGGAGTTGTACGGCTCGCCGTACGCCGCGTCGTAGGGGAACTTCTCGGCGGGCAGCTCGGAGACCTCGACCAGCAGTCGCAGCAGCTCGCGCTGCGCGTGGGCCGGAATCAGCCCGCGGCGTCCGAGGTCCAGGACGTGCGCGATGTCGGCCAGGTTCATCCCGGCGTGCAGCACCGGCGCGTCGGCGTTCTCCAGGGCGAACCCGGACTCGACGAGCTCGGCGGCCGGTCCGCTCGTCGGTGGGCCACCCTCGCGCCGGCGGGTCACCGCGTCCGGCCGATCGCCGAGGCCAGGCCGCCGGTGTGCCAGTAGACGGCCGGCGCCCCGAGCCGACTTCGAGCAGAGCCCGCCCGGGCCAGCAGGGCGGCCATCGACTTGGCGGTATACGTGTCGTCCAACAGCAGCCCTTCCGCGGTCAGAGCGGTCGACGCCGCGACCAGATCGGCACGTTCGGGCAGCCCGAAGCCGGGGCCGATCGCATCGAGGAGCTCGAGTCTCCCCATGTCGGGCTGCGGCAGGCCGAGCTCGTCGGCGCAGGCGGTGGCCAGCCGGTGCAGGATCGGCGTGATCTCGCAGAGCGGGCGGCTGACCGACACGCCGAGAATCCGCCGGTGGGCCGGCCAGTCCGAGGCGCCGGCCAGCAGCCCGGCGCAGCTGCCACCCGAGCCGACGGCGATCACGACAAGTCGTGGGTCGGCGTCGCGCTCGGCGAGCTGGCGGTGCAGCTCGCCTGCCGCGGTGGCGAACCCGATCGCGCCAGTTGGCGTGGAGCCGCCGCGCGGCATCGGGTACGGCCGCCGGCCGGCCGCGGCCAGCTCGTCGGACAGCCGGCGGACCGCGTCGTCGAGCTGCGCGCGGTCGCCGTGCCCGAGCGGGTGCAGCTGTGCGCCGGCCCCGCAGGCGATCCGCAGGTTCGCCGAGTCCTGCTCACCGGCGATGACGAGCTCGCAGCCCAGCCCGCCGCAGGCCGCGGCGAGTGCCACGGCCTGCAGGAAGTTGGAGCCGGAGCTGCCGCCGGCGACGAGCACGTCGCAGCCGTCCCGCAGCGCCGCGCCGAGCAGGAACTCCATGGCGCGGGCCTTGTTGCCGGTCGTGCCGAACCCGGTCAGGTCGTCGCGCTTGATCAGGACCGGGCTCCCGGTCGCGAGCCGGGGCGCCGGCACCAGCGGCGTGGGAAGCACGGCGAGCGGGAACCGGGGCGGGCCGGTCATGAGGTGCCCCGGGCGACGACGTGGTCGATCATCAGCCCGGCGACGTGCACCGGGTCGCGGTCCAGCCAGGCCTTCACCTGGGCCGCGTCGGCCACGCCCAACTCGACCAGCCGGGCCTGCAGGCTCTCGCCGGTCGCCGGGGACTCCCGCAGCACCTCGTGCAGCAGCTGTTGGGCCCGGTGCTTGCCCAGCTGTGCCGAGAGCCCGGCGAGCACCTGCTCGACGAGCTGCTCGTCCGGCAGGTTGCGCAGCATCGCGGCGGGGTCGACCTCGAGCCCGGTGACGATCGTGCGGGCGGACTGCAGCGCGGCGCCGGTGAGCAGGCACACCTCGGGAAGCGCGATCCATTCGGCCTTCCAGCTGCGCCCGTCCCGCTCGTGCTGGCCGACCATGCCCTCCAGCAGCACCGTCGCCGAGGAGCGAGCCAGCCGAGCCAGCGTGTCCAGGTGCTCGGCCAGCTCGGGGTTGCGCTTCTGCGGCATGGTGATGCTGCTGACCGCGCCCGGGGTGGCGGGCTCGCGCAGCTCGCCGATCTCCGGGCGCTGCAGCTCGTAGACCTCGGCGCCGATCCGGGCCAGCGTCGCGCAGATCATCGCCAGCAGGTGGCCGAACTCGGCGATCCGGTCCCGGGCCGTGAGCCAGGAGATGCCGGGGTCGGCCAGCCCCAGCTCGGCGCACAGCGCGGCGCGCAGCCGCGGCCCGTCGGCACCGAAGAACGCCAGCGTGCCGACCGCCCCGGCCAGCTGGCCGACCGCCCACCGCGGCCCGCCGTGGCGCAGGCGCTCCCGGTGCCGGTGGATCTCGTCGGCCCAGGACGCGGCCTTGAGCCCGAAGGTGGTCGGCGCGCCGGGCTGGCCGTGCGTGCGGCCGGCCATCCGGGTGTCCCGATGCCGTGCCGCGAGGTCCAGCAGCGCCCGCTCGATCGCCGCGGTGTCGCGGGCGACGATCCGCGAGACCTCCCGCATCACCAGCCCGAACCAGGTGTCGGTCAGGTCCTGGACCGTCGCGCCGTAGTAGACGTACTCGCGGGCCTGCTCGCCGAGGATCCGCTGCAGGCCGTTGATCAGCCCGAGCGTCGAGTGGCCGGTCGCCCGGGTCTGCGCCGCAACCAGGTCGAGGTCCAGCGCGTCCACCCGGGCTCGCTGGGTGATCTCGGTCGCCGCGGCCGTCGGGATGATGCCCAGTCCGGCCTGGCAGCGCGCCAGCGCAGCGAGGATGTCCAGCCATGACTCAAGTCGACTCCGCTCGTCGAAGATCGCGCGCAGCTCGTCGGTGCCCCACAGGTGCGCGTACAGCGGCGAGTCGCTCAGACGCGCGCCCACGACGGCTCCCGCTGCGTAGCCAGCTCGGCGAGGGCCTGCCGGACCTGGTCCAGGGTCGAGCCCCACGGCACCGAGATCCACCCGTCGCCGCGTTCTGCACCGTCCTCGCGCAGGCAGCATTTGGTCAGCAGGCCGGCCTCGCTGCCGTCGTCGAGCCGGGCGGTGCGAAGCGGGCACAGATCGGCTCGCGTCACGTCCCGGCCGTAGAACCAGTGGTGGATCTGCTCGGACCGGGCGCAGCCGATGAGGGTCCATGCCTGGTCGGCGGGCCGTTCGTCCAGGTAGGACGTGGTCGCGCCGGAGATGCTGGCCCCGGAACCGCGGCACGGAAGCAGGTAGTGCGGTGCCGGGTGCGTTGCGGCCAGGTCAGTGAGCTGGACCAGCTCGGGGACCAGCGAGATCGGCGGCAGCTCCTCGGCGGTGGCGAGCACTCGGCTCGCCTGGTCGTGCAGCTTGGCGGGCAGCGGCGGGACGACCTCGCGGACCCGGATCCGGAGCGGCCGCGGGTCGACGATGAAGCTGACGTGCTCGTACCGGCCCTCCACCACGACGGCCCGCGCCCCGGGCGCTCGGCGTCCCGCGACCTCGGCGAGCGCGGACGGGACCGCGGTGTCGGCCTCCGGCTCGCGCACGAACTCGCAGTCGTCGATCCCGGCCAGCAGTTCGACCTCGGTGATCGGGCTGAACAGCTCCGCGTTGGAGCGCTTCGCGACGTGCAGCAGCGACGTGCCGCCGGGGCTGTGGACCACGATGAACCGGGTCCGCCGGTACGCCTCCCGGCCGACGAGGTGCGCGCGTAGCCCCTCGGCGTCCAGGTCACTGGAGGTGCGCGCAACCGAAACACCCCGATACGCCGCGGGGACGATGTTCGGTCCGGTCAGCCGCGCGAGCATTAGGCCGGGACGTGTGCGACGGAGATCGTGTCAGCGCGCAGCCCCAGCCGCAGCGTCTCGACCGCGACCACTTCGTCGAGCGCGACGTTGCCGAGGTTGACGTTGCTGCCCAGGTTGCGCACGAACCAGGCCTGCTGAGACTTGCGCGGGGCCTCGAACAGCACCGAGCCGAGGCCGACCGTCGACACCAGCGCGTCGATGATGTCGCGGCGCACCTCGCCGGATGGGTGGTAGATCCCGACGGTGCCGCTCTCCCGGCCCTCGGCGATGATCATCGCGGCACCGGCGGCCAAGTCGGCCGCAGCCTCGTCGGCCCACTCCTGCGGATCGGCGTGGGCGTCCGCGCGTTTGGACCCGACCTCGGCGTAGACGATGAACCGCTCCGCCGCGGTCGCGATCAGCCGGTGCTTCTCGGCCGGCGACATCTCCGCGATGCCGCGGGAGACCTCGACGCACGGGCAGCCGAGGGCGCTGGCCCAGTCCAGACACTCCACGGACCTGCCCTGCAGCCAGGCCAGTTCGAGCAGCGTGCCGCCGAGGCAGGCGCTGACGTCGTACGCGGCCAGGAGATCCAGCTTCTCCGGCAGTGCCTTGTCGATGTAGGCGGTACCCCAGCCGATCTTCCAGATGTCGACGAACTCACCGCCCGCGGCGAGCACCGCCCGCGCGGTGGCGGGATCGACGCCCTTGTCCAGCACGTGGGTGAGCCCGCTCGTTCGCGGCTTCTGCGGACGTTGCGGAAGATCGAGGAACTGAGGGCGCACCAGCCAATGCTAGTTCCCATACGACAGGATCGTCTACTATCGGAAACTCTGCGGGACGCAGTGAGATGGATATCTGAACAGCTCGACAGTTGTGCAGCCAGTCGCTGGTGGTAACGCAGCAGGTCAGGCACGGGCTCGTCGTCGAGACGTCAGCCGGCAACGCCTTGACGGTGGTACCGCCCGGGATGCAGACTGACGGGTCCTCTGAACACCTCTTCAGGTATGAGGTAGTCCGCCGGGCTCGTCTCGTGTCTGACCAACCGGAGGTCGACGTGGCTGTGTCATCTGCAGTTCCCGCCACTCGCCCGCTCGCGTCGCCGATTCCGCTGCGGGAGATCCTGCCCTGGGCGGTGTTCGCGGGGGTGGTCCTGCTCGCCCTTCTGTATCTGGTCGGCATGGATCAGGGCGCGACGTCGTTGTTCTCTGGAAGCTTGATTCACGAGTTCCTGCACGACGGCCGCCACCTTCTCGGGTTCCCCTGCCACTGACCTGGTCGGCCACGATGATGCGGGTGCTGCTGGTCCGCGGCATGATCGCCGGCGTGCTCGCCGGCCTGGCGCTCGCGTCCACTCCACCCAGCTGCGCTGAGCTCAGAAAATCGCGATCGGATTGAGCGGCGAACCCGTCCCGCCGATGATCCGCAGCGGAGCAGCGATGAAGCAGAACTCCCAGCGTCCGGTCGCTTCGGAATGCGGCACGACGTCCTCGAACTGGAGATAGTCGAGCAGGTGGACACCCATCGCGTTGATCGCCAGGACGTGAATCGGGAAGCCGATGCCCTCGGTGGTGCTCGGGGCGGTGTCGTTGTTGCCGTCCGACCCGAGTGCGGCGATCCGGCGCTCCGCCAGGAACAGGGCCGCGGTTGGGTGTAAGCCTGCCTTCGCCTCGCGGGTGTCCCAGGGTCCGAGTTCGGTGAGCCGGCGAGCGTGGCCGGTGCGGACAAGGAGGATGTCGCCGGGTCCCACCCGTACGCCCTGCTGGCGCTCCGCTGCCTCGAGGTCCTCGCGGAAGACGTGGTCGCCCGGCTCGATCCAGCGCACGCCGCGTGCCCGTGGGACGTCGAGCAGCACACCCCTACCGACCAGTCCGTTCTCAAGGGCATCGATCGCGCCGGCCTGGGCGCCCTGAGCGGTCACCGACCCCACCGGCGTCCCGTCGAAGAACGAACCATCGAACGCGACATGACAGAAGGCGTCGATGTGGCTGTGCCCCTCATTGTGGTAGTCGACGCCGATGTAGTCCTTGGCGAACCGCACCGACCCGGACCCGATGTCGACGTTGGGCAGCATCGTCATGTGGTGGTCGGCAGGTTCCGGCACATCGTTTCGCGGCTCGGTCGTGAGGGGCCGGCTGAGCGTGATCGTCGCTCCACTGCGAACGAGCCTTGCGGCGGCGACGGCGCGAGCAGCGGTGAGATGGTGCAGAGCCCCTCGCCCCCGGTCGTCCCAGCGGCCCCAGTTCGAGACCGCGTCAAAGAGCTTCCGAAACTCAGGCGCCGTCATATCCACACGCGTCACCAATACAAATCTAGGCGGCGAGGCTCGGCGTGCCTCGTCTGAAGCGGGTGATTCCGCTGCCACGCCGACCCGCGGGCAACAGTGCACGATCGGGCTGGACCTGGTCCTGTCCACCCCAGTCAGCGCCGGGGTTCCGGGATGAGGCCCCGGCCGGGTGCCCAGGCCGACATCCGTTCGTAGAATCCCCGCCGAACGAAGACTGCGGAAGACACCCTCCAGTCCTATTGAAATATGTTGCGAAGATTTCCAACGCAGAATCGCTAGCTGCTCCGGATTTGTCCTCGTTGACCGCCTGCGGCTAGCACGATGATCACTTGATCAGCCAGATCTGGACGTGGACCTCCGCGTCTCGAGGGACCATAATGCAATGCTCCGAGGCGATTCTGTGATGTTGCTCTAGGTACCACCGGCGCGCCAGCGCCCGCACGCCTGCAGGTGTCCACGTCAAGCGAAGCCGGCGAAGGGTGCGAGATGACCAGCCAACCAGATGACCTAGTCAGGCAATCGGAGCTCGATCAGCAGGATGCCGAGCGGCACGAGGTCGCTCTGCGATCAATCGGGCAGCCGAATTCGGTGGCCAGCCAGTTCGACTTCTGGAACGACCACTACGAGGGACGGCGCCTGTTCTCCGAGCTGCTGGGCACCTTCTTCCTGGTCCTTGTCGCCGTCGGCGGCGGCATGGTCAACGCCCGCTTCGGCGGCGACGCGGTCCCGTCCGGCGCGCGCGTGGTGGCGCCGGCGCTGATGGTGGCGGCCATCATCCTGTTCATGGGCACCGTCTCCGGCGCGCATCTGAACCCAGCGGCGAGTATTGCCTTCGCGCTGCGTGGCGACTTCCCGTGGAAGCGGCTGCCCGCATACATCGTGGCCCAGTTGGTCGGCGCCATCCTCGCGACGATGGTGCTGTGGGCGCTGATAGGGAGGCAAGGCAGCGCGGGCCTGACCCTGCCCGGTGCCGGCATTTCGACCACAACGGCGATGCTCTGGGAACTTGTCCTGACCACCGGCCTGGTGAGCGTGATCCTGGGAACGGCCTCGGGTGCCCAGCAAATCGGGCCGCTTGCCGCCATCGGCGTGGACAGCTACATCGCCCTGGCCGGACTGTGGGGGGCTCCGGTCAGCGGCGCGTCGATGAACCCGGCCCGCTCGCTCGGACCCGCCCTGCTGCTCGGCGACTGGACGTCGTGGTGGGCGTACCTGGTCGGGCCGGTGGCGGGCGCGGTCGTCGCTGTGGGCATCGCCTACATCTTGCGAGGCCGCGGCGGCGGCCGCAGCGGGGTGTCCGCGGCGCAGGGCACGCTCGGCGTGAGCTGGCGCCCCGGCTCCCAGCCGCGCCCCTGAACCCGTGGCCGGTAGGGGTTTCCTGGTTACGTCCCGTGACGGGTCATGGCCCCGCTGGCATCAGAACGAGCAACGGAAAGGGTGGCCATGGCCGTGAAGAGTGACGTTCGAGCGTCCGGCAAGGGCCAGGTGCGGGCCCGGAACGCGGAGCAGTTGACCCGCGCAGATCGGGCGGCCCTGGGAAAGGATGCCAGGGCCTCGGCCCCGCTGGAGTCGCACGCGGAGTTCACGCCGGACGGATCGCGGGACCCGGTTGGCCTCCTGCTGGAGCAGGCAAAGAGCCGGGTGCCGGAGCTGGTACCGGTCCGCCACGGGCGGATGCTGGTGTCGCCGTTCACGTTCTTCCGTGGGGCGGCACTGCCAATGGCGGCTGATCTGGCCGGAACGCCAACGTCGGGGCTACGGGTGCAGTTGTGCGGCGACGCGCATCTGTCCAATTTCGGGGCGTTCGCCTCGCCGGAGCGACGACTTGTCTTCGATGTCAATGACTTCGACGAGACGTTGCCCGGGCCGTTCGAATGGGATGTCAAACGGCTAGCGGCAAGCCTGGCCGTGGCGGGCCGGGACAACCAGTTCAGCAGGAAGGACTGCCGCGCGATTGTGCTCTCGGCGGTCGAGGCATACCGGACTGCGATGCGGGCGTTCGCGGAGCAGCATTTCCTGGACGTGTGGTATGCGCACGTGGACGTAACGGCCACCCTAAGCGAGGTGAAGTCGCAGCTGACGAAGAAAGGTGCCAAGCGCACCGAGAAGATGGTGGCCAAGGCACATACCCGGGACAGCATGCAGGCGCTGAGCAAACTCACGACCCTGGTCGACGGGCAGCGGCGGATCATCAGCAACCCCCCGCTGATCGAGCCGATCGAAGAGATCTTCGCCGATGTGCAGGCCGGGAAGGTCAATGAGATGGTGCGCTCGGTGCTGGACACATATCGGCGCACTCTGCAGTCCGACCGCAAGCACCTGCTCGAGTACTTCACGCTGGTCCAGGTGGCCCGCAAGGTGGTCGGGGTCGGCAGCGTCGGCACCCGCGCGTGGATCGCGCTCATGGGTGCCGAAGACGGCACCGAACCGTTGTTCATGCAGGCCAAGGAGGCCCAGCCATCGGTGCTGGCAGCTTTCTGCGGGCACAGCCAGTACAACAACCAGGGCGAGCGGGTCGTCGTGGGGCAGCGTCTGATGCAGGCCGAAAGCGACATTCTCCTCGGCTGGACCCACGTGGTCGACCCAAACGGGATAGATCGCGACTTTTACGTTCGCCAGCTGAAGGACTGGAAATTCTCCGTGCCGATCGAAACGATGATTCCATCTGGCCTGAAGGTCTACGCGCACATGTGCGGATGGACCCTCGCTCGGGCACACGCCCGGTCCGGCGACCGCATCGCTCTGGCCGCCTACCTCGGCGGCTCCAACAAGTTCGACCACGCGATCGCCGACTTCGCCGAAACCTACGCCGACCAGAATGAACGCGACTACGCTGCGTTCCAAGCCGACGTGAAGGACGGCAGAGTCGAGGCGACCACCGAAATCTAAAGAGCGTGTTTGAGAAGATCAACTTGTGGCGGTGAAGGGTCCGCCGCTGCTGTCGGGCGGCGGGGCCTCCGCGGTCGAGTCGTCGGGTCATGGTGTTGATCGCGGCCCAGCGGATCATGCCCTCGGACAGCGGGGTCGCGTGCCTCTGGGCAGGTCTGAGAGTCTCGCCGCCGTCGACGTCAGTCGGGCCTATTGACACATCTAGACCGCGCTGGGAGGGTTTCTTCGCGGCCTGTGCTTTCTCCTGCTGTGAGGGGAAGGCACCTTCTGCGGGCGACCAATGGGCGGGTTAACCGGCTTTTACGTCTACGCGATCAAGGGCGGGATGCAGGCCTGCGGGGCGACCATCAACCCCGCGCTCATCCCGGCCCGGGACCAGCCGTGCTACGACGAGTTCGTCAGCCCTGGTCAGGGTCCCGGTGGCCCGCCTGAAGACGTCCGGCTAGAGCATCTCGCGGAGCCCCCGCTGCTCGGCGCCGCCCAGGCCAAGGCTCTGGTGCTCGGGGGTGATGGAGATCCCCAACGTCTGCTGTTCGCCCCAGCTGTCGAGCGGCAGTCAGATGACCGCGACGCAACCAGTTCGAAGGGCAAATACCCATGACGACCGACCACGGCCACGGCCACGACCACGGCGCCGAGTCCAGCACGGCCCGCGTCGATGCGCTGCAGAACGAAGGGGTTCACCGGGCGGGCGAGCACGAGGGGCCGTTCTCCCTGCACGTCGTCGGGCTTGGTGGAGCGGGCGCGGGCATCATCACGGCCCTACTCAACAACCGGCCGCCTGGCTTCCTCGCCGGCGAATCCTCCCGGTTCACGGCGCTCGCAGTTGACATCGGCCACGACGCCGACCTCGCCAAGGTCCGAGATGCTGCCACGGGCCTACCAGCGGACCGGGCGCAGGTTCGGACAGTTGAAATGCCGGCTCCGACCCCGCAGGAGCTCACCACCGCGCTCAACCGCTACCGCGAGTTCCTCAAGATGGAGTACCCGCGGTACTACTGGAACCCGAACTACGAACCCTGGCTGCCGTCGGACGTCAAGATCCCCGGACCTGGCGAGCATTTTTCCCGCGCCGTGGCCAAGGCGATCTATGGGGCCGAGTACTACCAGAACCGTGAGATCACCCGCGAGCTCGATGCCTTCGCAGAGAGCGTGGACGCGAGCGCGACCACCCCCATCGTGGTCATCGCGTTCGGGCTCGCCGGCGGGGTCGGCAGCGGCGTCGTCGTCGAGCTCGCCCGGCACCTGTCCACCATCAAACTGGGGCGGCGGCCGTGGGTCGTCGGTCTCGGCGTGCTCCCGAGCGAGGGCGATCCCGATGAGCTCTTCGACGGTTCGTTCTTCCCCGCCATCAACGAGCTCGACTGCATGATCGACGCGGAGAAGAACAACGGCGTCATGGCGGTCTGGGGCGACCTGTACAAGAACCCCTTCACCGGAGGCTTCTTCGCAGTGCCGCAGAACGACGTGTACCGGATGACCGGTGACCTTGCCGCCACCCACCGCTATCTCGACGAGGGCGTCGCGACCTTCCTCGCCCGCGACGACTCTGTGCACCTCTACGAGACCCTCAAGGCGCTGAACTGGTTAGCGGTACCAGGCGACCAGTGGCATCCGGCGATCCGTGGGCAGCAGAGTGACCGGTGGCTGAACCTGCTCGGTGTCCGCAAGCTCGCCGACGCCGACTCGGTGGCGACGTTTGATCTCAACAAGGGCTTCCACACCGAGTACGCCGAGGCCCGCGTCTTCGCGCCCAAGAAGGACACCTCGAAGGTCGCAGAGGCACTTGCCGGCCGCATCGCGGAGGTCGCCGACACCCCCCTTGGACCGAACGTCCTGACGTTCGATACCGAGGATGCCCCGATGGCTTCGATAGTTGTGCCACGAGCATCCAAGCTGGATCTGACGCAGTTCGTCCCGGCCCGGGACAAGTACGACACTCTCGAATGGGAAGAGAAGCTGCTCAAGCATTCCTGGCTGGTTGACCTCGGCGTCATGCTGTGCGAGCCGTCCATCCGGTTCGACGGTATGGGCGGGGAATGCATCTGGGGTTGCGCGTGCTGGGTTGTCGTCCCGCATGCCGCGATTCGTGGAGAGCAATTGGCCGCGCCCGTCTCCACCGTGCCGACGACCGCTACCTGAGACTTGTTGAGTGACCGAGGAGGGTCGCTGATGCCGCTGGACTGGGCTGATGTCGTCAAGCGATATGAGAACGGCGCCGAGCTCCCGTCGATGCCCGGCGCGCACACGCTGAAGGTGACCGGCGCGGATGACAACTACATCTACGTTTCGCACCGACTGTGGAAGGCCAAGCTCACCCGGGCCAATCTGGAGAAGGCCGTGCGGCTGCTCGAGGAGGGCCGCATGACGCGCGACTACGGCGACGTCGTCGACCATTACCGGACCTACATCGCCGACGAACGACCAACGACCGCCGCCACGGTGCTGAAGGATCTTGGATTTGTGACATAGGAAGGAAACCCGCCATGGGTATGTCCATGTACCACAGCGCGACCGGGAGCCAGTCGCCGCACTGCATCCATGCCATCGGCGTCGGAAGAACCGGTGCGTACATGGTCGAGGCGATGCTGCGTACCGGCGAGATCGAGGACATGCTCGAGGACCCGCGGGCACGATTCACCGGCCTCGCCATCGACATCGGTGACCAGGATATGCACGAGCTCCGGGAGTACGCGAACGGGCTCAACGGCCGGCTGGCCGAACGGGGTATTCCGCAGGACCGGGCGCAGGTCCGGACAGTGGCGCTGGACGTGCCCGAGCGCGCCGAACTGCAAACCAGCCTGAACCGGTGGCGGGAGTTCCTGAAGATGGAGTACCCGCGCTACTACTGGAACCCCAATTACGAGCCGTGGCTGCCCGCCGACCTCGAACTGCCCAAGGCCGGGGACAGCTTCCAGCGGGCCGTCGCCAAGGGCATCTACGGGCACTACTACTATGGTGGCGAACGACTACTGGAGAAGGAACTCGACAAGTTCGTCGAGAGCATCAACGCCACCAGGTTGCCGTCGATCGTACTGGTCTTCTTCTCCCTGGCCGGTGGCACCGGCAGCGGGATGATCGTCGATCTTGTCCGGCACCTGTCAAACGTCAAGCTCGGCCGTCGCATCCCCGTCGTTGGTGTCGCGACAATGCCGTTCTCGGGAGATGAAGAGCGGGCCGGCGGCAAGGCTGCGCTGTTCCCGACGATCAACGAGCTGGACTGCATGCTCGACGACAACAAGAACCAGGGCGTCATGGCGGTCTGGGGTGATCTGTACAAGAACCCCTTCACCGGAGGGTTCTTCGCTATTCCGATGGAACACTCCTGGCAGCGGTTGGGCACCTACACCAAGACCGGGCAGCCGACGATCCGTGACGCGCTGCGCAGGGGAGTCACTCGCAAGTTCATCGACGACTCGTTCACGCGGTTCATCGTGCAGGACTCCGGGCGGCTGCTGTTCAAGATCCTGCGGCCTGCCGGTTTCACCGGCGCACCCCACGAGCGGAACACCTCTGGCGATCGCGCGTGGACGCTCTTCGAGGTCGCCAAATTCACTCACCCTGGGGTCGAAGTGCTGCCCGGTGAGCCGAAGAGCAAGTGGCGCGAGGTGATGAGCAAGTGGATCGGGTACATCCCGCAATGGGACGGGCTGACGGAGGGCTTCAAGACCGACTACATCGAGGCGCACGCCGTCGCGCCGCGTGAGATATGGAACGACACTCTGGAGAACAAGCTCCGGGAGACCCTGCAGACGTACCTGCTGCCGGGTGAGGACAGCACGCTGAACATCACCCATGGGGAGTTCTTCGACGAGCTGACTTCCTACGCCAACATCGTGATCCCAGGTGTCGCCAAGACAGACCTCGAGCTGTTCTTCGAGGCCCGTGACGCATACGACCAGGTCGAGAACTGGGAGGACAAGCTGCTCATGCACTCCTGGCTCCTTGACCTCGGAGTCATGCTCAGCGAGCAGTCCATCCGGTTCGAGGGTATGGCGGGAGAATGCATCTGGGGCTGCGCTTGCTGGGTGGTGGTTCCACACGAAGCGATTCGCGGCGACGCTCCGTCGTCCAAGAGCATCGCCGAGGTGCAGCAACAGCACATCGCGCCGATGGTCCGGACGGTGGTGCGGACGCCGTAACGCCGGGGGTTGGCCGGCCGCTGAAGCGCTGCTCCGCCGGTCGGCCTGCCCGGGAGAGCGGGAGATGGACCAAACCGAGGTGCTGCGGCCAGAATATGCAGCCTGGCTGGAGCGGGTGCGGGCAACCTATGAGGCGGTCGCCTATACGTGCGGCTACCGCCTGCACGACCGCGAACTCGGCCGGCGGGTGGGTGCGGCTGTTGTCGTCGGATTGGTGCGCCGGCCAGGGGTCTTCCGGTATCAGGGATTGCCGTTCTCCGGGCGGATCGCAGCCCTCGCCGAGCCGCTGCTGGCCGAGGCGCGAGAAGGGCGGCTGCCAACCGGGCCCGAGTGGTCCCGGCTGCGGGTCGCGCTCGCCCGGGTGCCACCGGACGTGCAGGACGTCTTCGTGCTGTCCTGCGTGCACGGCCGGGATGTCGCGGAGTTTGCCGCGGACCTGGGTTGCGACCGCGACGCCGCGAATTCGCGGTGCGACGAGGCATTCCGGTTGATGCGCGAGATCGGCCAGTCGGCCGGTTCCAGGCTCGCCGAATCGGAAGGGTGAGATGGATGCCGCTGGATTGGGCCGAGGTCAAGAAGCGCTACGAGGGCGGGACCAAGATCCCGACCGTGGCCGGTGGTCGGACGCTGGAGATCACCGGTGTCGACGACGAAGCTGTCTTCATCCGCAACCCTCTGTGGTCGGACGCGCTACGGCGCGAGCACCTGCAGAAGGCGGTTGACCTGATCGAGCAGGGCCGGCTGACCCGGCATGCCGGCCTGTTCGCCGAGGAGTATCGGGCCCAGGTCGCAGACGCCCGCGCTACATCCGCGGCGCACGTCCTCAAGGATTTCGGTTTCCTGGAATGAGAACCCACAATGGCCGTTGACCAGGGAATTCATTATGAGATCCGGGCGATGATCTCGTTTCCGGACGTGCTGACACCGCTCGCGGCGACGCGGCCGCCCGCCCGCGTCGTGCTGCTGGACCAAGGCCTGGCGCTCATCCCCGTCACCGACGAGGTGGCAGCCGCGCTGCACTGCTCCCACGTGCGCCGTCCGCCGCCGGAGACTGGGTTCCGCGCTCTGACGGCGGGCCTGTACGGGGCACTGCGTGTGGCGTCGATGGCCGCGCCGATCGCCTACCTGGAGGCGGACTACATGGGGCGCGACGGATGGCAGACGGCGGCGGTCTGGTCGGAGGGCGTGATCGTCTACGGCCCGGAGTACCTGCATCCGACAGAGCCGTTCCCGCCCAGTGGCGAGTCACCTGCGGCGGAGGCGCTGCGGCGGCTGGGCGCAATGCGTGACGGCCGAGACGACGAGTTCGTCGCTGTCGGGCTCGGCCGGTACCGGAACACCGCAGCCTGGCACGAGGCCGCCTTGGTCCGAGATCACCCGATGACGCTCGATTGGGCGGCCGTGCGGGCACGCTACGCGAAGTATCCGATCGTGCAACCGCTCAGCGGTGGTTCCATCCTGCAGATCATCGATGTCGATGACGAGAAGGTGTGCGTCGAGCAGCGACTGTGGCGCGACTGCGTCAGCCGAGCGGCCCTCGAGACAGCGGTAGCTGTTCTCGGTAACCGCCCGTCTCCGGTGCGTGCGATCGAGTTTGCCGAGGAGTTGCGGCGTTACTATGCGAGTGGTCCGAACGCGGTGACCGACTGTTCCCGGATCCCGACTCTCTCCGCTGTCATCCTGAAGGACCTGGGCTATCTCGGCTGATTCTGCACAATCGAAAGGAGACCCGATGAGTACGTCGGCGCCGGTGCCGGTTGGGACGATCCACATCGTCGATCCGTCACCGCTCAACTGGCTTTTCATCACGTGGAACACGATGGAGGAGCCAATACGTATCGACGAGGACGGGCGCACCGTCTTTGCGCTCGCGGAGTCCGCAACCTGGCCCGACGAGCGGACGCTGGAACTGCAGTTGCGCACGGGCGTACGCTTCCAGGACGGCGAGCCGTTCACCGCGCACAACATCAAGCTCAACTTCGACGAGATGCAGCGCTGGGCCGCACCGCACCCACCCGGCACATGGCTGAACTTCCCGCCGGAGTCCGTCGCCGAGGTGGTCGACGACCACACCATCCGCTTCCATTTCCCCGGCCCGGACGGCCTCGCCGTGGGCAAGATGCGCGGGTTCCACATCGCCTCGACCGCGTTCTGGAAGGGCCCGGACGCCCCGGGCTTCGGCTACCACAAGTATGGCTCCGGCGAAGGCCATTGGTGAGTGATCGACGAGCCGGGTCCCTGGGGAACCGGCCCATTCACCCTGGTCCAGGGTGCTTCCTCCATCCTCACCCGCAATGCCATCATGTCCCCCGACCCGTACACGTGTTCGTGGCTGATCGAGTCGGAGGACCGCACGCCTGAGCTGGTGCTCGAGGCCAATCTCGAGCACTGGAACCGGGCGGCCCGCGGCCCACGCGTGCAGCGCGCGGTGTTCCGCAACGACCTTTCCCCGTCCCAAGCGCTGGAATTGTGCTGCTCGACCGAGGGCGAGGTCGACATCCTCACCGAGGTGAACCCGGCGGACGCGGAGCGGGTGCTCGCCTCCGCGTACGCGCGGCTGGTTACAGTCGACGCCAACCGGGTGCTGACCTGCATCCTCAATCGCGGCCGCGCCGACGTTCCGCTGAACTCGGTCGACGTGCGCAAGGCACTCAACTTCGCGGTGAACAAGCAGCGGATCATCTCCGACGGCCTGCTCGGCTATGCCAACGAGATTGCGGCGTTGACCCCTCCGTGGTGCTCGGGCTACCCGCAGGATGCGCATCCGTATCCGTACGACCCGGCAGAGGCGCGAAGGCTGTTCGAGAAGGGCGGGTGGCCGTCAGGCCGGCCGATCCGAATCGCGAGCCCGAGCCCGTTCGTCGGGATCACGCAGCTGATGGCAGGGGATCTGCGTGGGGCACTGGACGTAGCCGTCGAGGTGATGGTCGTGCCGGACGATGCCTTGCTGCCCGGGTTGCGCGCGCTGGTTGAGAAGAAGCTCGACCTGCCTTGGGACGTGCTGGTCCACGCCTGGTTCGACCTGTCGTCGGAGGCCCCGCCCGCGGCCGTGCATCGCGAGTTCTTCGGCACCGATGGCGCGTTTCGGGCAGGGCCGCCGGACGAGGGCTTCGACCGGTTGTTCCATCGGATGGCGACCTCGCTCGAGCCAGGCAAGCTGGTCGAGATTGCCGAGGAGATCGACCGATACTGCTTCGACAACGCTTTGGCCGTCTTCCTGTGCGCGCCGCAGGCGCTGTACGCGGTGAACAACCACATCAGCTTCGGGCCGTACAAGACGACGTTCGAGATCGCCGAGGTGACCGTGGACGAGGAGCACTGGTCACGGCGCGTCGGCGCGGTGCAGTCCGGCTCGAACCGGCCCAAGCCCGGGTTCTCCGGCGCCTCGGGTAACGCCTGCTGAGCGATCGTTGCTTCGGGCTTGTGCCCGGCGGCGCGCCGCTCATCCGATGCCTACAGCTGTGACGTCAATTATGATGGACGAAGCGGATCGTATGGTAAAGGATGCGACGGATGGCCAAGATCGCGGTGGTCGCCCTGGGCGGCAACGCCCTGACCCAGACCGGCGAGTCCGGCACCCATGCCGAACAGTCCAGGCACGCGGCCGAGATGGCCGAGGCGGTGTGGGCACTGCGACAGGCGGGCTGGGCCGTCGTGCTCGTCCACGGCAACGGACCGCAGGTCGGCAACCTGGCGATCCAGCAGGAGGAAGCGGCCGGCCAGGTGCCGCCGCAGCCGCTGTTCTGCCTGGACGCAATGACCCAGGGCCACATCGGCAGTCTGATTACGATGGCCCTGCACCAGCGGGCCGGCGGGGTGCCGGTGGAGATCGCAGCGCTCGTGACGCACATCGTCGTCTCGCTGGACGACCCGGCGTTCGCCGCACCGCACAAGCCGATCGGGCCGTTCTACAGCAGGAACGAGGCGGCAACGCTGGCCCGGACCCGCGGCTGGACGATGGCCGAGGACGCCGGACGTGGGTATCGCCGGGTCGTGCCGTCGCCACACCCGCAGCGGATCGTCGAGTCGGCGACGGTGCGGGCGCTGCTCGACTGCGGCGTGCTGGTGATCGCCGCAGGTGGGGGAGGTATCCCGGTCGTCGCCGCGCCTGACGCCGGGTACAGCGGGGTCGACGCGGTGGTCGACAAGGACTACGCGGCCCAGGTGCTGGCCAACTCGCTGCGTGCCGAGGCGCTGGTCATGCTCACCGGCGTCCGGCAGGTGGCGCTGGACTTCGGCACGCCCAGCCAGCGCGCGATCGACGAGATGACCGTCGACGACGCCGATCGGTACCTCGCCGACGGGCAGTTCCCGGAGGGCAGCATGGGTCCGAAGGTGCGCGCCGGGGTGGGCTTCCTGCGTCGCGGCGGGCGAATCGTCGTGATCACCACGCCCGACCACGCGGCGAACTCGCTGCGGGGGGTGCGGGAGCCGGGCCAGGGCGGTACCCGTGTGGTGCCCTCGTTTCGCAAGGTGAGCGCGCTCCGTTGACCAGCACCGGCATCCGGCTGTTCCCCGACACCTACGTCGACTCCGTGCTGCAGCTCGCCGGGACCAGGGCGATGCGCGAGCAGCCCGGCGTGGAGTGGGCGGCAGCGGCGATGGCGACCGCGGCCAACGTCGAGACCCTGCTCGGCGAGGGTTTCCCCGAGTCCGAACTGGCCGGCGCGCGGGCCAACGACCTGGTGCTCGCGGCGCGGGCGGAGGACGACGAGGCAGTGCGGGCAGCCTTGCAGGCCGGCGAGCAGGCGATGTTCGCTGCGCGGCCTGCGGCGGAAGTCGGGCCCGGGGCGATACCCCGAACCCTCGAGGAAGCGCTTGCGCGCAAGCCGGACCGGACCGTTGCGGTGATCTCGGTGCCGGGCGACTACGCCACGCTGGAGGCGCACAAGGCGCTGGCCGCTCGGCTGGACGTGTTGTTGTTCAGTGACAACGTCGACGTCACGGCCGAGATCGAGCTCAAGGACCGCGCGGTGGCCGAGGGCCGCCTGATGATGGGGCCAGGCGCAGGCACCGCCTTGCTCGGCGGGACCTGCCTGGGCTTCGCCAACGTGGTACGCCCCGGCCGGGTCGGCATCGTCGCGGCGGCCGGCACCGGCGCGCAGGAGGCGATGAGCCTGCTGGACCGATGGGGTGCCGGAGTCTCGGCCGTGATCGGGGTCGGCGGCCGTGACCTCACCGAGGCGGTCGACGGCCGGATGGCCAAGCAGGCGGTCGCCGCGCTGCGCGCCGACCCGGGCACCGAGGCGATCCTGCTGGTGTCCAAGCCGCCGTCGCCGCGGGTGGCAGCTGCGGTGGTCGCCGCCGCGGGCGGGCGTCCGCTGGTCGCGGCGTTGATCGGGCTCCCGGAGGACATCGACCTGCCGGGGAACGTCACCGTCGCTCGCACCCTGGAGGCCGGGGTGCTGCGCACGCTGGATCTCCTCGGGCTGCCACGTCCGGATCTACTCGGCGATCTCGGGGATCAGGTCGACGCGGCGATGTGTCGGCTGGGGCCGGACCGGCGGGCGATCCGCGGGCTGTTCTCCGGCGGGACGCTCTGCTACGAGTCGCAGGTCATCCTCGCCGAGGTGTTCGGCCCGGTGCACTCCAACGCGCCGCTGGACAAGACGCTCGACCTGCCGATCCCCGCAGGCGCCAGCGCGTGCCTCGACCTCGGGGAGGAGGAGTTCACCCGGGGCAGGCCACACCCGATGATCGACCCGGAGGCCCGGATCGAGATGCTGCTCGAGCACGGTTCCGACCCGTCCGTCGCGGCGATCATCCTGGACGTCGTCCTCGGCCACGGCTCCGCGCCGGACCCGGCCGGGTTGCTCGCCCCTGCGTGCGCGCAGATCGCGGCCGGCCCGCAGGTGGTCGCCTACTGCCTCGGCACCGAACTGGACCCGCAGGGCCTGGACCGGCAGCGCGCGATCCTGCGCGACGCCGGCTGCATCGTCACCGAGACCGCGGCCCGTGCGACGTTGGCCGCCGCGGCCCTCGCTGTGCGCGATCCGGCGATCGTCCGTGCGGCAATCAGCCGCTGAGCCGGCGGTCCAGATCGAGCAGCGCGTCCACGAAGCAGGCAGGCGGCGCAGTCGCGACGCCTGCGCCCACCTGCCCGCTGCCGTCGCTCGCGTGCAGGATCCCGGTGTTGATCTTGGGGGTGATCCCGAGCTCGACCACCTTGCGGACGTCCACCCCGACCGGCGTGCCTCGGCCGTCCAACACGGGCAGGGTGAACCGGGAGCTCTCCGCGGCGCAGATGGCCACCATCTGCTCGGTCGCCCGCCGCGCATCGGCCATCGTCCCGCCGAGGAACGCGGCGACCGCCGGCGACCCCGCCGCAGCCGGTCCGCCCAATCCGACGAGCTCGAGAACCGCACTGTCCCCGATGTCCTTGGCGCTGGTCTCCGGGCCCTGGCCGGCGTAATAGAGCGCGTCCTGCACCGGCGGCGCGTCGGTGATCGACCAGCGCTGCGACCCGGCCAGCCGGATGCCGAACGTCGTCCCGTTGCGGGCCATCGTCGTCACGATGCCGGAGTCCGGCACCTGCTCGGCCCACAGCGTCAGCGACTTGGCGGCGGCCATGGCGATGGTGAGGAAGAACAGGTGGTTGCCGGCCAGAAACCGCCCCAGCTCCCGGCCTGCCCGGCCGCCGACGTCCATCAGCTGCGGCAGCAGGGTGCGGATCAGCAGGTTCGTCGTCGCCTGGGTGCGCATGTGCAGGTCGTCGCCCATGTGGATGCCCTGGGTGGCGAGGCTGAACACGTCGATCGGGCCGGCTGCGCGGACGACGTCCCGAAGGGTCGGGCCGGCGACGTCGCGCAGGAATCGCAGCCGTTCGATCGCCGCGGGGGTCTCGCGGCCGAACCAGGCCACCTCGCCCGGGCCCTGGCTGATCGGGGCGAATGCCGTGGTCGGGCCGTCGGCGTTGGTGACGACGTACACCGGTGCCGACGGGCCGATCGCGCTGGCCATCGGCACCACCGTGGCGTGCAGGTTGGCCGGTGCCAGAGTGACCTCGCCGCCGGCCAGCAGCCGGTCGGCGTGCTCCACGTCCGGCGCCCACCCCTCGGCGACGACGGCGGCGCGCATCGAGCGGCGCAGCGGGTCGCAGACGTCCGGCCAGTCGATCGCCGGACCGCAGTGCAGCAGGGTGCGATCGGTGACACCCGGGACAACGTCGATCGCCGGCCGGATGTCGTGCAGTAGCGCCACACCGCGGTCGAGCCGGCGCAGTACCTCGGCGTTGGCCGACTCGACCCGGCCGCTTGCCGGGCCGTACAGCCTGGTCAGCGCCGCGACCACGACGTGATCGCCGTCGGCGGGGATGCGCCAGTCGACGTGCTCGACGTCGCCGCCCTGCGCCCGGATCGACTCGGCGAACCAGGACAGGCCGATATTCACGACTTTGGCCTCGGTAGGCAGCCCAACCGCCATGGTCCAGATCCGTTCGTCCAGGGAAATTCACAATAGTAAACGTCCAGACACGATGTCGGATATCGATCGGCAGCTCAGCCCCGGTGCACCTGCAGCAACCGCCCACCGGCGGCGAACGTCTCCTTCAGCTCGCTGGGCAGCGCTCCGGTGATCCGTTCCAGCGCAGGGCGACGGGCGTCCGGCGGGCCCAGCTCGGCAATGATCAGATCCGAGCCGGTGGCCGCCGCAACCTTCGCCGCCTCGACGGGCCGGCCGAGGTGGCGCAAGGCCAGCGCCTCGTACTTCGTCGACGAGTGCTGCCGGGACCGGGCCAGCAACTCCTCTGCAAGCGCGGGGTCGAACCTGGTCCGCATCTCCAGCATTCGCAGCAGGGCGCGCGGCCGGAACGGCAATGACCGGTCGAGCATCGGCAGGGCCCGATCGACCAGCGCCGCGGCCTCGTCCACCCGGCCGAGCGCCAGCTCGCAGTCGGCCAGCGCGAGCAGCGCGTGCAGCTCCTGCTCCAGCTCCAGTGCGCCGCCCCCGCGGTGCGCCAGGTCGATCGCCTCCTCGGCGTGCTCCCGCGCCCGTCCGAGATCGCCGATCTCCCGCCACAGCCACGAGCTGGTGCTCAGGATCCCGGCCCGGTAGTAGGTGATCCGGAACTTGTCGATCAGCCGCAGCGCTCGGTCGAGCGCCCGCAACGCGCCGTCGAAGTCGCCGAGGTCGCCGCGCGCCAGCCCGCTGAAGAACAACGCCTGCAGCAGCACCCGGAACTCCCCGGCATCGCGGCTCATCACCACTGCCTGCTGCAACACCGAGCGCGCCTCGGTGAACCGGTCCATGTGCTGCAGCAGCGCGCCGCGGTAGGCCAGCACGGTCGCGGTCGTCGACGGGTCGGCCGCTGCGTTCACGGCGCAGTCGTACGCCGAGGCCGCGCCGTCGTAGTCCCCGTCCCAGTGCCGCACCCGCCCGAGCAGCAGCAACGAACTCGGCCGCGCAGCGGGTGCGGCAGCGGCCGACTCGGCCAGGTGGCTGGCCCGCTCGGCCAGGTCGGTCGCGCCCAGCACGTCGCGGGCGTACAGCGCCGTCCAGCCCAGCTGCTCCAGGGCGTATGCCTCCAGCTCGTCGTCACCGACCTCGGTGGCGATGGCGACCGCGGCCTCGCAGTCCTCCTTGGCGTCGGCCAGGTGACCGAGGTCGGCCCGCACCCTGGCCCGGCGCAGGTGGATCTGGCCGGCGGTGCGCCGCTCGGCCGCCCGGGTCGCGCACCGCAGCGCGTACCCCAGCAACCGCTCCGCGTCCTCGTTGGCGAAGTCCAGATGGGCGATCTCCGCCGCGCGCAGCCACGCTTGCGCCGCCGCTGCCCAGTCGTCGGCTGCGACGAACTGGTGCGCCGCCGCTTCGGGCTGGTCGGCCAGCAGCGTCGCGGCCCGCCGGTGCCGGCTCACCAGCACCGGCCGCGGCACCGACGCGTAGGCGACCTTGCGCACGATGTCGTTGGCGAACTTGAACATCGTGTCCTGCTCGACGAGCAGCCCCATCCGCAACGCACGCCCCGCGGCCAGGGCGAGCGACTCGACCGGCTCGCCGGCGAGCGCGGCGACGTCGTCCAGGGAGAAGGAGCTGCCCAGCACCGCCCCCTGTTGCAGCAGGCTGCGGACGTCGTCGCCGACCGTGGCCAGCCGGGCGGACACCGTCTGGTGCAGCGACTCCGGGATCACCAGCTCGCTCGCGTCGTCGTTGGCCCGATGGCGCCCGTGTCGGATCACCTCGGTGAGGAACAAGGGCGACCCGCCGGTGAGCTGGTACAGCTCCTCCGCCTGGTAGCGCACCCCGGAGTTCGCGACGAGGGCGTGCACGTCGGATCGGGTCAGCCGGTCCAGCCGCAGCAGGGTGGCAACGTCGGCCAGCGTTGCGGTGCGCGGCGGGTCAGCGACCGTCCGCTCGGTCACCACCGTCAGCAGCCGCGCGCTGCTCAGCCGCGAGGCCAGGAAGTGCAGCGCCTCGACGGTCGACTGCCCCGCGTTCTGCATGTCCTCCACGACAAGTAGCAGCGGCTGGTGCTCCGCGGTGCGCAGGAAGAACTCGGTGATCGCCTCGAGGTTGCGGAGGTGCTCGATCTCGGCGTTGGCCCGCATTTGCGGCGCCGCGTCGGCGGTGCGGGCCAGCTGTGGCACCAGCTGTCCGAGCTGTCCGAGCCACTCGCCACCGATCTCGCGCACGGTGCCCAGGTCGAATCGGCCCGCGACCCGGCCGACGGCCTCGACCAGGGGCTGCAGGTACAGCGAGTGCTCGGCCTCGAAGCAGGACGTGGTGACCACCAGCCCGCCGGTCCGCTCCACCTTCATGATCAATGCCGACAGCAGCGCGCTCTTGCCGATCCCGGCCTCGCCGAGCACGATCACGATGCCGCCGCGGCCGCGCATTGCGCCCGACCACAGCTCGTTCATGGTGTCGAGCTCGGCGTCGCGCCCGACCAGCGCCGACGGGGCCGGGCGGGCCGCTGTGGTTCGCCGACCGTTGGCGTCGGCAGGCCCCGGTCGGCTGAGCAACAGCCCGAACAGCGTCGTGGTCTGTTCCGACGGCTCGACCCCGAGCTCGTCGGCGAGCGTGGCACGCAGCGACTCGAAGGTGCGCAGCGCCGCGGCATGCTCGCCGGCCCCCGCGTAGGCCCGCATCAGCGCGCGGGAGGCGGCCTCGTCGAGCACGTCGGCTGCCCGCGCCGCCTCGGCGGCCCTGATCGCCGCCCGGTACTCGCCGAGCTCCAACGCGGCGTCCCAATGCGCCGCCCATGCCCTGCGGACCAGCCCGCGGACGTGTCGCCGGGTGTTCTCCACCCAGACCGCGGCCGGTTCGTCGGCCAGCGTGGTACCGGCGGTGAGTATGCGGGTGGCCTGCTCGGCGGCAACGGCGGCGTAACCGTACTGGCCGCCACGGATGTCGTGCTCGGCGTTGACGACGAGCTGCTCGGCGTCGAGCAGATCGACCTCGGTCTGCCGGTCGCGGACCAGCCGGTAGCCGCTGCTGCCGCCGTCCAGCCGACCGGGGCCGAGGCTGTGCCGGAGCCGGCTGACCAAGCTGGCGACGATCCGGTCCGGCCGCAGCGGCACAGTGTCCGGCCACAGCAGCTCGATGATCTCGGCGAGGGGGACGAACCGGCCCTGACGTACGGCAAGGATCTTCAGCAGGCGCGCGGCGCGCCCGCCAGGAATCGGCGTTGCGAGGTGTCCGACCACCTCGAACCGCCCGACGAGGGTTAGCCGGAGACCGCGATCGGCCACCCAGAGAGCTTACGCCTGCAATCGGCCTGGTCAGGCGCCATGCGGGCATGGCTGCGGCAGCAAGCTGCAGCGCGACCGCGAGTGCATCGCGATGTCGTTGGCCAGTGCGAAGATCCGCATCGCCTGCTCGGGGTCCCGCCAGACGTGGCGCTCGCAGAATTGGGACCACAGGTCGGGCGGGATGACGTCGGTGCCGGAGTAGTCCAGCTCGCCCCAGGTGACAGCCAGCTCCATCAGGTCCAGCACAGCGGTCGGGTCGTCAGCGATCGCCAGCAGGCGATCATGATGTGCTTGGGTTCGGCCGGCGTAGCCACACCGGTAGGCGCAACCGATCAGCAGCACTGGCCGGCCGTCGTGCCGTTTCGCAGGCTCCATCTGGGCCTCCTCGACGTGACCGGGAGACATCACCCTGCAGGCCCCTGTTGCATCGATGTTGCAGCGGCCTGCAACACGTCGCGCCTGTGGAAGACCGGCGCCCGTCTCACCCATGCCGGTGGTCAGCACCTTGGTCACCCAGAACACGGTTCACCAAGATCAACCAGGTGATCATCACCTCCCGCCGCGCGTCCGCCTCTCACGACACGCCGCTACTGCCGTTGCAGTACTAAGCGGGATACGGCAGCTGGCCGGGCCAGTTGCCGGGCGGGTCATATCGACACACCGTGACCCAGCCCGCGCCCCGGATGGGGGCCCCGCTCCTCGCGCCACAACCCACCCGCTGGGTTGTGTTCCAGGCCACCTGCCGGTAATGGCCGGTGGCCGGATCCATCGGATTGACGTCGTACCCCGCCTTCTCCGAGACCCACTGGTCGGTCGCGTCAGCCGGCGGAGCGCCACTCATGTTTTCGCCGTGGCGGTTGCGCGCCTCGAACGGCTCCTTATGGCGGAGTTCGCCGCCCGCGGTGGACGCGGGGTCGTTCGCCCACGCCTGCGCCTCGGCGGCCAGGGCGTCGTCCCACACCAGCGCCGGCACACCGACCGCAGCGCGCGCCCTATTGTGATCGGCCAGCATCTCGTCGCGATCTTGAGGGCTGAGCTGGGCGGGGGCGGGGGCGCTGGTGGTCGCGACCGCACTCCCAGGCGCCGATAGCACCGTGGCCGCCACCACTATGGCCGCACCCGCGGCCCCACGCATCCAGCGATTATTGGTACCCGACAAACCAATCATATCCGTGCTCCTCCGCAGGTGATGTACCCATTTGCATTTTCGACAGTCACCGCGCCAGAAACTGTAACGCGATTGGTCAAAGTCCGGGACCACATGACGCCCTCCAGCGGTGGCGGCAGGTGCGGACAGCCCTCAGTCGAGACGCGATCCGGGTACGGGCCAGTAAAAGGAGGGCGGCGACCGTTGGCAACCGCCAGATGGGGACTGACGGTCCCGTCCTCACGCGCTAGATGGCGCACCCTCGGCAGGTCCTTCTTCCCGAGCCACGTAGTAAGGGCGGCCCAGTCCTGGGAGTACCGGCTGTCGCCGTCGTCGTCTGCACTTTCTGCGGAAACCACGTGGTGGCGGGCCTGGACCTGATATCGGCCGTCGGCCAACTCGTCGGATGCCGTCGAACGTCATCCCGTCCATGCGACTGCTGGATCGTCTCACCGCTCCAGATCACCCGGTCGATACGAAGCCGGTCAGGGTCGCCGCCCGGAGGGGCGATAGACCTGGTCGCGGGCCTGGCCACCGACCACCACCCTGACCGAGTGCCGTGCAGTACTCGGACAGATCCACCGAACTGTTTTAAATCGGGCATTCATGGCATATGCGTCCGGATGTGAGTGGGGACGCGCATAAAGTGAGCTACCCTACACTGGATCCGGGTTGTTGATTGCTGCGGTGTAATCTTGAAAAGGTCAACCAAGGGTGAAAGCGTACCCGCCGGAGCGTTTATGGCGGTAGGTGAGGTGGTTCCAAAATGGCTCGGGGTGATCGTCCAGAGCGCACGCCGGTCTACGGTGTTTTGCTCATCTATGCGGCCCTGTTCTTGTTCTGGCTGGGCTCGTCGATTCCCATACGCGGGTTGTCGATCGCACTATGGGCAGTCGGCATCGCTACCGCAGCATTCGGGTGGCTCATGACCTTTCGGGACTACTCCTTCTAGTGGCCGAGACGTCGCCGTCGCTGCGGGGCCGCTACGCCGGCAGCGGGTTGCCGCTCGCGGCCATGGCCGTCGTCATGCGGCTGCTCGGGCCGCGGGCCAACAATCGGCCGCTCGACGCCATCTGACGGCGTCCCGCGGGTCAGCGGGGTGTTGGTCTTGAGTTCCTGCTCCTGCTCGACGAAGTCGTGATTTGCCTTCGCCTGCTGAAACGCGGCAGACCGATTCTGGCCGATCATCACGAAAGTGGACAGGAAGATCGCCGGCCACTAGTCGCCGCCGGCAAGCAGCGTGTGCTCGGCCAGCCCGAGGCTAGCCCGGTAGCGCGGGCTCGACCTGCACCAGTGGCGTCGGACTGACAGCGAAGGGCCCCGCGAACGGGCGCTCCTGGGACGCGATCATGACGATCGCCGCCGCGGCCGCAAAAGCGAAGAGCGCCATCGCGATCGCCGCCCCGCCTCGGTTGCCGCTGTGGACGAACGCGATCGCGAACAGGGTGAGGACCGCCAGGGTGACCACGGCTCCCCATTTGGCCCCGTTGACGGACGACTGGCTCACGATGATGCGCTGGCGCCGCGCGGCCAGCGCCTGCTCGAGCGAGGTGACGATCTCCCCCTGGGCGATCGTCTGACCGGGAGTCTCGGGGCGCAGGGCGAGCGCCATCGTGAGGAGATCTGCGACCGGCTGCGGCACGACGGAGAGCGTCACTCCCTGTTCGGACATCTGTGGCCACTCTTTCGTGACCGCGTCCTCGATGTGACCGCGAACGAGGCTGCGCATCTGCGCCCCCGGTTCGCCAGGAAACTCGGAGGACAGCAGGACGACCGAGCGCAGCGAACTCGCCTCCTCGCTGACCGCGGCCGCAGCGCGGTCTCCCGAGCTCCAGACCTGCGCGGCCAGAAACCCCACCAGCAGCGCGAACACGATTCCCATCGGCGGGAGCATCCCCGGTGAGATTGACGTGAACGCCCGGCCGCGCTCGCCGCTCGAGAGCGACATCACCGTCGCGTAGATCGCCGCCGCGACGACGAGGGCAACCCCGAACACGAACGCGGCCAACCAGAGCACGGAGAGTTCGTGCAGCCAGCCCGGCACCCTATGGAGCGTCCTCGCTGCCGGCGACGGATTCAAGGTGCAACGGGGGCCGGGCCTGCGGTGTGGTGCGGGGGCCTGCGAGTGCGCGGACGGTGTCGATCAGCGTCTGGGGTGCGGCGGACTTGGGCAGGCACGCGGCGACCCCGGCGGCTCGCGCGAGGGCCGCGAGGTAGCCGTCGGGGGCGCCCGTGAGGATGAGGATCTGCGTGCCGGGGCGGTGGCGGAGGATCTCGGTGGCCGCCGCGGCACCGTCGAGGGTGGGCATGTGCAGGTCCATGACGATCACGTCCGGCAGTAGCCGGTGGGCCAGTTCGACGGCGGCGGCTCCGTCCGCGCTCTCGCCGACGACGCTGAGATCCGGTTCTGCATCGAGGAGCTCGACCAGTCCCGCGCGGACGTGGTGGTGATCATCGACGACTACGACTCGCATCAACCTGGGTCCTCCCCATGCGGTGGCCCCGGGGGTCGGATCGCCTGGTGGCGGTGACAGCGGGCCTCGGGATGTGATCCCCAAAAGTCCGGTGCCTACACGTGGTGTAAACCCCCGCGGGGAAGGGTCCGGGTCGGCCGCGCCCGCTGCGGCTGTCCGAGCAGCCGGCGCGCGTGCCGTGTCACTTCTGCCGACGCGATCGGGGGCGGTGCCGGTGGCTACTGGAGCGCGAGCGTGCGGATGACTTGGCGGGCGGCGTCGCCGCCTGATTCGACCGCGATCCGAACGGCGGTCGGCACGTCGAGATCATCGAGGAGGGCCGCGCGCACTCCCGTGACAGCGGTCGAGGACGAACTACGGGTGCCTGCCGCCGTGTACAGGTCCTCCAGCAGCCGTGACGCATCCCGCAGCGCGTCCGGACGATACTCCCACGCCTCGTTCCACTGCCTGTCCAGCAGCATGAGTCGGATCGCGGCGCCGGATGCGCTGTGCAGGAGGTCGCTCACCAGTACGAGGTTGGCGGTCGACTTCGCCATCTTCAGTCCGTCGAGATGGACCGTTCCCACTCGGACGTAGCGCCGGGCGAACGGCGTGACGCCCAAGGCCGCCTCGGCCATCGCGGCCTGGTATGCGTGATGCGGGAACGACAGGTCGGCGCCGCCAACGATCACGTCCACTACACCTCCGAGCGTGGCGAGTGCCATCGCCGTGCACTCGGCATGCCAGCCGGGACGGCCGGCTCCCCAGGGGCTCGGCCACGCCGGATCGCCAGGGCCGGCGGGGTGCCAGACGGCGACGTCGAACGGGTCGTCCCGGAGGGTGTCATCCGGTCGGTCGCCGTACTCCGACGACAGCGCCAGCGCGTCCTCTCTCGACAAGCCGACCGCGTTCGGCACGTGGGCGCCGCGGAGGTACACGTGACCGTCGCGTTCATACGCGGCACCGTTCGCCAGGAGTGCCGATGCCAGCAGGACCACGTGCTCGATGTGATGGCGCGCGTGCGGTGTGTGCGTCGGGGGCCGGACGTGGAGTGCGGCCATGTCGCGGTCGAAGTAGTACTCCTGGGTCAGGCCGAACTCGTCGAAAGGGCGGCCCCGTTCGGTCGCCGTGCGCGTCAGCACGTCGTCCACGTCGGTGATGTTGCGCGTGAGAACCGTGTCGACACCGGTCATGCGGATCACCCGCCTGACCACGTCGGCCCACACGAACGTCGACGCGTGACCGAGATGCGTCACGTCGTAGGGGGTGATCCCGCAGACGTAGATCCGGGCCGGGATCGTCAGCGGGAGCGACTCACCGGCCAGCATCAGCCTTTCGAAAGGACTCGTCCGGAGGCGCGACTCGGGGACGGCGAAGTCCGAACCAGCCGCAAGATCCATTGGTCCCGCCATCGCCCCATCGTGGCACGGAACGCCCAGGTCGACGACTCGTTCGTTGCCTTCCTTGCTCCTGGCCCAGCCCGGGTGTAGCGCCGCCGTTCAGGCCAGCCGAACATGAACGACAGATGAACACCTGGTGAGTTCTGCGTGTCGTCGACGGGCAAAAAGTCCGTTGGGCGTAGTTTGCGACGCGACGCACCCCTCAAGCACGGTCAGACACGCTCCCCACGAATCGGACCGCTCATGCCCCAGGACGTCGTCGACTCCGCCATGCGCGGTTCCGGCCGTGCCCGCGGGTGCGCTGCTTCGACGGAAGCCGCATCGACGCGGCCGTACCACCGGTTTCGACCGCGCCAACCGATCTCGTTCTGCCGCCACGCCGTCGCCCGGGCCCCCGACCGGATGCGACGACGCCTGAGAAAGGAGTGAACGGTGGACAGAGTCACCACCGACGCGACGCATCTGCGTGGCGTCGCCTCCACCACGCTGTGGACCCTGTACAACCGGGCATCGGAAGCCGCCCGGCCGGACGGCGTTCTTCGCGACCCGGTCGCCATCGACCTCCTCGACGCCATCGACTACCCGTTCCAGGCGGTGTTGGGCGAACCCGACCAGAGCCACTCCCTGCGGGCAGTCGCCTTCGATCGCGCGGTCACGGACTACGTCCGTGACCATCCCGACGGCACCGTCGTCGCGCTCGGCGAGGGTCTCGAGACCGGCTTCTGGCGCACCGACAACGGCCGCATCCGCTGGGTGTCGCTGGACTTCCCAGAGGTCGTCCGGCTCCGGCGGGAACTGCTGCCCGAGTGCGACCGGATCCGCCACCTCGCCGGATCGGCCCTCGACCTGTCCTGGATGGACGAGGTCGACGCGTCGGCCCCGGTCTTCGTCAACGCTCAGGGCCTGCTGCCCTACCTGCAGCCCGAGGATGCGATCGGCCTCATCCTCGGCTGCGCCGCGCAGTTCCGGGGCGGCCGGATGATCTTCGACCTCGTTCCGCCGTGGCACAGCAAGCGCTCCAAGTCGGGCACCGCGCGCGGACGGAGCTTCACGGTGCCGCCGGTGCCGTTCGGCATGACCGCCCGCGATGCGCTGCGTCTCGCCGACGACGTGTACGGCGTGGAGTCCGCCGTCGTTCTCCGCCCACCCGCGGGCCGCGGCTGGCGCCGCCGGGCGGTGGCCACGGTCGGCGCGCTCCCCGTGGTGCGCAACCACCGGTTCGCCATCTGCCTGCTCCGCTTCACGCCCTGACGAGAGCGCGAGGCCAGTCCGGTCCGGTCGGGTCTGCTCTGGTCCGGTCCGGGCTTCGTCCTGTCCGTTCTGATGAAACAGAACCGCGATGGAGAGGTCGATCATCTCGCTTACGATCCGGGCGTATCACTGTCGACGGCGGGTGACGCGACCTCGCAGGCTTTGAACACAGCAGCGCGGTGATCACGGTCCTCGCGTCTGCGGGGTCGCTCGTCGCGTCGATCTCTGAGGGCGGTGAGTGTGTCCGAGTGGAACCGCATCCACAGGCCCCCGTGCTCGGTCCCGATCGCCACGGGCTGATCTGGCTTCCCGAGGAGGCGTTCGGCAGGGCTTTCGCCCAGCACGCCTCGACGCTGGAGCAGGCACTGCTGGCCGCCACCCAGCGGCCGCTCGCGGCGGCTTGCATCGGCGTCCCGGTGCGGCCTCCGACCTGGAAGGACCGGCCTAGTTAGTTCCTTGTGGCCGAGGAGGATCGCATGATCGCCGCGGAGAACCAGCGTTTCATGGCCGAGCGCATGAAGGCGCGCGTGCATACAGTCCCCGCCGACCACATGCCGATGATCACGGCACCGGCCGCGGTCGTCGGCATCGTGCTGGAAGCGGTGCGGGAGATCGGGTCGCGCCGATAACGACTCCGATGAACCGCCGGTCGAGGGGTACCTCAAGCACCAGCGCATCTGCGCCCTGGAGGAAAGGGAGAACCGTCATGGCTGACATCGCATACCGCACGGCGGACGTGGATGGCCTGACAGTGTTCTATCGGGAGGCCGGAGCATCTGACGCACCCACGTTGGTACTCCTGCACGGCTTCCCGTCCGCGAGCCACATGTTTCGCGAGCTGATCCCGCTGCTCGTCGACCGGTTCCACATCGTTGCTCCTGACCTGCCCGGCTTCGGCAAGTCGGACATGCCCGACCGAGGTGACTTCAACTACACGTTCGAGCACATCACCGACGTCATCGATCGCCTGACGGAAATGCTCGGCCTCGATCGCTTCGCGCTCTACGTGTTCGACTACGGCGCGCCGGTCGGGTTCCGGATCGCCGCACGGCATCCCGAGCGCATCACCGCCATCATTTCCCAAAACGGCAACGCGTACGAGGAAGGGCTGAGCGACGGCTGGAACCCGCTCCAGGCCTACTGGAAGGAGCCGTCGAAGGCCAACCGGGAAGCGATCCGGATGCTCGTGGAGCCGCAGACGACGATCTGGCAGTACACGCATGGTGCCCCCGACGAGACGCGCGTCAGTCCGGACGGCTACGGGCTCGACAACTACTACCTCGCGCGCAGCGGTGCCGACGAGATCCAGCTCGACCTGTTCCTCGACTACGCGAGCAACGTGGCGCTCTACCCCACGTTCCAGGAGTACTTCCGCACCAGCGAGCCGCCTCTGCTCGCGGTGTGGGGCAGGAACGATCCGTTCTTCCTGCCGGCCGGGGCCGAAGCCTTCAAGCGTGACATCCCGGACGCCGACGTTCGTTTCGTCGACACCGGTCATTTTGCCCTCGAGACCCACGTCGAGGAGATCGCAACCGCTATCCGCGAGTTCCTCACCTAGCAGCTCGCTTCACGGTTGGCCCCTGGGAGCCGCGACTATTCCGGTAGTTCCGCCTCGGAGATCGCGATGGTCTCCAGGTTCCGCATGGACGCCTGGAAGGCGGTGCGCAGGCCGGGCTGCTGCACCCGGTCGATCAGGCGCCCGACCGCTCCCCATCCGGGCCGATAGGTGACCCGGTATGTCATCTCGGTCGCCGCCGCCCCGTCGACGGTGACGGGGCGGAAGGTGAAGGTGTTGGTCATGTCGTGCATCGGGGCGAAACCCGTGCCCGTGTCGACGCGCAGCCGCACGGGTTCGATCTCGCGGACCGTCCAGGTCGAGCGGGTGGTGAGCGGGCCGACCGTGCGGTTGTGCTCGGAGTAGCTCCGTCCGACCGTGGCCGGGCCGTGGTGCTCGGTGACCTCCAGGACGCCGACCACCCATTCCCCGTAGCGGCGGGTGTCGTCGACGACGGCCCAGACGCGTTCGACGGGCGCGGCGAGAACGGCTGTCTCGGCCACCTCGCTGAGCGGGGCCACGGTCACGTCAATCCTCCTGATCGAGCACGGCGCGGGCGGCGGCCTCACCCGAGCGAACCGCGCCGTCCATGTACCCGTTCCAATGGTTCGCGTGCTCCGCGCCCGCCCAGCGGACGCGGCCGAAGGGCCGGTCGCGCCACTCGCCGAGTGTGGTGAGCACGCCGGGCCCGATCGCCGACGTCGGGCCGCCGCGGGTCCACTCCTCGGACGTCCAGTCCTGCTCGAAGTAGCCGCGCGGGTGCAGCGCGCGCCGGCCCGCGACCTGCGCGAAGCTGCGCAGCACCGCGCCCCGGCGCTCCCGCGCGGACCGGCCGCTCCACGTGCGCCACTGCTGCCCGCCGAGGAACCCCATCAGGACGCCGGGGTGCCCGCTGGTCGGGGTGTTGTCGAACGTCGAGCACAGCGGCGACCCGGAACGGAACACGCCCTGGCCGGAAAGGTCGTCGTCGCGCCAGAACGGCTCGTCGTACACGGCCTCGCATTTCATCAGCGTGCCGAACGCCATCCGCTGGAACAGCGCGTCCTGCTGGGGCGGCAGCAGCGGCGTCCACGCGATCCTCGCGGCGAGCGCAGGCGGGAGCGCCACGATGGCGTGGCGGGCAATCCAGGTGCGCCCTTCCGAGCGAACGGTCACGGTGCTCGCGTCCTGCTCGATGGCGCGCACCGGCGCGCCGAGCGTCACGCGGTCCCCGAGCGCCTGGGCCATCGTGGTCGACAGGGACTGGGAGCCGCCGACGAACCGGGCCTCCTGCGCGCCGCCGGTCGTGGCGATGCCGCGCGTGATGGTGCCCGGCGTCCGCTCGTCGCCCATGCCGGCGATGTACCAGAGCGCGTACAGCAGGGACGCCTCGGTCGCGGGGGCGCCGAAGCCGCTGGCGAGGAAGACGTCGACGAGGTCGAGGGCGCCCCGACCGGCGCCGGCGTGGCGGATCCAGCTCGCGAACGGGACGGCGTCCCAGCGCCGGGCGTGCCGGGCTCGCCACGGGGCGTCGAGCGGCACCTGCCGGGACAGCCGGTCGACGCGCAGGATGGTCAGCGCGAGGCCGGGGAGCGCGGCCGGGTCCGGCATGACGTCGCCGGTGAACCGCCGCGCCCGTCCGTTGTGGACGTAGACCCGCGCTCCGCGGTCGTGCGTCGGGTAGGTCGCGATGCCGAGCGCGGTCGCCAGCGCCAGCACGCGGTTCTGCGTTGGGCCGACGAACTGCCCGCCTGCCTCCACGACCTGGCCGTCGCCGAGGTCGTGGTTGACCGTGCGCCCGCCCACCCGGTCCCGCGCCTCCACGACCGCGACGTCCAGCCCGGCCGCGGCGAGTGCGCGCGCGGCCGTGAGCCCCGCGAGGCCGGCGCCGACAACCACCACGTCGGCCCGCTGCGCTGCGGGCATCAGGCCGTCCGGGCCGGAGTGGCGGCCGCGAAGGCCCGCACGGCGTCGAGATCGAACGTTCCGTGGTCGGTGCCCAGGCCACCGGCGACGATCGCGGCGGTCGCGCAGCCGATCACGGCGGCCTCGGGCAGGGGGAGGCCGAGGCCGGTGCCGCGCAGGAAGCCCGCGGAGAAGGCGTCGCCGCAGCCGGTGGTGTCGACGGGTTCGATGTCGAAGGCCGGCACGTGCGTCTCGCCGTCGGCGGTGACGACGACCGCCCCGTCCGCGCCCGCGGTCGCCACCACCGCGGTCACCCCTCGTTGGACGAGCCGCCGGCACCCGGACACCAGGTCCGGCGCCCCGGTCCAGCCCAGCACCTGCTCGTCGTTGGGCAGGAAGTGGTCGACGTGGGGCAGGACGCCTGCGATCCACTCGAGCACCCCCGGGTCGCCCGGGGCGAGGCAGTCGATCGAGGTGCAGACGCCGTGCTCGCGGGCGAAGGACAGGATCCGGGCCGCCGCGTCGCCGCCCATGAACTCCGGCCCACCCAGGTGCAGGTGGGTCGCGGCGGCGATGGCCTCCCACGGGGCGTCGTCCGGCCCGTACGCGGCGTTGGCCCCGATCACGTGGAACGCGGGCCGCGATCCGTCCGGGCGGATGGGCAGCACGCTCGCGGACGTCTGCACGCCCTCGCGGCGGATCAGGTGCGTGGTGTCGACGCCGTCGCGGGCGAGCAGCGCCAGGAGTTGGTCGCCGAGGGCGTCGGTCCCGATTGCGCCCGCGCTGCGGGCGGTGGCACCCAGCTTGCTCAGTACGAGCGCGGTCCCGCCCGCCGGGCCCGCCGCGCTGCTCCGGATCTCCTCCACCAGATGCCCGCCCTGGCCGTCCGGGATCGCCTCGACGGGGCGCACCAGCGTGTCCAGCACGTGCGCGCCCAGTGCGATCACGGTCATGTCCGATGTGGTCGTCATCGCGGCTCCTCCGTTGCGGTCGGGTGGATCGTGCCGTAGCCACGCGCAATCACGGCCGCGACCACCTCGTGCTGCGCGTCGGAGTCCAGCGCGCGGGGGCGGCCCATCGAGGCGGCCCGCCGGTAGAGATCGCACGCCCACTCCAGCAGGAGCGCGTGCTCCACGGCGGAGGCCAGGTCGCCGGCGTGGGTGACGGCGCCGTGGTTGGCCATGAGGGCCGCAGCCCGCCCCTCCAGCGCGGCGAGCACCGCCTGCGCGAGCTCGGGGCTCCCGAACAGCGCATACGGCGCGACGCGGACGGACCCGCCGAGCTGCAGCATCTGGTAGTGCACGCATGGCAGCTCGTCGACGACGAGGCCGGCGGCCGTGGCCGCCGGGGCGTGCGTGTGCACGACCGCGCCCGACCCGAACCGCTGATAGATGCCCAGATGCAGGCCGATCTCCGAGGTGGGTGCCGGCCCGCCGCCGCGGACCCGGCCGTCGAGGTCGACGACGGTCACCTCGTCAGCGGTGATCGTCTCGAACCGGGCTCCCGTCGCGGTCACGGCGACCCGGTCGTCCCTGCGCACGCTGACGTTGCCCGCCGTCCCGATCACCAGCCCATCGGCGGCGAGCCGCCGGCACGTGGCGGCCACCAGGGCCCGTTCGTCCTCCATGGAATGCACCGTCCCCCCTCGCGTCATGGCGCCTCGTCGTCGTGGCTTGCCGTCCGGAACCCGGACGCGGCGAGCAGCATGCCCGCGGCGCCGATCCCGGCGGCCCCGAGCCACAGCGCGGGCCGCAGGCCCACGGCGTCGGCGAAGAGCCCGCCGAGCGGGGCGCCGACGACCACCGCGGCGCGGTTGAACGAGCGCATCGTGGCGTTCATCCGGCCCTGCAGCCGGTCCGGGGTGACGCCCTGGCGATACGCCATCTCGATCGGCCCCCCGGCGCCGAGGCCGAGGCCGTAGAGGAACTGGCCCGCCGCCGCGATCGCGACGGCAGCGGCACCCTCTGTTCCGGCCGCCGCGGTGACGACGAGGATCCCGCCGGCCCCCAGCACCCGCGAGCCCGCGATGGTCGCCGGGATCCCCAGCCGGTGGCTCAGCGGCACCGACGCCGAGCTGCCCAGCAGCGCCCCGACGCCGGCCAGGGCGTACGTCACGCCGAGGCCGAGCGCGCCGGTCCCCAGTTCGAGGAGCGCGTACGGCACGTATGCGGCGCTGATCACGGCGTTGAACAGGAACCAGCCGTGGGTGCCGATGGCGAGCGGCGCCAGCGTGGGGTGCCGGTACACCCAGCGGGTGCCCTCCGCCAGATCGGCGAGCACCGAGCGGGACGCCCGCTGCGGCCGCGTGTCGAGCACGGGTGTCGCGGCGGTGAGCAGGCCCGACACCGCGTAGCTCGCGGCGTCGACCAGCAGGGTCAGCGGTGCGCCGACCGCCGCCACGAGCCCGCCGCCCAGCAGCCGCCCGGTCGTCTGGGCCACGGCGTCGCTCTGCTCCAGGCGCGCGTTCGCCCTCGGCAGGAGCTCACGCGGCAGCAACCTCGGCAGGAAGGACTGGTGGGCGGCGGCGTTCAGCACCGACAGCAGGCCGAACGCCACCATCAGCGCGGCCAGTACCGGGACGTCCAGAGTGCCGGTGACGGCGAGCAGCGGCACGCAGGAGAGCACGAGCGCCCGGCCGACATCGGTGCTGACGAGCAGCGGCTTGCGCCGCACGCGGTCGGCGAGCACGCCTGCGAACAGGCCGACGGCGAGGTAGGGCGCCACACCCGCGCTCTGGACGAGCCCGACGTCGGTGGCCGTGCCGCCGAGATCGGCGACGACGAGGACGCCGATGGCCACGGTGCCGATCTGCGTGCCGAAGTCCGAGATCGTCGACGCGGCCCAGAACCTGCGGAACCCCGCATTCCGGCGAAGCCGCAGCGACCGGTCCGTCACCCGCGCCGACCAGCCACGCCGGGAGGGTAGCCGTCCGCGGCCGCCCGATGTGAGGTTCTCAGGAGTCCAGGTAGCCCTCCAGCGTCCGGGAGCGGGACGGGTGGCGCAGCTTCGACATCGTCCGCGCCTCGATCTGCCGGATCCGCTCGCGGGTGACCCCGTAGACCTGGCCGATCTCGTCCAGGGTGTGGGCGCGCCCGCCTGTCAGCCCGAACCGCATGCGGACGACGCCGGCCTCGCGTTCGGAGAGCGTGGCGAGCACCGACTTGAGCTCGTCCTGGAGCAGACCGAAGCTCGCGGCTTCGACCGCGATGACCGCGCCGGTGTCCTCGATGAAATCACCGAGCTGGGCGTCGCCCTCGGTGCCGAGGTTCTGGTCGAGGGAGAGCGGCTGCCGGGCGTACTGCTGGTACTCCTGCACCTTCTCCGGTGTGGTGTCCAGCGCCTCGGCCAGCTCCGCCGACGTGGGGTCGCGTCCGAGGTCGCGCAGCATCTCGCGGCGCAGCCGGTCGAGCCGGTTGATGACCTCCACCATGTGCACGGGGATGCGGATGGTGCGGGCCTGGTCGGCCATCGCGCGGCTGACGGCCTGCCGGATCCACCAGGTGGCGTAGGTCGAGAACTTGTAGCCCTTGACGTAGTCGAACTTCTCGACCGCGCGGATGAGGCCCAGGTTGCCCTCCTGGATCAGGTCCAGGAACGCCATGCCGCGACCCACGTACCGCTTCGCGACCGAGACGACGAGGCGGAGGTTCGCCTCGAGCAGTCGCTGCTTGGCGCGCTCGCCGTCGCGGATGAGCCATTCCAGGTCGCGGACGAAGGCCGGCGAGAACGGCCCACCCGTCGACTCGGGGTGGCGCAGCCGTTCGGTGGCGAAGATGCCGACCTCGATGCGCTGCGCCAGGTCGACCTCCTCGGCCGCGGTGAGCAGCGCGGTCCGGCTGATCTTGCGCAGGTAGTCGCGGACGGGGTCGGCGGACGCTCCCGAGTCGATGGCGGCCTGGCGCACCCGCTCTCCGGTCGTTCGCCCGGCCCCGGTCAGCGACGTGCTCATCGGGGCCTGCTGCCGTAGACCGCTTCGAACGCGATGGTCGTCATGGATCGGGACAGCTCCCGGATGACCCCGAGCGCGAGGTACTTCTCCCCGACGTCGGGACGCTCACCGGCGCGTCGCACGTCCGCCCAGAGGGACTCGACGTAGTCCATGAGGAGCTGGCGGGCCTCGAGCTGGTCGGCTCTCGCCGCCTCGCTCATCCTCGTCAGGCGTGCGCGGTCGAGCGAGGCGAACGACTCGACGAGGTCCCCGGGCGGTGGTTGCACGTCAGCTCCGTTCATCGGTGTTCAACGAGCTCCCGCGCGCGGTGCGGCGTCGAGCCGGGCGAGCCTCGTGGGCGTCGGCCAGCGGACGTCGTGCGCCCATCCGAGCTTCTCGAAGAACCAGATCACCCGCGCGGAGATGTCGACCTGTCCTCGCCGCACCCCGTGGCGCGCGCAGGTGGGGTCGGCGTGGTGCAGGTTGTGCCACGACTCGCCCATCGAGAGGACGGCCAGTGGCCACACGTTGGTCGCCCTGTCGCGGCTCGCGAACGGCTGTTCGCCGATCATGTGACAGATCGAGTTGATCGACCACGTGACGTGGTGCAGCACCGCGACGCGGACGAGCCCGGCCCAGAAGAACGCGGTCAGCGCCCCCCACCACGACATGGTGACGAGCCCGCCCACGAGCGCGGGGGCGAGCAGCGCCACGACCGTCCAGAGCACGAGGAGCCTGCCGATCCGGGCGATGTCGCGGTCGGCGAGGAGGTCGGGCGCGAACCGCGCGGCGTTGGTGCGGTCGCGGCCGAACAGCCAGCCGATGTGGGCGTGCACGAATCCCTTGGCCAGCGCGGCGGGTGTGGTGCCGAAGCGCCACGGGGAGTGCGGGTCGCCCTCCTTGTCGGAGTAGGCGTGGTGGCGGCGGTGGTCGGCGACCCAGGAGACGACGTCGCCCTGCATGGCGAGGCTGCCGGCGACGGCGAGCGCGATGCGCAGGCCCCGGTCGGCACGGAAGGACCGGTGGGTGAAAAGGCGGTGGAAGCCGACCGTGACTCCCAAGCCGGAGAGCAGGTAGAAGCCGATGGCGAGGCCGACGTCCAGCCAGGTCAGCCCCCAGCCCCACGCCAATGGCACGGCTGCGGCCAGTGCGAGTGTGGGGGCGAGCACGAAGATGTGGACGAGCACAGTCCTGCCCTGCGACTGCTGTCCGTCGAGGAGGGGCTTCGGGCCGCCAGTGTGCTCGGGACGCTCGTCGGCGGTCACTGTCGTCACGGCGGAGGGTGCTCCCTCACTTCTCGTCGGTGCGTCCGCGAGCGCCGCCCTTGCCCGAGCGGATGTTCCCGTAGCGCTACGGTGTAGAAGCTACGCTGTAGTGCCGTGATCTTCAACGCGGAGGGGCGGGACCTGGGATGACCGGGAGCATGGCCGCTGTGGCCGGGACCGGCGAGGATGACCCGGCACCTCGCCGGTCCGTCCTCACACGCGAGCAGGTGCTCGCCACCGCGTTGCGGCTGATCGACGAGGACGGCGTCGAGGCGCTGTCGATGCGCAGGCTCGGGAAGGCGCTCGGCCGGGACCCGATGCGCCTCTACCGGTTCGCGGCCAGCAAGGACGAGCTGCTCGACGGCGTGGTCGAGCTGGTCCTGGGCGAGCTGGCGGTGCCGAACGCCGGCGAGGGGTGGGAAGACGTGCTGCGGCGCACCGCACACGCCTTCCGCGGGATCGCGCTGGCTCATCCGCACGTCGTCCCCCTGCTGGTGACGCGGCCCCTGGCCACTCCGCTCGCCCTGCGCCCGCTCGGGATCCTGCGCGCGCTGGAGAACCTGCTGGAGCTGCTGATCAGCGTCGGCTTCGACGAGCGCGGCGCGCTTCACGCCTACCGCCTCTACATGGGGTTCCTGCAGGGACACGTGCTCAATGAGCTGCAGGAACGCGTGCACGACCCGGAGGAGTCGGACGACCTCCTGCGGCTCGGGCTGCACCGGCTCCCGGTCCGGGAGTTCCCGCGGCTCCGGTCGCTCGCCGCCCAGCTGGCCGCCTACGACGGGGTGCAGGAGCTCGAGGAAGGGCTCGAGGTGGTGCTCAGCGGTCTGCGCCGCCAGCTCGGGGCGGGCCCGCCTGCGGTGGCTCAGGCCGTGCCCGACGCCAGTCGCTCGGCGCGCGACTCCAGGTAGCGCCGCTCGGGTTCGCTCAGCGTGCTGCGGGCGGCGAGCCGGTACTCGGCGGCGGCGGCCTCCCGTTCGCCGGTCCGGTCGAGCAGGTGCGCGCGCACTGCGTGCACCCGGTGATGCCCCGCCAGGGCCGGATCGGCCTGCGCGCCCGTCAGCTGGTCGAGGGCGGCCCGTGGGCTGTGCACCTCGGCGACGGCGACGATGCGGTTGAGCGTGACCATCGGGCCGGGCGCGAGCGCGCGCAGGTGGTCGTAGAGCGCGAGGATCTGCGGCCAGTCGGTGTCGCCCGCGCGCGGGGCCTCGTCGTGGACGGCCGCGATCGCGGCCTGGAGCTGGTAGGGCCCGATCGGCGCGGTGGCGAGCGCGTCGCTGACCAGCGCGATGCCCTCCGCGATCAGTGCGGCGTCCCACAGCGTCCGGTCCTGCTCCGCGAGCGGGACGAGCGCGCCGTCCGGCCGGGTGCGGGCGCGGCGACGGGCCTCGGTGAGCAGCATCAGCGCGAGCAGGCCCGCTGTCTCGCCGTCCGGCGGCAGGTGGCCGTGCACCTGCCGGGTGAGGCGGATCGCCTCAGCGGTGAGGTCGGTGCGGAGCAGCGCATCACCGGAGCTCGCCGTGTACCCCTCGTTGAAGATCAGGTACAGGACATGCAAGACCGCGGCCATGCGCTCGGGCCGTTCGTCCTCCGGCGGCATCCGGAACCGCCCGCCGCTGGACTTGACCCGCTGCTTGGCCCGGCTGATCCGCTGCGCGACCGCGGCTTCCGGCACGAGGAACGCCCGGGCGATCTCCGCGGTCGTGAGCCCGCCGACGGCGCGCAGTGTGAGCGCCACCTGCGACGGCGTCGTGAGCGACGGGTGGCAGCACAGCATCAGGAGCGTGAGCGTGTCGTCTACGCCCGTCGGGGGCTCGGCGGGAGGCGGGGCCATCGCGGCGACCGTCTCCTCGCGGCGCCTGCGAGCGGTGTCGCCGCGCCACAGCTCGATCCGCCGCCGGGACGCGGTGGTGATCAGCCAGCCCTTGGGGTTGTCCGGCAGCCCTTCGGCCGGCCACTGGACAGCGGCCGCCAGCAGCGCCTCCTGAACGGCGTCCTCGCACGTGTCGAACCCGCCGAAGCGGCGCACGAGCGCGCTGAGGACCTGCGGCGCCAGCTCCCGGAGCAGGCCCTCGAAACCCGTGGCCGTGCTCATACCTCGAATGTGCTGAGGTCCTGCACGGGCCGCACCTCGACCAGCCCCAGGTCGGCCTCGGGCACCCGCGCCGCGATCTCGGCCGCACGTTCCAAGCTCTCGCACTCCAGCAGGTAGAACCCGGCCAGGTGCTCCTTGACCTCGGCAAACGGCCCGTCGGTCGGCAGCCCGGTGCCATCGGCGGCCGGGATGCGTTTGCCCTGGCCGGGAGGGGCGAGGGCATGGCTCACGACCATCTCGCCGGACTCCTCGAGATCCTCGTTCAGCGCGCGGTAGACGCCGAGGCCCTCGTGGCGTTCGTCGGCCGAGAGCGACTCCCAGACCTTCAGCGACTCCGGATTGTGGTAGATCAGGACGACGTACCTCACGCGTTCCTCCCGAAGTTCCGAAACTCCATGCCGAGCATGTCGAGTTCCCCGCGCCAGCTTCTACGTTCCCCATGAGTCGCACCCGTCCGGGGTGCGGTGCACAGGATGGGGCAACCATGTTCGAGCACGTCAAGGCGTTCAGCGCCTTCTCGGTGGACGACATCCCGGCCGCGAGGCGGTTCTACGGCGATGTGCTCGGCATCCGCGTGTCGGAGGAGCACGGGATGCTGACGCTGCACATCGCGGGCGGACGGGACACGCTGGTGTACCCGAAGGAGGACCACACGCCCGCGACGTTCACGATCCTCAACTTCCCGGTGCCCGACGTGGAGGCGGCGGTGGCCGAGCTGGGTGCCCGCGGCGTCGAGTTCGAGAAGTACGACTGGACCGACGAGAAGGGCATCGCCCGCGACTACGGGCCGACGATCGCGTGGTTCCGCGACCCGGCGGGCAACGTGCTCTCGGTGATCCAGCTGGACTGAGGATGGGCCCGATCGCCGCCGAACCAGGGCAGACCAGCCCCTGGCGAGCGAACACGTGATCGCTCGGACGATCAGCGCGCTGGACGGACCGTGCGGTGCAGGTTCGGCACGGCGGTGGGACCGGGGGCAGGCTCGGCGATCCACGGCCCGGGGATGGAGGGGTCGAGGATTCCGTCCTCGATCCAGATGTACCGCCCGTCGAGCAGGCGGCGGGCGGCTGTCCGGTCGGTGTCATCGGTGTTGGTCCACAGTCGGCCGAACAGCTCCTCCACGCGCACGCGGGCCTGCTTGCAGAAGGCGTCGGCGAGTTCGCGTGCCCCGTTGGCGCGCTCGGCGTCCTCGCCGGCCAGCATCTGTACTCGAACGCAGCAGGCGCTCATCGCGAACAGTTCCGCGCCGATGTCGACCAAGCGGCCCAGGAAGCGCTGCCGGTGTTCTAGGCGCGCTTGCCAGCGGACCATCCCGGCGAAGGTCTGCCGGGCGAGGCGACGGCTGGAGCGCTCGACGAACCGCAGGTGCCGGGCCAACGGGCCGAACTCGGCGAACGCGCGCCGGCTCTGGCCGGGCCTGGCGACCAGGCCGGGAAGCCATCGCGCGTAGAAGCGTCCGGCGCGGGCCGCCGCGGTCAGTTTCTGCGCGAGAGTGGTGTCCGGGTCGACGAGCTGTCCGGCCGCGGCCAGGTGGGCGTCGACCGCCTCCCGGGCGATGAGCAGGTGCATGATCTCGGTCGAGCCCTCGAAAGTGCGGTTGATCCGCACATCCCGCAGCATCTGCTCGGCGGGCACGCCGCGCTCGCCCCGTGCGGCGAGGGACGCGGCGGTCTCGAAGCCGCGACCGCCGCGGATCTGCACCAGGTCGTCGGCGACCCGCCAGGCCATCTCCGAGCCGTAGAGCTTGGCCAGCGCTGCTTCGATCCGGATGTCGTGACGGTTCTCGTCGGCCAGCGCGCCGGCCAGCTCGACCACCGCCTCCATGGCGAACGCGGTCGCGGCGATGAACGCGACCTTGCCCGCGACCGCATCGTGCTCACCGATCGGCCGTCCCCACTGCACCCGCTCCCGCGACCACTCGCGGGCGATCATGGTGCACCACTTCGCCGAGCCCGCGCAGATCGCCGGCAGCGACAGCCGGCCGGTGTTCAACGTCGTGAGCGCGATCTTGAGGCCTTCGCCTTCGGCTCCTATCCGGTTGTCCGCCGGCACCCGTACCTGATCGAAGCGGGTGAGCCCGTTCTCGATCCCGCGCAGGCCCATGAACGTGTTGCGGGCCTCGACGGTGATCCCGGCGGCGTCGGCTTCCACCACGAACGCGGAGATCCCGCCGCGATGCCCGTCGGACCGCTGGACCCTGGCCATCACGACCAGCAGGTCGGCGATCACGCCGTTGGTCGTCCACAGCTTCACCCCGTTGAGCAGGTAGGCCGAGCCGTCCTCGGTCGGGGTGGCCGTGGTGCGCAGCCGGGCCGGGTCGCTGCCCACGTCGGGCTCGGTCAGCAGGAACGCGCTGATGTCGCTGCGCGCGCACCGCGGGAGGAACCTCCGCTTCTGGTCCTCGGTACCGAACAACGCCACCGGTTGCGGCACCCCGATCGACTGGTGCGCCGAGAGCATTGTGGCGATCGCCGGATGTGCCGAGCCGGCCAACATCAACGCACGGTTGTAGTCGACCTGCGACATCCCCAGGCCTCCGTACTCGGGGTCGATCTTCATGCCTAGCGCGCCCAGCTCTGCGAGTCCGGCGAACACCCGGTCCGGCACCATGGCGTCCCGCTCGATCACGGTCGGGTCGACCTCGTCCTCGCAGAACGCCCGCAACCGAGCGAGGAAATCCTGCCCACGCCCCGCTGCCTCCGCCTTGCCTCGCGGGTGCGGGTGGATCAGGTCGAGACGGAACCGTCCAAGGAACAACTGCTTGCCGAAGCTCGGCTTCCGCCACGTCCCCTCCCGGGCCTCCTCGGCGACCTGGCGAGCCTCACGCTCGCTGACCTGGGCTCCCGTCCGGTCCGAACGGTTCGACTCCGATACCGCCACAGCCATCCCCTTCATCGTCGGGCCTGCGCCTGGCTGCACGGGCATACCCAGCGCGAGGGCGAGTGAACGACGATCAGGGCTGCGTGTCCCGCGCGGCATCAGGGCGGGACGAAGGGACGCGCATCCCTGCGGCCATGGACGCCTCCCCCGAGCCCGGGGGTCGTGAGTAGCCCTGTGTCAACCTCTTCCCGTGAGCGGAGCTTTCTTCCACGTCACCAGCGTCGGATCGACGTACCGGTGACGCCCGTGGCGCCGTGGGCGCGATTCGACGACCTGCGTGCGGGCGCTGCCCTTCACTTCACCAGCGTGTCCGGCCCGCTCGTCGCACACAGCGCCGGCGAGGTCACGGGCGTCCTGCGGGAGGTGGAGCGAGCGACGGCAGGCGGGGCTTGGAGTTTCGGATTCGTCGTCTACGAGGCGGCCACGGGATTCGACGCCGCCTTGCCGGTCCGGGAGCCGATCGCCGGGCTGCCGCTGGCCTGGTTCGGGATCTGCGCTCCGCCCCGCGAGGTGCCGGTCGTCGTCCCGCCCGGCGAGCGTCGCTACCGGGTCGGGCCGTGGACGTGCGACTGGGACGCGAACCAGCACCGTCGTGGCGTCGACGCAGTGCGTGCGCACATCGCCGACGGCGACACCTACCAGGCCAACCTCACCACGCGGATGCGCGCGGCGGTCCGCGGCGACATGACTCAGCTCTACACCGACCTCGCGCTCGGCCAGCGCGGCGCCCACAACGCCTACCTCGACGTCGGTCGCTTCGTGATCGCCGGTGCGAGCCCCGAGCTGTTCTTCGAGATCCGCGACGGACGGCTGCACATGCGCCCGATGAAAGGGACCGCCTCACGGGGGCGGACGACGGCCGAGGATGCCGTCCTCATCGAGCGGCTGCGGACCAGCGCCAAGGAGCGGGCCGAGAACGTCATGATCGTCGACCTGGTGCGCAATGACATCGCTCGCGTAGCGAGGACCGGCAGCGTGAAGGTCACCTCGCTCTGCCGCCCCGAGCGGTACGAGACCGTGCACCAGCTCACTTCCGACGTCACTGCGGACCTGCGTCCGGACGTCGGCCTGGCGGACGTTTTCGGAGCCCTGTTCCCATGCGGGTCGGTGACCGGGGCACCGAAGGCCGGGACGATGCAGATCATCCGCGACCTCGAGCCGGGACCGCGCGGGATCTACTGCGGCGCCGTCGGCTTCGTCGCGCCACCAGGCTCGCCGGTCCGCGCCCGATTCAACGTCGCGATCCGGACCGTGCTGGTCGACCGGCAGGCCGGTACGGCGACGTACGGGACTGGCGGGGGCATCACGTGGGAGTCCGATCCCGCCGCCGAGTACGCGGAGCTGCTCGCGAAGGCACGGGTCCTCGCCACCCGACCGGACGACTTCCATCTCATCGAGACCATGCGCCACGACCGGGAGGCAGGTCTGGTCGCTCTCGGCCGGCACCTGGCCCGCCTGCAGGCCTCCGCTGCCTACTTCGGATTCCCGTTCGATCCGGGCGCGGCGCGCTCCTTCCTGGCCGCTCGGTTGGCGGGCGTTGGCGACGCCAGGGTCCGGCTACTCGCCTTCCGCGACGGGAAGATCGCCGTCAATGTCGACCGGCTCCCGCCGCGCACCGACCGGCCGGTGCTCCTCGCGGTGGACGACGACCCGATCGATTCCCGCGACTGCTGGCCGCACCACAAGACCAGCCGCAGAAAGCCCTACACCAGCCGGCGCGCCCGCCATCCGGACGCCGACGAGGTCGTGCTCGTCAACGAGCGGGGCGAGATCACCGAGACGACGACGGCGAACCTGGCCGTTCACCTCGACGGCCGGTGGTGGACCCCTCCCCTTGGCGGCGGTTGTCTACCCGGCGTCGAACGCGGCCGCCTCATCGAGCTCGGGGCGCTGGCCGAACGCGTCCTGCGTCCCGATGACCTGCATCGCGCCACCGGCCTGGCGGTAGTGAACGCCCTTCGCGGCTGGCGCTCCGCGACACTCGCTGCGCCAGGTCGCGCGAAGGCTGCCGGCCGGACGACGGTTCCCGACCTGAGCCCCGATCCACCGCCCGATTTCAGGTGATCGCTTTCTAGATTCGGTCTGACGCACTAGACCCTGGTACGATCGAACACATGTTCGAGACCGTGACGCCTTCCCTCGCAGGGGATGAGCTCACGGATCTGGACCTGCTCACCTGGCCGGAGCCGCCACCGGACCGGACCTGGGCCGACACCGCCCCGTCCGGGATCGCCGCGCTGGAACTGGATGTGGACACGGCGGATCCGGCGTGCCTGTCGGATGCGCAGTTGATCGATGCGATGGTCGGGTTCGCGCGGCAGGCCGCGTGGGCGCAGGCCCGGCAGGCCCGGATCGTGGCCGAGTTCGCGCGGCGCCGGCCGCCGGATGCCAAGGACATGGCCGGCACCGACCGGACCTGCGCGGCCAGCCCGTACGCCCCGGACGAGGTCGGGCTGGCGCTACGGCTGTCCCGCTGGTCGGCGACCGCCCGGATCGCACAGTCGCGGGAACTGGTCGAGCGGCTCCCGGAAACCCTGGCCCTGTGGCAGGCCGGGCGGTTGGACGAACGCCGGGTGACCGCGATCTGCGATGCCACCCGCCACCTGACGGTCGAGACGGCGCGGGCGGTGCAGGAGCGGGTGCTGCCCCGGGCCCCCGAGCAAACCCTCTCCCAGCTGAAGGCCGCGCTGGCCCGGGCGGTGATCGCGGCCGACCCCGAAGGCGCCGAACGCCGGCACACGGCCGCCCGCCGCGACCGCCGCGTCGCGGTCAACCCGGAACCGGACGGGATGGCCTCGTTGTGGGCGCTGCTGCCGGCCACCGACGCGGTCGCCGCGTTCGGGTGGCTGACCCGGCTGGCCCGGGGCTGCGGCGCGCAGGACCCGCGTTCCATGGACGCCCGCCGCGCCGACCTGCTCGCCGCGCTGCTGACCGGCCGCCTCACCCCCGCCACCGACCCCGGCGGCGGCGACACCGGTCCGCGGCCGGTGTCCCCCGGGAAGCCGCTGGTGCAGGTGGTGATGCCGTTCACCACCCTGCTCGGCGCCGACCAGCAGCCGTGTGAGCTGGTCGGGCACGGCCCGATCACCGCCGACCACGCCCGGGAGATCGCCGCCGACGCCACCCTCGTGCGACTGGTCTACGACCCGCTTTCCGGGACGTTGCTCGATTACGGGCGCAGCACCTACCGGCCCCCGGCCGGGCTGGCCGACCACGTCCGCGCCCGCGACGTCCACTGCCGCCAACCGATCTGCCGCCGCCGCGCGATCGACAGCGAACTCGACCACCTGATCCCGTTCCCCGAGGGTCCGACGAGCGAGGCGAACCTGGCCACCGGGTGCAGCCACGACCACCACCTCAAGCACAGCCCCGGCTGGCAGGTCCACGCCCTGGCCGACGGCGTCATCGAGTGGATCACCCCGACCGGGCACCGCTACCGCAGCACCCCCCACGACTACCGCGACGACGACGACGACCCGTTCCCCCAGACCTGGGCGGCCCGACCACCACCGGACGAGCCCACACCGCAACACCACGACCCCGCAGACGATCCCCCGCCCTTTTGATCCGCGATGTACCAGCGGGTCTGGTTGGGGGCGCGGTCAGGCAGCGCGGAACTCCGCCGTCCGCTCGGGCGACGCCGCCGCCAGCGCGCGGCGCGCGCCCTCGGCGTCGAGGTCCTTGCCGTACACCGGGTTGCCTGGCTGCTGGCGCCAGGACTCCTCCAGGGTGCCGCCGTCCACCGGGTCGAACCCGAGCTCGTCGACAAGCTGGAAGACCAGCTGCTTGCCCGGGCCGTCGGCGCCGGCGATCGGCAGCGCGATCCGGCCCTGGGTGCCCGCGGGCGTGCCGTGTTCGAGCAGGTGCTTCCAGAAGATCCCGTTGAAGACCTTGAACACCGGCGTGCCGAGCTGCCCGGCCACCCACACGCTCTCCGGGGTGCCGTCCTCGATCGCGTCGATGCGGCCGTCGCGGGGTCGCGGGTAGTAGTTGTTCGTCTCGATCACGGGCGCGCCCGGCTTCGCCTTCGAGGTGATCCCGGGCGCCAGGTCCGGCACGTTCTTCTGCGGGATGCTGACGATCACGACGTCGGCGCCGGTCGCCGCGTCCACGGCCCAGACCGCGGTTGCGCCGGTCTCCGCCGCGAGGTCCTCGAGGGTCTCGGGCGCGCGGGAGTTCGCGACGCGCACGGAGTGGCCGAGTGCGGTGAACCTGCGGGTGAGCGTGCCGCCGATCTTGCCCGCTCCGATGATGCCGATATGCATGTGTGGGGAAACCGAGGTGGGCCGCGCCGGCATTCCGATCACCGTGGGCGGTGTGACGCTTCAGCTACCTGCGCCGGCCACGCGTTCAGCCAGCGCAGCCCCGGCAGGCAGGTGATTGCCCCGCCCAGCTGGGTCCACGTGCCGAGGCGCTCGTGGTGCCGGTCTTCCCGGGCCGCCCCCGGGCCGGGGAAGCAGAGCGGGCACAGCGGCTCGGGTCCGGCGGTCAGCGCGGTGCTGATCACGAAGGAACCGCATCGGGCGAGGTAGTGCCCGTCCCAGGACGCCGCGAAGACGCGCTCGTCCACCAGGTGGTCGTGACCGTCGGGTGAGGTGACCAAGATGGCAGTATCCAAGTCGATACTGCGGGTCGGCACATCGCCCGGCGACCAAACCATTGCGGCACACTACAGCTAGAACATTCCACTTAGGAACGGACATGCCGAGATCACTTCTTGGCTTGGTCGTGCCAGACTCCCCGGGTGGCACAGAGCCCTACCGTTCGCCGCCTCCAGCTCGGCCGGGAACTGCGACGTCTGCGGGAGCAGGCGGGTGTGAGCCGGGACGACGCCGCTGCGGAACTCGAGTGCGGCGTCTCGAAGATCAGCAAGATCGAGGGCGGCAAGATGACGATCGCCCTGGCCGAGGTGAAGGCGCTGCTGGCCCTCTACGGCGTCGACGCCGACGAGTCCGAGCAGATCCTCGGGGTCGCTCGGGAGGCTCGGAAGCGGGTGACGCACCGGGTACCGGAGTGGGTGCGCGCCTACGTCGGCCTGGAGGCGGAGGCCGCCGAGATCAAGGCCTTCCAGATCGACCTCGTGCCGGGCCTGCTCCAGACCGAGGCGTACACCCGTGCGATCACGAAGGCGGCCGACCCGACCCGGGATCCGGCGGAGGTCGAGCGGCTGGTGGCGATCCGCCGCGAGCGCCAGGCCCGCCTGCAGAGCGACAGTCCTCCGCAGCTCTGGGTGGTGCTCGACGAGGCCGCGATTCGGCGAGTGGTCGGCGGTCCGGCCGTGATGCGCGAGCAGTTGGAGCGGCTGCTGGAGGTGGCTCGCCTGCCGACAGTGTCTCTGCAGCTCATGCCATTCGCAGCCGGGTCGCACGCGGCGATGGGAACAGCGTTCACGGTGTTCCGGCTGCCCGACCCTCCGGGCGGTGCGGTGGTGGTGCTCGAAGGGCTGTGGAGCGCGGAGTATGTCGATCGATCACAGCAGGTAGGCGCCTATAGTGTGGTGTTCGACCGGCTCTGCGCGTCCGCGCTGGACGAGCAGGGTTCGGCGCGTGCCATCGAGAAGGCCATAGGTGAGCTGCGATGATCGATCTGGACGGGGTGGTCTGGCGCAAGTCCAGCGCCAGCAACGGCAACGGCGGCGGGTGTGTCGAGGTCGCTGATCTCCCGGACGGGGGCCGTCTCGTCCGCGACACCAAGGACGAGGGCGCAGGTCCAGTCCTGCGGTACACCGCCTCGGAGTGGCAGGCGTTCGTCGCGGGTGTGAAGCTCGGCGAGTTCGACTGACGCCGCATTCCTCTACAGCACGGAGGCCCTCAGATCCCGGTGATCCGGGCGTCTGAGGGCTTCTGCTGTTTCGCGTCAGCCCCCGCAGCCCGGCGCGAGCAGACCTGTGAGACCCACGCCCAGCGGGTCGGCCGGGCGCGGGTCGGGCACCGGCGTCCACCGCCCGTCGACCACCGCGTAGTCCCACCCCGGTCCGTCCGCCACGAGCGCGCGGACGCCTTCCACCAGCCGGTCCACGTCGGACGTGCTCGTGCTCAGCCCGAGGCTCGCCCGCACGGCGCAGCCGTCGGCGGTGCCGGCCAGGCGGGCCAGTAGCGGGTGCGCGCAGAACTTCCCGTCGCGCACCCCGATGCCGTGCTCCGCGGAGAGGACCGCGGCGACCAGGCCGGCCGGGTACCCGTCCACGACGAAGGAGGCGACGGCCACCCGGTCCGTGGCGTCCGGCCAGACGTTCAGGGTTCGCACGCCCGGGACGGCGGCGAGGCCGGTCTCCAGCCGGGCGAGCAGGGCGCGTTCGTGGTCGAGAGCGTCGTCGAGCACGGCGTCGAGGCATCGGCACGCCTGCGCGAGCGCGGCGGCGCCGAGGACGTTCGGGGTGCCGGCTTCGTGGCGGTGCGGCGCGGCCGCCCAGGTCACCTCGCTGACGCCAGAGGCGTTCGGCACGGCCACCGCGCGAACGGCGCCCCCACCGGCGAGGTAGGGGGTGGCGTCGTCGAGCCAGTCGCGGCGCCCCACCAGCGCGCCCGCGCCGTACGGGGCGTAGAGCTTGTGGCCGGAAAGGGCGAGGTAGTCGATGCCGGCGCCGGCGATGTCGATCCGCCGGTGCGGGGCGAGCTGGGCGGCGTCGACGACGACCCGGGCGCCTGCCGCGTGGGCGATCGCGGTGATCTCGGCGAGCGGGAGGATCTCGCCGGTCACGTTCGACGCGCCCGTCACGGCGAGCAGCGCGGTGGGTTCGGCGGCGAGCGCGGCGCGCAGGTCGGCGAGGGTCTGGGCCACGGTCGGCGCGGCGGGGAGCACCCGGCCCGTGCGCCACGAGATCAGGTTGGCGTGGTGCTCGACGTCGAGGCGCAGCACGCGCCCAGGGACGCAGCCGGCCAGGAGGTTGAGCGCGTCGGTGGTGTTGCGGGTGAACACCACGACGTCGTCGCCGCGGGCCCCGACGAACCGCCCGACGGTCTCGCGGGCCTGCTCCAGCACCGCCGTGCACACCTGGGAGGCGTAGCCCGCCCCACGGTGGACGCTCGCGTAGAAGGGCAGGAGTTCGGTGACGTGGTCGGCCACGCCTGCGAGAGCGGGGGCGCTCGCCGCGAGGTCGAGGTTGGCGTAGCGCACGCGGTCGCCGGTGACGAGCGGCACCTCCAGCTCGGCTCCAATGAGCCGGGGGAGGGGCTGCGTGGAGGCGGCGGCTGCGGGACGGGCGGGCAGCACAGCGGTCATGACGGTCCTCCGGACCCTCTTCAGGACCCGGTGTCGTGACGGGTCCGCGCTTGCCGCCGTGGGTGCACGGCGGCCTGGTCGTCACCCGGAGCACCCCACCGCGGAGGAGGGTTGCCGGCCAGCGAGCCGGGGCTTGGCGCTGGCGCTCTTGACCTGACAGCGAAGGTACGGGCGGCCGGGCGGGCCGGTCAAGCCGGCCCGCCCGACCGTCACACGACCTCGTTCAGCTTTCCCGTGGCGACGTCGAAGACGAATCCGCGGATGGAGTCCTTGCGCGGGACGAACGGGTTGGCCTTGATCCGGGCGATCGACTGGCGGACGTCCTCCTCCAGGTCACCGAAGGCCTCGGCCGCCCATTCGGGCTTGATGCCCGTCTCGTCCTGCACGGCCTTCTTGAACTCGTCGTCGGTGAAGGTGAGCATCCCGCAGTCGGTGTGGTGGATGAGGATGATCTCCTCGGTGCCGAGCAGCCGCTGGCTGATGGCCAGCGAGCGGATCTCGTCGTCGGTGACCACACCACCGGCGTTGCGGATGACGTGCGCCTGGCCGGGCTCGAGCCCGAGGATCCTGTAGACGTCGAGCCGGGCGTCCATGCACGCGATGACTGCGAGGTGCTTGGCGGGCGGAAGCGGCAGGGGACCTTCGAAGGACGCGGCGTACCTGGCGTTGTGGGCGAGCAGTTCGTCGGTGACGGACACGGCGGATCTCCCGTTCGGGGAGGGACGGTGGACGCGGGGCGGCCGCGCCACGGCCTCAGGGCAGATGGGAGTGCGCAGGAAATGCGCGCTCGTGGGGCCCGGGCCGCGACGCGGCCGGGCGACAGAACTGGTCGAACTGCTCGCCTCGCCGGCCCGGCCAGAACTGCTCCAGGACCATGCGCATCACGCCATCAGTGAATCGCGGCGGACCCGTTCCGGCAACCCCTGTGGCCAGCGGGTGCAGCACCCCGCCCGTTGGGGTTGCCGCGGCCCCGCTGAGCTGGGCAAGCGACGGCCGACGACTGCCACTGCTGTCAAGGAATGCCGGCGTCGGACATTTTGCGAGCGGAACTGTCCGGTCATTTCGGTCCGTGAATGGCGCACGACACAGTTCCCCGGGAAGCGCTTGATAATCGGCTCCTCAGATACGTACCGTCGGATCGCGGCCGGCGACGGCCGCCACCATCCAGAGCGGCTGAGAGACCTGGCTCGACGACGCCGCAGCAACCCCCCGCGCGAGCGGGAACGGGTGCTACCGCCGGGAGCGATGGAGGTCGCCGTGCCGGGTCCGGGGAGCACCCCGCTGCACACGACGTGGCACGCCTGGCGCCACCACATCGACCTCTGCCGCACCAGCGCGGCGCTCTGTCCGGCCTGACGCTCCGACGATCCCCGAATCCAGAGCGCGCGCCGTCGACGACGGTGCGGTGGCCCGTAGAAGGACCCCAATGATCGCGTTCCCCGTCCGAGCAGGCCTGTTGGCCGCCGCCGCCGTATTCCTGACGGCATGCGGCGGTGGCGCCGCGCCGGCAGCCGGCGCCGACCCGGGCACTCCCCAGCCCGGTGGCACCCTGCGCTTCGCCGTCAGCAGTGACCAGGGCTGCGTCGACCCCCAGCAGGTCAGCAGCAACGACACCATCTACTCGCTGCGCCAGATCGTCGACTCCCTCACCGACCAGGACCCGAAGACCGGCGAGCTGCGGCCGTGGCTCGCCACGGCCTGGGAGTCGAACACCGACGCCACGGCCTACACGTTCACCCTCCGCGAGGGCGTGACGTTCAGCGATGGCACGCCGCTCGACGCCGAGGCGGTCAAGGCCAACTTCGACCGCGTGCAGGACCTGGGGGCCCGCGGCACGCTGCCCAAGGGCTACCTGGCGAGCTACGCGGGCACCACGGTCGAGAGCCCCACCCGGTTCACGGTGTCGTTCTCCCGGCCCAACGTGCAGTTCCTGCAGGGCACCTCCACCCACAGCCTCGGCATCCTGTCGCCCGCGACCGTCGCGGAGTCGGACGACGCCCGGTGCGCGTCGGCGGTGGGGTCGGGGCCGTTCGTGATCGACTCCTACGTCCGCGACGAGTCGATCGTCCTGACCAAGCGGGCGGGTTACGACTGGGGATCCTCGCTCTGGACGCACCCGGGCGAGGCGTACCTGGACCGCGTCGAGTTCCGGATCGTGCCGGAGTCGGGTGTGCGGGTCGGGGGCCTGCAGTCGGGCGAGGTCGACGCCATCGGCAACCTCGCGCAGCAGGACGAGGCCCCGCTGACCGCGGCCGGGGTGCAGTTGATTGCCCGGCCCAACCCCGGCATCCCGTACAGCATCAGCTTCAACCTCAGCAAGCCGATCGTCTCGGAGCCTGCGGTGCGCGACGCGATCTCGCTCGCGATCAACCGCCCGGAGGTGGTCAGCACCGTCTACACGTCGCAGACCGTGGCCGCGACGAGCTCGCTGGCGTCGAGCACACCCGCCTACGCCGACCAGTCCGCACTGCTCGGGTTCGACGCCGCCCGCGCCGCGTCCACGTTGGACGCCGCCGGCTGGGTGCCCGGTCCGGACGGCATCCGGACGCGCGGCGGACAGCCGCTGACCATCGAGCTGACGTGGTACGCGAACGCGGCCGCTAACCGGCCGACGCTGGAGCTGATCCAGCAGCAGCTGCGGGCGGTGGGGATCGACCTGCAGCTGCGGGAGCGCCCGATCTCCGACAACACGCAGGTCCAGCAGAGCGGCGACTTCACCGCGAGCTGGGGCAACACGACCAGGGCCGACCCGGACATCCTCCGCTCGTCGTACTCGACGGCGGGCAACAACTTCTACCGGCTCACCCCCGGCCCGCTCGACACGCTGCTCGCCGAGCAGGCCGCCGAACCGGATGAGACGGCACGGGCGGCGACGGTGGCGCAGGCGCAGCAGCTTCTCGCCGAGAACCACTACACGGTGCCGGTGGTGGAGCTGACCACGGTCCTCGGCGTCGGGGCCACCACCCACGACATTGCGTTCGACGCCTCGTCCCGGATCTACCTCCACGACGCCTGGAAGTCGGAGTAGCCGTGTCACCGATGGCCCGATACCTCCTCCGGCGCGCCGGCATGGCGGTCGGCGTGCTGTGGGCGGCGTTCACCGTCTCGTTCGTCGTGCTCTACCTGCTGCCGGGCGACCCCGTCGCGACGATGGCGAGCGGCGGGCTCGACGGCGAACCGTTGACCCCGGAACAGCTCGACGCGCTGCGCGCCCGCTACGGGCTCGACCAGCCGCTGATCGTGCAGTACGGGCATCGGCTGTGGGGGGCGTTGCACGGCGACTTCGGGGCGTCCATCCAGAACGGCCAGGACGTGCGGGGCGCGATCATGGAGGCGCTGCCGCCGACGATCCAGATCTCGCTGGCCGGGCTCGCGTTCGCGATCGTGGTCGGCGGGACGGTCGCGCTCGTCGCGACGTACACGCGGGCGCACTGGCTGCGGCAGGTGCTGATGGGGCTGCCGTCGCTGGCGGTGTCGATGCCAGTGTTCTGGGTCGGGCTCATGCTCGTACAGGTCTTCTCGTTCGGGCTGGGGTTGCTGCCCTCTGTCGGCGCGAACGGCCCGCAGGCGCTGATCCTCCCGGCGATCACACTCGGGCTCCCGACGGGCGCGCTGGTGGCGCAGGTGCTCGCCAAGAGCCTCTCCCAGGCGCTCGACGAGCCGTACGTGGCGACCGCGCGGGCCAAGGGTGTGGGGCGGGTGGACATCCACCTGCGGCACGCGCTGCGCAACGCCGCGCTCCCGGCGCTGACCGTGCTCGGGTACGTGGTGGGCAATCTGCTGGCGGGGGCCGTCGTGGTGGAGACGGTGTTCACCCGGCCGGGGCTCGGGCGGCTGACCGTCAGCGCCGTCGGTGTGCAGGACATCCCGCTGGTGCAGGGGATCGTCGTGTTCGCGGCTGCGGTGTTCGTCGTGGTCAACCTGCTGGTCGACCTCGTCTATCCGCTGCTCGACCCCCGGATCGCGACAGGAGCGGCGGCATGACCGAGTTGTTGGTGCGGGAACCGGCCGCGGTTCCCGGTCCCGGAGCCGTTGCCCCGGTCGCCGCCACCCGGAGGGAGCGGCTCGCCCGGCTCTGGCGGTTCCTCCGGCGCCGTCCCGGGCTCATCGTGTCGGTCGTCTTCGTGGCGCTGGTGCTGCTCGCGGCGTTCGCGCCGGGCGCCCTGGCTCCGGCCGACCCGAACCTCGGCGTCCCGGCCGATCGGCTCCAGGCCCCCGGCCTCGCGCACGTCTTCGGCACCGACTACCTGGGCCGCGACGTCTACACGCGGGTGGTGCACGGCGCGGCGCTGTCGTTGCAGGCCACGGTCATCGCGGTGGCCGTCGCGCTGGTCGTCGGCGGGCTGATCGGGCTGCTCGCGGGGTTCGTCCGGGGGTGGGTCGACGAGGGGCTGATGCGGTTCGTCGACGTGCTGCTCGCGATCCCGGCCGTGCTGATGTCGCTCGCCCTGATCACGGCGCTGGGCTACGGCACGGCGAACGTGGCGATCGCGGTGGGCGTCGCGAGTGTGGCGAGTTTCGCGCGGGTGATGCGCTCGGAGACGCTGCGGATCCGGCAGTCGGTGTATGTGGAGGCCGCGAGGTCGGTCGGCACGCGCTGGCACGTGACCCTCCTGCGGCACGTGCTGCCCAACGCCGCGGGGCCCGTAGTGGTGCTCGCGGTGCTGGAGTTCGGGCTCGCGATCCTCGCGGTGTCGTCGCTGTCGTTCCTCGGTTACGGCGCCCCGCCGCCGGCGCCGGAGTGGGGCTCGCTGATCGCGGAGGGCCGCAACTACATGGCGACGGCGTGGTGGCTGTGCGCGATGCCCGGTGCGGCGATCGCGGCCACCGTGCTGTCGGTGAACCGGATCTCCCGGGCCCTGGACGGCGAGTGGGCGAGGGCCCGATGAGGGAGCTGACGAGCGAATCGTCGACGCAGGGTGAACCGCTGCTGCAGGTCGAGGACCTGCACGTCTCCTACGGCACCTCGGCGGGTGCACTCCACGCCGTGCAGGGTGTCTCGCTGACCGTCGCGCCCGGTGAGGTCGTCGCCGTCGTCGGCGAGTCCGGATCGGGCAAGTCCACGCTGGCGCAGGCCGTGATCGGGTTGCTGCCCGGCACCGGCCGCGTCGACTCAGGGCGCATCCGGCTCAGCGCGCCCGACGGCGGCGCACAGGACCTGGTGGGGCTGCCGGACAAGGCGTTGCGCGCTGTGCGGGGCAGGCGGATCGGGCTGGTCCCGCAGGACCCCGGGGTGGCGCTGAACCCCGTGCAGAAGGTGGGCAAGCAGGTCGCCGAGGTGCTGCGGGTGCACGGCCTCGCGGACAAGCGCACCGCCCACCTCGACGCCGTGGCGCTGCTCGCGAAGGCGGGGCTGCCCGAGCCGGACGTTCGGGCGGGGCAGTACCCGCACGAGCTGTCGGGTGGGATGCGCCAACGGGTGCTCATCGCGATCGCGATCGCGGCGAACCCGCAGCTCCTCATCGCCGACGAGCCGACGAGCGCTCTCGACGCCACGGTGCAGCGGCGCATCCTCGACCATCTGGAGCACCTCACGCGGGAGGCCGGCACGGCGGTACTGCTGATCACCCACGACCTGGGGGTGGCCGCGGACCGGGCGGACCGGCTCGTCGTCATGCACGGCGGGCGCATCGTCGAGGAGGGCCCGGTCGGGCAGGTGCTGGCCGGGCCGCGGGAGCCGTACACGCGCAGGCTTCTGGAGAGCGCGCCCGGCCTGAAGCCGGTGCGCAGCATGGCTCTCCGGCCCGCCCCGGCCGCGGGCGAGTCGCCGCTCGTGGAGGTCCGCGACCTCGTGAAGGACTTCCCGCTCCCGCGTGTGGGCCGCGAGCGGCGTTCGTTGCGGGCGGTGAACGGGGTGAGCTTCGCGATTGCCCGCGGCGAGACGCTGGCGCTGGTGGGGGAGTCGGGGTCGGGCAAGTCGACCACCGCCCGGCTGCTGCTGCGGCTGGCCGACCCGACGTCGGGCACCGTGCTCTTCGACGGCACCGACATCTCGGCGATCAGCGGCCGGGAGTGGCGCGAGCTGCGGCGGCGCGCCCAGCTCGTCTACCAGAACCCGTACGCCTCGCTGGACCCGCGGTTCAGCATCGCGGAGGTGATCGCCGAACCGCTGCGCGCGTTCCGCGTCGGCGACGCCCGGACCCGGCGGGCGCGGGCTGCCGAGCTGGTGGACAAGGTGGCACTGCCGGCGGCGGTGCTCGACCGGCTGCCCGCGGAGCTGTCGGGCGGGCAGCGCCAGCGCGTCGCGATCGCCAGGGCGCTGGCGCTCCAGCCCGACCTGGTCGTGTGCGACGAGCCGGTGTCGGCGCTCGACGTGAGCGTGCAGGCGCAGGTGCTCGACCTGCTCGCCGAGCTGCAGACCGAGGCGCGGCTCACGTACCTGTTCATCTCGCACGACCTCGCGGTGGTGCGCCGGATCGCTCACCATGTAGGTGTCATGCGTGACGGGCGGCTGCTCGAACTGGCGCCCGCCGAGCAGCTCTTCGACGCGCCGGGGCACGAGTACACAAGGGAGCTGCTCACCGCAATCGCGGGGCAGCGGCGCCCGTCCTGGTCCTCCGCTGCGAAGGAGCCCGCATGAAGTTCCTGGTCCTCACCCTGATCTCGAACGGGCCCGACCCGGCCACGGGCCGGACCCCTACGCCGAACGCGCGCCTGCACCGGGTCGTCGAGAACGCGGTGCAGGCCGAGGAGCTGGGGTTCGACGGCTACGCGGTGGGCGAGCGCCACGAGCGCCCGTTCTTCTCCTCGGCGCCTCCGGTGGTGCTCTCGCACATCGCGGCCCGCACGTCGCGGATCACGCTGTTCACCGGCGTCACGACGCTCTCGCTGCTCGACCCGGTGCGCGCCTACGAGGACTACGCCACCCTCGACCACCTCGCCGACGGCCGCCTGGAGCTGATCATCGGCAAGGGCAACGGGGCCGCGCAGGCGCAGCTGTTCCACGTCACGCCTGAGGACCAGTGGGACCGCAACGCCGAGGGGTACGAGCTGTTCCGGCGGCTCTGGCGTGAGGAGCGCACCACCTGGGAAGGGCAGTTCCGCCCGTCGCTCACCGACGCCGAGACGTGGCCGCCACCGCGCCAGCAGCCGATCCGGGTGTGGCACGGCAGCGCGACCAGCAAGGACTCCGTAGAGCTGGCCGCCCGCTACGGCGACCCGCTGTTCTCGGCGAACGTCACCAACCCGATCGAGCCGTACGGGGAGCTGGTCGCCTACTACCGGGAGCGCTGGGCCGCCTACGGGCACGACCCGGCCGACGCGCTGGTCGGCGCGGGCACGGCGGGCTTCCACATCGCGAAGACCTCGCAGCAGGCGATCGAGGAGTTCCGCCCGGCGTTCGCGCAGCGGCTCGCGCTCGCGGAGCGGTTCGGGCTGCCGGTGGTGTTCCCGACGGTGGAGGACTTCGTCGAGCGCAGCTCCGCGCTGATCGGCAGCCCGGAGCAGGTCGTCGACAAGGTGCTGCGCTACCACGAGGTGTTCGGCCACGAGGTCATCCACCTGCACCTCGACGGCGACGGGCTCAGCCCGCGCAGGCAGCGGGAGATGCTGGAGCAGTTCCAGTCCGACGTCGCACCCGCGCTCCGCGCGGCTGTGCCGAGCCGTCCGCTCGCGGGTCCCGTGCCGCCGGACCCGGACGACGCCCGGCCGTCCGAGGGCGACTCCCCGTGACGCCGTCGCTGTCAACACCGCCCCCGTCGAACCTCGACCTCGCGCCGGTCCTCCTCGTCCACGAGCGGACCAACCGCACCAGGCGTAGCCGCTCGGACCAGGTCGGAGGAGGCCGACCGAAGTCAGAGGAGGTCGCTGCGGCTCACGACGCCGACCAGCCTGCCGTTCTCGACCACGGGCACGACGCGCAGCCCGCGCTCGGCGAACAGGAGCCGGGCGTGCGCCACCGTGTCGTCGAGTGCGAGCGTGACGACCTCGCGCGTCATGACGGCGGACGCCGTCTGCCCCCGGCGTCCGGACAGGGGCTCGCGGCCGAGCAGGTCGGCCTCGCTGACCAGGCCTATCAACCGCTGCTGCTCGTCGACCACGGGCAGGGACTTGAACCGGTGCTCGACGAGCCGCGCGCCGATCTCCTCGACCGGCTCGGACACGCGGGCGGTGACGACCGGGGTGCTCACGATGTCGCGTACGTGGGCGGCGTCCGAGCGGTTGCCCGCCCGTCGGGTGCTGCGCAGCGTCTCCACGGGCTCGGCACCGCGCAGCCGTCCGGCGAGCCGTCCCAGGAGGCCGGGTCGCGACCAGCCGCGCAGCACGTCGCTGCGGGTCACGACCCCGACCAGCATCCCGCGCTCGACGATCGGCATGACCCGCAGCTCGCCGTACGCGCGCAGCCGGTGGGCGAGCAGGCCGAGGCTGGCCCGGGGTGGGAGGGAGAGCACGTCCCGGTTCATCACAGCGCCGACGGTGTCCGTGTCGTCGCCGCTCTCCACCCGGTGCCGCAGTACGTCGAGGAGGCTGATGATGCCGACGAGCCGGTACGCCTCGTCGACCACCGGGAGGGCGCTGAAGCCGAGTTCGGTCATCTTGTGGACCGCCGCGGAGATCGCGTCCTGCGGGCGGACCGTGACGACGCGGCTAGTCATGACGTCCCGGGCGCGCAATGCCATGTGCAGAACGTAGCGTCGGTGGCTACCGTTCGCGAGATCTGTCGATCTTCGGCGCACGCGCCGGCAGTGTCCCGTGCCGCTGAGCCGGGACGACGCCCGGCCGTCCGAGGGGAGTCGCCGTGACGCCGCCGCTGTCGATCCTCGACCTCGCTCCGGTGCCCCGCGGTGGGACGGCGGCCGACGCCCTGCGCAACTCGATCGACCTCGCGCGCGTCGCCGAGCGGGCCGGCTACCTGCGCTACTGGGTCGCCGAGCACCACCTCGTGCCCGGGGTGGCGTCGTCGTCCACGCCCGTGCTGGTGGCGCTGATCGCGTCGGCCACCCAACGCATCCGCGTCGGGTCCGGGGCGGTGCAGCTGCCCAACACCCGGCCGCTGCAGGTGGCCGAGCAGTTCGGCACGGTGGCCGCGGTGCACCCGGGCCGGATCGACCTGGGCCTGGGACGACTCGACGTGCACAAGGTTCTGAAGCTGATCCGCGACTCGCAGGCGGCCGGTTCCGGCGAGCCGGGGGCACCGCCGCCCCCGCCACCCTCGAAAGTCGTCGACGGGCTGCTCATCCCCTCGCCCGCCCGGTTTGTCGGCGACCCGTCGATGTTCGGGTTCCTGGGCGCGCTGCTCGGGTTCAGCGCCGACGACCCGCCCCCGGACTACGACGAGCAGGTCGGCGCGATCCTCGACTACCTCGCGGGCACCGCGAAGCGCACCGGCGGGGAGCCGATCACCGTGCTGCCCGCGGAGGGCGCCGACCTCGACGTGTGGGTGCTCGGCTCCAGCCCGGGCGCGAGCGCGCAGGTGGCCGCGGCCCGCGGGCTGCCGTTCGCGGCGAGCTACCACATCGTGCCGAGCACCGTCCTCGAGACGATCGCGGCGTACCGGGACGCGTTCCGGCCGTCCGAGCGGCTGGCCGCGCCGCGCGTGATGGTGTCGGCCGACGTCGTCGTGGCCGAGACCGACGAGCGGGCCGCCGAGCTGGCCGCGCCGTACGGGCAATGGGTGCTCGACATCCGCTCCGGGCGCGGCGCGCAGCCCTACGTCACGTCGGAGGAGGCGCGGGCGCGGGTGTGGACCGAGCAGGAGCGCGCCGCCGTCGCCGACCGGGTGGGCACCCAGTTCGTCGGTTCGCCCGCCACCGTCGTGGAACGTCTGGAGACCCTCGCTCGCGTCACCGGGGCCGACGAGCTGCTGGTCACGACCATCACCACCGAACACGCCGACCGCGTCCGCAGCACTGAGCTGCTCGCGCAGGCCTGGAGGGAGAGAGCATGAGCCCGTTCACGGAGGCGCGGATGCACCTCGCCGTGGAGCTCAAGGGGGCCGGGCGGCACCCGGCCGCGGCCCAGTGGGCGGGGCTCGACCCGGCGTCGCTGCTCACCCCGCAGCACTACGTCTCGCTGACGAGGGCCGCGGCGCGCCGCGGCCTCGACCTCGCGCTGTTCCCGGACACCTTCGTCGCAGGCGAGCCCGTGCTCGACGCGGTCGCGATCGCGGCGCGCGTGGCGCCGGTCGTGCCGGGGATCGGGCTCGTGCCCACAGCGACTGTCACGCACACCGAGCCGTTCCACCTGTCCAAGGCGATCGCGACCCTCGACATCGTCTCGGGCGGGCAGGCCGGGTGGGAGCCCACGGTCTCCAGGACTCCGGCCGAGGCCGCGCTGTTCGGGCGCAAGCCCGCCGCGGCGCCGGACGTGCTGTGGCGCGAGGCCGCCGACACCGTCGACGTGGTGGTGCGGCTGTGGGACTCCTGGGACGACGACGCCGTGATCCGCGACGCCGCCACCGGCCGTTACGTGGACCGCGACAAGCTGCACTACGTCGACTTCACGGGTGAGTTCTTCTCCGTGAAGGGGCCGTCGATCACCCCGCGGCCGCCACAGGGGCACCCGCTGGTCGTGCTGCGCGCCGACGAGCCCGAGGCGCTGCCCGTGGCCGCGCGTTGGGCGGACGTCGTGCGGATCGCGGCACCAGACCTGGACGCGGCGGGCGTCGCCCGGGAGCGGGTGCGGGCCGCCGTGGCCGGCGCCGGGCGCGACCCGGACGATGTGACGGTGCTGCTCGACGTCGAGGTGCACCTAGCGGCCGACGCCCACCGTGCCCGCGCGGACGTCGCCGAGCTGGACGCCCGCGCTGCGCTGGAACCGTCGTCGGTGCGGGTCACCGGCACCGCGACCGACCTCGCCGACCTGCTCGGCCGGGCCGTGCGACTGGGGGCGGCGGACGGCGTCACGTTCGTGCCGCTCGTGCTGCCGGCCGACCTGGGCGCGATTGCCGACCAGGCCGTGCCGCTGCTGGCCGGGCGGGGCCTGTTCCGCACCGGCCGGTCGGGCGGTTCACTGCGGTCACGTTTCGGCCTGGGCCGGCCGGTCAACTCGTTCGCGCCGTCGACCGTTGGGGGAGCACAGTCGTGAGCAGGAAGCAGATCCACTTCGGCGCGCACTTCCCGGGTGTCAACAACACGACGGTCTGGAGCGATCCCCAAGCCGGCAGCCAGACCGACTTCGCGTCGTTCGTCCACTTCGCGCAGAACGCCGAGCGTGGTCTGATGGATTTCGTGTTCCTCGCCGAGGGGCTGCGGCTGCGCGAGCACCGCGGGGTGATCCACGACCTCGACGTCGTCGGGCGCCCGGACACGTTCACGGTGCTCAACGCGATCGCCGCCGTCACGACCCACCTCGGCCTCGCCGGCACGATCAACACCACCTTCAACGAGCCCTACGAGCTCGCGAAGCAGTTCGCCTCCCTCGACCACCTCTCCGGGGGCCGGGCCGCGTGGAACATGGTCACCACGTCCGACGCGTTCACGGGCGAGAACTTCCGCCGCGGCGGTTTCCTGGACCGTGCCCATCGCTACGAGCGGGCGGCCGAGGTCGTCGCCGTGACGAGATCCCTGTGGGACTCCCGCGGCGAGCCCGTCGAGCACCACGGCCGGCAGTTCGACGTGAGTGGCCGCTTCCCGCTGCCGCCGGGACCGCAGGGGCACCCGGTGCTGATCCAGGCGGGCGACTCCGCGGAGGGCCGCGACTTCGCGGCCGCCACCGCCGACGCGATCTTCACGCTGCACGGAACGTTGGAGGCCGGGCAGGCGTTCTATGCGGATGTGAAGGGCAGGCTCCCCAGGCACGGGCGCAGCGAGCAGGACCTCAAGGTGCTGCCCGGGGTGACGTTCGTGCTCGGCGACACCGACGCCGAGGCCCAGGACACCGCCGACCACATCCGTCGTCAGCAGGTCTCGCCGCCCACGGCGATCGCGTTCCTCGAACAGATCTGGGGGCGCGACCTCTCCGGCTACGACCCCGACGGGCCGCTGCCCGACGTCGAGCCGGACGTCGACAACGTCTCGATCACGCTCGGCCGCGTGCGGCACGCCAAGGACCCGCGTGCGGTCGCGCAGGAGTGGCGCGACTTCGCAGCGGCGGGGGGCGGGCTGTCGATCCGCCAGATCGTGATCGAGAAGACCGGTCGCCAGTCGTTCATCGGCTCGCCCAAGACGGTGGCCGACCAGATGGACCTGTTCGTCCAGAGCAACGCCTGTGACGGTTTCATCCTCGTGCCGCACCTGACCCCTGGCGGGCTCGACCGCTTCGTCACCGACGTCGTGCCCGAGCTGCAGGACCGCGGCAGCTACCGCACCGCCTACCCCGGCCCGACGCTGCGTGACCACCTCGGCCTGCGCCACCCGCACGCACCGCTGACCGCACAGGAGAGCGCATGACAAGCACGGTTTCCGGCCCGAACGCGTCCAGCACCGCAGCCACGTTTGCGCAGGACTGGGCGGTCTGGCACGCCGACCGCGAGGAGCAGCTCGCCACCCCGCACGGCTGGCTGAGCCTCACCGCCCTGCACTGGCTCGACGAGACAACGCGCGCCTACGACGGCCTGCCCGGCACCTGGCGGGCCACCGGCGACGGCGGCGTCGAGCTGACCGCCGACGGTGACGCGGTGCTCGACACGGAGCTCGATGGGGCCCCGGTGACCGGCACGGTGCGGCTGGAGCCGGTCGACGGGCAGCCCGGAGTACTAGTGACGGTCGGCGAGCGGAAGATCGAGGTCATCCGGCGCACCGACACCTACGCGCTGCGCGTGCGCGACCCGCAGGCGATCACCCGCACCGCGTTCGCCGGCGCCCCGGCGTTCCCCGCGGACGAGCGCTGGGTCGCGGAGGGCCGGTTCGAGCCCTACGCCGAGCCGCAGCGTCTCACCGTCGGCGCCGTCGTGGACGGGCTGCAGCACTTCCCGGTGGCCGTCGGCGTCGTCCGGTTCACCCTCGAGGGCGCCGAGCACTCACTCGTCGCATTCCCCGGCAAGGACGGCGGCCTGTCGCTGCACTTCCACGACGCCACCTCGGGCGAGAGCACCTACGGCGGGGGGCGCAGCCTCCGGCTCGACGACCCGGACGCCGACGGCCGTGTCACCGTCGACTTCAACCGGACGCTCAACCTGCCGTGCGCATTCACTGCCCACGCCACCTGCCCGCTCCCACCGGCCGGGAACCGGCTGACCGTGGCCGTCGAGGCGGGGGAGCGCACGCCGCTGCGGCCCGACCTCGCGCCGTGAACCCCACCGACATCACCGTCGACCCCGCGGCGATGCGGGACGTGCTCGGGCACTTCGCGTCGGGTGTCGTGGTGGTGACGGCGACGGGCCCGGATGGCCCTCTCGGGTTCACCTGCCAGTCGTTCGCATCGCTGTCGCTGGAGCCCCCGCTGGTCTCGTTCGCGCCGGCGCGGACGTCGTCGACGTGGCCGCGGATACGCGAGGCCGGCGCGTTCTGTGTGAACGTGCTGGCCGAGGACCAGGAGGCGCTCAGCGTGGGCTTCGCCCGCTCCGGAGTCGACAAGTTCGCGGGCGTGGACTGGTGGCCGGGGCCCGACGACGCGCCGCTTATCGGCGGGGCCTGCGCGTGGATCGGCTGCACGCTCTGGCGTGAGTACGACGGGGGCGACCACACGATCGTCGTCGGGCAGGTCCACGACCTCGCCGCCGACGCCTCCCGGTCACCGCTGCTGTTCCACCGGGGCGGCTACGGTCTGGCCCGGCCCGACGACTGCTCGCAGGAGGAGAACGGATGACCGGCGTGAACGTGCTCGGTGTCGTCGCAGGACCCGAGCCGGGTGGCCGCACCGCGACCGCCGTGGCCGGGGTGCTGGCCGGCGCGGCGAAGGTGGGGGCGTCGACCTCGCTGCTGGAGCTGAGCGAGTCCGGGGCCGACGCCGTGATCGCGGCGTTCGCCACCACCGACGCCGTGGTGTTCGGCAGCCCGGTCTACCGCGCCACCTACAGCGCGCTGCTCAAGGACCTGCTGGAGCGCACCGAACGCGGGAAGTGGGGGGAGAAGAGCGCCCCGCTGCAGGGCAAGGTCGCCGCCACCGTGCTGACGGGGGCGAGCGGGCACCACTTCCTCGCCGTGGGCGACCTGCGGAACGTCCTCGCCGGGTTCTTCGCGGTGCAGGTGCTCTCGCCGGGGCTGTACTTCGACCACGGCGGCTACGTCGACCGCTCCACGCTGACCGAGGACAGCGCCGCCCTCGCGGCGGCACACGGGGCGGCGCTGGCGGATCTGGCGGCAGCGGTGAAGTCCTCGGAAGCCCTGCAGGCGATCACGCCGCAGGTGTAGGACCCGGCACTGATTGCAGCAAAGCCTCCGGGCTGCGGGCGTCGAGCTCTGCCTCCTTCTCCCGGATGATCGGGAGTACGTGCCGGCCGAAGTACTCGACCTCCTCCTGGAAGTGCAGGAAGCCGAGCAGCAGCAGGTTGGCGCCGCGGCGCTTGTACTCGACGGCGCGGTCGGCGATCTGCTCCGGCGTGCCGATCAGCTGCGTGCGGAAACCGTCGTTGTACTGGACGAGGTCCTCGAACGTGGAGTCCGCCCACATGCCGCGCTTGTCCGAGGTGGACGCCCCGGCTTGTTGCACGGCGCTGCGGAAGCCCTCGACGGCGTCGCTGTTGGCCTTCGCGATGATCTCGCGGAGTGTCTCGCGGGCCTCGCGCTCGGAGTCCCGGGCGATCATGAACCCGTTGAGCGCGAACCGCACGGCGCCCGCCCGGCCTGCGTCCTCGGCGTGCTGGTTGACCTCGGTGACCTGCTCGGAGAAGCCGTCGAAGTCCTTGCCGTTGGAGAAGTACCAGTCGGAGACGCGCCCGCCGTTGCGCCGGGCGGCGGTGGAGTTGCCGCCCTGGAAGATCTCCGGGTGCGGGCGGCCGGGGACGTCGAGCGGCTTCGGCTTCAGGTCGAAGTCGTGGATCCGGTAGAAGTCGCCCTGGAAGTTCGCGTTGTCACTCGTCCAGATCTCGCGCAGCACCCGGATGAACTCCTCGGAGCGGCGGTAACGCTCGTCGTGCTCGAGCCACGGCTCGCCGAGCGCGGTGAACTCGCCCTTGAACCAGCCGCTCACGACGTTGACGGCCGCGCGGCCGCCGGACAGGTGGTCGGCGGTGGCGACCCACTTGGCGAGGACGCCGGGCTGCCAGAGCCCGGGGTGCACGGCGGCGATGACCTTGAGCCGTTCGGTGGCCAGCAGCAGGGCGAGGGAGAAGCTTGTCGACTCGTGCTGGTGGTCGGCCCCGTAACTGGCCATGTAGCGAACCTGGGACAGCGCGTACTCGAAACCGTTGTTCTCCGCGGTCTGCGCGAGCTTGCGGTTGTAGTCGTACCCCCAGTCGGTGCGCTGCTCGATGGTGCTGGTCACGAGGCCACCGCTGACGTTCGGCACCCAGTAGGCGAACTTCAGGGGGGCAGGTCGGGTTCGGGACATGGCTCTCCTCGGATCGGGAGGTGCGCGGGTAGTCCGGCGGACGCGCGGTCAGCAGGCCGGACCGCAGGGCGTGACGCACGTGGGGCACGCGGCGGGCCGTAGGCACGCGGGAGCGGCGGCAGGCGTCACGCTCTCGAATACAGCACACCCCGCGGGCCTTCGCCAGGAGATCCCACATGGAGGAACATCGCCTGCTGAGCTGCACGGACAATTGCCGGGTCAGGGTGTCGCCTGGTCAGGGTTTCGCCTGGTCAGGGTTTTGCCGGGTCGGCCGGTCAGGCGGGTCAAGCCACCGGCTCGGCGAGCGGCACGGGTTCGGGCGAGCGCCACGGGCGCCGCCAGCCCAGGTCGCTGCGCCGCAGGGGGGCGCCGCATGCGTCGCAGCCGCGGCCCGGCCGGGTGGGCTCACCGCAACCGAGGTGCACCACCTGCATCGGGTCGGTCGGTTCGGCGGAAGCCGTGTACCGGGCCCCCCACTCGCCGAGTGCCTCGAGCACCGGCAGCGCGTCGGCGCCTGCCTGCGTGAGCCGGTACTCCTCGCGGGTACGGCCCCCGTCCCGGTAGGGCCTGCGGACGAGCAGCCCGGCGTCGACGAGCCGGGCGAGGCGGGCGGCGAGCACGTTGTCGGCGATCCCGAGCTCGGCGCGGAACACGTCGAAGCGCGTGGTGCCGGTGGTGGCGTTGCGCAGGATCAGCAGCGTCCACGGCTCGCCGAGCACGTCGACGGCCCGTGCGATCGGGCAGGGCACGCCCGTCCAGCTGGTGCGTCGGCTCACGGGCCCCTCCTACAGTGCTGGCTTGCTCTACGCAAGCCGAGTGTGCCACGCCAGACTCTGGCTTGTTCAGCGAAAGTCAGTTGGCTACTGTCGGGAGGCATGCCTGACTCCCGTGTCGCAAGTCAGCGGGGCCGCACGTGAGGGCGCGGGTGGCGGTCGTCGCGTTCACCGCGGTGTTCATGGCGAACCTCGATCTCTGGATTGTCAACGTCGCGCTCGTCGACATGGGCCGCAGTTTGGACAGCTCGATCGCGGTGCTGTCCTGGGTGGTCAACGCCTACGCGCTGGCGCTCGCCGCGTTCCTGGTGCCCGCAGGGCGCCTGGGTGACCGCTTCGGGCACCGGCGGGTGTTCCTCGGCGGCATCGCCGGGTTCACCCTCGCCTCGGCGGCATGCGCTGCGGCGCCGGACGTGGCGCTGCTGGTGGTCGCGCGGCTCGTCCAGGCGGTGGGGGCCGCAGCGCTGGTGCCGACGTCGCTCGCGCTGCTGCTCGCGAGCGTGGAGCCGGGACGGCGGATGGCTGCTGCCCGCGGGTGGACGGCCGTCGGCGCCCTCGCCGCCGTGGCCGGGCCGGTGCTCGGCGGGCTGCTCGTCACCGCGAGCTGGCGGTGGGTGTTTCTCGTGAACATCCCGATCGGCGTCGGCGCCTGGCTGCTGGCCCGTTTCGCGCTCCCCGCCGACCGCGCCCGCGCCGCCGGGCCGGTCCCCGATCTGGCCGGAAGCATCCTGCTCGTCCTCGCCGTCGGCGCCCTCGTCGGCGCGCTCGTGCAGGCCCCCGAGTGGGGCTGGCTCGATGCCAGGACGCTCGCCGTGCTGGGGCTCGCAGCCGCGGGCTGGGCCGGGTTCGTGCTGCGCTGCAGGTCGCACCCCGCTCCGTTGCTGGAGCTACCGCTGATGCGCGTGCCGCGGTTCGCGGCCGCGAACGTGGCCGTGTTCCTGTTCAGCACGTCGTTCGCGATCATGCTGCTGTCCAACTCGTTGTGGTGCCAGGACGTCTGGCACTACCCGCCGCTGCTCACCGGGCTCGCGATGGTGCCTGGGCCGGCGCTCGTGCCCGTCGTGACGATCGCGTCCGCACGGCTCGTGCGCAGGCTCGGAGCGGGACCGGTCGCCGCGGCCGGGAGCGTCGTGTTCGCCGTGTCCCTGCTGTGGCGGGTGCTCTTCGCCGGCGCCGAGCCGGACTACCTGCGCGACCTGCTCCCGAGCATGCTGCTGAGCGGCGCCGGCGTCGGTCTCGCGCTCAGCACGCTCATCGCCGCCGGAGCCACCGCTCTCCCCGGCCACCACGCGGCCACGGGCACCGCCATCGTCAACTCCGCACGCCAGGTCGCCTCGGCACTCGGCGTCGCGGTGCTCGTCACGATCCTCGGCCCCGCCACCGCGAACGTCGCGGGCTATACAGCAGGCTGGGCGGTGGGCGCGGCGCTCGCACTCGCTGCGGCGGCGGCGAGCCTGGTGCTCGCCCGCGCCCCGCAGGAACAGGAGGTAGGGACATGAAGATCCTCGTGGTCGGGGCGGGTGCCACCGGCGGCTGGTACGGAGCGAGGCTCGCGGCCGCCGGCCGGGACGTCACGTTCCTCGTCCGGGCGGGCCGGGTCGCCGTGCTGCGGGAGCGCGGGTTGCGGCTCACGGGCGCGGACGACGAGGTCATCACACCCCGGACGGTCACGGCCGCCGAGCTCGACGGCCCGTACGACGTAGTGCTGGTGGCAGTGAAGGCGCTCGCGCTGGAGCAGGCGACCGAGGACTTCGCGCCCGCCGTCGGCCCGGACACGATGGTCGTCCCGTTCCTCAACGGCATGGCCCACGTCGACACGCTGACCGCGCGGTTCGGCGACCGCGTGCTCGGCGGAGTCATCCGGATCGCTACGACCGTCGGCCAGGACGGGGAGATCGTGCGGCTCGCGCCGTTCGCCGACCTCACCGTCGGGGAGCTCGACGGCTCGGACTCGCCACGGGTGAAAAAGCTCGTCGCGCAGCTCGCCGCAGCCGGCTTCGACGTCGTGCAATCTCCGGCGATCGTCGCCGACCTCTGGAACAAGTGGGTCTTCATCGCCACGGTCGGCGCGCTGAACTGCCTGGCCCGCGGCACCGTCGGCGAGATCGTCGCCGAGCCGGGCGGGACCGAGCTGGGCCCGGCATTGCTCGCAGAGGCCGCGGCCGTCGCCGCCGCCGGGGGGTACCCGCTGCCCGACGCGGAGCTGGCGAACACGGCGGCGATGACCACCCGGGTGGGGTCGTCGTTCGCGTCGTCGATGTACCGCGACGTCGTCGCCGGGCTCCCGACCGAGGTGGAGCCCATCCTCGGCGACCTCGTCGCGCGGGCCCGGGAGCTGCGCGTCCCCGTGCCGCTGCTCGATGTGGCCACCCTGCAGCTGCGGGTGCACCAGCGGCGGGTGGAGCATCGGGCACATGGCGCTTCCACCACCTGATCTGATCGAGCTCGTCCCAGGCGTCTTCGCCTACGTCCAGCCCGACGGGAGCTGGATGGTCAACAACACCGGCGTGGTCACCGGGCGGGCCGGCGAGCTCGTGATGGTCGACACCACGTCGACCGAGGCGCGCAACCGCGCGCTGCTGGAGACGGTCGCCCGGATCAGCCCTGGTGCGCCGCGGGCCCTGGTGAACACCCACCACCACGGCGATCACACGTTCGGCAACTGGCTGCTGCCCACCGGAACGCCGATCATCGGCCACGTCCTGTGCCGGGAGGACGTGCTCGCCGCCGGGCTGGTCGCCGCCCACGTGCTGACCGGCCCGGACTACGGGCACATCGAGGTCCGCCCGCCGGACGTCACGTTCAGTGGCGCCATGACGCTGCACCTGGGCGACCGGGCCGTCGAGCTGATCCACGTGGGGCCCGCGCACACACGCAGCGACGTGGTCGTCTGGCTGCCGGACGAGCGGGTGCTGTTCGCCGGCGACATCGCGTTCGCGGGCGGTCAGCCGTTCCTCGTCGAGGGGAGTGTGGCGGGCTACCCGGTGGCGCTGGCGCGGATCCGCGAGCTGGAGCCCGAGGTGCTGGTGCCCGGCCACGGGCCGGTGTGCCGGGGCGGCGAGGTCACCGCGCTGCTCGACGGCCTCGGCGAGTACGCCGCGTTCGTCGACGCGCTCGCCCGCGACGGGCACGCCGCCGGCCGGACCCCGCTGGAGACCGCCACCGCGGCGCCGGACAACCGGTTCGCCGCGTGGCAGGAGAGCGAGCGGCTGGTGGGCAACCTGCACCGCGCCTACTCGGAGCTGAACGGCGACCCGCTCGGCACCCCGCTCCCACTTCCGGCGATCTGGCCGGACATGGTCGCGTTCCACGGCGGCCCGATCGGCTGCTTCGCCTGACGCCGGCACGAGATCCCCGCGGCAGCCGTCCTCGCTAGCGCTCCCCGTCGCCGTACGCCACGACGGACAGGAACCGGATCGGCAGGTCCACGAGCTCCTGCGGGCCGTGCGCACCCTCGCCGTCGAGCTGCAGCGCGTCGCCGGGCCGCAGCGGGTAGCTGAGCTCACCGTGCCCGTAGACCATCTCGCCCTCGAGCATGAAGAGCAGCTCGGTGCCCGGGTGCTGGAACAGCGGGAAGACCTCGCTGCGCTCGGTCAGCGTCACGATGTGGGCCTCCATCCGCCTGTGCGGGCCGCGCAGGCCGCCGAGCAGCGTGTAGTCGTGGCCCACGCGAGTGCCGCGGGCCACGATCCGCGCTCCGGCCCCGGCCGGCGTGTGCACGGCCTCCCGCTCGCTGTCCGCGCCGCGGAACAGCGCGGTGGGCGGCACGTCGAGGGCGTCGGCGAGGCGGGTCAGCGTGGTCAGGCTGCACGACGTCTGGGCGTTCTCGATCTTCGAGAGCATCGGCTTCGAGATCCCGGAACGCAGCGACAGGTCGCTGAGCGTGAGCCCGCGCCCCTGCCGCAGATGCCGGACCTGCGCCCCGAGGATGCGCTCCAACTGCCCCTCGACCGGCGCCGGCCGGTCGACCTCCCGCGCAGCCGGGCCGTGTTCCACCGGCAGCTCGACCGGCTCATCGGCGTCCATCACTCGCTCGTCACACGGCGATACATCGCGGTAACACCTCGACTGTTTCTCCATGAGAGATTGCGTTTCACAGCAAGATACCGGCTTCCGACCGAGGAGTCCCTGATGGCGCTCGACGTGACCGATCCGCCGGCCCAGGCGACCGCGGCGACCGGGACAGACTTGGTCGCGATGGCGCGCGCGGACGGCGTCCAGTTCCTGCTCGCGCTCTTTGTCGACCTGACGGGGAAGCCGTGCGCCAAGCTGGTGCCCGTCAGCGCCGCGGACGCGCTGCAGCACGAGGGCGTCGGGTTCGCCGGGTACGCGGTGGGCGCGATCGGGCAGCAGCCCAGCGACCCGGACCTGATCGCGCTCCCCGACCTCGCCTCGTACACGCCGCTGCCGTGGGTGCGCGACGGGCTGGCGCTCGTGCACTGCGACCCGCACGTCGCCGGCGAGCCGTGGCAGTACGCGCCACGCGTGGTGCTCAAGGCGCTGCTCGAGCGGGCCCGCGCCGAGGGCCTGGACCTGCAGGTCGGGGCGGAAGTGGAGTACTTCCTGGTCACCCGGGGCGCAGACGGCACGCTCGTCCCCGCCGACGTGAAGGACGTGGCCGCGCAGCCCTGCTACGACGCCCGCGGGCTCACCCGCATGTACGACCACCTCACCGCGGTGTCGGGGGCGATGAACGCGCTGGGCTGGGGCAACTACGCCAACGACCATGAGGACGCCAACGGGCAGTTCGAGCAGAACTTCGCCTACGCCGACGCCCTCACCACGGCCGACCGCGTGGTCACCGCGCGGTACCTGATCTCGGTGCTCGCCGAGCAGCGGGGGATGACCGCGACCTTCATGCCCAAACCGTTCGGCGACCGCACCGGGAGCGGGCTGCACCTGCACCTGTCGCTCTGGCGTGGCGGCGAGCCGCTCTTCCCCGACGCCGCCGACGCCCGCGGGTTCGGGCTCTCCGGCACGGCCTACGCGTTCCTCGCCGGGATCCTCGACCATGCCGCCGGCCTGCAGGCCGTGCTCGCCCCGACCGTCAACTCCTACAAGCGCACCGGCGCGCGGTCCACGCGGTCCGGCGCGACCTGGTCACCCCGGTTGGCAAGCTACGGAGGCAACGACCGCACGCACCTCGTGCGGATCCCGGACGGCGACCGCATCGAGGTGCGCGGCGGGGACGGCTCCGCCAACCCGTACCTCGCGGCGGGCGCGCTGCTCGCCGCCGGGCTCGACGGGATCGGCCGCGGCCTCGACCCCGGTCCGGCCGGTTCCGGGGTCACCGAGCTGCCGCCGACGCTGCTCCACGCCGTCGACGCGCTGCGCGCCGACCCCGTGGTGGCTGGGGCGCTCGACGCGGCGGGGCCCGGGGTCTGCGACTACTTCGCCGGGCTCAAGCGCGAGGAGTTCCTCGACTGGCACGCCGCGGTGGGCCCGTGGGAGGTCGACCGCTACCTGACGGCGTTCTGAAAGGGGAGGGCTGTGTGCGGGATCGTGGGGCTGCACCTGCGTGACCCCGGGCTGCACCCGCAGCTCGGCCGACTGCTCACCACCATGCTGTGCGGGGTCGAGGAGCGCGGCCCCGACTCGGCCGGCGTGGCCGTGTACGGCGATCGGCGCCGCTGCCCCGAGGGGCACGCCGCGGTGTCGGTGCTCGACGCCCCGCCCGATCTGGCGGTGCTCGGCGCAACCGTGACGAGGGTCGGTGCCACCACGGTCGTCACCGCGCCGGGGGAGCCTGCCGTGCTCGCCGCCGCGGTGCTGGCCGCCGCACCCGGGGCGCGGATCGTCGGCACCGGCCGCGACCTCGTCGTCTACAAGGGCACCGGACACCCGCGAGCCCTCGCCGCCGCCTACGGGCTCGCCGACGCGCAGGGCTGGCAGGGCCTCGCGCATACCCGCATGGCCACGGAGTCTGCGGTGACCCCGGAAGGCTGCCACCCGTTCTCGGTCGGCGAGGACCAGTGCCTCGTCCACAACGGCTCGTTCGCCAACCACGCCACGATCCGCCGGGAGCTTCAGGCCGACGGCGTGGTGTTCGACTCGGAGAACGACTCCGAGGTGGGCGCCCGGTTCGTCGCGGCCCGGCTGGCCGCGGGCGAGGACCTGGACAAGGCCCTGCGGATGGTGTGCGAGCGGTTCGACGGGTTCTACACACTGCTCGTGACCACCGGCGACGGGTTCGCCGTGGTGCGCGACCGCATCGCGTGCAAGCCCGCGATCATCGCCGAGACCCCGCGCTGGGTGGCGATGGCGTCGGAGTTCCGGGCGCTCGCCGACCTGCCCGGCATCGACGGCGCGCGGATCTGGGAGCCCGAGCCGGAACAGGTGTACGCGTGGGCGCGGTGAGCACGTCGGTGTGCGTCGACCTCGCCGAGGTCGGGGTGCGCGCCCTGAATGCCGAGCTGCACGCGCCGGCCGCCACCGCATACGAGGTGTGCAACCCGCGCGGCGCGCACGCGATCGCCGCGGGGCTCCGCCACCCGGTCACCGTCGACGTGCTGGGGCACGCGGGCTACTACTGCGCCGGCATGAACGCCGAGGCCACGGTCACGGTGCAGGGCAGCGCGGGCGTGGGCGTCGCGGAGAACATGATGTCCGGCGTCGTCCGGGTGCGCGGCGACGCGTCCCAGTCGGCCGGGGCCACCGCGCACGGCGGGCTGCTCGTCGTGGAGGGCAGCGCTTCCATGCGCTGTGGCATCTCGATGAAGGGCGCCGACATCGTCGTGGGGGGAGACGTCGGCGCGATGAGCGCGTTCATGGCGCAGGCGGGGCGGCTGGTCGTCTGCGGGGACGCGGGCGAGGCGCTGGGCGACTCGATCTACGAGGCCCGGCTCTACGTCAGGGGCTCGGTGGCGTCGCTCGGCGCCGACTGCGTCGAGAAGCCGGTGCGCGGCGAGCACCGGGCCGAGCTGGCCGGGCTGCTCGCCGCCGCGGGGTTCGACGCCGATCCGGGTGAGTTCCGCCGCTACGGCTCCGCGCGGCGGCTGTACCACTTCGCGTCCGGCAACTCGCACGCGTACTGAGGAGGGACATGAGCATCGACCCCGCCCTGGATCCGGCGCTGTTCGGCCTGCGCGAGTCGGCCACGTTCGACCGCGCGACCATCGCCGGCATCCAGCGCGCCGCCGAGACCGGCGTGTACGACATCCGTGGCTGGGGCGCGAAACGCCGCGTGCCGCACTTCGACGACCTGCTGTTCCTCGGCGCCAGCATGTCCCGCTACCCGCTCGAGGGCTACCGCGAGCTGTGCGGCAGCGACGTCGTGCTCGGCGACCGGAACGCCACCTCCCCGGTGCGCCTCGACATCCCGGTCACGATCGCCGGGATGAGCTTCGGCGCGCTCTCCGCGCAGGCGAAGGAGGCGCTCGGGCGCGGAGCCTCGGAGGCCGGCACGTCCACGACCACCGGGGACGGTGGGATGACCCCGGAGGAGCGGGGCCACTCGAAGACGCTCGTCTACCAGTACCTGCCCAGCCGATACGGGATGAACCCCAACGACCTGCGCGCAGCCGACGCGATCGAGGTGGTGCTCGGGCAGGGCGCCAAACCGGGCGGCGGGGGGATGCTGCTCGGGCAGAAGATCGACGAGCGCGTCGCGGGGATGCGCACGCTCCCGCCGGGCATCGACCAGCGCAGCGCGTGCCGGCATCCGGACTGGACCGGCCCGGACGACCTCGCGATCAAGATCCTGGAGCTGCGCGAGATCACCGACTGGGAGAAGCCCGTCTACGTCAAGGTCGGCGCCACGCGGACCTACTACGACGTGAAGCTCGCCGTCGCCGCAGGCGCGGACGTCGTCGTGGTCGACGGGATGCAGGGCGGCACCGCCGCCACGCAGGACGTGTTCATCGAGCACGTCGGCATCCCCACCCTCGCGGCGCTGCCGCAGGCCGTGCAGGCGCTGCAGGAGCTGGGGCTGCACCGGAAGGTCCAGCTCGTCGTCTCCGGGGGCATCCGCACCGGCGCCGACGTGGCGAAGGCGATGGCGCTGGGCGCCGACGCGGTGGCGGTCGGCACGGCCGCGCTCATCGCGCTCGGCGACAACTCGCCGCGCTACGCGCAGGAGTACGCCGCGCTCGGCTCGGCGCCGGGCTTCTACGACGACTACCAGGACGGCCGCGACCCCGCCGGGATCACGACCCAGGACCCGGAGCTGGCGGCCCGGCTCGACCCGGTGGACGGCGGCCGCCGGGTGGCCAACTACCTGCGCGTGCTCACGATGGAGGCCCAGGCCATCGCGCGGGCGTGCGGGAAGGCGCACCTGCTGCACCTGGAGCCCGAGGATCTCGTGGCCGTGACGATCGAGGCGGCGGCGATGGCACGGGTGCCGCTGGCCGGGACCAACTGGGTGCCGGGCACGTGACCCACGTGAGCACCGCGGACGTCGTGATCGTCGGCGGCGGCATCGCGGGCGCCGCCGCCGCGTGGGCGCTCGCGCGGCACGGCACGACCGACGTGATCGTCTGCGAGCGGGACACCGTCGGCTCCGGCGGCACCGGCAAGTCGAGCGGCGTGGTGCGGTGCCACTACGGCGTGCCGTCACTCGCCGCGATGGCCTGGAAGGGCCTCTCGGTGTTCGAGAACGCGCTGGACGTGCTCGGCGACGACGTCGGGTTCGTGCCGGCCGGGTACGTCGTCGGCGTCGGTCCCGACAACGCCGACGCCCTGCGCGCCAACCTCGCCACCCAGCGCGCGCTCGGCGTCGCGGCGGAGGAGGTCGGCCACGACGAGGTGGAGCGGCTGTGGCCGGCGGCCCGTCTCGACGACTTCGCGGCGTTCGGGTGGGAGCCGCGCGGCGGGTACGGCGATGCGTACCGCACCGCCCAGGCCTTCGCCGCCGCGGCCCGGCGCGAGGGCGTGCGCGTACGGCAGGGCACCTCGGTGACGGGGCTGCTCGTCGACGCGGCGGGTGTGCGTGGTGTCCGGCTGGGGTCGGGGCAGGAGATCGCCACCCGCACGGTCGTGGTGGCGGCCGGGCCGTGGTCGGTCGGGCTGCTCGCGTCGCTGGGGATCGAGCTGCCCGTCCGGGCGGTGCGCGAGCAGATCGTGCTGGTCGCACCGGGGGCCGACCTCAGGGGCGTGCCGGTGTTCTCCGACCTCGTGTCGTTGCAGTACGTGCGCCCGGAACCGGAGGGCCAGCTCCTCGTCGGCAACAGCGATCTGAGCCGCCCCGAGCCCGCCGACCCCGATCGTTACCCGGACCGCGCCGACCCCGCGTTCGTCGAGGCGACAGTCGAGAAGGTGGCACAGCGGTTCCCCGGCCTCCCCGACCCTGCGGTGACCGGAACCTACGCGGGCTGCTACGACGTCACCCCCGACTCCAACCCGGTGATCGGGCCCACCGGAGTCGACGGGCTGTTCGTGGCGGCGGGGTTCTCCGGGCACGGCTTCAAGATCTCGCCCGCCGTGGGGGAGCTGCTGGCCGACCTCGTGCTCGACGGGCGCAGCCGCGACCCAACCGTGCCGGAGCACGACTTCCGGCTCTCCCGCTTCGCTGAGGGCGACCTGCTCGTGAGCCCGCACCCCTACGCGGGAGCGGGCGGGATCCGCTGACGCGCCGACGCCCGACGCGCCGGCCGTCGGCGAGGATGGGTCGATGTCCGGGAGCCTGGAGAAGCAGCTCGTGCACTGCTGGATCGAGCGCGACGGCGAGGTCCTGTTCCTCCGCCGCCACCCGGCGACCTTCCTCGGTGGCCTGTGGGAGCTGCCGGGCGGCACGGTCGGACCGGGGGAGCGGCCCGAACCCGCGGCTGTGCGGGAGGTGGCGGAGGAGACCGGGCTGGCGGTGCAGGTCACGCGGGAGCGCAGCGCGCACACCTGGATGGACGTCGCCGGGCAGGATCTGCGGATCCGCGCCCGGGTGTACGAGGCGCAGGAGGACGGGCGTGCGGACGTCGCGCTCAGCCCGGACGAACACGTGGCGCACGCGTGGCTGACGCCGGAAGACGCGGCCGCGCTGGAGATGGCCCCGCATTTCCGCGAGACGCTCACGGCGGGCATAGCGGATTCCCCGCTGCTCGACCACCGACCGGGCGGCGATTTGCGATTCGCCGCCCGCCAGGAGAAGGTCCAGCTCGATCAGCAGTCAGGCAATCGGTGCGAACGGCAGCATCTCAGCCAGTTCGGCCTCTAGCTCCTTGACCTCGCCCGGCACGTCCTCAGCCGACAACGGCGGGATCACCAGTTTGTCGTCGGAATCGAGCCGGACCGCGCCGGTGTCGCCGGGCAACGCCTGGGCCGTGCGGCCTTCCCGGCACCGGCAGCCCCTACGTGATCTCCCCGTGTTCGTTGCAAACGGTCGCCGAGACGGCGCTCAACATCCGCGCGACCCAGCCGTGAGCCTCCCTTGCACGCCAGCGGGGTGGGTCCGACGGAATTCCCAGCACTGGTGGTCCCATCGAGGGGGCACCGGCGTGCCGGAACTACGGCGGCTGCACCTCGTCGGGCTCCCGGTGCGGCGCCGAGCCCGCGAGGAAGGCGCCGCGGAACCCCGCCGTTCCCACCGCATACCGCCGCACCCAGTCGCCGGCGGCGTCCCGGGCCTCCCCGACCAGCACCGCGCGCTCAGTGCTCGTCGAACAGCACGCTCACCGACTCGCCGTTGTGGATCCGCCGCACCGCCTCCGCCATGGCGGGAGCGATCGAGAGCACGGTCAGCTTCGGGGACCGCTCGGCGTGCGGCACCGGGACGGTGTCGGTGCAGACGATCTCGGTGACGTCCTCGCGATCGCCGATCCGCTGCAGCGCGCCGTCGGCGAACAGGCCGTGCGTGCACGCGACCCGCACCGACGCCACGTCCTGCTCGGCGAGCCGGTCGAGCAGCTCCAGGATCGTGCTGCCGCGAGCGATCTCGTCGTCGAGCACCACGACGTCGCGGCCGCGGACGTCACCGATGATCGAGCTGATCACGACTTTGTCGTCGCTGAGCCGCTCCTTCGCCGCCGCCGCCACCGGCAGGCCGAGCAGCCGGGCGAACCGGGACGCCTCCTTCGCGTTGCCCAGGTCCGGGGAGACGACCACCGAGTTGTCGAGATCGCCTGCACGGAAATGGCGGGCGATCTCGTGCAGGGCGTGCAGGTGGTCGACCGGCACCCCGAAGAACCCGTGCACCTGCGGCGAGTGCAGCGTCATCGTCAGCACGCGGTCGGCACCGGCGGTCTGCAGCAGGTCGGCCATCAGCTTCGCGCCGATCGAGATCCGCGGGGCGTTCTTCTTGTCCGACCGCGCGTAGGCGAAATGCGGCATGACGACAGTGATGCGGGCGGCCGAGGCACCGCGGGCCGCGTCGAGCATCAGCAGCAGCTCGACGAGGTTCTCCTGCACCGGCGGCACGAGCGGCTGCACGACGAAGACGTCACGCTCGCGGCAGTTGGCGAGGAGCTGGACCTCGAGGCAGTCGTTGGCGAACCTCGTGACCCGCGACGGTGCGAGCGGTACTTCGAGGTGGTGGCAGATGGCGGCGGCCAGTTCCCTGTGGGCCGAACCGCTGAAGATCGCGATCTCCTTCATCGGCATCTCACCCTGCAAGCCTTCCAGCCGGGCGGGTCAGGCGGGTCGGCGGCCCCAGTCGGCGCGCCGGGCGTCGAGCAGCGGGGCCTGTAGCTGCGCCCACGGCGACAGTGCACCCTCCGCGCCGGCCGCGACGAAGGCCTCCCAGCTCCACCATTCTGCCGACTCGACCTCGTCCGGACGCGGCCGCGGCTCGCCAACGAGCGTGCACACGTACACGGGGCACAACTCGTTCTCCTCCACCCCGCCTGCTGACGCGCGGTAGGAGAACGTGGGCAGCACGAGGCGCAGGTCGGCCGCCGTGAGGCCGAGCTCGTCGGCCAGCCGGCGGCGGACGGCGTCCTCGATCGCCTCGTCCGGCGCGGGGTGGCCGCAACAGGTGTTGGTGACGACGCCGGGGAACGTGCGCTTCTGCCGCGACCGGCGCGTCACGAGCAGGCGGCCCGTCCGGTCGAAGCCGTAGCAGGAGAACGCCAGGTGCCGCGGGGTGGTCGGGCCGTGCACGGTCGCCTTGTCGGCCACACCGATCGGCGCGCCGTCGTCGTCGACGAGGACGACCTGCTCAGGGAGTGCGGGGGCACGAGTGTCGGCCACCCGTCCACTCTGGCCGATGCCCGCCGGGTCCGCGAGGTCGCTCGCCCCGTCAGGCGAGTCCGAACGCGATCAGCACGCGTGGGCGTGGGGTCGGGGAGCGGCTCGGGGTCTTCGTTGCGGGTCGATCCACATCGGCGGTATGAACTCCGGCAACCCGTCGCTCAGCTGGACAACCCACTCTGAATGGTGCAGCAGCCGGTGATGGACGCGGCAAATCATAACGCTGTTGTGGATCGCCGTCTCCCCACCCTCCTGCCAGGGAACGATGTGGTGGACCTCGCACCAGGACGGTGGACGCCCGCAGCCGGGGTACTCGCACCCGCCGCCCCGCGCGGCCACGGCCCGGCGGAGGCCGTCGGGGATGGTGCGGGTCGCCCGGCCGACGTCGAGGGGCTGGCCCTTGGCGCCCATGACGACAGGGACCACGGCGGCGTCGCAGGCGAGCATCCGCAACGCGCCCGGGGTGAGGGTGCCGCCGAAGTCGAGCAGCGCGGACCGGCAGCGGTTCTCCAGGTCCTCCAGCCGCACCAGCACGTTGAGATGCGGCCGGCGGCCGCCGGACTCGGGGAGTCGCCCTGGTCGAGCACGAACCCGCACACGTCGGCGAGCGCGTCGGCCTGCCGCTGCGCCGCGTTCCGGGGGTCGTCCGCGTCGAGCGGCTTGGCCTCGGCGTCGATCACCGCGGCGATCGCGTCGAACGTCGCCGCGTCCTCGAACCGGCCCGCGAGCTTCCCACCGCCGCGCGCCAGCCGGGTCAGCCGAAGCTCGTTGACCGGCGCGGGGTCGCCGTCGTCGGGCTCGGCGCCGTCCTGGTCGAGGGCTTCGACCAGGGCACTGCCCCAGGCCTGCAGCTCCGACGGGGTGTACACCTCCGACTTGACGGCTAGCTCCGCCTCGGCACCCGCCCACACCTGCGGCGCCAATCGGGCCGCGGGCGGGCTCGCCAATACGCGGGCGATCACCTCGACATGCCGCAGGTCGGTGCGCGCGGCCGCAAACGCCTCCGCGGTGGCCGCAAGCCGGGCCGGTAGCACCGTGCCGTCCAGCCCGGCCCGCTGGCAGACCTGCTCGGCAGCGGTGACCCGGCGGCGGGCCTCGAACTGCTCCCACCCCAGCAGATCCGCGAGCGCCACGGCCGCGGACTTGTAGCCGCGCTCGGCGAACGTGCCCCGCCGCTCCAGTTCCGCCACCGCGCCGCCGACGAGCCGGTCCAGCCGCCGGGCCGCGCCCTTGCACAGCGTCAGCATTGACAGGAGCTCGTCATCCGTGGCGGCGGGCCCCGCGGCGGTGCTCAGCGCATCGACCGCCTCGGTGAGGAGGCGGTGTGCGAGGCCGACCGGGCCACTGGACATGACCTCATTCTATTCGAACTACTGTTCGAGATCGGGCCATTCAGCCCAGGGTCCGGCGCATTCAACGTGTGCGATTGTGAATGCAGGAAGGGGCTCGGGGCTGCGACGTGCACACCGGGTTCCTGGACTGCTTCACCCACGCCGGCGGGGGCAAGCAGTCCCGCTCTGTTGATCTCAAGCGCAACACACGCCGGCGAACACCGGCTGACCGACGATCGCAACCACGTGCGCGCTGACGACGGCCCGCAGGACCCGCCCGTTGAGCATCGTGCGATGCGCGGCCTCAGGCACGGCCGCGCGGAACCGGTTGGTTGCGGTGGCCATGGGTGTCCTCCTCTCCTCGCCCAGCACGAACATCGCACGCTCATCGGGGGTGAGTCTTTCGAGCAGTGCCCCGGCGATCCCGCGGCGCCCGAAGAACCCGCGTCGAGCTGGCGAACGAGCGGGATGTCGAGGCCGTCGATCCAGGCCATCGGGTGGTCGGTGGTGTTGTGGTGCTCGTGGAAGTGCATGCCGGGGGTGAGCAGGAGGTCGCCGCGGCGCATGGCGACCGGATCGCCAGCGCCACAGCATCGGGACGGCGTCGGGCTGCGGCGTCAGCGGCATGAGGCCCTCCCGCTGCGTCCACAGCGGGGTCATGTGCGCGGCGGCGAAATCGGCGTAGAGCTGCTCCAGGGCGGCCGCCTCCTACGCGGTAGGTCCGGCGTGGCTGGTGGCGGTGCTCGTCATCGAGGTGCTCCTTCCGGGATCACTCCGTGCCCCGGACCCTGACGTTAGGAAATGACGGGCCGCTCGTGGCGCCGCAACCGCAACAGGTCGACCTCGCCGCCGTCGCGCGTCCGCACCTGGAGGCGCTCACCGCCGAGGTCGGAGAGACCGTGCACCTGATGGTGCTCGAAGGGGCGAGCGCGCGGTTCGTCGCGGTGGTGGAGGGCGGTTCGACGTGGCATGTCGCGCCCCGCGTCGGGTTGCTGATGCCCGCGCACCTGACGTCCGGCGGCAAGGCACTGCTGGCCGAGCTGACCGCCACCGAGCTGCGGGCGCTCTACCCGCGCGGTCTGGCTCTCACCCCGGACGCCGCCGGGCCCGCGCCCGGCACCCTGCACCGGGAGCTGGCTGCGATCCGGCGCCGGGGCTACGCGCGCAACATCGAGGAGACCGAGCGGGGTGTGAGCGCCCTCGGGGCGTGTGTGCGCGACGGCCTGGGCCGGGCCGCCGGGGCCGTGGTGGTGGCCGCGCCGACCTCACGGGCCCGCGGCCGGGCGCTCGACCAGCTCAGCGGCCCGTTGCTGGCAACGGCGGCGGCGATATCGCAGCGCATGGGTTCCTGACGGCGTCGCGGCGTCAGGGCTGGAAAGGCGGGGCCTCGCCCCAGCCCCACCGCGGGGTGGGGTAGTTCGTCGGGGGGTCGGCGCCCGGCGCGGAGTTGGCGCGGGCGATCCGCGTGCCCCACTCCACGTACGCCACGAACGCGGAGCGGAACTCCGGGTCGTCCGGGAGGCCTGCCTCGTCGGCGCTCGCGGCGATCAGGGTGGCCCAGCGCGCCCGCTGCTCCTCGGTGATCCCGAGGCCGATGTGGTGGGAGAGCATCGCCGGGTAGCCGCCGAGCTCGTCGGTGTACTCGGCAGGGCCGCCGAACACCTCGCCCAGCCAGCGCGCGACGTGGTCGCGGTGGTCGGGGCCCATGTGCCGGAACACCGGCTCGAGCACGGGGTCGGCGAGCACCCGGGCGTAGAAGACGTCGGTGAGCCGGTGCAGCGCCGGCGCGCCGCCGCACCACTCGTACAGCGTCGGGACGGAGTCGGCCACCCCTCACACCTCCCGGTTGATTACGTGATTACACACTATCAAACGGCCAACTGCGGGAGACGTTCGCCGCTGCGCTTTTCCGCGCCGCGGCCAGGTGCGTGGTCGCCGCGGCGTGGAGCATGCCGGCGTCGGACATCAGTGCGAAGAACGTGAACCCGAGCCCGCGGAAGCGGTGCACGTGGGCCGGGCTCGCGCAGTAGATCCCGACCGGCAGCCCGCGCTCCTGGCACGCGGCGACGACCCGGCGCAGGAGCTGTTCGTAGCCGGGGTCGTCGAGCTGGGCCGACGGCGGGACGCCCGCGCTCAGTGCGAGGTCCCACGGACCGATGAAGACCGCGTCGAGCCCGTCGACGGCGGCGATGGCGGGGGCCGCCTCCACCGCCGCGAGCGTCTCGATCATCACGATGCACTGCGGCGGGGCCGCGGTGCGCGTCCATGCGAGGCGGGTCGGCCCGTAGCTGCGGGTGCCGCCGGGCGGGTGGTGGCATGCGGACACCGCGCTCGCCGCGTCCTCTGCCGTGTCGACCATCGGGACGATCACACCCGCCGCTCCCCGGTCCAGCGCCCGCCCGATCGCGCCCGGCTCGTTCTCCGCGACCCGCACGACGGCCGGGGTGGCGGTGGCGGCCAGCGCCTGAAGCATGGGGAGCAGGGCGTCGTCGCCGATCAGGCCGTGCTGTTGGTCGACGCAGACGAATCCGAACCCGACCGAGCCGAGCAGCTCGGCGGTGGCGGAACCCGGTAGCTGCAACCAGCCGCCCACGACGTCGGGGGAGAGTTCGAGAGCATGCACGCCCGGCACTCTGCCAGGCCGGCTTCGCGCAACGAATGTCAGCGGGGTGGCCTTACTGACGTTGAACGTCAGCGGGGCCACCCCGCTGACGTTCAGCTTCCGGGCCGCACGTCTGGGATGCCCCCCGCGGGGGGTGGTGCCGGCTGGGTCGTGGCCTCGGTGATCGGGGCGTCGCCGTTGTCGGTCACCTGTACGGGAGTGAGGCTCTCCGTGGTTTTACCGGTGATCCGGGTGACCTCCATTCCGGAGATCCCCGCGTGCCGGTCGGCCGAGTACCGGAACGGCGCCACCCACGGGCCCTCGAACTGCGCCCCCGCCCGCTCGACGGCCTCGACGAGGCCCGCGCGCGTCGGGTTGGGGCCCGCGGCCTGCAGCGCCTGCACGAACGTGTACGCCTGTGACATGCCGTAGACGCGGTAGTTCGTCAGCTCGCCCTCGCCGCCGTGCTCGTCCCAGACCCGCTGGAACAGCTGCGTCCACGGGTTGTCCGGGGTGTCGACGCCCGGCAGGTACTCCGTGGTGATCACCCCGTCGAGCATCCCGGCGCCGGTCACGGCGCCTTCGGAGAACCGGGCGAGCAGGGAGCCGACCAGCGTCGGGTCGGAGCCGACGTTGGAGTAGATCCACTGCGGGCGGTAGTTCAGCCGCAGCGACTGCAGCTGCGAGAGCGCGGTGTAGGAGGGCACGTTGAAGCCGATCACCACGTCGGCGCCCGCCGCCTGCAGCGCCGCGATCTGGGGGGCGACGTCGGTATTGCCCGGCGTGTACCGCTCGGCGGCCACGATCTGGTTCTGCAGGAACCGGCGGGCGCCGAGCTCGCCGTCCCGGCCGAAGTCGTCGTCCTGCAGGAACAGCCCGACGCGCGCGTTCGGGAAGTTCTGCGCCACGTACTGCCCGACGATCTTGCCCTCGATCTCGTAGTCGGGCTGCCAGCCGTACGTCATCGGGTTCTTCTGCGGCTGGTCCCACAGCAGCGAGCCGGAGGAGACGAACAGGTCGGGCACGCCCTCGCTGTTGAGGTAGTCGAGCACGGCGGAGTGCGTGGGCGTGCCAAGCCCGGCGAGGAGCGCGAAGACCTGGTCCTGCAGCACCAGCTCGTTGACGACCTGGCTGGTCTGTGTGGGGTTGTAGGCGTCGTCGCGGAAGACGTACTCGATCTGGCGCCCGTTCACCCCGCCCGCCGCGTTGACGAACTGGAAGTAGGCCTGCGCACCGGTCGGGATCTCGCTGTAGCCCGGAGCCGCCACGCCGGTGAGCGGGAAGTGCGCGCCGACCTTCACCGACGTCGCGGTGATGCCGGGGTCGGCCGCGGCACCCGGGTCGCTGCCCGAGCCCTCGTCGGGCCGTCCGCCCGCCCCGCATGCGCTGAGCACCAGCGCCGCCGCGACGGCCGCAGCCGCGAACGCGGCCCGCCGGTTCCTGCCGAACCCGATGGTCATCCCGTCCTCCTCCTGGCGAGCTTCTTTGCCACGCCGACGGCCCCCGACGGGGCGAGCAACATCACGAGCACCAGCACCACGCCGTAGACGAACGGGGCGAGCTGGGCTGCCTGGGTGCCGTCCAACCCGGCTGCGGTGCCGAAGTTGGTGACGGCAGGCGGAAGGAACACCAGCAGCGCGCTCCCGAGCAGCGCTCCGGTGAGGCTTCCGAGTCCGCCGACGACCACGGCGGTGAGCAGCCCGAGCGAGAGCACGATCGTGAACCCGCTGGGTGCCGCCAGCCGCACCACGACACCGAGCACGGCGCCGGCGAGCCCCGCGCAGGCGGCGCTCACGACGAACGCCAGCACCCGCACCTGCCCCAGCCGGATCCCGGCGAGCTCGGCGGCGACCTCGTCGTCGCGCACCGCCCGCCACACCCGCCCGACCCGCCCGGCCATCAGGTTGGCCAGCAGCAGCAGGACGACGAGCAGCGTGCCCCAGCCGACGTAGGCGAGGTACTTGGCTGTCGGTGTCTCGTTGGCCGAGAGGAAGTAGACGGCGTCGGCGAACCAGGCCGGCACCTCTGGCGAGGCGATGCGCAGGCCCTGCTCGCCCCCGAGCCAGTGGTCGAAGTAGATGGCGAGCCCGGGCACCGCGACGGCGAGCGCGAGCGTCGCGCCCGCGAGGTAGGGCCCGTGCAGCCGGGCGGCGGCCGCGCCGACCACCGCCCCGACGAGCGCGGTGACGGCGGCCGCGACCAGCATCACGAGCGGCAGCGGCAGGCCGGAGCCCGCGTCGGCTTCCGGGCCGAGCAGCAAGCCCGTGGTGTACGCGCCGACGGCCATGAGCGCGCCGTGGCCGAGCGAGATCTGCCCGTTGAGTCCGGTCAGGACGGTCAGCCCGGCCGCCGCGATCGCGTAGTAGGACATCGTCGCGAACTGCGAGTTGCGGAACGGGCTCGTCAGCTCCAGCACCAGCACCACGGCGACGAGCGCGAGCAGCACGGCGAGCGCGTGCCGGCCGAACGTCGAGTGCGGGAGCCTGCGCCGCAGCGCCGCGAACCTGCGCCGGGCCGGGATCGGCCCCGGATCGCGGGCGCCGGTGGCGGGCCGATCGGTCTGCTGCGTCATCGGACCCCCGGTCAGACTCGCCGCGCGGCGGTGCGGGCGAACAGTCCTTGCGGGCGCACCAGCAGCACCGCCACGAGGATCGCGAGCGCGGCCAGCGCGACCAGCTCGCTGCCGACGTACCCGCTGACGTAGGACAGCAGCAGCCCGATCGTCAGGCCGCCGACGACGGCGCCGCCGGGGGAGTCGAGGCCACCGAGCACGGCGGCGACGAACCCGTAGACGATGATCGAGTCCATGTAGCCGGGGAACACGAGGCTCCCGCCCGCGATGAGCAGCCCGGCGAGCGAACCGACCACCGCGGCGAGCGCCCAGCCGAGCGTCAGCATCCGCCCGACGCGCACGCCGAGCAGCCGCGACACCTCCTGGCTGAACGCGGCGGCGCGCATCTTGAGGCCGAGGTCGGTGAACCGGAAGAGCGCCACCAGCGCCAGCATCACGACGACCACCGCGACGATCGTGTAGATGCTGTTGGCGGTGAACGCGATGTTCACGCCGCCGACGGTGAACCCGCGCAGGTCGAAGGGGGCGGGGAAGGACCGGAACGTCGAGCCGAAGAGGATCGCCGCCAGCGCCTGCAGCGCCACGAACAGCCCGAGCGTGACGATCACCGCGTTCAGCTCGGGGCCGCCCTCCACGGGCCGGATCACCAGCCGTTCGATGGCCGCGCCGAGCACCAGCCCCGCCACGAGCGCCACCGCGAGCCCCACCCAGTACGACTGGCCCGACTCGATCACGACGAGCGCCAGGTAGGTGGTGAACATGGCCATCGCGCCCTGGGCGAAGTTGACGATCCGCGTGGAGCGCCAGATCAGCACGAGGGCCAGCGCGAAGGCGGCGTAGACCGCGCCCTGCCCGAGGCCGGTGAGCGTGACGTTCAGGAACTGCTGCATCGCACTCCTGCGCAGAGGGTCGCGGGGTCAGAAACCGAGGTAGGCGTGGCGGAGGTTCTCGTCGGCGGCGAGCGTGGCGGCGGCGTCGCGCGCGACGACCCGGCCGAGGTTGAGCACGATCCCGACGTCGGCGACCGAGAGGGCGCTCCGCGCGTTCTGCTCCACGAGCAGCACCGTCATGCCCAGGCCGGTGGTCGTGTCGTCGACGAGCCCGCGAAGTAGCCCGAAGATCTGCGCGACGACCCGCGGCGCCAGCCCGAGTGACGGCTCGTCGAGCAGGAGCACCGACGGGCCGGTGAGCAGCGCCCGCCCGATCACGAGCATCTGCCGCTCGCCGCCGGAGAGCACGTGCGCGTCGTGGCGCCTGCGCTCGGCGAGCGGCGGGAACATCTCGTAGACGTGCGCGAGCCGCCGGTCGGTCCGCTTGCGCGCGCTGCCGAGCAATGCCCCGAGGCGCAGGTTCTCCTCGACCGTCAGCTCGGTGATCACACCCCGCCCTTCCGGGACGTGCGCGACCCCCGCGCGGGCGACGTCCTCGGCCGGGGCGCGGGTCAGGTCGACGCCGTCGAGGCGCACGTGCCCGGCGTCCGGGCGGACGAGCCCGGAGACCGTGCGCAGCAGCGTGGACTTGCCCGCCCCGTTGGCGCCGAGCACAGCGGTGATCCGGCCGCGCTCGGCCGTGACGTCCACCCCGTCGAGCGCGGTGACCGGCCCGTAGCTCGTGGTGAGGCCCGCGACCTCCAGCGTCCCTGCCGTCATCAGAACCTGGCCTCCTCGCCGAGGTAGGCGTCGATCACGGCCGGGTCGTCGCGCACCTCGTCCGGGGTGCCGTCGGCCACGACCCGGCCGAAGTCAAGCACGGTGATCCGGTCGCAGACGCTCATCACCAGGTCCATGTGGTGCTCGACGAGCACCACCGACATCCGCCCGGTGAGCGAGCGGATCAGCTCGCCGAGCTCGGTCATCTCGTCGTGGCCGAGGCCGCTCGCCGGTTCGTCGAGCAGCAGCAGGTCGGGTTCGGTGGCGAGCGCGCGGGCGAGCGCAACCCGCTTCTGGACGGGGTAGGGAAGGCTCCCCGGGAGGCGATTCGCGTAGCCGTCGGCGCCCAACTCGGCGAGCGCGGCCATGGCCCGCTCCCGCAGCGCGCGCTCGTCGCGGTCCGAGCGGGGCAGTGCGAACAGCGTCGACGCGAAGCCGGCGCGGCGGTGCCGGTCGGCGCCCACCATCACGTTCTCGGCCACGGTCAGCCCGCGGAAGAGGCCGACGCCCTGCAGCGTGCGGGCGATGCCCATGCGGGCGAGCCGGTGCGGGCGCATGTCGCCCACCGGCCGGCCGTGCCGCAACACCGTGCCGGTGTCCGGCCGCACGAACCCGCAGCAGACGTTGAACAGCGTGGTCTTCCCCGCCCCGTTCGGCCCGATCACGCCGTGCACGGCCCCGGCCTCGACGGCCAGCGAGACGTCGTCCAGGGCGACCAGGCCGCCGAACCGCACCCCGATCCGGGACACGGCGAAGACCGGTTCGGGCGGGGGAGCGGGGAGCGGGGCAGTCACGACAGGCGTCTCCCCGGGGTCGGAGGCGGCGTTGACCCCGATCCCGGGGATGTGCCCACTTTGGGCGCCGCGCCCACCTCGCACCATGGGCGCAGCGCCCTGGATCCGTTCGGGGGAACTGGGCAGAGCGCCCGGAGGAGTGGACGCGTCTGTGCGCGCTGTTGCACAGTGCCCTTCATGCCGCTCGTCGGTCGCAGCGCCGGGTCCGAACAGACACCGGCGCGCCTGCTCCCCGAGGCGTCCGCGGACGCGCTGCGGGCGCTCGGCTCCGTGCTGGTTGACGAGATCGACGTCCTCGCCGACCGGCTCACCGTGATGGTCCTGCAGCGCGAGCCCGTCTACGCCGAGCGCGACCTCGTGGAGGAGCTGCGCGCGGCGTGCGGGGCGAACCTGGAGCGCGGGGTCCAGGTGATCGCCCAGCAGGTGCCGGAGGGGGTCGACCCGGAGGACACCTCGCGCCGCACCGGACGCCGCAGGGCCCGCCAGGGCGTGCCGCTCGAGGTGGTGCTGCGCGCGTACCGGCTGGGTGGGCGGGTGCTGTGGGAGGCGCTGCTCAGGACGTCGCGGGGCCGGTTCTCCGGTGCCTACGACACCGCGCTGCTGGACGCCGCCAGCTACGTGTGGCGGGTCAACGACAGCAGCTCCTCGGCCCTCGTGCAGGCCTACCGGCTCGAGGAGCTGCGGATGCAGAGCCACGACCTCAGCCGTCGCCACGCCGTGCTCGACGGGCTCATCGAGGGCCGCGGCGGCGACCCGGCCTTCCTGCGCGACGCCGCCACCGTGCTCGGTCTCCCCGATGCCGGCGCCGTGCTGTGCGTGGTGGCCCCGGTCGACCCGTCCGGCGAGGACCCGCTGCGCTCACCGCAGGAGGCGCTCGCGGCCCACGGGATCCAGTCGGCGTGGTTCCTGCGCCCCCGTGACGAGGTCGGGCTGGTCGCGCTCGGTTCGAGGCCGCAGCAGGTGGTGCTCGACGCGCTGCGCCCCTGCGCGGTCGGGCGGGTGGGCATCTCCCCGGTCGTGGACGGCCTCGGCACCATCGACGCCGGCTACCGGATGGCGCACACCGCCGCGCGCACGCTGGCCGCGCCCGGCCTGGCGGTGCTCGACGAGCGGCTGCCGGAGGCGCTGCTCGTGGACAGCCCCGAGTTGCAGGCGCGGGTGGTGCGCACCGCGCTGGGCAGCCTGCTCGAGCTGCCCGCCGCCGAGCGGGACACGCTGCTCACGACCCTGGAGGAGCTGCTCGCCAACGGCGGTTCCCCCACCCACGCGGCCGCGGCTCTGTTCTGCCACCGCAACACGGTGATCTACCGGATGCGCCGGATCGAGGCAGCCACCGGCCGCTCGATCGGCGACCCGCGGGACCGCCTCCTGCTCACGCTCGGTGTGATGGCCGCGCGCGCCGAGCGGTCCTAGTGCCCCGCGCCGCAAGTCCACCACATATCTCGACGGCCCAGCTCCCCGCTGGGCGCACCGGCGCACGGCCCGGGTACGCCCGGTACGAGGACCGCGCCCCGGCACACCCAGCGGAAACCTGGATCCGCCGATATACGCACCGGACTTCCGGCGCGGGACACTAGAAATCCAGACCGCGCCACTTCTCGATGAGCCACGCGCAAAGCTCCGGCTCGGTCATCTCCGGGAACTCGTCGCCGAAGGTTGCGAGCGCACGCATCGCCTCGTCGCGGGTGAAGCCACGCGCCAGCGCCTCCGTGAGATAGTCCTGCCGGACGGCCGAGGGGCGGCCGCCACCGGCCCCTCGGCCGGGCAGGCTGTTGCGCCACTGCATGATCTCCTCCAAGCGGTCGGCTGCCCAGCCGGGCATGCCGTCGACCTCGACGTCGGGTTCGGGGAACGGGTGCTTCGAGTCGCTCGGGTAGCGGGAGCGCCACTTGTGCACGGCGTGGCGGGTCAACCCGAGCGCGTCGGCGATGCCGAGGACACCGAGATAGCGCTCGGGCATGCGGCATCGCCCCGTCCGGTCCGGCCTCCTGAAGAGCGTCATGAGTACCACGCGGGGCCGAGCGGCGACGGAAGCAGTCGTACATCGTCTCTTGCGTGGACAACGTAGCGCCTCCCCTAGAACGTCGTCAACGATGAGGACGACGTTTCTGCGCGGAACCCTCGCGGCCTTGCGATCGTTTTCTGATCGCCCGTCGATGGGACTGCCGGGCACCAGCGAGGAGAGGACCCGGCCGCAAATGCTCATCCGGCGCGTCGCCGCCGCCCGTCAGAAGCTGGGCCGCATCGGCATCACGGGGCGCTCCATCGCCCACGGCGGTGCAGACACCCTCAGGGCCGTGGCCGTGGCGTGGCGTCCGCACTTGGCGGTGTCCGCGCTGGTGGGAGCCGCTGCGCTGGCCGCGCGTCGCCATCCGCTGGCCGGCGGGCTGCTGTTCGGGGCTGGGCTGTTCGGGGCCGCAGGGGTGGCCGGCCGGGCGGTCCGGCGGGGGGCGCCGCCACCCGGGCCGGACGACCTTCTCGTCCTCACAGCCAACGTCCTGCACGGCCGCGGCGACACCGGTGCGATGGCCGCCGTCATCGCCCGCGAGTCACCGCACTTCGTGGTCCTCCCCGAAGCGGGCACGGACTTCCGCGACAAGTTGATGCCGCTGCTGGCCGGGCTGGGCTACCGCTCGTGGGTCTCCACCGATGCCGATGTGCCCGATGGGCCGAGTGTGGTGCTGCTCGTCGCCGAGCAGGCCGGCGACGTGCGGGTGCGGCGGGGCACCGGGATGCGGCAGCCCCACCTGGAGGCCACCGGCGGCATCCTCGGTGCCCGGCGGTTCTTCGCGGTGCACACCACGGCCCCCACGGGCCGCGGGCGGACAGCGTGGTGGCGTGCCGAGCTGGAGCTGATCGGCCGGTGGTGCGGCGGCGGGGTGGCGCCGATCGTGGCGGGCGACCTCAACGCCACGTTCGACCACCCGCAGCTGCGCTCGGCCACCGATGGGTGCCGCAGCGCGGCGGAGGGCACGGGCCAGGGGCTGGTGGGCACCTACCCGTCGGCGCTCCCGCGCTGGTGCGGCGTGCAGATCGACCACGTGCTCGTGCCTGCCGGGTCGGTGACCACACGCTTCGCGGTGCTCGACGTGCCCGGCACCGACCACCGCGCGGTGCTCGCCAGGGTGTGGCTGCCCCGCTCCTAGCTCCAGATCGTCACGTAGACGGGCGGGCGGAACCGCGACGGTGGCACCCCCGCGCCCGGGGAACGCAGCAGCTTCATCGCCTCCGGTGTGCCGAGGAAGTGCCGCATCGATGCCGCCGCCACGGAGCGGCGGTCGACCGGGGGAGTGGTGGCGTGCCAGCAGAGCTCCATCGGCGTGCCCGGCACGTCCACCACCTGCAGCTCGCGCCTGCGCAGCCGGTGCACGGCCAGGTGGGCGATCCCGGGTGCGACACCGCCGCCGCGCCCGGCGGCCTCCCACGCCGCGGTCTGGTTCGGGAAGACGCTCAGCCGCGACTCGGGCACCCCCAGCGCGCGCAGCAGCCTGCTCACGTCGCTGCCCGGGTCGGTGGCGCCCGGCTCCACCAGCCACGGCCACTGCGGGGGCGCCCCGCGCAGCCGCGCGTCCGGGGCCGCCAGCACCACGAGCCGGCAGCGGAAGATCGGTTCGCTGACCAGCCCGAGGCTGCGGTCGGCGCCCAGATACGGGCCCAGCGCGACGTCGGCGAGCCGCTGCGAAACGAGCACGGCCATCTCCGCGGTGGCCGAGACCCCGGCCGAGACCTCGATCGACCCCGCCGAGCGAGCTGTGAACGCGTCGGCGAGGGGTCCGGCCACGAACTCGACGATCGTGCTAGGCGCTACCAGCCGCAGTTGCTCGGCTGCACCCTGCGCCGACCGCACCGCCGACTCGGCCTCCGCCCCGAGCGAGACCATCTGGGCTGCGATCGTCAGCAGCCTGCTCCCGCCCGGCGTCATGGCCATACCGCCGCCGCTGCGGGTGAGCAGCGGGTCGTCCAGGTACTTGCGCAGCGACGCGAGCGCCTGCGACACCGCCGGCTCGCTCACCCCCAACGCGCTGGCCGCGGCCTTCACCGAGCCGAGCCGAGCGACGAGCACGAACGCGCTGAGCTGCGTCAGTGTCATGATCTGATTGTGGCTCAGCGTGTGACCCAGGGCACGCCTAAGCGATCGGTTATTTGCCGTCGGCGGAGTGGCTCGTGGCCGCCTACCATGGGAACTTCTTCTCCGCTGCGTGGCGAGGAGGGCTGATGGCCCAGGACGAGAAGGCTCCCGACGAGCAGGATGAGGCGCTGTCGGTGCTTCGCGGCATCTGGACGGCGCAGCGGCAGAGCGGGGCCGCCCTCGACGCTCCGAGCAGCACGAAGGTCTGCAAGAACATGAAGAACATCGGCTTCGGCGGCGACGCCGGGCCCGTCGATGACGATCTGCGCAGCGCATGGCGGGAGCGCCTCGCCCGGGAGGGAAAGATCGCCCCCGGCTCGTCGAGCGTGCGCGACCTCGTGCTCGGCCCGGAGAACGGCTGACGTGCAGCCGACCAGCGTCGCCGAGCTGACCGAGGCGCTGCGCCGGGGCGACTACCTCGCCGACCGCGGGCTCGCGACCGCCGTGTTCGTCGCGCTGTCGCTGCGCCGCCCCCTCCTGCTGGAGGGCGAGCCGGGCGTCGGCAAGACCGAGATCGCGAAGGTGCTCGCCGCCGTGCTCGGCCGCGAGCTCATCCGCCTGCAGTGTTACGAGGGCATCGACACCGGGCAGGCGCTGTACGAGTGGGACTACGCGCGCCAGCTGCTGCACATCCGTGCCGTGTCGGACCGCGGTGACGCCGCGGACGACGACGCCGTCGACGCGCTGTTCGGGCCCCGGTTCCTGCTGGAGCGCCCACTGCTGCAGGCCGTGCGCGCCGGGGATCGCGCCGTGCTGCTGGTCGACGAGATCGACCGCGCCGACGACGAGTTCGAGGCATTCCTCCTGGAGATGCTCTCGGACTTCCAGATCACGATCCCCGAGGTCGGCACGGTCGCCGCGAGCGCGCCGCCGCTGGTGGTGCTCACCTCCAACCGCACCCGGGAATTGCACGACGCGCTGAAGCGGCGCTGCCTCTACCACTGGATCGACTACCCCACGCTGGAGCGCGAGGTCGAGATCGTCACCGTGCGGGAGCCCGCGGTGAGCGCGGAGCTCGCCCGCAAGGTGGTGGCCGCGGTGCACCGCCTGCGCGAGCTGGACCTCGCGAAGCCGCCCGGCGTCGCGGAGACCATCGACTGGGCCCGCACGCTCGACTTCCTGGGGGAGGAGACGCTCACCGCGGACGCCGCCGACCTGACGCTGGGTTCGGTGCTCAAGGAGCGTGAGGACATGGCGGTGGCCCGCGACCACCTCGACGAGATCACCTCCCGCACGTGACCGGTTCCCCGCTCGTCACGGTGCTGGTGGCGTTCGGCCGGGCGCTGCGCGCGGAGGGGATCGCGGTCGGCTCCGGCGACATCTCCACCTTCTGCGCGGCGATGGCGCCGCTCGACCCCACCGACCTCGTGGACCTGTACTGGGGCGGGCGCACCACGCTCGTCTCCCGCCGCGAGGACATCCCGGTCTACGACGAGGTGTTCCGCGCCTACTTCCTGGGGGAGCGCAACCCGGTCGAGGAGGTCCTCACGCTCACCGCGCAGGCAGGCGCCGACGCCACCGCCGTGCTGCAGGTCCCGGCCGTGGACCCGCCCGCGCGGGACAAGGAGCAGGAGGAGGACGAGGCCCGGCTGGGGCTCATGGCCGCCGACGCGGAGACGCTCCGGCACCGGTCGTTCGCCGCCTGCACTCCCGACGAGCTGTGGGAGCTGCGCCGGATCATGGCGCGGATGCGGCTCACCCCGCCTCGGCGCCGCACCCGCCGCACCCGCCCGGCGCGCCGCGGCCGCCGTCCCGACATGCGCCGGACCGTGCGGGCGTCGCTGCGGATGTACGGCGAGCCGGTGCAGCTGCGCTGGCGGCTGCGGAAGCGCAAGCTCCGGCCGCTGGTGCTCCTGCTCGACGTCTCCGGTTCGATGGCCGACTACTCCCGAGCTCTGCTGCAGTTCGCGCACTCGGCCCGGCGCGCCGCCCACGGCGTCACGGGGCAGAAGGTCGAGGTGTTCTGCTTCGGCACCCGGCTCACCCGCATCACGGTGCCGCTGCGCCGCCGCAGCCCCGACGACGCGCTCGCCGATGCCGCCGAGCTGGTCGTCGACTGGGAGGGCGGCACACGGATCGGCGGCGCGCTCGACGAGTTCGTGCGGACGTGGGGCAGGCGCGGGGTGTGTCGCGGGGGAGTTGTGGTGATCTGCTCCGACGGGCTCGACCGGGGCGACCCCGACCTGCTCGCCACCGCGATGGAACGGCTCGGGCGGCTCTGCCACCGGGTCGTCTGGATGCACCCGCACGCGGGGGAGGGGTTCCGGCCGCAGACCGTGGGCATGCTGGTGGCCGAGCCGCACATCGACGTGCTCCTGTCCGGGCACGACCTGGACAGTCTCGCCGAGCTGGCCGGGCTGCTGCCCGAGCTGGGGTAGGAGGGAACGCGCAGTGATCAGGTGGAGCGTCGGGATCGAGGCCGAGGGTGACCGCGTGATGGAGCTCGCCGAGATCGTCGAGCCGGCCGACGCGGTCGCGCTTAGGATCGCCTCCGGCATCGGGAGCACCGGCTACGGCGCGCAGCTCCTCGTGGTCGCCGCCACCCGGGAGGAAGCGATCGAGCTGGGCCGCAGCGCGTTCGCCGCCGCCGTCACGACCGCGGGGCTGCCGGCCTTCCCCGTGGTGCGGGTGGAGGCCGTCAGCGAGCCGGAGGACGCGGCCGACGGGGACGACGGGTGATCCGCCTCGGCTCGCTCGCGGGCTACGCATTCTCCGGGCCGCGGCTGCTCGGCGGGTGGACCCCGCCTGCCCGTCCCGGCGTGTACGCGGTGCTCTACAAACCCGACCCGGTGACGAAACCGGAGCGCTACGCGGTGACCTACGTCGGGCACGCCGACGACCTCACCGCGGCGGGTCTCCCGTTCGCCCACCCGCGCGCCGCATGCTGGACGCGCCGCGCGGGGTCGCGGTGGAAGGTGCACGTCGCCTACCTGGAGGTCCCGGGCGGGACCAGGGCGCACCGGGAGTCGATCGCGCAGGAGCTGATCGCCGTCTACCGCCCGTCCTGCAACGAGCAGCAGTACGACAATGCGTGGCGGGCCGAGTGGATCGGCGAGTACTCCGACGCCCCGAACACGGCTCCGCTCCCGCCGGCGCCAGGAAAGCCACATTCAGGACCGCAGTCGCGCTGATGCGCTTCCAACGCGGGAACGTCGCACATCTGCGCAAGGCAGGTCGGCGATCGTCACGGGGATCCCATGCCAGGTGCGGCTGCGTCGGCCCTGGGCTATTGAAGCGCGATGAGGGCGGGCGCCGCAGCGAGGACGAGCGGCGCCACGGTCAGCGCCACGACCGCCGCGCGGGTGATCGTCTGGCCCCGGCGGGGCAGCTGGTCCGGGGGGCGCAGGAGGCGGTGGATCCGAGCGACGGTGTCAGCCCCCGCAGAGGTCAGGGTCAGCGTCGAGGCCGCCCTGTCCGGAGCACTGCCTGTTGCCGGGCGACCACGGGACGCGACGGCGACCAGCGCGCTCGCGAGCACGTGGGGCTCGTGGTGATCCGCGGCGAGTTCGTCGGCGTCCATCTCCAGCAGCCGGCCCACCCGGGCCGGGGTCTCGCGCAGCAGAGGCAGGATGGGCAGCGCTGCGGCGGCGAGCGCTGCGGCGGCGTGCCAGCGGTGGTGGCGGGCGAGCAGGTGCGCGTTCTCGTGGGCGAGCACGGCGCCCAGTTGCGGCTTGGTGAGCAGATCGATAGCCCCGCTGGTGACGACGACGGTCGAGTGCCGGCCGGCGACGCTGTAGGCGGCGGCGCCGGGGTAGTCGAGCACCACGGCCGGGAGGTCCGGTCGGGGATGGCCGGCCAACCTGAGCAGCACCCGTTGGCGGCGGCGCTCCGTGCGCCGTCGGTGGGCGAGCCGCCCCGCGGCCCACGCGATCCGCGTTGTGGTCGCCGCGGAGAGAACCTGTCCCGCCGTGACCATCCCGGCCCCGTTCGGCGTGCCGTAGGCGGCGCGCAACCGGACGAGGCACGCTCCGATCAACTGGCCGAGGTCGGTGGAAAGGGCGCTGGCCGGCAGGGCGATCGTCACGCCGGCCAGGACGAGCGCGACGGGCACCGACCAGGCCGCCGCGAGCACCGCCGCCGCGCCCAACCGCGGCGCCCGCAGCGGCCAGCCTGCACGACGGAACACGGCCGGCCCAGCGAACCCGACCACCATCGCGTAGAGGATCAGGGCGCCGCCGACGGTCACGACGCCGTCCCCGGGTGGGGCCCCTCGGCCGCCTCGCGCAGCGCCGCGGCGAGCGCGGCGGCATCCTCCGGGTCGATCTCCTCGACAAAGCGCGCCAGTACCCCGGCCCGATCGTCGCTGATGGCCAGCGCCTCGCGCATGAGCATGGCGGTGTAGGACTGCCGGCTGAGCGCCGGTTCGTAACGCCAGGCCCTGCCGTCGCGGCTGCGTCGCACCCAACCCTTGCGGTGCAGGTTGTCCAGCACCGTCATGACGGTGGTGTAGGCGGGTGCCCGCTGCGGGTGCAGGAGGTCGACCACGTCACGCACGAGCAGCGGGCGTTCCGCGTTCCACAACTGGTCCATCACCGTGGCCTCCAGATCACCGAACGGGCGTGAACGGCGCGGGGACGGCATCGTGTACCTCCGGACTTGGACGAGCGGGCAACCGACGGTCTCCCTACCCATTACACGTACCGGAACCCCCGAGGTATTCATCCCCGAGGTATTCATCGCAGCGCCGAGGCACCCTCTGTGAGGGTCGGTCTGGGATACGGGGCGGGGTTACAGCCTGCGCGTAGAAGCCTGCGCCGCCCACGACGAACGGCGACACGGGGTCCGTGCGTTCCGGCGAGCGCGACCGTGCCGCCCGCGACGCGGTTGCGCGGTCCTTGCCGCTGCCCGGCGCGGTCACGCTTGCTCATCAGTCACTCCTGGTCCGGAATCAGACGTCAACCGCCGGTGGACTGGCGCACCGACAGATCCTCCAGCGCCCGGCCGGCGACTTCGCTGCCGAGCTTCTGGCCCGCCTGGTGATCGATCCGGGTGTGCTGCCCGGACCAGATCCGGCTGAGCCCGGCCTCGTCGGCGGCGTCGGAGAGGCTGGCGAAGCTGCGGGTGACCCCGGGGTCGGCGGCCGAGGTGATCGCGACTGGCTGGTGCGAACCGTAGAAGGCGGTCAGCACGGTTGCAGCCGCCTCGCTGAGCGCGCTGTGGGCACCGGGGTAGGACGGATCGGCGGCGGTGGGCGTCAGTGGCATCCACGTCGGGTCGCCGACGATGCCCGGACTGCGTGCGGAGTCGCCGAGCTGGATCGCGGTGACCGGTCGCCATACGTCGTCGTGGTACTTCGCGTCGTACATTGCAATGGTCGTGTCGGCCAGCGACAGGTCCAGGGCGGAGAACACGCCGGTCGCCTGCGCCAGACTGGCGTGGCGGTCGGCGACCAGTTGCTGTGCGACCTGGTTCCAGGTGTTCCAGACCGGCGTGGCGCTCCAGAACTTGCCGGCCACGGTTTCATCCGGGGTGCGGGTGGTGCTGGAGTCGCGCCCGAGGCTCTTGACTTCGTTGAGCGCGGTCGCGTACGTCGCGCTGCTCACCGATGGCGGTGGGGCCGGGCGGAACTGCTGGGCGTTGTCGAGCAGGAATGGGGTGACCGATCCCCAGCCGGTGTACATCGGCGCCGGGAACTTCGGTGGGGTCGGCCGGTAGTCGCCCGGGCCGGTACCGGCCACGAACGGCGCCGCGGCCGCCGATGAGCCGTCCGAGGACCGCAGGGCGATCAACTGGCGGGCCGCCGCCATGCCGCCCGCGACACCGTCCTGTTTGGCCTGGCCGTCGGGCATGCCGGCCAGCTCGCTTGCCAATCGGCCATCGAGGTCTGAGCGCATCGTGGGGTAAAGGGAGACCAGGACGTCGTGAGCCGCCTGGTCGGCCGCGGCGTCGGGGCGGGCGTCGCCCGCCGCGGGCACCGACGACCGGTAGGGCGGGGCGGCGTGGGTGATCGAGGCGACCGCGTCGTACTCGGCGGCCTGCAGCATCGCGAAGCTGCGGGTGGGATGGACGGTGGCCGGCTGGGTGTTCGGGGTGCCCAGGATCGAGATCAGCTGTCGATTCCAGTCGATCACTGACTGCCCGGATCCCGGAGTATCCGCGAGGCCCGCTGCCGGCGCGGCACTGCTGGACGTCGTTGTCAGCGCCGCGACGGCGACGGCCGCGACCACTGCCGCAGCGCCCCCCATGGTGACGATTGTTCTGGTTGTCGTGCGCATACCTGGCTTCCCTGCCAATCGTGTCGCTCGTGCCGGGCGCGCCCCCTCCGGGCGCGTGCCAACTAGCACGGGCTGCGGGTCCGGCTCGTTCATTGCAAGCCCGGCTCGGCCCTGCAAGCCCGGCTCGGCCCTGCACGCCCGGCTCGGCCCTGCCTGTAACTACTACGCGTATTAGTAGTCATGACCACGGCTCCCGCCCGTCCGCTCCAACCCTGCGCGACCACCGCCCACGTAACCGCGCCGGTCCGGCAACGCTCCGGTTTCGGGGATGCGCTGCGCGCCCTCTACCGCGACCATGCGTCGGCCCTGCTCGCCTACGCCCAGCACTTCACCGACGATCGGCCGGCCGCCGAGGATGCCGTGCAGGAGACGTTCTTGCGCGCATGGCGCCACCTGCCCCGTCTACTCGCCGACGACCGGCCGCTGCGGCCCTGGCTACGGCAGGTGCTGCGCCGGGTCCTGATCGACGCCGCCCGAGCCACCCGGACCCACCCGGTCAGCCTGCTCGACGACACCCTCATCGACCGGGAGGTCGACGGCGGCTACGACGTCCTGCTGGACCGCGGGTTGCTTGCCCGGGCACTGCACCGGCTGTCCCCGGCCCACCGACAGGTGCTGATAGAGATCTACTACCACGACGCCCCAGCCAGCCGTGTCGCTGCGGCGCTGGGCATTCCGGTGGGCACCGTGCGGTCCAGGCTGCACTACGCGTTGGGCGCGCTGCGCCACGAGCTCGCCGGCGCCGAGCCGACTCCGGCTCCAGGTTGACGCTGGAGCGGTTCGCAACAACGCACCGCCGTCTGCGCGACCGTGAGCCCGGTCGTTGTGCTGGGCGAGGATCCTGAAGGAAGCCGGACCTGCCCATCGCCGACATGCGGCTCCTGACACCGGCGTTGCAGCACCGGCCTTGGCACCTACGGTGTAACACGGCAGCGTATCTATTGTCGGGCGGCAGGCGCGTTGCTCGCCACCCACCGGACATGGTCCGGTTGCCGGTGTCGAGGCTGGTGGGCTTCCTGCGGGTCCGCCACAGTTGAAGTGTGGTGGCCGACGAGGTCTACCCGGATTGGGAGGCGGTGTACCGGGACAACATCGACAGGATGTACCGGTTGATGTTCGCGAAGGTTGGTAACCGGCCCGATGCGGAAGATTTGACGGCGGAGGTGTTCGTGGCGGTGTTACGCCCGCTGCGGGTCTCGGCCAGCGTCGGGGAGGTGCGGGCCTATCTGCTGGCCACCGCCCGGACAGTGTTGGCCGAGTACTGGCGGCGCACCCTGGGTAAAGAGGTAACCACGCTCGACGAGGAGCACATCGAGACGGTGTTCGCCGATCCACCGGCCCCGTCGAACGCCCCGCGCCGAACTGCGGCGATCCTGAGCGCGCTGCCCGACCAGTATCGCCGCATCCTCGAACTACGGTTCCTCGATTCCTGTTCGGTGCGCGAGGCCGCGGCCGAGCTGGGCGTCAGCGTGGCCAACGCGAAGGTGTTGCAGCATCGGGCCCTGCGTCGGGCGGCGCAGATAGCGCAGGAGGTGGACCAGTGACCGGGCGTGGGCTACTCCGATACATCGAGGACCTGCTCCGTGGAAACCGGCCCCGGCCCTTCCGCGCCGAGCAAACCGACGTCGCCGAGCTGCGCACCGCAATTGAGTTGCGGGCCGCGCGCCCGGGAAGCGGTGTGCCGCGCGAGGAGTTCGTGACCCAGCTGCGGCGGCGGCTGGCCACCGAGCTTGCCGACACTCCCACCTGGGGGGCCACCCGCATCGTCGGCACCCGGCGCCAGTTCGGGAAAGGTGCCGCGATCGCGGCCGCGGCGGCGGCGGTGGGCGCGGTGGTCGACCACACCCTTACCGCCGGCCGCAGCGACGCCAGGCCGGAAACGGGCCATGCGGCAGACACGTTGACCCCTACGACCGGAGACTGGCGGACGGTAGCGGCCAGCGAACAGCTGCCCGACGGCGCGGTGCGGGCCTTCGACCTGGGCACCATCGCCGGGTTCGTACACCGCACAGACGGCGTCGCGAGGGCTGTCTCCGGTTCGTGCACCCACCAGGGTTGCCGCCTGCTGCTCGACACAACTACCCGACGGCTCGACTGTCCCTGTCACACAACCGTCTTTGCCGTGACCGGCGAGCCGCTCACCCACCAGTTGCCCGTCACGCCCCCGCCCCTGCCCCAGCTCGCCACGCGCGAGGCCAATGGCGCCGTGCAGGTGTACGCGCCTCCCGCCTCCACTTGACGAGCCGGCCCACGGCCGATTCCCGATGTAATCACGCGGCCCTACTTCTTCGCGGCGGTGTCGACAACGGGCGCCATGGCGAATCGTGCGAACGGCGGGAGCTATGACGGATCGATCTTGTCGCCTGCCGAGGTGACCACGTACCAGTGGCCGCCGAACTGGTTGAGGCCCTGCCCGTGCGTGTCGCCGGGGGCGATGTCGCCGGCGAAGTAGTAGAGCGGATGGCCGTTGTAGGTGACCTGCCGGGTGCCATCGCCGCGAGCGGTGGTACCGAACAGCTGAGCCTGTACCGCACCCGAAGCCGTCGGCGGATTGGCGTGGGTGAGCAGCGGCGGCCACACATGTGCACACACTCCGTTGCAGGCTGAGGTGGTGGCGGTGTCGGCCTCGAACAGGTACAGAGTGTGGCCGTTGCTGTCGACCAGCGCAGCTCCCGGCGCGAGCGCCGCGGTGCCCACCCCGGGCGCCGCTGCCGCGGCGGAAGGCGCGCCGTAGTAGACCGCCCCGCTCGGGCCGCCGCCCGACAACGCCGCGTTCAGCCCGATCCCACCGCCGGCCAAAACTGTGGCGGCGAGGACGCCGCCGATGATGTAGTTGCGATTCATTGCAGTTGCCTCCGACGCCGGGGCTCGTGTCCTGAGTGGTGGGGGGGCCTCCGGCGTGCCGCCCACCATCTACTAACACGCGTAGTAGGCAATCGGCGTTCACGAGGCGTGGCTGAACGTCTTGCAACTACTACGCGTGTTAGTAGACATGACCACGGTTCTCGTTCGTCCGCCGCGACTCCCTGCGGCCGCCGCCCACGTTCGGTCTGGACTACGTGATGCTTGCGCGGGTCGTCGGCCCCGCCTCCGTCGAGGACGAGCGCGCCGCGAGGCGTCTGGGGGCGGAGAGCGATGACGAACTCGGCCTACGGCGGGATCCCGCGTGGCGGGATGGCGCGGTCCGCGAGGATCGCCGCGCTGCCGCTGGCGTTCACCGGGCGCGTGGCCGCGAGCTGGGGTCGCCGGCTCGCCGGGGCCGACGCGACGGCGTCGGCTGCGGCGGTGGAGCGTAATGCAGAGCAGCTGTTCAGTGTGCTCGGGCAGCTCAAGGGCGGGGCGATGAAGGTCGGGCAGGCGCTGAGCGTCTACGACGTGATGATCCCCGCCGAGATCGCCGAGCCCTACCACCGGGCGCTGAGCCGGTTGCAGTCCTCCGGGCCGTCGATGCCCGGGCGCGAGGTGCACCGCGTGCTCGACGAGCAGTTGGGCCGGCAGTGGCGGCGGCGCTTCCGCGACTTCGACGACGCCCCCGCAGCGGCCGCGAGCCTCGGTCAGGTGCACCGGGCGGTGTGCACTGACGGGCGCGCGGTGGCTGTGAAGGTCCAGTACCCGGGCGCCGACCTCGCCCTCGGCGCCGACCTGCGCACCCTGCAGCGGTTCTCCCGGCTGTTCACCTTGATCGTCCCCGGGCTCGACGCGCGGGCCGTGATGCGAGAGTTGCGCGAGCGGATGCTCGAGGAGCTCGACTACCGCGCCGAGGGCGACCGGCAACGCGCCTTCGCGGCGGCGTTCGCCGGCGACGAGGCGCTCGTCGTTCCTGCGGTGGTGGCGTCGGCGCCGAAGGTGCTCGTCTCGGAGTGGCTGGACGGGGTGACGCTGGGCGCGATCACCGGGCGCCCGACCGTCGACGCCGCCGACCAATCCCGCCGCGACCGGCACGCGCACACCATCCTCGAGACGATGTTCTCCTCGCCGGCGCGCCTGGGCCTACTGCACGCCGACCCACACCCGGGCAACTTCATGGTGCTGGCCGACGGCCGGCTCTCGATGATCGACTACGGCGCAGTGGCGGCTTTGCCCGGCGGGATCCCACCCGCGCTCGCGCGGATCCTGCGCCACGTCGCCGACGCCGAGCCCGACGCGATGATGGCGCTGCTGCGCGCCGAGGGTTTCGTCGCCCGCGACGTCGCAGCCCAGGATGTCCTGGACTACATCGGCGCGCTGGGCGACCCGCTGCGCGTCGAGCGGTTCCACTTCCACCGGGCATGGATGGAGGCTCAGGGCGAGCGAATGGTCAACCTGCGCGGCTCGGCGTACTGGCAGACCGGGCGCGCGCTGTCCCTGCCCGCCCACTACCTGCTGGTGATGCGGGTGCTGTCGGGGTGGATGAGCATTCTGGCCCAGCTCGACTGCACCGTCGAGGCGCGCGGCCTCGCACAGCGCTGGATGCCCGGGTTCGTCGGCAGGTCGGGGACGAACGAATGTCGCGGGATCGGGCGGTCGTCGTGCTGACCGAGCGGGAACGCCGGGCTCTGCAGGAGATCGAGTTGCAGATCTTGGCCGACGACCCGCAGTTCGCGGCTTCGATGCAACACCCGTCGAATCGGGCGGACCGGTGGGGCCGCCGCGGCTACGACGCGATCATCGCGGTCGCCGCCCTGTCCGCGATGCTGTGCCTGGCGCTGTCGCTGGTCGGCGCCGGCGTCATGGCCGCCCTGCTCGCCGCCGCAACCTCCTACCTACGACCACGCCATGGTCCGCCGCGGCCTGATCAACGGCGGTCGCGACGTCGGACCGAGTGGTGAGCGCGCGCGCGGCCGACGCCGAACCCGTCCCGGTTGAGGGTCTGCGGGCGCCTTCTGGCGCCATGAGTCGGACGCGACGCGGGCGGCACCGGCGGGTGGGCGTCGTCGCCATGGTCGTCGTGGTGCTGGGCGTCGAGCTGGTGGTCGGAGCTCCGGCGCTCGGATCGGCGCTGCACCATCTGCGGGCGCCGGTCTGGTCCTGGATCGGTCTAGCCGTCCTCGCCGAGGCCGCCTCGATGGGGGTATTCGCCCGGATGCAGCGGCGGTTGCTGGCGGCCGCGGGCACCTGGGTGCCGCTGCACCGCGCGGTTGCGCTGGCCTACGCGTCGCACTCGCTCAGCGTGACCCTGCCCGGTGGGCCGGTGTTCTCCACCGCGTTCAACCTCGCGCAGATGCGCCGCTTCGGGGCCTCCCCTGCCGCCGCGGCCTGGACTGTCGCGCTGAGTGGGACGCTGTCCAGCGCCGCGCTCGTCCTCGTCGGGGCCCTTGGCGAGGTCATCGGTCAGCGACATCACGGCCTGTCGGCCGTTGCGATCGACATCGTCGTCGCCTGCGCAGTCGCGGTGGTTGTCCGCGCGCTTGTCCGGCACCCCAACCTGCTCGCGGGCGCGGTGACCCGGGCGCTGAGGGTGGTCAACAGCATGTTGCGACGCCCGGTCGACCGGGGCCGTGTGCAGGTCGTGGCGATCGTCGAGCAGCTCTGCACCGTGCGCCTGCCCGGGCGCGACCTGCTGATGGTGGCGGGGTTCGCGGTGGGCAACTGGCTGTTGGACGCAGCGTGTTTCGGGTTGTCGGCCTTGGCGGTGGGAGCTGATATCCGGAGCCTTGCGACAGTGCTGATCGCCTATACCGCGGGTATGGCGGCCGCGAGCATCCCGCTGGTTCCCGGCGGCCTGGGCGTGGTCGACGCCGCTCTGGTGCTGGGTTTGATCGCCTGCGGCACTCCCGCCGACGCCGCGATCGCCACTACCATCGTGTACCGGCTGATCAGCTTCGGTCTGGTGATCAGCACCGGCTGGGTGTCTTGGCTGTTGATCACACGCACGCACCGCGACCCCGAGGCGCTTACCAGTACGACAACGCGTGGCGGGCCGAGTGGATCGGCGAGTACTCCGACGCCCTCGAACACCGCTCCGCTCCCGCCGACGCCAGGAAAATCGTGTTCTCCACGACCCTGACGGACGCGGCATGGCACAACACCACGCTGGTCCCCGACGATGTCGCGGGAACGATCACCGCCCTCAAGCAGCTACCGGGCAAGGACCTCGCGGTGTTCGGCAGTTCGCGGCTGACGGTGAGTCTGCTCGACCAGGGGCTGGTCGACGAGGTCCGGGTGATGGTCAATCCGACGCTGTTGGGGGCCGGCCCTTCGCTGTTCGCCGGGCTGACCGAGCGCGTCGGGCTTGAACTCCTGCGTTCGACGACCAACCGCTCGGGCACGGTCCTGCTCTGCTATCGACCCGTACGGAGATGAGCGCGCTGCCACACCCGACGCGTGAGGCCCTTGACCTTGGCGGCCGGGTTACGCCGCTCGGCGGTCGGCGCGCGTGCGGCGCCGGAGCGTCCGGCGCTCCAGCTCCGTCGTGCCGCCGAAGATTCCGTGGTCCAGACCGTTGTCGAGCGCGTACTCAAGGCACTTCGCGCGCACAGGGCAACGCGCGCAGACTGCCTTGGCCTGCTCGGCCTGTGTAGCGCCAGGCCCCATCTCGGTCACGGGGAAGAAGAGTTCTGGGTCCTCGTCCTGGCAGGCGGCGCGAAGGCGCCAGTCGTCGTACATGGGCATGAGGTGCCGCCTCCAATCACGGCGAGGTCTGCCCGCGGCGGGTGACCGTGGCGAGCAAGGTTGTTGGTGGGCGCGCCCCACCCGGGGCGGCATAGCGAGGGTGACCGCGGGCGCAGTCGACTACGCCTACACGATGACTCATGCAACGTGCCGTCGCGCGCGAGTTATTCCGGACGTGACGGGCCGACGGTCGAGTAGCCCTTGGCCCGGTCAGTGCTCATCGAAACGCCTGGAAAGCCACGTTCAGGGCGGCAGCCGCCGTGAACGTGGCTCTCCAGGCAGTTGGGGGTTGGGGTTGGCGTTGGGTCGTTACCGGGCCCGGTAGCCCACCGCCTCGTGCATGCGGGAGCGGCGGCGGCCCGCCGCCGGGCGTGCCACCGCCGCGCGCTGCGGGTTGGGCGAGACCTTCACGACGATCTGCTCGGCGAATCCGTAGAGCAGCGGGAGCGCCGCCGCCACCACCCCGCCCGAGCGGTTGACGTGCTCCAGCCCCGGCTTGATCGCCCGCGCGTCGTCCACGATGTCCCGGACGTGCTCGTCGCACTGCTCCAGGTTCGTGGCGATGCGGGTGAGCAGGGAGCCGGTCCAGTACAGGAAGAACGCGAGCCCGGCGATGAGCAGCACGATCTCGACGACGGTGAGCACCACGAGTGTGGTCACGGCTGCTGTCCTCCCGACGCGGGAGCAGGGGTGGGGATCGCGCCGACGGCGCGGCCCAGGAACAGGTGGTGCTGCAGGCCCTCGGCCAGCACGAGGTCGAGGCCGGCGCCGGTGGTCGTGATGAGCGCGGTGTCCTTCGTGTTGTGCGTGATGTCGGTGAGCGTGTCGCGCACGTTCACCACCCCCGCGTCGATCCGCTTGACGAACGCGATGAGCAGGCTCAGCAGCACCACCACCGCGACGATGACGACGGCGCCGATCACGAGGATCACCGTCCAGTACGTGATCTCCTCCGGTGCGAGCACGTCAGCCTCCCAACCGGGCGCGGCCGCGCTGCAGCCCGCCGATGATCGTGGTGGCGTGGTCGATCGTCTCGTTGAGCCCGGCGAGGCCCGCGGTGTGCGTGCGGGCGCGGCCGAGCGCCTCGTCGATCTCCCGGGCCTGGCTGCCGATCTTGTAGGCGAGCACCAGGATCGGGGTCACGAGCGCGACCACCACGACGACGACCACGAGCCCGATGACGAGACCGAGGGTCCATCCGGACAGGTCAACCGGTTGCATGTCAGACCGTCTCCGACCAGGCCCGTACGGGGGCCAGGTTGGCGTTCACGGACGGGACCACCTGGGGCACCGTGCGGGTGGAGTGCGCGATCGCGCGCACCCCGGCCACGACCGAGCCCAGGGTGGAGTGCACGTGCCGCAGGTGCAGGATCACCCGCAGCAGGCCGACCGCGGTGACGGCGATGATGAGCGCCGCGATCACGATCGTGGCCCAGGCGGCAGCAGGCATGACGTCCCTCCCCTACTTCGGCGGGAGCAGCGTCGCGACGCTGCCCGCGTACCTCGTGGCGCCCACCGCGATCTGCTCGACGGTCGCGTCCGTCCGGGCGAGCAGCTCGGGGACGTCCTCCACCAGCCCCGCCAGCTCGCCGCCGTGCTCGAGGATGTCGTCGGCGGCGGCACGGATGCGCTCCACCGCGGCGAGCACCCGGTTGAGCAGGGCGATCACCACGGGCAGCACCACGAACAGCAGCACCGCGTTGCCGATCCACCACAGCACCATGTCGATCCCCCTTCTCTCAGCGCAGCCGGGACACGTCGTAGGGCAGGAAGAACCGCGCGAAGACGCGCTTGAGCGCCATCACGGCGGCCCGGACGCCGATGGCGAACCCGCTTGCGGGCCGGGCCGTCCGCACGGCGGTGACCGCGCCGCCGCTGCCGGCCTGGGTGATGTTGTGTTCGACGCACTCGGCGAAGCTCGCCATCAGCACGCTCGTGACGTCGGCGATCATGCCGCGGCCGAACTGCGCCGCCGCGCCCGAGATCGTGAGGTCCTGCGCCACCCGCACGGTCGTCCCGCCGCCGGACGGCACGAGCTGCGCGGTGATCGTCATGTCCGCGGTGCCGCGGCCGCGGTCCTCGGCGCCCGACGCGTGCAGCACGAGCCGGTGCGCGGCCTCGTCGGACTCGGTGATCCGCGCGGTGCCGCTGAAGTTCAGCTTCACCGGCCCCAGCGCGGCGACGACCTTGCCCTCGTACGTGCCGTTCCCGTCGTCCCCGACGAGCTCGGCGCCCGGCAGGCACGGCGCAAGGCTCGGCACGGCGTTGAAGTACGCCCACACCCGTTCGACGGGCGCGGCGACCTGAAACTCGCTGTTGATGATCACGGCGTCTCCGCCTCCGCGCCGCGGATCGGCGGGGCGCCCGAGACGTCCCGCCCGTCCTGGATGGCCTGCCACACCCGGTCGGGCAGCAGCGGCATGTCGATGTTGCGGACGCCGGTGTCGGACAGCGCGTCCAGCACGGCGTTGACGAACGCGGCGGGGCCGCCTACCGCGGCGCACTCGCCCACGCCCTTGGCGCCGATGGGGTGGTGCGGGCACGGGGTGACGACCTCGTGCAGTTCGAACCCGGGCGTCTCCCAGGCGGTGGGCAGCAGGTAGTCCATGTAGTTGGCGCCGACCAGGTTGCCCTCGGCGTCGTAGGTCTGGAACTGCATGCTCGACATCGCGTAGGCCTCGGTGAGCCCACCCATGATCTGGCCCTCCACGACCATGGGGTTGATCCGCACGCCGCAGTCGTCGACGGCCACCACCCGCAGCACGTCCCACACACCGGTCTCCGGGTCGACCTCGACCGTCGCGATGTAGCAGGCGAAGGGCCAGGTCAGGTTGGGCGGGTCGTAGTAGGCGTTGAACTCCAGGCCCGGCTCCATCCCGTCGGGCATGTTCGAGTACGCCGCCATCGCGCACTCCTGGATCGTCGCGCCGCGCTCGGGCGCGCCCCGGACGTAGAACCGCCCGAGCTCCCACTCGACGTCCTCCTCCGACACCTCCAGCAGGTGCGCGGCGAGCTTGCGGGCCTTCGCCCGCACCTTGCGCGACACCATCGAGACGGCCGCGCCCGCCACCGGCGTGGACCGGGAGGCGTAGGTGCCCATCCCGAACGGCGCCGTGTCGGTGTCGCCCTCCTCGACGATCACGTCGGCGGCCGGGATGCCCAGCTCGTGGCTGACGATCTGCGCCCACGTCGTCTCGTGGCCCTGGCCCTGAGTCTTCGCGCCGGTGCGCAGGATCGCCTTGCCGGTCATGTGGACCCGCAGCTCGGCGGAGTCGAACATCTTGATGCCGAGGATGTCGTACTCGCGGCTGTTGCCCGCCCCGAGCGGCTCCGTCATCGTCGAGATCCCGATGCCGAGGCGGCGGCCGCGCGAGCGGGCGATCTCCTGGTCCTTGCGGAACTCGTCGTAGCCGATGGCGTCGAGCCCGATCCGCAGGCACTTCGCGTACTGGCCGGAGTCGACGAGGAACCCGAACGCGGTGCGGTGCGGGAACTGGTCGTCACGCAGCAGGTTGACGCGGCGGAACTCGGCCTGGTCCATGCCGAGATCGGCCGCGGCGGCCGCCACCATCCGCTCCTGGAAGAACATCGCCTCGGTGACGCGGAACGAGCACCGGTACGCGACGCCGCCCGGCGCCTTGTTCGTGTAGTGGCCCTGCGCGGTGATGAGCCCGGCGGGCACGTCGTAGCAGGCGAACGCCGAGTGCAGCAGCCCGATCTTGAACTTGCTGGGCTGGGCGTCGGAGAAGAACGCGCCCTGGTCGGTGTCGGCGTGCATCCGGACGGCGAGGATCTTCCCGTCCGAGCGCAGCGCCATCTCCGCGTCGAGGTACATGTCCCGGCCGAACCCGGTGGAGCTGAGGTTGCCGGTCTTGTCCTCGATCCACTTCACCGGCTTGCCGAGCAGGATCGAGCACAGGATCGAGGCCACGTAGCCGGGGTAGACCGGCACCTTGTTGCCGAAGCCGCCGCCGATGTCGGGCGAGACGATCCGGATCATGTGCTCGGGCAGCTCGGCCACCAGTGCCACCGCGGCCCGGATGATGTGCGGGGCCTGCGTGGTCATGTAGACCGTGAGCTTCTGCGTCGCGGGGTTGAAGTCCGCGATCGACCCGCAGCACTCGATGGGCGAGGGGTGGCTGCGCGGGTAGTGCAGCCGCATCCGCGACACCGTGTCCGCCTCGGCGAACGCCCGCTCCGTGGCCGCGCGGTCGCCGACCTCCCAGCGGTAGCAGGTGTTGTCGGTCTGCCCCTCCTTGTCGTCGCGGATGATCGGGGCGCCGGGTGCCTTCGCCTGCTCCGGGCTGACGATCGGCGGCAGCGCCTCGTACTCGACGACGATCGCGTCGCAGCCGTCCTTCGCGATGTACGGGTCGTCCGCGACGACCACGCACACCTCCTGGCCCTGGAAGCGGACCTTGTCGGTGGCGAGCACGGCCTGGGTGTCGTAGGAGAGCGTCGGCATCCAGGCGAGGTTGCGCTGGGCCATCATCTCGCCGGTGAGCACCAGCCGGACGCCCGGGATCTCCCAGGCCTTGCTGGTGTCGATGCTGACGATCCGGGCGTGCGCGAGCGGGCTGCGCAGGATCTCCATGTGCAGCATGCCGGGCAGGTGGATGTCGTCGGTGTAGTTGCCGCGGCCCCGGACGAACCGGCTGTCCTCCACGCGGCGGCGGCTCGCGCCGAGCCCGCCGATCTTGACCTCGTCGAGCGCTGTCATAATTCCGCCTCCGCGGGAGTACGAACGTCGGCGGTCATGACTCCGCCTCCGCGGGAACACGTACGTCGGCGGTCATGCCGTCGCCCCCCGCTTCTTCTCAGCTGCCCAGAGGACGGCCTTGACGATGTTCTGGTAGCCGGTGCAGCGGCAGAGGTTGCCCGACAGCGCCCAGCGCACCTCGTCCTCCGACGGGTCCGGGTTCGCGTCGAGCAGGGCCTTCGACGTCAGCATCATCCCCGGGGTGCAGAACCCGCACTGGAGCCCGTGTTCGACGGAGAAGCCCTCCTGCACCGGGTCCAGCTCGCTGGGTGTGCCCAGGCCCTCGACCGTGGTGACCTCGCACCCGTCGGCCTGGACCGCGAGCATCGTGCAGGACTTGACTGGCACCCCGTCCACGAGCACGGTGCACGCGCCGCAGCTCGTCGTGTCGCATCCCAGGTGGGTGCCCGTGAGCGCGAGCCCCTCGCGGATCAGGTGGGCGAGCAGCAGCCGCGGCTCCACCTCCACGACCCTGCGCTCGCCGTTGACCGTGACGGTGATCCGGCGCTCGTCCGCGCCGACCGTGCGCACCTCGCTGCTTCCGCCGTACGTCATGCCGCCACCGCCTCCTCGCGGGTGAGCCCGCGTCGCACGAACGTCGCCACGACGTGGCGCTTGTAGGCCGCGCTGCCCCGGTGGTCGCTGCGCGGCCGGGCCGCCTCGGCCGCGAGCTGCGCGGCCTCCTCCACCGACTCCGCGCTGAGCGGCTTGCCGACCAGCGCCTGCTCGGCCGCGGTGGCCTGGATGTTGGACGGGCCGACGCCGGTGAGGGCGATCCCGGCCCGCGTCACGAGCCCGCCCGCGGTCTCGAGAGCAACGGCGACGCCGACGGTCGCGAAGTCCCCGACGCGGCGCTCGAGCTTGAAGTAGGTGCCCGAGACCGCCCCCCGCGCCGCCGGGACGACCGCCTCGACCGCGATCTCGTCGGGGCGCAGCGCGTTCTCGAACGGGCCGAGCGAGAAGTCGGCGGCCGCGATCGGCCGTCGCCCGGCCGGGCCGGCCGCGACGACGTACCCGCCGAGCGCGAGCAGCACAGACGCCCAGTCGCCCTGCGGGTCGGAGTGGCACAGCGAGCCGACCAGCGTGCCGCGGTTGCGGACGATGGGGTCGGCGATGAGGGGGGCCGCCGACGCCATCAGCGGGTGCCCGTCGGCCAGTAGAGCGGAGCGTTCCAGCGTGGCGTGCCGGCACAGCGCGCCGACATGGAGCGTGCCGTCGGGGGCCTCGGTGAGGTGGTCGAGGCCGGGGACCCGGTTGATGTCGACGAGCAGGCCGGGGGCGGCGAAGCGCAGCTTGAGCAGCGGGACGAGGCTCTGGCCGCCTGCCAGGACCTTCGCCTCGTCACCGTGGTCGCGCAGCAGTGCCAGCGCCTCGTCGAGGGAGTGGGGTGCTTCGTAGCGGAAGCGGGACGGGTACATCCGGGTCTCCGATCTACCGGCCGTCGTCGGCGGTGTCGGGCACGGCCACGGGCCCGCCCTCGTCCGTGGGGTCGGGGCGCGGCTCCTGGTGCGGTGGCCAGGGCCCGGCGACCGGCTGACCCGCGACCTTGAGGTACTCGGTGATCTGCGGCCAGGCCCAGATCGTGGGGCTCTTGCCGGTCTTCGGAGCGCCCTCGATCAGGGCGTACATCCGCGGGTTGTGCCGGCTGTGGCCACTCGACTCGATCGGCATCTGTCCTCACTCGCGTCGTTGCGGCGGGGTCAAGTGCGGACATGCTGCACCCGATCGGCGCATCGGGCTCCTACTCCCTAAGCGAAGGCTTAAGACCCCTTGCCCGGTCTGGTGACCGGGGTCACGATGAAGGCGCGGCCGCCACCCAGCGTCGGGAGCGTGATGCAGGTTCCTGCCCAGTTCGAGTACCAGCGCGCCACCAGCGTGGACCACGCGATCGCGCTGCTGACCAGGCACGGACCCGAGTCGCGGGTGGTCGCGGGCGGGCACTCGCTGATCCCGATGATGAAGCTGCGCCTCGCCCAGCCCGAGATGCTGGTCGACATCAACGACCTCGCCGAGCTGGCGAGTATCGACGTCCAGCCCGGCCTGCTGCGCCTCGGCGCGCTGCTGCGGCACAGCGAGCTGCTCGCCTCGGCGGAGGTCGGCACGCTCTGCCCGATGCTGCACGACGCCGAGCGGGTGATCGCCGACCCGGTGGTGCGCAACCGCGGCACCGTCGGCGGGTCGGTGTGCCAGGCCGACCCTTCCGAGGACCTCTCGGGGGCGTTCTGCGCGTTGCGGGCCGTCGCGGTTATCAGCGGGTGCTCCGGCACCGGCGCCGGGTACACCCGCACGGTCCCGATGCGCGAGTTCTTCACCGGCCCGTACCAGACGGTGGTGGCCGACGCCGAGCTGCTCGTGGAGCTGCAGGTGCCGATCCTGCCAGGGTCGGGGAGCGCCTACCTGAAGGTCCACCGGCGCTCGGGCGACTGGGCCGTCGCGGCCGCGGCCGCCGCCCTCGCGCTCGACGGGGACACGATCACCGAGGTCGGGATCGGGCTCACCGCCGTCGGAGCCCGCCAGTTCGTGGCCGCGGAGGCCGAGGACGCCCTGCGCGGGCGGCGGCCCACCCCTGAGGCCTTCGCCGCCGCGGGCCGGATCGCGGCGGAGCACTGCTCGCCCGCCGACGACCAGCGCGGCCCCGCCGACTACAAGCGCCACCTCGCGGGTGAGCTGACCCGCCGGGCGCTGGAACGCGCCGCGGCCAGGGCTGTCAGACGGGCGACGAGGTGACGTGGAGATCACCCTCACCGTGAACGGGCAGGAGCACAGCCGCGTCGTCGAGCCGCGGCTGCTGCTCGTGCACCTGCTGCGCGACGAGCTCAGGCTGACCGGCACCCACTGGGGCTGCGACACGTCCAACTGCGGGGCGTGCACCGTCTGGCTGGACGGGGTGCCGGTGAAGTCGTGCACGGTGCTCGCAGTGATGGCCGACGGGCGCGAGGTCCGCACCGTCGAGGGGCTGGAGACGCCGTTCGGGCTCGACCCGCTGCAGGTCTCCTTCATCGAGTGCCACGGGCTGCAGTGCGGGTTCTGCACACCCGGGATGCTGATGACCGCGCGCTGGCTGCTGGATCACAACCCGGACCCCACCGACACCGAGATCCGCGAGGCGATCTCGGGCCAGACGTGCCGGTGTACCGGCTACGAGAACATCGTCCGTTCGGTGCGGCACGCGGCGGCCGCGGAGCGGGAGCAGGCGTCGTGAGTGCGCTCGTCGACGGGGGAGCGCGCGAGAACGGCACGCCGATGGGTCACGGGCGCATGCTGCGCAAGGAGGACGCCCGGTTCGTCCGGGGCCGCGGCTGCTTCGTCGACGACGTCACACTGCCCGGCATGTTGCACGGCGCGGTGCTGCGCAGCCCGTACGCGCACGCGCGGATCCTGTCGGTGGACCCGAGCGCAGCCGAGTCGCACCCGAAGGTGCGTGCGGTGATCACCGGGGACGTGCTCGCCGAGCGAGGCCTGGCCTGGATGCCCACACTCTCGCACGACGTGGCCGCGGTCCTCGCCACCGACAAGGTCCGCTACCAGGGTCAGGAGGTGGCGTTCGTCGTCGCCGAGGACCGCTACGCCGCCCGGGACGCGCTGGCGCTGATCGACGTCGAGTACGAGCCGCTGCCCCCGCTCGTGGACGCCCGGCGGGCGCTCGACCCGGACGCCCCGCTGGTGCGGGACGAGTTGGACGGGCGCACCGACAACCGGATCTTCGACTGGGAGTCGGGCGACGCCGCCGCCACCGACGCCGCCTTCGCCGCCGCCGCGCACGTGAGCAGCTGCGACCTGCTCTACCCGCGCGTGCATCCGGCGCCGCTGGAGACGTGCGGCACGGTCGCGAGCGTGGACCGCGTGACCGGCCGGCTCACCGTGCACGCCACCACCCAGGCGCCGCACGCGCACCGGGTGCTCTATGCGACCGTCGCAGGCATCCCCGAGCACAAGATCCGGATCGTGGCCCCGGACATCGGCGGCGGGTTCGGCAACAAGGTCGGGATGTACCCGGGCTACCTGTGCGCCGTGGTGGGCTCGATGCTCACCGGCGCTCCCGTGAAGTGGACGGAGGACCGTTCCGAGAACCTGATGAGCACCTCGTTCGCCCGCGACTACCACATGCGCGGCGAGATCGCGGCCACCGCGGACGGGCGGATCCTCGGCCTGCGCGTCCGCGTGCTCGCCGACCACGGAGCCTTCAACGGCACCGCGCAGCCGTCGAAGTTCCCGGCCGGGTTCTTCCACATCTTCACCGGCTCCTACGACGTGCCCGCCGCGCACTGCCGCGTCACCGGCGTCTACACGAACAAGGCGCCGGGCGGCGTCGCGTACGCGTGCTCGTTCCGGGTGACCGAGGCGTCCTACCTCGTCGAACGGCTCGTGGACGTGCTCGCCCACGACCTCGGGCTGGACCCGGCCGACGTGCGGCGGCGCAACCTGCTGCGGCCCGAGCAGTTCCCCTACCGCTGCGCGACCGGCTGGGAGTACGACTCCGGCGACTACCCGCGCACCCTGGAGCTGGCACTGGAGATGGCGGGCTACGACCAGCTGCGCTGCGAGCAGGCCGCGCGGCGCCGCGAGCACGCCGAGACCGGGCGGGGCACGCTGATGGGCGTCGGCATCAGCTTCTTCACCGAGGCTGTGGGGGCGGGCCCGCGCAAGCAGATGGACATCGCCGGGTACGGCATGGCCGACGGCGCCGAGTTGCGGGTGCACCCGACCGGCACCGCGGAGCTGCGACTGTCGTGCATGTCGCAGGGCCAGGGCCACGAGACGACGTTCGCGCAGATGGTGGCCGAGGAGCTGGGCATCTCGCCGCACGACGTCGAGGTGGTGCAGGGCGACACCGACCGCACACCGTTCGGGCTGGGCACCTACGGCTCGCGCTCGACCCCGGTGTCCGGGGCGGCCGCGGTGCTCGCCGCGCGGAAGGTGCGCGAGCGGGCCCGGATCGTCGCCGCCGCCCTGCTGGAGGTCTCCGGCGACGACCTTGTGTGGGAGAAGGGCCGCTTCCATGTGCGGGGCGACCGCGAGGCCGGGGCGTCGATGCGCGAGATCGCGCTTGCCGCCCACTCCGACCTGGAGCTGCCCGACGGCGTCGAGGGGCACCTGGACGCGACGTGTGTCTACAACCCGCCGAACCTGACCTTCCCGTGCGGCGCGTACGTCTGCGTCGTGGACGTGGACCCGGGCACGGGGCAGGTGGTTGTGCGCCGGTTCGTCGCGGTGGACGACTGCGGGGTGCGGATCAACCCGATGATCGTCGAGGGGCAGGTGCACGGCGGGCTCGCCGACGGGATCGGCATGGCGCTCATGGAGCTCGTTGCGTTCGACCGCGACGGCAACCACCTCGGCGCCTCGTTCATGGACTACCTGTTGCCCACGGCGGTCGAGTGCCCGTCGTGGGAGCTGGGCGAGACGGTCACCCCCTCACCGCACCACCCCATCGGGGCGAAGGGGGTGGGCGAGTGCGCGACGGTCGGCTCGCCCGCCGCGGTGGTGAACGCGGTGCTCGACGCGATCGGGGTGCGGCACGCCGACATGCCGCTCACCCCGGCCCAGGTGTGGCGGGCGGTGCAGGGTTCCCCGCTGCGGACGGATCTGGCGATCGGAGAACGATCATGAGAGCCGACCTGCTGTCCCGGGTGGACGGGCTGCGGACCGGGCGCACGCCGTTCGTGCTGGCCACGGTGGTACGTGCCGAGCGGCCGACGAGCGCCAAGCCGGGGGACTGCGCGCTGGTGCTGGCCGACGGCACGATCGACGGGTTCGTCGGCGGGGTCTGCGCGGAGTCCACGGTGCGACTGGAGAGCCTGCGGCTGCTGCGCGCGGGGGAGTCGGGGCTGCTGCGGATCACGCCGCGGGCAGGAGACGGGAACGAGGAGCCCGAGGAGGGCGTGCGCACCGTCGGCAACCCGTGCCTGTCCGGCGGCACGCTGGAGATCTTCCTGGAGGCGATGATCCCGCCGACGCTGGTCCTCGTGCACGGCGAGGCGCCGGTGGCCAGGGCGCTCGTGCGCGTCGGGCACGCGCTCGACTGGGACGTCCGCGCCAGCACCGACGCCGCCGCCCCGATCGCGGCCGACACCTCGGGGGTCGTCGTCGCCTCGCACGGGCGCGACGAGGTGGCGGTGCTGCGGGCCGCACTGAAGGCCGGTGTGTCGTATGTGGCGCTCGTGGCGAGCCGGCGCCGGTCCGCAGGCGTGCTGGCCGAGCTGGCGGAGCTCGGTGTGCCCGCCGAGGAGCGCGAGCGCGTGCGCGCCCCGGCCGGGCTCGACATCGGCGCGCGGACCGCGCCGGAGATCGCCCTCTCGGTGTTCGCCGACATCGTGGCGCGCCGGCCCCGGGTCGCCGCGCCGGTGGCCGGGGCCGACACGCCCGCCGAGCCGGAGGTCGCCGTCGACCCCGTGTGCGGGATGGACGTCGCCGTGACGGCGTCGAGCATCTCGGCGGCACACGGCGGTGGCACCGTCTACTTCTGCGGCACCGGCTGCCGGCAGGCGTTCCTCGACGACCCGCAGCGGTTCGCCCGGTGACAAACCTCCCCGCGGACGTCGACGACCTGGCCGCCGCGCTCGGCGCGGCCGGGTACCTCGTCGACGACGCGCTGGCCACGGCCCTGTTCCTCGCCGTGCGGATGCGGCAGCCGATCCTGCTGGAGGGCGAACCGGGTGTCGGCAAGACCGCGGCGGCGACCGCGCTCGCGGCGACGCTCGACGCGCCATTGCTGCGCCTGCAGTGCTACGAGGGCCTGACCGCGGCGGAGGCCCTCTACGAGTGGAACTACCCGCGGCAACTCCTGGCGATCCGGCTCGCGGAGACCCGCGGCGACCGGCTCGCCGACGCCGACCTGTTCACCGACGAGTTCCTGCTGCCCCGCCCGCTCCTGGCCGCCGTGATGCACCCGGGACCAGGGCCTGCGGTGCTGCTCGTCGACGAGGTCGACCGCGCCGACGACGAGTTCGAGGCGTTCCTGTTCGAGGTGCTCGCCGAGCAGGCCGTGACGATCCCCGAGCTGGGCACGCGCCGCGCGACCGTCGCCCCGGTGGTCGTGCTGACCTCCAACCGCACCCGCGACCTGCACGACGCGCTCAAGCGCCGCTGCCTCTATCACTGGATCGCCCACCCCGGCCCCGCCCGCGTCGCGGAAATCATCCGCCGCCGCGTCCCGGAAGCCGCGGACTGGCTCGCGCCGCGTGTGGCGGGCGCGGTGCAGCGGCTGCGGGGCCTGGAACTGCAGAAGCAGCCGGGGGTGGCGGAGGCGATCAGCTGGACCAGGGCGTTGCAGGCGCTCGGCGTCGCGGAGCTGGACGAGCGGGCCGCCGACCGGACGCTCGGTGCCGTGCTCAAGTACGACGAGGACGCCAGGCTGGCAAGGGCGGCCGGGCTCTCGGATTTGGTGCGCGGTGCCTGACCTGCCAGTGCCTGACCTGCCAGTGCCTGGCCTGTCCGGGCCCGACCTGCCTGCGCTGGTGGCCCGGTTCACGGCCGCGTGCCGGGACGCCGGGCTGGCAGTGGGCCCGGACCGGGCCGAGCGGTTCGCGCGGGCTGTCGTCACGGTCGCCCCGACCACCACCCGGCGCCTGCGGCACTGCGCGCTGGCGACCCTCGTCTCGGACCCGGCGCAGGCCGCGCTGCTGGACCGGGTGTTCGACCAGGTCTTCCGTGCCCTGGCCGACGCGCCGCCCGACGGGCCGCCCGACGGGCCGCCCGACGAGCCGCGCGGCGATCCGAACGCTCCCGCCCCTGATAACAGCGCGCCGGACGCGGGGACGGCGACCGGCGGTACTCCGCGCGCCGGCAGCGGCCCCGCCGAGGGCAGACCCCGGCCCGGCTCGGTGCCCCTGGTTGCGGCCGCGGTCGAGCGGCTCGCAGCTCGCGAGTTCGAGGCGCTGTCCCCGGCCGAGCTGGCCCAGCTGGCCGGGGCGATGCGCGCGCTGCGCGTCGCGCTGCCGGAACGGCGGTCCCGGCGCACCCGGCGGGCATCGCACGGCGACCGGGTCGATCTGCGAGCCACCTTGCGCGCGGCCGCGCGTACCGCGGGGGACCCCGTCGCGCTCGCCCGCCGGCAGGCCCGCAGGCGGCCGCGGCGGCTCGTGGTGCTGTGCGACATCTCCGGCTCGATGGAGCCCTACGCCCGCGCCCTGATCCAGCTGCTCTACTGCGCGGCAGGCGCCGAGCGGGCCGAGGTGTTCACGTTCGCCACGCGCCTCACCCGTCTGACCCGCGCGCTCGCGCGGACGACCCCCGCCGTCGCTCTGGAACGGGCGGGACGGCTGGCGCCGGACTGGTCCGGCGGCACCCGCATCGGTGAGGCGCTGCGCAGCTTCAACGACGAACACGGGCGGCCGGGCACGGCCCGCGGCGCGGTGGTGCTGATCCTCTCCGACGGCTGGGACACCGGGGACCCCGAGCTGGTGGGCCGGGAGATGGCCCGCCTGCGCGCGGCCGCGCACCGGGTCGTCTGGGCAAACCCCCGTACCCGCCACCCCGGCTACCGGCCGCTGGCCGGCGGGATGGCTGCGGCCTGGCCGTACTGCGACGCCGTGGTGAGCGCACACAGCGTGGACGCACTGCCGGACCTGCTGGCTGCCCTGTCCGGCCCCTGAGTGATTGTTCCGGCGCCGGAATCGCAATCTTGAACGGGTGAGAGTTCAAATCACAGGAATCGATCAATTCGGATCAATTCGGATCACTGCACATTGTACGCACACTGTGGATGATCGAAGTCCGGCGCCGGTCGCGGGAGGTTGACCAGGCTTCACACTGTGATAACCTCCACACATTTAATGTCCGCCGGAGGTGTTGGTCCGGGAGGTGCGGCAATTGACGAGTACGGCGCAAGAACGATCCGACCTGATGCACAAGATCGGGTTGGACGTGCAGAACAGAGCAACGCTGGGACGACTGCTGGGAACCGGCAATATCGGACAGGCAAGCGAGAAATCCGATGGCCGCATGCAGGCCACAATCCGGATCCGGCCCGATGAGCTGGTCTGGGATCCTTCGATTGTGGTCATGCCCCATGGGGGTGATCTAGAACTCGAGCTCATCAACGATGACCTCAACACGCACTGCGCGCTCTTGCCGAGCAATGGCGACCGGAAATTCATCTGGTTGGTGAACCATTCGCGCGGACGGGCCACCCTCAACCTCGACGGCCCGGGCTATTACTGGTTCAGCTCGCCGACCGGAAATGACGAAGGCCGGGGACTGACCGGGACCATCGTCGTGCTGGGGGACGTTCCCCCGGAGGCTCGCCTCGACCGCCCACCCCAGCCACGGCCGTAGAAAGGAGCAGGCGGTGACAGTTGAATACGTAGACGCAGGGGAAGCCATCGATCAGGGATTGCTCAGCGGCAAGGTCGCTGGGGGGGAGATCGCACCGCCGGTGGTGGCCGGTGTCAACTACGAGCGCATTCGCGATGCCCGCTCGGAGCCGGAGAACTGGCTCACGTACTACGGCGCCTACGACGGACAGCGGTACAGCGCGCTGGACCAGATCAATACGGAGAACGTCAAGAATCTCCGCCCCGCGTGGATCTTCCAGGCCGGCACGAGCGGCATGATCGCGGGCGCGTCGACCTACTCGTTCGAGGCCGCCCCGGTCGTCGTCGACGGGGTCATGTTCGTCTCCGGCTGGGACGGCTGGGTCTGGGCCCTCGACGCGAAGACGGGCGTGGAGATCTGGCGGTACAAGCACGCGATCCCCTACGACGTTTCACTGTGCTGCGGAAACGTGAACCGTGGGGTCGCGGTGGCTCAGGGGAAGGTTTTCTTCGTCACGGCGAACGCCCACGTGCTCGCGCTCGACGCCACTACCGGCAAGCGGGTCTGGGACAAGACCTATGGGGACGTGCGGGCCGGGGAGAGCGCCACGGTCGCGCCGCTGGTCGTGAAGAGCATGGTCATCGTCGGGAGTTCCGGCGGGGAGTTCGGGGTGCGCGGTCACCTCGACGCGTTCGACATCGAGAGCGGTGAGCACGTCTGGCGCTGCTACACGGTGCCGAAGCCCGGCGAGCCCGGCTCGGAGACCTGGCCCGCCGACGGCGAGGCCTGGGCGCGGGGCGGCGCGAACTGCTGGCTCACCGGCACGTTCGACCCGGAGACGAACCTGCTGTACGTGGGCACCGGAAACCCGGCGCCCGACTTCGACGGCGAGGTCCGGGAGGGCGACAACCTCTACACCGACAGCATCATCGCCGTCGACGTGGACAGCGGCCAGATCCGCTGGCACTACCAGTGCACCCCACACGACGTGTGGGACTACGACAGCATCGCGGAGTGCATCCTGTTCGAGTCGGACGGGCGCAAACTGCTGGGGCATTTCGACAAGAACGGCTACTTCTTCGTCCTCGATCGCACGGACGGCGCGTTGGTCCAGATCACCCCCTACGTGGACCGCATCACCTGGGGGGCGATCACGCGGGACGGCAAGGTGACGGCCAGGGTGTACCCCGACAAGGAGGGGGAACCGGTTCACTTCTACCCGGGTCCGGCCGGCGCCAAGGAATGGACCCACGCGGCCTACAGCCCGAAGACCGAGCTCTTCTACGTCCCGGTCCAGGACACCGGCGCAACGGCCACCCGGCGCCGCCGGGAGTTCAAGGAGAGCATCCCGTACTGGGGCGCGGGCGTTCAGGTGGACATCGAGGACATGGCGGGGTCCATCAGCGCGTTCGATGCCAACGGTGAGGAGAAGTGGCGCTGGCGCAACGAGCTTCCGATGTGTGCGTCGGTACTGGCCACGGGCGGCGACCTGGTGTTCGCCGGGGAGCCCTCGGGAGAGTTCAACGCGCTCGACGCCCGCACCGGGGAGCTGCTGTGGCAGTTCCAATGCGGCAGCGGCCACCACAGCAGCCCGACGACCTACAGCGTCGACGGAAGGCAGTACGTCGCCGTGCCGGTCGGTTGGGGCGGGTGGGCCGAGGGGTTCCTCCCCGGCATGCTCGGCGCGGGCCACGGAAGCGCCCTGATCGTCTTCGCCCTCCCGGAATCGTCGTAGCACCGTGACCGGGAGCCGCCGGAATCTGGCGGAGAGGAGGTGAATCCATGGAGTCTCAGCTCGCTGTGTGGGAGACGCCGGAGTTCGAGGAGATCGGCGTCGCCCCCGAGGTGACCATGTACATCGCTCAGTTGGAGGACTAGCAGGGCCAGGACGTTGGGCGGCGCCGGACTTCGGTCCGGCGCCCTCCGAGGGCTCGGGACAACCACAGATGGCCGGGCCGGAACGGACGCGCGCATGTCCGAGCAGCCGACGCCGTCAGGCGGCGGCTCGTCGGTTGGGACAGGAGTGCCAGGGTGTTGCTGCGGGTGCTGGGCTCGGCGGCGGGGGGCGGCTCCCCGCAGTGGAACTGTGGCTGCCCCGTGTGCGCCGCTGTCCGCTCCGGGGCCGGCCTCCCGCGCACCCAGTCGTCGGTCGCGGTCAGCGCCGACGGTCACCGGTGGTTCCTCATCAACGCCTCGCCCGACGTCCGCACCCAGATCGAGGCCTTCCGCGGCCTGCACCCGCACGACGACCGGACGACACCGCTGGAGGCGGTGCTGCTCACCGACGCCGAGCTCGACCACACGCTGGGCCTACTTCTGTTGCGCGAGGCCCGCGCCGGCCTGTTGCTGTACGCCACGCCGGCGGTGCACAAGACGCTGTGTGACGGCTCGGGGATCCTGCGCACGCTCGAGCGCTACTGCCCGGTCGAGTGGCGGGCGGTGATGCCCGGCGCCGACGTTGCCCTGGCGGACGGGCTGTCCTGCCGGGCGTTCGACGTGCCCACCACCAAGCGGGCTCGGTTCGGAGCCGGGATGGACCACGGCCGCGTCGTGGGCTATCGGCTGACCGACGAGCGCAGCGGGGGCACGCTCGTGTATCTGCCGGGGGTGCAGGCGCTCACGCCCCAAGGCGTGTCCGAGAAGCCGACGCCGCCAGGCGGCGGCTCCTCGGTGGAAAAAATGCGCGCGGAGATCGAGGGCTGCGATTGCCTGCTGATCGACGGGACCTGCTGGCGCGACGACGAGCTCATCCGGCTCGGCCTGGCCGGCAAGACGTCCCGGGAGATGGGCCATCTGCCCATCGATGGTCCCGAGGGGAGCCTGGCGCAGCTCCGGTCGCTGGGCGTGGGGCGGACGATCTTCGTGCACATGAACAACACCAACCCGATCCTGTTGGAGGACGCGCCCGAGCGGCGCATCGTGGAGGACAGCGGCATGGAGGTGGCCATGGACGGCCTCGAGGTCCAGGTATAAGGCCGTGACGACAACAACCGGGACAACCGGGACCACGACAGCAGGCGCAGACGACTTCGTCGAGACGTTGCGGGCCCACTCGCGGCGGTACCACGACCAGCACCCGTTCCACGTCCGGATGAACACCGGCCGGCTGAGCCGCCGGCAGATCCAGGGCTGGGTGGCCAACCGCTTCTACTACCAGGAGAACATCCCCCGCAAGGACGCGGCGATCCTCTCCAACTGCCCCGACGTCGAGGTCCGCCGCCGCTGGATCCGCCGGATCGTCGACCACGACGGCCAACACCCCGGGGAGGGCGGCATCGAGGCGTGGCTGCGCCTCGGCGAGGCCGCCGGGCTGACCCGCGAGGAGGTCCGCGATCACCGGCACCTGGTCCCGGGGGCGCGGTTCGCGGTCGACGCCTACGTGAACTTCACCCGGACCCGTCCGTGGGTGGAGGCGGTGGCGTCCTCGCTCACCGAGCTGTTCGCCCCCGACCTGATGGCGGAGCGGCTGGCCGCGTTCGAGCGGTGGTACCCGTGGATCGACCCCGAGGGCCTCGCCTACTTCCGCGCCCGCCTCGAGCAGGCCCCCCGCGACTGCGAGCACGCCCTCGAGGTGGTCACCGCGCACTGCCTGTCCGCCGAGTCCCAGGCGCTCGCCATCGACGCGCTGTCGTTCAAGTGCGACGTCCTGTGGAGCCTGATGGACGCCATCGACCAGGCCTATCCGGAGTGACCGCCATGGACCCCACCGAGACCGGAACGGCACGGACCGGAACCGTGACCCGAGCCCGCGTCAGGGTGTCCGGCTCGGACCGGCCGCAGTTGGCGCGCCATGTCCGGCTGGGCTTCTGCCCGACCCGGAAGAAGCCCATCCTGCTGCTCCCCGAGACGGTGGTGGTGCTGAACGGCAGCGGCGCCGACATCCTCGAGCTGTGCGACGGGCGGCACACCGTGGCCGAGATCGTGGCCGAGCTTGGCGCGCGGTACCAGACGGTCCCCGACGAGGAGGTGCGGCGGTACCTGACCCAGCTCGTCGCCCGGCGCTGCGTGGAGCTCGCCGATGGCTGACGCATGTCCTGTGGATCAACACCGCAGCGGAGCAAGGCGGAGATCCACAGGTGGGATGACCAGCCCCTTCGGGTTGCTGGCCGAGCTCACCTACCGCTGCCCGCTGGCCTGCGCGTACTGCTCCAACCCGCTGAACATGGCCGACTATCAGGACGAGCTGACCACGGACGAGTGGCGGCGGGTGCTGGCAGAGGCCCGTGACCTGGGGGTTCTGCAGTGCCACCTGTCCGGCGGGGAACCGCTGCTGCGGCGCGACCTCGTGGAGATCGTGGCGGAGGCCCACGGCCTTGGCCTCTACTCCAACCTCGTGACCAGCGCCATCGGGCTCTCGCGTCCGAGGGCCGAGCAGCTGCGGGCCGCCGGCCTGGACCACGTGCAGGTCAGCATCCAGGCCGACGAGCCGGCCGTGTCCGACCGGATCGCCGGGACCCCGTCCTTCCAGCGCAAGATCGAGGCCATGGGCGTGGTCAAGGACCTGGGCTGGCCGCTCACTCTGAACGTGGTGCTGCACCGGCAGAACATCGATCGCGTCGCCGACGTGCTCGGGCTGGCCGAGGAGGTGGGCGCCGACCGGGTGGAGCTGGCCAACACCCAGTACTACGGCTGGGCCTGGCGCAACCGTGACGCGCTGCTGCCAAGCCGGACCCAGCTCGAGGCGGCCGAGGTCGTCGTGCGGGCCGCCCGCGAGCGGTTGCGGGACCGCATGGACGTCATCTACGTCATCTCCGACTACTACAGCCGCTACCCGAAGCCCTGCATGGGCGGCTGGGCCTCCCGGCAGCTGACCGTGACGCCGAACGGCGACGTCCTGCCCTGCCCGGCCGCCCAGTCCTTGCCGTTGCCGCGGGCCAGCGTGCGCAAGGACCCGCTGGAGTGGATCTGGGCCGAGTCCTCGGTGATGACCGCGTTCCGGGGAACGGACTGGATGCCGGATCCCTGCCGCAGCTGCGACCGGCGCGAGCTGGACTTCGGCGGGTGCCGCTGCCAGGCGTTCCAGCTCACCGGCGACGCCGCCCGTACCGACCCGGTCTGCCATCTGTCGCCCGACCACGACCTGGTTGCTGGGGTAGTACGGGCCGCCAACGCGGACTCGCGGCCCGACGATCTTCCGCTGATCGCCCGCCCGCACGCGGTTCGCCGGACCGGAGGAGATCCTGGACGACGTGACGCAGCCCGGCAGGGTAGGGGATTTACCAAGGGCGGTTCTCCACCATGACGGACGTATATCGGACCTACGACAAGAGCCTGGGCCTCGGCCTCCACGCCTCGGCCGGTCGTGACAGTCGCCCGACCGGGGGCGCGGGGAACCGTGTCTGGTGGCCGAACGGGCTCGACCTGTCGATCCTTCGGAAGCACCCCGCCGTCGCCGACCCCATGGGCGAGTCCTTCGACTACGCCGCGGAGTTCACGACCGTCGACCTCGACGCCCTGGCGAAGGACGTCGACGAGGTGCTGACGACCTCGCAGGAGTGGTGGCCCGCCGACTTCGGCCACTACGGCCCGCTCGTGATCCGGATGGCATGGCACAGCGCCGGCACGTACCGCATCGACGACGGCCGCGGCGGCGCCGGCGCCGGCATGCAGCGCTTCGCGCCGCTGAACAGCTGGCCGGACAACCGCAACCTCGACAAGGCCCGCCGGCTGCTGTGGCCGGTGAAGAAGAAGTACGGCCGCAAGATCTCGTGGGCCGACCTGATGATCTTCGCGGGCAACCGTGCGCTGGAGACGATGGGCTTCACGACCTTCGGCTACGCCGGTGGCAGAGAGGACGTCTGGGAGCCGGACGAGGACGTCTACTGGGGCCTCGAGCGCACCTGGCTCGGCGACGAGCGCCACACCGGCATCCGCGAGCTGGCGCATCCGCTGGCCGCCGACCAGATGGGCCTCATCTACGTCAACCCGGAGGGCCCGAACACGGTCCCGGACCCGCACGCCTCGGCCCGGGACATCCGCGAGACGTTCCGGCGCATGGGGATGAACGACGAGGAGACCGTCGCGCTGATCGCGGGCGGGCACACGTTCGGCAAGACCCACGGCGCGGACGACCCCGACAAGTACCTCGGCCCCGAACCCGAGGGCGCCCCCATCGAGGAGCAGGGCCTCGGTTGGAAGGTCAGTTACGGCACCGGGAAGGGCGCCGACGCCATCTCCAGCGGGCTCGAGGGCACGTGGACACGCACCCCGACGAGATGGGACAACAGCTTCTTCGAGACCCTGTTCGGCTACGAGTGGGACCTGGAGCTGAGCCCCGCCGGTCTGTGGCAGTGGATCCCGAGAGACGGCGGCGGGGCCGGCACCGTGCCGGACGCCCACGACCCGTCGAAGACACACGCCCCAACGATTCTGACGACGGACCTCGCGCTGCGGTTCGACCCGGTCTACGAGCCGATCTCGCGGCGCTTCCTGGAGCACCCGGATGAGTTGGCGGACGCGTTCGCCCGGGCCTGGTTCAAGCTGACGCACCTCGACATGGGCCCGATCCAGCGCTACCTCGGACCGCTGGTCCCGCAGGAGACGCTGCTCTGGCAGGACCCGATCCCCGCCGTCGACCACGAGCTCGTCGGGGCGGCGGACATCGCCGCCCTCAAGAGCCAGATCCTCGCCTCGGGACTGACGGTCTCCCAGCTCGTCTCCACCGCGTGGGCCTCGGCCTCGACGTTCCGCATCAGCGACAAACGCGGCGGGGCGAACGGGGCGCGCATCCGCCTCGAGCCCCAGCGGGACTGGGCGGTCAACGACCCCGACACCCTGGCGCAGGTGCTGCGCACCCTGGAAGGCATCCAGCTGTCCTGGGGCAGCTCCCAGACCGGGGGCAAGAAGATCTCGCTGGCCGACCTGATCGTGCTCGGTGGGTGTGCGGCCGTCGAGCAGGCGGCCAGGAACGCCGGCCACGACGTCCTGGTCCCGTTCACCCAGGGACGCACGGACGCGTCGCAGGAGCAGACCGATGTGGAGTGGTTCGCGGCGCTCGAGCCGGCCGCCGACGGGTTCCGCAACCACCGAGGGAAGGGCAACCGGCTGCCGTCGGAGTACCTGCTGGTCGACCGCGCGAACCTGCTGAACCTGAGCGCACCCGAGATGACCGTCCTCGTGGGTGGCCTGCGCGTGCTGGGCGCGAACTCCGGGCAGTCCCCGCTGGGCGTCCTCACCTCGGCGCCCGGGTCGCTGACCAACGACTTCTTCGTGAACCTGCTCGACATGGGCACGGAATGGAAGCCGACATCCAAGACCGCGGAGACCTTCGAGGGCCGCGACCGCGCCACCGGCGAGGTCAGGTGGACCGGCAGCCGCGTCGACCTTCTTTTCGGCTCGAACTCCGAGCTGCGGGCCGTCGCGGAGGTCTACGCGAGCGATGACGCGCAGGAGAAGTTCGTGCAGGACTTCGTGGCCGCGTGGGACAAGGTCATGAACCTCGATCGATACGACCTCGCCTGATCCCCCGCCGGGGGCTCAGATGCCGGGGCGCCGGAAACGTTCTCAGAATTCCAACGCAAGCAGGACCGCCATGACCACGAGGGCTATGCCGCTCAGGAGGTCCGCGCGGATGCGAATGAGGCGACCGATGGCCCGTCCGATGCGCAACCCGACGAACGACATCACGGCCGTGAGCACAGCGAAGATCACGGCCGACAGCACGGGAGGGAATCCTAGCAATCCCAGGCTCGTGCCGGCGAGCAGATTGTCCAGGCTCAACGACAGGGGAATTCCGAACAGCGCCAGCGGCTGGTCGATCTCTTCCGGAGCTTCGCTCCGCAAGGAGCGGACGACGAGGTACAAGCCGTAGGCGCCCATCACGGCCGGCCCCACATAGTGGGCGATATCGCCCATCGCCGCACCGAAGTAACGCCCGAGCAGGATACCCACCAACGGTGCCACGCCGTCCCAGATACCGAATGTCAGGGCCACCTGGACGGCGCGGAGCCGACTGAACGGAAGCATTCCGAGCGCGATGGACGCCCGAAAGTTGTCCAGGCTGAGGACGAACCCGACGACGAGTAGTTCGAGGATCATGTCATCACCGAGTGCTCCGGCCGACTTTTCCACACTCTAGCGGGGACCTTTCCTGAGCGCGCAAGTCGGAGATTTCCGGGCGAGTCGATCGTGTGGTCCGACCACGCTGCCCGGCGGGCTACCGGAGCGCCGAGAGCCGCTGCCACGCCTCCCATCTGAAGGTCCAGTCTGCGTAGTCCCCGTCCGCCAGGGACAGTGGGATCGAGGTTCCGGTCACCACGACCGGGTCGCCGTACATTGCCATGTTGAAGTACGTCCTGGCGTTCTTCGGGGAGAGGTTCACGCAGCCGTGCGTGACGTTCACCCGGCCCTGCTGGCGGAGGCTCTCGGGGTTCGCGTGGATGAACTCGCCGTTGGCGCTGATGAGGACCGCCGACGCGTACATCCCGTCGTAGCCGAACCTGGGGCTGGCCATGCGCACCGACTTGTACATCGCCGAGACGACGTGGATCCCGGATCGGGTGACGGTGGCCGGGTGCGAGCCGCTCCCGTAGCTCGCGGGGAAGTCCGCGACCTGCCGCCCGTCGCGAATCACGATCATGCGGTGCGTGTTCACGTCCGCCTTGACGATCTGCGGGCGGCCGATGGTGAAGGTCCTGGTGATGTTTTTCGCCCCGAAGGCTCCGTCGCCGTAGTGCACGCCGTACAGGTCGGCCGTGACGGTGACCCGGGTACCGGGGGGCCAGTACTCCCGTGGCCGCCAGTGCACCCGCAACTCGCCGTTCGAATCCGCCGGCAGCCAGGCCCACGATCCTTCGACGGGTACGGACGTCCGCACCGACAACGCCCGCTCCACCGCGGCCCGGTCGCGCACAGGCCCCTCGAACCGGATCGCGATCGGCGCGGCGATGCCGACTGTCGTGCCGTCGTCGATGTTGATCCTCGCGCGGACCGTCTGCTCGGGCCGGGCCGTCGTGAACGAGCCGGCGAGCCGAACGAGCGTGCCGTCGGTGCCGGCGGCGGTGCCGCGCCATGTGTAGGCCTGCCCGTAGCCCAGCGGCTCGCGCACCGTCCAGGCGGTGCGCTCGGCGTTGAACTCCCCGGCCACGGGCCGGCCACCGGGGCCGCGCAGCGCGACGTCGGTGAACGTTCCGTTCGCCACGAACGCGGTCACCGTCGCCCTCGGCGACACGTCGTTCGTGCCGCCGGCCGGCACGTAGCCGACCGCGGGCGGCGGCACGAGCGCCGGCACCCGGGGCGCTCCCGGCCCGCCGCTCCCGCCGGCCATGACGACACCGACAACGAGAGCGACCACCTTCACGACCACGACGTACACAACGAGCAGGAATCGGCCCACAGGCACTCCTGGGATGCATCCCCCCGCGAGATGACCGCGCGGCGCTGCCAGACCCCGACACCTGATGACTGTTCCGGCTTGCTGAGCCGAGCTCAATTCCGCCCGCCCGGGAGGACCGGATCGGCCGCCCGTTTCGCCCCGAACGTCGCAATCAGGCCGTCGCTCGGGCTTGCCCGGCCGACCTCGTCAGGCGGTTGCGCCGGCCCGGAAGGAGCAGCCCGCAGCCAGACGGTGCCGCGTGTCAGCGATATCTCGTCGGGCGCCCCCGCGTTGTGTGTGCCGTCCCGCGACGTCAGGCCCAGGCGCGGCGGGTGCGCGCCGACCAGTAGGCGCCGGGCTCCTCGGCGAGCTCGCTCAGCTGGGCGAGCACACCGCTCGGCAGCGTGACGGCGGAGGCGGCCGCGTTGCTCGCCACCTGCGCGGGGTCGACCGCGCCCGAGAGCACGCACCAGGTCCACGGCTGGGCCAGCGCGGCGGCGATCGCGAGCTGGTCGAGCGGGAGGTCGAGCTCGGCCGCGAGCGTGACGGCGGCGGGCACGGTGTCCGGACTGCCGGGGGCGAGGCGCCCGTTGGCCACCGCCTCCTTGACGATCACGCGTGCACCGGCGGCCGCCGCCTCCGCCAGCGCCGGTCCGGCCGAGGGCTCGAGGATGTTCCACGTCGACTGGATCGAGGTGAACAGCGGCGCCCCGGCGACCTCCACCGCAAGCGCCTTGCGCACGGCCTCGGCCTGCCGCGGGCCGGAGGTGGAGATCCCGACCCGCACCCCGCGGTCGCGCAGCTTGCCCAGCTCGCGGTGCAGGTCGGCGTCGTCCAGCACGCCGGTGTCGAGCGTGGCCGAATGCACGTGGTAGACGCCGAGGCGGGGACCCAGCAGGGCCGCGGTCTCGGCGAGCTGCTCGTGGAAGGCGGCGAGCGAGTGGTCCTTGACCTCGTGCACGGCCGCGTCGAGCCGCCACTCGCCGACGTAGCGGTAGCCCCACTTCGAGCCGATCGTCACGTCGTGGATCTCGGGGTGCTTCGCGAGCCAGCCGGCGAGGAACTCCTCGGCCCGCCCGTACGAGCGCGCCACGTCGAGGTAGCGCACACCCGCCGCGTACGCGGCGTCGAGCACGGCCCCCGCCCGGGCCCGAAGCTCCTCGACGCCGCGGTGCTCGCCCAAGTCGGCCGCGCGGCCCGAGTTGATGTACGCGGGTCGCCCCAGGGCCGCAAGCCCGAGCCCGACGCCGATGCCGGGCCGCTCGCTCGCGCCTGCGTTCACGCCGACACCGCCTGGGCCACGGTGGGCGGCCATGCGGTGGCACCGAGCTCCCGGGAGACCGCTCGCGCGGTGTCGCGGAGCGCGTCGAGTGCGGTGTCGGGGAGCGGCCACCCGCTGATCGGCGTGACCAGCCCGATCGCCCCGGCGAGACCGGTGGCGTCGGCGAGCGGTGCGGCGAGCCCGCACTCGCCGATCACGGCCTCCTCGGCCTCCGCGGCCACGCCCGAGGTCCGCACCTTCGCCAGCGTCAGGGCGAGGAGGCGCGGGTCGGTGATCGTCGCAGCGGTCATGCTCTGGAGTGAGGCCGACGGTGGCGGTCCGAACGCGAGGAGCACCTTGCCGAGCGCGCACGCGTGTGCCGGCACCACGATCCCCACCTCGGGCATCTGCCGCGTGCCGTCGGGCCGCGGCTCGTGCGCCACCACGACCACGTCGTCGAGCAGCGGCACCCCGGCACGCACCGCGCAGCCCGTGCGCCGCGCCAGCTCCGGCGCCCAGCCGGCGACGCGGGCGCGCAGCTCGAGGGTGTCGAGGTAGACGTTGCCCAGCCGGAGGGTGGCCGGGCCGAGGCGGTAGTGCCCCGAGTCGGGCTCCTGCACGACCATGCCGTGCCCGAGCAGGGTGCGGACGATGCCGTGCGCGGTCGACGGTGCGAGGCCGAGCCGGTTCGCGATCTCCGCGAGGCTCATCCGCCGTCCCTGGAGCACGGCGAGGATCCGCATCGCGCGGTCCACCGACTGGATCACGGAGCCTCCCGGGAAGCGGCTTGTGGTCGCCGTCAGGGCAGCGTAGCTTACGTCCGCAGATCGTTCGACATCATCGAAGATCGTTCGAGAGGTCGCCGGCATGAAGAAGCTGATCAACGATCCCGCAGACGTCGTGGCCGAGGCCCTGAAGGGCATGGCCGCGGCCCACCCTGACCTGCTGCGGGTCGACCACGAGCAACGGATCGTCTACCGCGCGGACGCCCCGGTGCAGGGCAAGGTCGGGCTGGTGTCCGGCGGCGGCTCCGGGCACGAGCCGTTGCACGGCGGGTTCGTCGGGCCGGGGATGCTCGACGCCGCATGCGCGGGGGAGGTGTTCACCTCTCCGGTGCCCGACCAGATGATGGCCGCCACCCGCGGCGTCGACGGCGGCGTCGGGGTGCTGCACATCGTGAAGAACTACACCGGCGACGTCATGAACTTCGAGATGGCCGCCGAGATGGCCGCCGCCGAGACCGGTGTGGAGGTGGTCGCGGTCGTCACGAACGACGACGTCGCGGTGCAGGACAGCCTCTACACCGCGGGCCGCCGCGGCGTCGGGGGCACGGTGCTGGTGGAGAAGATCGCGGGCGCCGCCGCCGACGAGGGCCGCGACCTCGCCGGGGTGGCCGACGTCGCCCGCCGGGTGAACGACGGGGCGCGCAGCATGGGCATGGCGCTCACGTCCTGCACGGTGCCTGCCGCCGGGCGGCCGACGTTCGACCTGGGCGAGGACGAGATCGAGATCGGCATCGGCATCCACGGCGAGCCCGGCAGGCGCCGGGTGCCCGCGGCACCCGCGCGTGAGGTCGCCGAGATGATCATGGAGCCGATCCTCGCCGACCTCGACTTCACCGGCGACGACGGAGTGATCGCGTTCGTCAACGGCATGGGCGGCACGCCCCTGATCGAGCTGTACGTCGTCTACAACGAGGTCGCGACGATCCTCGCCAAGGCCGGGGTGAGCGTCGCTCGCTCGCTGGTGGGGCCCTACATCACGAGCCTGGAGATGGCCGGCTGCTCGGTCACCCTGCTCAAGGTCGACGACGAACTGCTCCGGCTGTGGGACGCGCCGGTCAAGACCCCCGGCCTGCGGTGGAGGGCTTGATGGCCGACGAGCCGGTCGCGATCGACACGGCCGCGCTCGACCGCTGGATTCGTGCGTTCGCCGCGGCCATCGCCGACAACGAGGAGCAGCTCACCCGGCTCGACTCCGCGATCGGCGACGCCGATCACGGCGCGAACATGGTCCGCGGCATGAAGGCCGTGGTCGCGAAGCTCGCCGAGTCACCGCCCGCGAACCCCGCCGCGCTGCTCAAGCAGGTGGGGATGACCCTCGTGGGCACGGTCGGCGGCGCCAGCGGCCCGCTCTACGGCACCTTCTTCCTGCGGATGGCCACAGCGGCGGGCGACGCCGAGCCGCTGGACCAGGCCGCGTTCGCCGCGGCGCTGCGGGCCGGGGTGGACGGTGTGGTGGCCCGCGGCAAGGCCGAGGCGGGCGACAAGACCATGTACGACGCGCTCGCCCCCGCCGTCGACGCGCTGGACGCCGCGCTCGGCGGGGAGGACGCGAACGGGGCGCTCCGGGCGGCCGCCGACGCCGCCGCGGCGGGCCGCGACGCCACCACCCCGCTGCAGGCCCGCAAGGGACGCGCGAGCTACCTGGGCGAACGCAGCGTGGGCCACCAGGACCCCGGGGCGACGTCCGCGGCCCTGCTGATCGAGGCAGCCGCGGAGACGCTGGCATGACGGTGACTGCGACGGGGTCGGCGTGACCGTCGGGATCGTCGTCGTCTCGCACTCCCGGGCGCTCGCCGACGCCGCCGTGGCACTCGCCCGGGAGATGGCGCCTGCCGACCTGCGGATCGAGGTGGCCGCCGGCCTGGACGGGGGCTTCGGCACCGACGCGACGGCCATTGCCACCGCGGTCGGTGTCGCCGACACCGGGGACGGTGCCGTCGTGCTCATGGACCTGGGCAGCGCCGTGCTCTCCGCGGAGCTGGCGCTCGACCTGCTCGACGATCCGGACGCGCGGGACCGGGTGCTGCTGTGCCCGGCGCCGCTCGTGGAGGGACTGGTCGTCGCGGCGGTGACGGCGGGCGGCGGGGCCGGCCGCGAGGAGGTGGCCGCGGAGGCGGCCGCCGCGCTCACCGCGAAGCAGGAGCAGCTGGGCACGCCCGCGCCCGCCGTCCCGGCATCGGCCGCCCCCGGCGCCGGGGAGGTTGTCGACGGCTTCACCGTCACCCTCCCGCACGGCCTGCACGCCCGCCCGGCCGCGAAGCTCGCGGCGCTGGTCAGGGGGCTCCCGGGGGAGGTTCGCATCCGCAACACGACCACGGGGTCGGGCTGGGCCCCCGCGGCGAGTCTCACACGCGTCGCCGCCCTCGCCGCGCTCCAGGGGCACCAGGTGGAGGTCAGCGCCTCCGGCGACGACGCCCGCGCCGCGCTGGACGCCGTGCTCGATCTCGCCGGCCGCGGATTCGACGAGGAGGCACCGACCGAGGCGGCGGCGCCGCTCCCCTCGGGTGGACCGTTCCCCGCGTCTCCCGGGGTGGCGCTCGGCCCGAAGCGGACGGCCGCGGCCGCGGCCGTCACCGTCCCGGACGACCCGGCCGCCGACCCGGAGACCGAACGCGCCGACCTGGACCGGGCGCTCGCCGCCGCCGGACGCGAGATCACGATGGCCAGGGACGCCACGGCCCGCGAGGTGGGGCCGGCCGAGGCCGGGGTGTTCGACGCGCACCTGCTGATGCTCGACGACCCCGACCTGCTCGCGGCCACCCGTGCGGGGATCGCCGCCGGTGCGTCCGCGGCCCGGGCGTGGGCCGACGCGAGCGAGCGCGCCGCGGCCGACCTGGCGGGCGTCGGCGACGCCTACCTCGCCGCTCGCGCCGCGGACGTGCGGGCGGTCGGCGACCAGGTCCTCAGGGCGCTCGTCGGCGCCCCCGACGCCGCGGTGGTCGCCGACGGCGTGCTCGTCGCCGCCGACCTCACCCCCGCCCAGGCCGCGGCCCTCGACCCCGCGCGCGTGCTCGGCGTCGTGCTCGCCGGTGGCAGCCCCACGGCGCACGCGGCGATCCTGCTGCGCGCCCGCGGTGTGCCCGCCGTGGTGGGAGCCGGGCGCGACGTGCTCGAGGTCCCCGACGGCACCCCTGTCGCCCTCGACGGCGCCACCGGCGAGGTGGTCCTCGACCCGGAGCCCGGCGTCGCCGCCGCCTTCCGGGACCGGGCCGCCGAGCAGGCCGAGCGCGACCGGGAGGCCCGCAGCCACGCCACCGCCCCGGCCGTCACCCGTGACGGCGTCGCCGTCCTCGTCGGGGCCAACGCCGGCTCGCCCGCCGACGCCGCGGCGGCCGCTGCCGCTGGTGCCGACCTGGTGGGCCTGGTGCGCACGGAGTTCCTGTTCCTCGACCGTCCCGCCGCCCCGGACGTCGACGAGCAGGAGGCGGCCTACCGCGCCGTCGCCGAGGCGATGGGCGGGAAGCGGATCACGCTGCGCACGCTCGACGTGGGCGGCGACAAGCCCCTGCCCTACCTGCCGGTCGCGGGGGAGGCCAACCCGTTCCTGGGACTGCGCGGCATCCGGCTCGCCGCCGCGCACCCCGGGCTGCTCGCCGACCAGCTGACCGCGATGGTGCGCGTCGCCCACGACGTGCCGGTGAGCGTGATGTTCCCGATGGTCTCCGCCGTCGAGGAGCTGCACGCCGCCCGCCAAGCGCTCGACGCCGCGATCGAGCGCGTCGGCCGGGGGACCCCGGAGGGCCTGCAGGTGGGGATCATGGTCGAGGTGCCGGCCGCCGCGCTCAAGGCCGCGGCGTTCGTGCCGCACGTCGACTTCTTCAGCATCGGCACCAACGACCTCACCCAGTACGCGCTGGCCGCCGAACGTGGCAACCCCGCCGTCGCGGGCCTCGCCGACCCGCTCGACCCCGGCGTGCTCCGGCTGGTCGACGCCGTGTGCCGCGCGGCGGGCGACGGGCCGCTGGTCGCGGTGTGCGGGGAGGCGGCGGCCGACCCGCTGGCGGCGGAGCTGCTGGTCGGGCTCGGCGTGCGGGAGCTGAGCGTCGCGCCCGCCGCGGTGCCGGGCACGAAGCAGACCGTCCGCGACGTGGACGCCGCAGCGGCCGCTGACCGCGCCGAGCGTGCGCTGACCGCCGACGGACCCGCAGCAGTGCGAGCCGCGGGCGACCCTGACCGGTGAGCGAGTAGACCGGCGATCGTCCGGCTCGTCGGTCGGGGGAAGGAAGCCCCGCCGTCGATGAGGACGATCATGGCAACCGCGCTCGAGCACTTCCGCATGACGATCGGCGGCAAGCCCGTCGATGCCCTGGCGGGCAGGACCTTCGAGTCGTAGGACCCTCCTAAAACCCCTACACGGGGCGGCCGTGGGCGGTGGTGCCCGACGGCGGCCCCGAGGACGTCGACGCCGCCGTCGCCGCCGCGCGCGCCGCGCTCGAAGGGGAGTGGGGCGGGCTCACCGGGTTCGCCAGGGCGGCGTTGATGCGCCGGTTCGCCGACCTCATCGGCGAGCACGCCGAGCGGCTGGCCCGGCTGGAGGTCAACGACTCCGGCAAGCTCTACCGGGAGATGATCGGCCAGCTCAAGGGCCTCGGCTCCTGGTACCACTACTACGCGGGCCTCGCCGACAAGATCGAGGGCCGCCAGATCCCGGCGCCCAACCCGGACTACCTCGTCTACACCCGCCGTGAGCCCGTCGGCGTGGTCGCGGCGATCACCCCGTGGAACTCGCCGCTGCTGCTCCTGACCTGGAAGCTCGCCCCCGCGCTCGCCGCCGGTTGCACGGTGGTGGTCAAGCCGTCGGAGCACTCGCCCGCGTCCACGTCCAACGGGCCGCAGTACGAGAAGGTGCGCGGCTACCTCGACGCCGCCCGGAAGGAGGGCGCCACCGTGGCGTACGGGGGCGCGGCGGAGGAGGGGCTCGGCGGGTACTTCGTCCGCCCGACCGTGCTGACCGGCGTGACGCCGGACTCGACCGTGGTGCGCGAGGAGGTGTTCGGGCCGGTGCTCGCGGCGCTCACCTTCACCGACGAGGACGAGGCCGTAAAGCTCGCCAACGACACCGCGTACGGGCTGGCGGGCGCGGTGTGGACGAAGGACGTGCACCGGGCGCACCGGGTGGCCGCGCGCGTCAAGGCAGGCACGGTGTGGATCAACGCCTACCGCGTGGTGGCCCCGAGCGTGCCGTTCGGCGGGTTCGGCGCCAGCGGGCTAGGGCGAGAGAACGGCGCCGCGGCCCTCGACGAGTACCTGGAGAACAAGTCGGTGTGGGTGGAGCTCTCGGGTGGCACCCGCGACCCGTTCACGTTGGGGTGACCCCGGGACGCGGCAGCACGCGACCGGCGCCATCCGGCTCAGGGGCGGATGGCGCCGGTCTGTTGACCTTCTCGGTGCGTGCTTTTCGGTCAGCTCGCGTAGGCGCGGAGCCGGTCGGCCCGCTCGCCGATGCGCAGCTTCGCCATGACCTCGCGCTCGATCTGCCGAACGCGCTCCCGGGAGAGCCCGAAGCGACGGCCGATCTGGTCGAGCGTGCGGGGCTGGCCGTCGTCGAGGCCGTAGCGCATGCGGATCACCGCCTGCTCGCGGTCCTCCAGCGTGGCCAGCACCCGGCGGAGGTCGTCGTGCAGCAGGTGCGAGATCACCGTGGTCTCGGCGTCGGTGGCCTCGCCGTCCTCGATGAAGTCGCCCAGCGGGGCCTCCTCCTCGGAGCCCACCGGCATGTCCAGGCTCACCGGGTCACGCGCGTGGTCGAGCAGGTCGGCGATCTTCTCCTCTTCGATGCCCGACTCGGCGGCCAGCTCCTCGTGGGTGGCGTCGCGGCCCAGCTTCTGGTGCAGGTCGCGCTTGATGCGCGCCAGCTTGTTGACCTGCTCCACCAGGTGAACGGGCAGGCGGATCGTGCGGGCTTGGTCGGCCATGCCGCGCGTGATCGCCTGGCGGATCCACCACGTGGCGTAGGTCGAGAACTTGAATCCCTTGGTGTAGTCGAACTTCTCGACCGCGCGGATCAGGCCCAGGTTGCCTTCCTGGATGAGGTCCAGGAGCGGCATGCCGCGGCCGGTGTAGCGCTTGGCCAGCGACACCACCAGCCGCAGGTTGGCCTCGAGCAGGTGGTTGCGGGCGCGCCGGCCGTCGCGGACGATCGCCCGCAGGTCGCGGGCGTAGTCGTCGGCGAGATCGCTGCCGTCGGACGCCGCCTCGTCGAGCACGTGCTGTGCGAAGACGCCGGCCTCGATGCGCTTGGCCAGCTCGACCTCCTGCGCCGCGGTGAGGAGCGCGGTCTTACCGATGCCGTTCAAGTACACCCGGACCAGGTCGGCCGCGGGCGACTGGGCGTCGAGATCCTCCGCGGAGACCTCGCGTTCAACGAAGCTGGTCTCAACGCGGTCGGAGTCGGTACGCTGGCCCGGGATGGCGGGCTCTCGCGTGGTCGTGGGTCCGGCCTTGGACGTGGGCCGGGTCGCCGTTGTGGCTGTCATAGGTCCTCCCCTTGCGCGACCCGGGCGGGGCGTTCAGCAGCTGCCGCCGGGGCTCTCATGGGGTTGAACGCCCCTGTCCGTCATTACGTTCCCGAAATGCGGCTGCGCACTCGTACATTCTCAGCTCACCCTCAGCGGACGGCCCCGTGACCAGGCAAGCAGCGTCCGAGCGGGGCGTCACGATCGGGGCCGTGGCCTTCGCCACGGCCCTCGGCGAGGCCGCTCGATCGCTCGCCTTACACCCGCTCCCGGCGGTCCGGGCAGCCGCAGATTTTGCGACCGGGTCGGGGCTCGCCGCCGTGGCGTCGCTTGGTACGGCGAGCCCCTGGTATGCGCTGCTGCGTGCCGAGCACGAGCTGTTCGCCCGCAACCTGCGTGACCTCGTCGCCGCCGTCGCCACCGACCCGGAGCTGGGTGCGCCCACGCGGCGCAAGCTCGCCTTCCTGGCCGAGCAAGCCGTCGCGGCCTCCGCACCCGAGAACTGGCCGTGGTCCAACCCGGCCGTCCTTCGTAGGGCGCTCGACACCGGTGGGCGCAGCCTCCTTCGCGGCGCCCGTAGCGCCCTGCGCGACCTTGCCGCGGGTGGCGCGCCCCTGCAGACGCCGGTAGGTGCCCTCGTGCCCGGCCGGGACCTCGCGCTCACCCCTGGCGCGGTCGTGTTCCGCAACCGGCTGGTCGAGGTGATCCAGTACGCGCCGCGGACCGCCGGCGTGCACGCCGTGCCGCTGCTGGTCTCGCCACCGTGGGTCAACAAGTACTACGTGCTCGACCTGGCCCCGGGCCGCAGCCTCGTCGAGTGGGCCGTCGCGCACGGGCACACCGTGTTCGCGATCAGCTACCGCAACCCCGACGCCGCGCTGCGCGACCTCACGCTGAGCGACTACCTGGAGGACGGGCTCCTCGCCGCCCTCGACGTCGCCACCGACGTCACCGGCGCCGCCGAGGTGAACGTCGCCGCCCTCTGCGTCGGCGGCACGCTCGCCGCCGCGGGCGCCGCGTGGCTGGCGGCACGGGGGGAGCGCCGCATCCGGTCGCTCACGCTGCTGAACACGCTCCTCGACTTCACCGACCCAGGGCCGCTCGGCGCGTTCATCGACGATGAGGCGGTCGACCGGCTGGAACGCTCGCTCGCCCCGATCGGCTACTTCCCCGCCGCAGGCATGAAGGCGGTCTTCGACCTGCTGCGCCCCCGCGACCTGCTGTGGGGCTACGCCCTGCGTGGGTGGCTGCTCGGCGAGGACCCGCCGGCATCCGACCTGCTCACGTGGAACGCCGACGCCACCCGCATGCCCGCGGCCATGCACATCGAGTACCTGCGCACGTGTTACCTCGAGAACCGGCTCGCCGAGGGGAAGTTGGAGCTGGCGGGGCAACGGCTCGACCTCGGGACCGTGCGGCAGGACGCGTACGTCGTCGGGGCCGTGGCCGACCACATCGCCCCGTGGACGTCCGCGCACGCCGGCGCCCGGTTGCTGGGCGGGGACGTCCGGTTCGTCCTCTCGACGGCCGGGCACGTCGCCGGTGTCGTGAACCCGCCGGGCGACCCCGCCGCCGCCCGGCGCCGGTACTGGACGGACGCGCCGCTCGCCGCCGACCCCGCGACGTGGCTGGCCGCAGCCGTCGAACGGCCGGGCAGCTGGTGGCCGGACTGGGCGGAATGGCTGGCCGCGCGCGCCGGTGAACTCGTCCCGCCGCCGCCGACGGGCAGCGCCGCCCACCCGGCCCTCGAACCCGCGCCGGGCCGTTACCTACTGGAGCCCTGATGCATCGGCTGCGTCACCGGGGATGATGAAGGCATGAGCGCCGCCCGGAGCACCGACGATCCGACGGTCGACGACGATTCACGACCCGGCAGCGCCGCGGGCTGGACGAACGCCCTCGGCGACTTCATCCGGGCACAGCGCCAGCTCGCGAGGCTCTCGCTGCGCGAGATGGCCGCGATGACGAGCGTCTCGAACGCCTACCTGAGCCAAGTGGAACGCGGCCTGCACCAGCCGTCGCTCAAGGTGCTCCACGCCATCGCCGAGGCGCTGCAGCTGTCCACCGACCAGGTGCTGCGCCAGGCCGGCTGGGCGACGGGGGAGGAGCCCGCGCAGAGCGCTGCGGACAACGGAGCGCCGAACAACACGGAGGAGGCGATCCGAAGGGACCCCCGCCTGACGCCCGAGCAGCGCACCGCGCTGCTCGGGGTGTACCGCAGTTTCGTAGAAGCCCCCCGAACGTCAGCAGGGTGACACCGCAGACGTTCAACGTCAGCGATGTCACCTTGCAGTACATGGAGGCGGCCGCGCGCGGCCCGCGCTCAGACCTCCACCAGCAGCGTGAACGGGCCGTCGTTCACCGACTCCACGGCCATCTGCGCGCCGAACACCCCAGTCGCCACGGGCGCGCCGCGCTCCCGCAGCGCCGCGACCACGGCGTCCACCAGCGGCTCGGCCTGTTCCGGGGGTGCGGCGGACGACCAGGACGGGCGCCTGCCCTTGCGCGTGTCGCCGTAGAGCGTGAACTGGCTGACCACCAGCAGCGGCGCGCCCAGATCGGCGCACGACCGCTCGCCCGGCAGGATCCGCAGCTCGTGCAGCTTGCGGGCCATCACGGGCACGGCGTCGGGCCCGTCGTCGCGGTGCACACCGAGCAGGACCAGCAGGCCGGGCCCGTCGATCTCACCGACCACTTCGCCGTCGACCCGCACGGCCGCGTGGGCGACCCGGGCCGCCACCGCTCTCACGCCTGGGGCCCCGCCGGGACGAGCACCCCGTGGCGCACGAACTCCCGCACCGCGGGCAGCGCCGCAGCCACCAGCTCGTCGGTGGGCCGGTCGTGCGCCACGGCCAGCAGCTCCACCAGCTCACCCAGCGCGAGCGCGCCCTGGCACCCGGCGAGCAGCGCGGCCGCCGGCCCGTCGACCTCGTGGCGCCAGCGCGGCCCGTCGAGCCGGGCCACCGCGGCGCCGACCTCCGTCCACCCCTCGACGCCGGGCTCGGCGTAGGTCTCCAGCACCACGCCGGGCGCCACCGCGAGCGGCGCCGCGAGTAGGGCCTCGTCACGGGCGTGGGCGCGCAGCCAGTCGACCCGGTCCAGCCAGCCGGCGACCTCGGGGCCCAGTGGGTCGTCGACGTCGCCGGGGAGGTCCTCGAACACGACGGTCGGGGCGCCGTCGGTCCGGCGCAGGTTCAGGAACCCGAAGCCGATCGCCTCCACGCGCTCGCGCTCCATCCAGTCCAGCCACGCGCCCGCCTGCTCGCGCGCGGCCGTCGAGGTCAGGTCGAGGCCCGCGTCGCGCTGCCAGGTGCCGACGTGCAGGGCAGGATCGGCCACCTCGCGCTGCACGATCCACGCGTCGACGCCCGGCGGCAGCCAGGAGCGCACCCGCTCCGGCCAGTCCTCGCCACGGACGTGCAGCCACGAACCCAAAAGCTGCGCCACCCCGCCCGGCTCCAGGTGCTCAGGGAGCGTCCGCAGCAGCGCGGCGAGCGCGGCGTCGCCGTCCTGGCCCGAGTCGCGGTAGACGTAGTCGACCCGCGCCGGGCCCGGCACGAACGGCGGGTTGGACACGATCTGGTCGAACCGCCGCCCGGCCACCGGCTCCAGCCACGGCCCGTCCAGCAGCTCGACGTCCAGCTCGTTCAGCGCGAACGTCGCCCGCGCCATCGCCAGCGCCCGCGGGGCCACGTCGGTGGCGGTGACCGCGGCGGCGTGGCGGACGGCGTGCAGGGCCTGTACGCCGCAGCCGGTGCCGAGGTCGAGCAGCGACCCGACCTGCCGGCGCACGGTGGCCGCGGCCAGGGTCAGGGATGCGGCACCCACTCCCGTGACGTGGTCGCGCTGCTGGCGGCGGGCGTCGAGATCGGAGAGCACCCACCACTCGGCTCCGCGGTCGTCATCGGACTCGCCGTCGGAATCGTCGCCGTAGGGGCGCAGGTCCAGCGCCGCGCGCCAGCCGTCGCCGGACGCCGTGAGCAGCCCGGCGGCCGCTGCGTCGGCGGGGGCGAGCGGGGCGAGAGCGGCGGTGACCGCGGCGTCCGGCTCGGTCGAGCCGAGCAGCAGCAGGCGCACCAGCACACCCAGCTCGCCGCCGTCGGCACCCGCGTTCGCGCGACTCGCGCGGTAGGCGGGCTCGACCTCGCCGCGGCCGAGCGCCAGGTGCGCTCCCTGCCCGAGCAGGGCCCGCACGCCGTCGGTGCTGTAGCGCGCCCGCCGCAGGGCGGTGCGCAGGGCGTCGGCGGTGGCCGGGGAGAGTTGCGGAAGCACAGAGGAATCCTCGCTCCCAGGTTCAGGAAAGCCACAGTCAGGTCCGGAGGGGACTGCGATGTGGCTTTCCTGAACTTCGGAGCGGCCCCTACCCTCCACCTGTGGCCATCTGTCTCGCCCAGGACGTCGACGCCGACGCGCTGCTCGACCGCGACCCGCTCGCCCTGCTGGTCGGGATGCTGCTGGACCAGCAGTTCCCGATGGAGCGGGCCTTCGCCGGGCCCGCCCTGCTCGCGCAGCGGCTCGGTGTCACCGAGCTGGACGCCCGCGAGCTCGCCGACTGCGACCCCGACGCGCTGGTACAGATCTTCCGTGGCCCGCCCGCCGTTCATCGCTACCCGGGCTCGATGGCGGGGCGGGTGCAGGCGCTCGCCACCGCGATCGTCGAGCAGTACGACGCCGACGTCACGCTGATCTGGCGGGACGTGCCGGACGGCCGCGAGCTGTTCCGCCGCATCGCGGCGCTTCCGGGCTTCGGCACGCAGAAGGCGCAGATCTTCACGGCCCTGCTCGGGAAGCAGCGCGGTGTCACCCCGCCCGGGTGGCGGGAGGCCGCGGGCGGGTACGGCGAGGAGGGTGTGCACCGCTCGGTGGCCGACGTCGTGGACGCCGCGTCGCTCGTCCAGGTGCGCGACTACAAGCAGGCGAAGAAGGCGGCGGCGAAGGAAGCCGCGACCAAGACCGGGGGCTGACATCCCCGATGGCCCAGTGCCCCGTCCAGGAAGGTTGGTGCGGAAATCGGTGGATGCAGGCGTTCGTCGGCAAGGCGCCGCGCGGTCCTCGTACCGGGCGTACTCGGGCCGTGCGGCAACGCGGCCGACGGGCGCCTGGGCCGCCGAGTTCTGTGCGAACCTTTCTGGACGGGGCGCTAGCATCTACTAGGTGCACCGGGTGCCAACTGCGCGTCGTGACGGGCGAGTCGTCGATCCGGATCAGGTGTGTGACGCCGCGGCCGTGCTCGCCGACGGCGAGCAGTTGCGCCGGTCCGCCTCCGTCCTCGACGCGCTCGGCGACGTCCACCGGCTGAGCATCCTGATGGCGCTCCACCACGCCGGTGACCTGTGCGTCTCCGACCTCGCGTTCTCCGTCGGGATGAGCGACAGCGCGGTGTCTCACGCGCTGCGCCTGCTGAAGGCCCACGGGATGGTCAGCGCTCACCGCGAGGGCAGGCTGGTGCGCTACCGCGTCACCGGCGAGCTCACCACCCGTCTCCTCGACGTGATCTCCGAGCGTGCCGTCGGCGGCGACGTCGTGCTGCACGCGCACGCCCGGTCGGCCGCCCACCGAGACCCGGTAGCCGCCGCCGACTAGGAGGGTCAGGGCGCTCCTCTATAGGCCGTCTCCCCAGGACACGGAATCGTCACCCGGGTGAGCGCGCGGGCCCCTCGGGCGAGTGGCACGATGGGCGGCGGCGGTCGAGCGGCTTGCCCAGACCGCCGGTCCGGCGCCCGTCCGGCGCCAGCGAGGGAGTCCGGTGTGGAAGACGCGCAACGCGGCGCCGAACCGGTGCTGATCACCGATGCCGCCCGGTCCTACGAGGAGGAGCTGGCGGTCCGCAAGCGGCGTTACAAGATCATGATGGGGATGCGCATCCCGCTCATGCTCGCCGCGGCCGCCTGCTACCAGATCCCGTGGCTGGCGGTGGGTCTACTCGTCCTCTCGATCCCGCTTCCGTGGGTCGCTGTGCTCATCGCGAACGACCGGCTCCCGAGGAAGTCCGAGACCGTCAGCCGTTACGAGCGCGAGCGCCGAGAGCTGGAGCAGCGCAACCACCCCGTGATCGACTCCGAGTAGACGACGTAGCGCTTAGGAGCGCCCTGAACGACTCGGCCCTACTGCGCGACGCCCAGGCGGGCACCTCGCGGCGTTGGACGATCGGACCGATACAACAGCGGTATCGGCCCGACCGTCCGCCTTGCGATGCACCCACCTGGACGCCGCTCGCTACGGGCGGAGTCGTTCAGGACCCTCCTAGCGCCGCGGCCGGGCGCCGAGCCCGGCGACGGCGGCTGCGCCCGCTGCGCATCCTGCGCGCAGCGCCGCCTCCCGCCCCGCGCCGCCGAGCCACGCCACGAGCAGCCCCGCGTCGAAGGCGTCGCCCGCGCCGGTCGGGTCGACGACGTGCGCTTCCGGCGCCGCCGCGACCCACTCCCCGGCCCGGTCGAGCCATCGCGCGCCCCGCGGTCCGTCGGTCACCGCGACCGCGCCCACGACGTCCCGCACGGCGGCCGGTCCGCCGAGCGCGGCCAGCTCGTCCGCGTTGGGCAGCAACAGGTCGACCCCGCCCACCCACCTGGCGAACTCCGGGCCGAGGGCCGGTGCCGCCTGCGGGTCCACCGACGTCGTGAGCCCGGCCGCCCTGGCGGCGGCCAGCGCGGCGAGCCCCGCCGGCCGCGACGACGCGTCGAGCAGCACGTAGCCCGACACGTGGAGGTGGTCGGCGCCGTCGAGCGGGGGCAGGTCGGCGGGGGCGAGCCGGGCGGCCGCGCCGCGGTCGGAGAGCATCGTGCGCTCGCCGCCCCCCAGCAGGACGACCACCGTGCACGTCGGACACCCGTCGTCCACGGCCAGCGCCGGGCGCACACCGAAAGCGGCCAGGTGAGCGGCCGCCGCGCGTCCGGCGTCGTCGTCGCCGACGCGCGCGACCAGCACCACGTCGGCGCCGAGGTGGGCGAGCCAGGCCGCCGTGTTCGCCCCGGCCCCGCCGGGGCTGGTCCGGATCCGCGCCGGGACGTCTGCCCCGAGCACGGCCGGCGCGGCCGGCTCGACGAGCACGTCCACGGCGACGTCCCCGACCACCACGACCCGGGGACGCCCGGTCACGGAACGGGCACCGCGGCCAGCTCGACCGCCACCTGCGCCGCCAGCTCCGCGTTCGCGTGCACCAGGGCGAGGTTGGTGCGCAGGCTCGCGCCGCCGCTGCCCGCGTGGAAGTGCTCCAGCAGCGCGGGCGTCACGTCCTTGCCGGTCACGCCGCGCTCGGCGAGCATGGCCAGGCCCTCGGCGAGCAGCCGGTCGTGCAGACCGGCGTCCAGCTCGTCGGCCACCGGCACCGGCTGGGCGAGCACGGCCCCGGCCCCGCGGCCGAGCACCCGGTGCGCGCGCCACACGGCCGCCGCCTCGGCGGGGGAGTCCACCCGCCACGGCACCGGGTGGCCCGAGTCGCGCCGGTAGAAGCCGGGGAAGGCGTCGGTTCGGTAGCCCAGCACCGGGACGGACTCGGTCTCCAGCATCTCGAGCGTCGCGGGCACGTCGAGGATCGACTTCACGCCCGAGCAGACCACCAGCACGGCCGTGCCGGCCAGCGCGGCGAGGTCGGCGGAGACGTCCCAGGTCTCGGCCGCCCCGCGGTGCACGCCGCCGAGCCCGCCCGTGGCGAAGACCGACACGCCCGCCGCCTGCGCCAGCGTGGCCGTCGCGGCGACGGTCGTGGCGCCGTCCCGTCCGAGGCCGACGGCCGGGCCGAGGTCACGCACCGACAGCTTGGCGAGGTCGCCGCCGCACACCCGGTCCAGCTCGCTCGCCGACAGGCCGACCCGGGGCATCCCGTCGAGGACGGCGACGGTCGCGGGCACGGCGCCGTGCGCGCGCACGGCGGACTCCAGCTCGTCGGCCGCGGCGCGGTTCTGCGGTGCGGGGAGACCGTGCGCGAGGAGGGTGCTCTCCAGTGCGACGACGGGACGGCCGGCCGCGACGGCGTCGGCGACCTCCGGGGACAGCCACAATCGGCCGGACTGCGAGACGGGATGGGACACGTGGGGCATCATGGACGACATGGCCACGCAGGTGCTGCCCGATGTCGAAACCCGCCCAGAGGGCACCGACACCACGGGCGACGACACGCCCAAGATGTTCCATTACGTCAAGAAGAACAAGATCGCGGAGAGCGCGGTCCTGGGAAACATGGTGGTGGCGCTCTGCGGCGAGACCTTCCCGGTCACGCGCTCCCCGAAGCCCGGCTCGCCCGTGTGCCCCGAGTGCAAGAAGATCTTCGAGTCGCTGCCCCCCGGCGGCGGGGACGACTGACCGGCTCCCGCGCTTGAACACCGACGCGGGGTCGAGCGGCCCGGAGGAGGGCGGACCGGTGCCGCTGCGCAGTCGACTGCGCGGCTGGCTCTACGACCGGCTGGTGTCGGGGATGACGGCCGAGTGGTACCGGCAGGTGCTGCAGCGGCTGCCTGACGGCGCTCGCCTGCTCGACGTCGGCATCGGCACCGGCGCCGCCCTCGTCTGCTGCGCCGACCTGGTGCGTGCGAAGCGGCTCGATGTCGTCGGGCTCGACATCGACCCCGACTACCTCGCCCGCTGCCGCGTCGGCATGGCCGGCGCCGGACTCACCGGGCACGTCCGGCCCCAGCTGGGGTCGGTGTACGACCACGACGGCGGCCCCTACGACGCCGCCTACTTCTCCGCGAGCCTCATGCTGCTCCCGGACCCGGTGGGGGCGATCAAGCACGTCGCCGGGCTGCTGGCGCCCGGTGGGCGGGTGTTCAGCACGCAGACCTTTCACCACCGGCGCTCCGCGCTGCTGGAGTGGGCCAAGCCGCTGGCCAAGCACATCACCACGATCCAGTTCGGCCGGGTGACGTACGAGGACGAGTTCCGCGGGGCGTTCACCGACGCGGGTGTCGATCTGGAGGAGCTCACCACGATGCGCAGCACCCGCTACTCGTCCTACCGGCTCGCGGTGGCCAAGCCACCTCCGGCCGCAGCCTGACGCACGGGGTGCTCAGACCTCCAGCACGTACTCGCCGGGCGCGGGCGCGAGCGCGTGCATGCCCCGCCCGCCCAGCTCCGGCGGCGCGTCGTGGTCCGGTCCCGTGCGCGCCGTGAGCCACCTGAGGTGGTCGTCCCACCAGGACCCCTGCTCGGTGCCGGGCAGCGCGATCCAGCGGTCCGGCGGCGCGCCGGCCGGCGCGGCGATCGTGCCCGGCGTCGCGGCGCGGAAGCTCGCGCCCGGCTCGCCCGGCGGGCTCACGAGCGACCCGAGCTGCCCGCCGTCGGCCAGCAGGAACCTGCAGGCGCCGTCGAGCAGGCGCGCGCTGCGATGGACGTCGGTCCACACGGCGGCCCGGTCGCCGACCCCGGCGACGACGTAGCAGTCGCGATCGACCTTCGCGAGGTCGAGCGGCGTCCCCAGCAGGCTCGACGCCCCCGGCACGGCCAGCGCCCCGTTGCGCAGGACATCCGAGAGGCGGCGGTGCAGGCCCGCGGGCATCCGGGTCCGGTCGACGGTCCAGAACAGCATGTGGGGTGCCCCGTGCGCGACCGCCGCCTCGCGGCCCGGCCACCCCAGCGGGTCGCTCGCGGAATTCTCCCGGTCGAGCACGGTGGCGGCGAGCGTCACGGTGGCAACCCGCTGCTGCGCCCCGATCGCCGCGAGGTGCCCGAGCAGCATCGCCGTGATCGTCCCGCCGGAGCCGAACGCCATCAGCGACGTCCGCGGCGTGCGGGCGACGTGCTCGGCCGCGTCCATCGCATCGAGGACGGCCTGGCCGTACGTGTCGACGTCCCAGTCGGAGTGCCCGGCGGCGGGGTTGCGCCACGAGATCGCGAACACCTGCTGCCCGCCGCGCACGTGGTGCTCGACGATGCTGCGGCCGGGCGCGAGGTCGGCGAGGTAGTACCGGCCCCGCAGCGGCGGGACGACGATCAGGGGCACATCGCGGACCGACTCGGTCTGTGGCAGGTACTGCAGCAGCTCGAACACCGGCGTGCGCAGCACCACCGCGCCCGGGGTGGCGGCCACGTCCGTGCCGACCTCGAACGGGCCGGGCCCGGCGGTCGCGGGCGGCCGCAGCGGGGAGGCCAGGTCGGCGAGGTCCGTCATGAGCCTGCCGCCGGTGTCGGCCGCGGCCCGCCATGCCGCCGGGTTCAGCGGGGTGTTGCTCGGGGCGAGCGCGGCGGCGACGACCCTGATCGCCGTGCGCATGCGCTCGTCGTCGTCGCTGTCGAGCCGCGCGTCGCCGACGAGGGCCTGCGCGGCGGCGCTCGCGGCGAGGTGCACCTGCACGGCGCGGCGCAGCAGTGGGTTCGCCTGCCACGCGGGGTCGGCGTAGCGGGGGTCGTCGGGCGGCGGGGCGAGCGCGGAGCGGCCGAGCCCGATGCGGGTCAGCTCAGCGGCCAGCCCGGTCCCTCGCCGGGCCACCGTGAACGGCCTCCCGGCCAGGGCCGCCGCGAGCCGCAGCCCTGGCGCGGCCGGTACACGTGATCTCGGCCCGCGGAGGGGCATCCCGGTGGCCCCGGCGCTCGTCCCGTTCCGTGCCGCCTCAGCCGCCTCAGCCGCCTCCCGCCCCGCGTGCCGCGGCGCGGGGTGCTCGTCGTTCATCTGCTGGATCCCTCTCCGTGCCGGCGGGCCCGCCTGCCGAAGCATGGGCGGCCCACGGGCCGGGAGGCAAGTCCCCGTTCGCTCGTTCGGGCGTTGCGCTGCCCGCCGGCCCGCTCCGATCGGCACGCCCGGCGGGTCCCGGCGCCGAGGTCCGTCACGCCGGTTACCCTGATCGACGCCCCTGAGGGACCGCGGCCCCACCGCGACGCCCGGAGCGAGAGCTCCCGGGGCATCGGGCCGCGATGCAGCGGGTCGCCCGTGCCGGGCCGGTCAGAGCGCAGTCGAGACGTCAGGGAGTGGTGTGTCCCAGGCCCAGCAGATCGCTCCGTCCTCGCGCCCGCTGCGGGCCTGGCAGCGCAGCGCACTTGCCCGGTACCTCGCCGCGACGCCCCGCGACTTCCTCGCGGTCGCCACGCCTGGCGCGGGCAAGACCGCCTTCGCGCTGCGGGTGGCCGCCGAGCTGCTGGCCGACCGAGTGATCGAGGCCATCACGGTGGTGACGCCCACCGAGCACCTCAAGTACCAGTGGTCGCAGGCCGGGGCGCAGGCCGGCATCGCGATCGACCCGGAGTTCCGCAACTCCGCGGGCGGCACGTCGTCGGACTACACCGGCATCGCGGTCACCTACGCGGGCGTGGCCTCCCACCCGCTGCTGCACCGGGCCCGCACCGACAACCGCCGCACGCTGGTGATCCTCGACGAGGTGCACCACGCGGGCGACGCACGCTCGTGGGGCGACGGGGTCAAGGAGGCGTTCGACGGGGCCGCCCGGCGGTTGACCCTGACGGGCACCCCGTTCCGCAGCGACGACAACCCGATCCCGTTCGTCGACTACGTTCCCGACGCCGAGGGCGCCCTGCGCAGCCGCGCCGACCACTCCTACGGCTACGCGGAGGCACTCGCCGACGGCGTGGTCCGGCCGGTGGTGTTCCTCGCGTACTCGGGCCTGTCGAGCTGGCGCACCAGCGCGGGGGAGGAGATCACCGCGCGGCTCGGGGAGCCGATGACGGCGGAGCAGACGGGGCGCGCATGGCGCACGGCGCTCGACCCGAGTGGCGAGTGGATCCCCGCGGTGCTGTCGGCGGCCGACCGGCGGCTCACCGCCCACCGCGTCGGCGGGATGCCCGACGCGGGCGGGCTCGTCATCGCCACCGACCAGACCACCGCCCGCGCGTACGCGGCGATCCTCACCGAGGTCACCGGCACACCGCCGGTCATCGTCCTGTCCGACGAGCAGGGTGCGTCCGCGCGCATCGCGCGGTTCTCCGAGTCCGACGACCGCTGGATGGTCGCCGTGCGGATGGTGTCGGAGGGTGTGGACGTGCCGCGGCTCGCGGTCGGCGTGTACGCGACCAGCGCCTCGACTCCCTTGTTCTTCGCACAGGCGATCGGCCGGTTCGTCCGGTCGCGGCGGCCGGGGGAGACGGCCTCGGTGTTCGTGCCGAGCGTCCCGGTGCTGCTGGGCCTGGCGAGCGAGCTGGAGGCCCAGCGTGACCACGTGCTCGGCAAGCCGCACCGCGCCGAGGAGAAGTGGGACGACGAGCTGCTCGCCCAGGCCCAGCGCCAGGAGGACGAGCCCGGTGAGGACGAGAAGCCGTTCACGGCGCTCGGGGCGCAGGCCGAGCTGGACCAGCTGATCTACGAGGGCACGTCGTTCTCGGCCGACGAGGAGGACTACCTGGGCCTGCCGGGCCTGCTGGAGCCCGAGCAGGTGCGCACGCTGCTCAATCAGCGCCAGAAGGAGTGGCTCACGCGCTCGCAGCGCAAGGCGCAGGCGGCGGCACCGGTGGCGCCGACCCCCGCTCCGGCCTCGGAGCGGGCGCAGATGTCGGTGCGCGAGCGTCTGGGGGCTCTGCGCAAGGAGCTGAACACCCTCGTCGCGCTGCACCACCACCGCACGAAGAAGCCCCACGGCGTGGTCCACAGCGAGCTGCGCTCGCTCTGCGGCGGCCCGCCGACGGCGATGGCGAGCATCGAGCAGCTCGAGGAGCGCATCGCGACGCTGCGCTCCTGGCGCTAGGTGAGACGCCAGCGCTCCTGGCGCTAGGTGAACTGACTAGGTGAACTGACTAGGCCCGGTCAAGGACCCTCGCCAACCGCAGCTCCAGCCAGCGCACGGCGAAGGCGCACATCGCCGGCGCGTCCACGAGCATGCTGTCCGCGGCGCCGATGGTGCCGCGTGTTCCGTGGCCGGCATCGAGGAAGGCCGCGACGACGTCGGCGAAGTAGTCGTCATGCAGCGAGGCGACGACGGGCCCGGCGGTGTCGAACTCCTCGACCATCCGCCATCGGACACCACCCTCGGCGGCGAACGGGACCTCGTAGCGGATCACGGTCTTGTCCGGCACGTCGGCGAGGTGCTCGGCGTGGTGCAGCAGCGTCATGGTGTCCCAGGGAGCGCCGATCATCACGACCTTGCCTCCGGCCTCCACCAGCTTCGCGAGCGGCGAGCCGGGACCGTAGCCGTAGTCGACCGGGTGGTCGGTGGTGAACCAGCCGGCGCGCTCGCCGACGGCCGCGACCGACGCGCCCGGCGAGCCGCTGCGCCGGGCCTGCGGCCAGGTCCGCAGGAACTCGGGCAGGGCGCCGTTGTCACGGGACGCGCGGGACGTCGCCGGGTCGAACGGCGGGACGTGCGGGCGCCAGCGCGACGGTACCCGCCCGTCGGCGTCGAGGAGTTCGTCGTACCGCGCGTCCCAGTCGGTGTAGGCCAGCACGGTGCCGCCCGGGGACACGGCGTCGAGCAGCGCACCGACCACCGCGTCAGGACCGTTGAGCAGCCGGCCGACCTTGCTGAGCGCGCCGTGGGCGAGCACGGAGTCACCGGGTCGCAGGCCGAGCCTGCGCAGGTCGGCGGCGAGGTCGGCGCGCGTGACGAAGGACATCGGGTTCGCTCCTCTGGTCAGCGGGTCTCAGGGGCCGGAGGCCGGGTCAGCGGGCCTGGCCCGCCGGGGCCGGACCATCGAGCGGTAGTACCGCGCCTGGCGGGTGGTGTGCGCGCACGAGTCGTGGCAGAAGCGGCGGGCGCGGTGTCGCTGGACGAAGAACATCGGGCAGCCGGCGCGAGCGCAGCGACGCACCCGGCCCACGTCGTCTCCGCCGAGGAAGAGGATGCAGCGGCTCGCCGTGGCGGCGACGAGGACGTCGGTGTCGCTGCCGTCGTGATGCAGGTGCCAGGCCGGGGCACCGTCGTGGCCGACGTCGAGGGCGAGATGCCCGGCTGCGCGCCGCGACGCGCTGTGGAGCACCTCGGCGGCCCCGGCCGCAGCGGGTGACCGGCGATCGTCGGCGGCCTGGCCCAGGAGCAGGCGGGTGGCGTCGCGCACCCGGCGCAGCGCCGCCACCGCGTCGGTGGGGAGGGGCCGCGGCACGGTGACGCCGGCCGCGGCGGGTGCGTGTGCGAACCAGGTCGCGACGGCGTCGGCGTCGGCCAGGAAGTCCAGATCGTCGTGATCGCCGCGGTAGTGGGAGTTCGCCAGCTCGATCGCGAACACCTCGCCCAGGAGCGGCAGCTCGTCGACCGTGGGGCTCGGGTCACGGCTCGCATCCACCTCGGACACCTCGATCGGCTCGGCTGACGGTGAATCGACTCATTTAACGTCAACTTACCCGTCGGTATCGTCCGCCGTCGCCACCGTGATCTGCGTCACCGACGAGGGATAGACGGATCGCTCGCCGCCGGCGAGGCCTACGACGACGGCGTGGTCTACCTGCACTACCGCCCGCGGCCGTAGTGCCCCAGCCCATCGAGGTCACGGCGACCCGGCACACGACAACGGGGCGGGTCCCGGATGGGTCCCGCCCCGTCGGCGCTTGCAAAAAAATCAGGGCCGGCGTCCGCCGGCCCTGATCAACTGCCTGCCTGAACGTCGATCTCCAGTTCACGGAGCTTGTCACCGTGGGCCCGAGCGTGGTGACCGCAGAACAGCAGTTCGCCGCCCGACGGCAACACGGCCCGGACCTTTGCGGCCGCTCCGCACCGGTCACAGCGGTCTGCGGCGGTCAACTCGGGCCGGGTCAGGGTTCCTGGCTGCATAGCGGTCTCCCTCCGTCTGACCCCGGGACGAGCCCGGGGCCGCTTGCTGTGACGACCGCTTGCGCGGTGCGCCCACTCTCCCAGACGTACAGCACCCCTGCATGTGTTCCCGGGGCGCGTCGCGACGACCGTCACGTTCGACCGAGTGGTCTGGATGTGGTCTTCGCGGTTGCGCTCCGGTGACTCCTGCAGATCCAGTTGACTACGTGTGAATGATGCGGTGCCGATCGTGAAGGTGCAAGGTGGGGTGTGTTAACACTCCCGATGCGCCGACTACGCTGGGCGCACGTGACGACCAGTGTGGGCGCGAGGGTCCCTGCGCCCTTCCTGTTCGTCGCGGGGGCGCTCTCGATGTACGTCGGGGCCGCCCTCGCAGTCGGTCTCTTCGATCGCACTTCGGCTTCCGCTGTCGCCATGTTGCGAGTGATCGGGGCGGCCCTCGTCCTGCTCGCGTGGCGGCGCCCGAGGCGGTCGGGGTGGCGCGGAGCCCGGCTCGGGCGGGCGGTCGCGTTCGGGCTGGCGACGGCGCTGATGAACATCGCGTTCTACGAGGCGATCGCGCGACTCCCGCTCGGCACGGCCGTGGCGATCGAGTTCTGCGGGCCGGTGGCGGTCGCGGCCGTCGCGTCGCGCAGGCCCCGCGACGTCGCTGCGGTTGTCCTGGCCGCGCTCGGCGTGCTGCTCATCGCGGATGTGCGCTGGTCAGGGAGCCCTTCCGGGGTCGTCTGGGCCCTCGCGGCCGCCACGATGTGGGCCGCCTACATCGTGCTCGGCAAGCGGGTGGCAAGCGCAGGCAACGGGCTCGACGAGATGGCCGTCGGGTTCGCGGTGGCCGCTGTGCTGCTCTCTCCGCTGCTCCTCGTCGGAGGCCCGAGCAGCACCGCCGCTCTCGCCGACCCAGGCGTGCTGATGATTGGCGCAGGGCTCGGAGTGCTGTCCAGCGTGGTGCCCTACGTGCTCGACCAGATCGTCTTGCGCCGCGTCGGGCAGGCCCGCTTCGCCGTGCTGCTCGCGCTGCTGCCGGCCACCGCGACCGTCGTGGGGCTCGTCGGGCTGGCCCAGGTGCCCTCGCTCGGGGAGGCGGTCGGGATCGCTGCGGTCGTCGCTGCCGTGGCGCTCCGGTCCCGGGACGAAGACGGCCAGGCGCCCATGGGCCGAACGGGATAGCTGTGACGCTCTGTGACAGTGGTCGTTTTCACCTTCGGTGACGCCGAAAACGCCCGCCCGGGTGACGGCGGGCCGCCCGGGTGAACTCTCGCCTGCCCCGCGTCGGTGGTGCGCTCGGAGTAGCGGGCCGCACCCGTCCGGGTGCCCTCGGTCAGGGGGTCGGGTGGTGGTGAGTCGCAACAAACTCCGGGCTGCGTGACCAGATCGTGACTCAATAGACACTACTTGAACGATCCAATGTGCTTGGCGCCACTCGCGATGGCGACATACGTTGTCGGGCACAACATTTGCCCGCGTCCGGCGGGCTGGACCCCCAACGCTGTGGAAGGACGATCATGCGCATCAGGAGAACCGCGCTCGCGGCCGTGGGGCTGGGGCTGGTGCTGACCATGGCCGCCTGTGGCCAGAATGCCGCCGCCCCATCCGCCCCGGCGGCCCCGGGTAGCGCGGCCCCGGCAGGCGCGACCAAGGTAGGTGTGATCCTGCCCGAGACGGCCAGCTCGGCGCGGTGGGAGGGCTTCGACAAGCCGCTGCTCACCCAGGCGATGGCGGCCGAGGGCCTCGACGCCGACATCCAGAACGCGCAGGGCGACGAGCAGAAGTTCGCCACGCTTGCCGACGGCATGATCTCCAGCGGTGTCAAGGTGCTGGTCATCGCCTCGATCAGCAGCGAGTCAGGCGCGGCGGTGGCCGCGAAGGCCAAGGCGCAGGGCATTCCGGTAATCGACTACGACCGCCTGAACCTGGGCGGCACCAGCGACTACTACGTCTCGTTCGACAACACCAAGGTCGGCCACCTGCAGGGCGAGGGCCTCGTCCAGGCGCTCGGCAACAAGCAGGGCGCGCAGGTCATCGAGATCGAGGGCGCCCCGACCGACAACAACGCCACGCTGTTCTACAACGGCCAGCAGGAGGTGCTGAAGCCGCTGTACGACTCCGGCCAGCTCAAGCTGGTCGCGTCCCAGAAGATCCCGGAGTGGGACAACCAGGTGGGCGGCACGACCTTCGAGCAGCTCCTCACCGGCAACGGCGGCAAGGTCGACGGCGTCGTCGCCGCGAACGACGGGCTCGCGGGCGCGATCATCACGGTGCTCGGCAAGTACGGCCTCACCGGTCAGGTCGCCGTGACCGGCCAGGACGCCACCCCGGACGGCCTGCAGGCCATCCTGCGCGGTGACCAGTCCATGACGGTCTACAAGCCGATCAAGCAGGAGGCGGACGCCACTGCCAAGCTCGCCGCCGCTCTGGCGACGGGTGACACCGCCGCTGCCGACGCGATCGCCACGCAGACCGAGGACGACCCCAAGGGCAACCGTCAGGTCAAGTCCGTGCTGCTCGAGCCGCAGCTCATCACCCGGGACAACGTCAAGACCGTCGTGGACGACGGCGCCGTGCCCGCCAGCGCGATCTGCGTCGGCAACCTGGCGGCCACCTGCCAGCAGCTCGGCATCTCGGCCGGCTGATCCCGGCCGATCCGTCCCACGAGAATGCCGTGAGCGGACGCGGGTGCCGGGCCCCCCGCGGCACCCGCGTCCGCCACGGTCACCGGAGGTACATCCATGAGTGACCCGATCCTGCAGCTGCGCGGGGTGAACAAGAGCTTCGGCGCCGTGCAGGTGCTGCACGACGTGGACTTCACGGTCCGTGCCGGCGAGGTCACCGCGCTGGTCGGCGACAACGGTGCCGGCAAGTCGACGCTGGTCAAGTGCGTCGCGGGCATCCACCCCATCGACAGCGGCGAGGTGCTCTTCGAAGGGCGGCCGGTGACGCTCAACGCGCCGACCGACGCCGCCCACCTCGGCATCGAGGTCGTCTACCAGGACCTCGCGCTGGCCGACAACCTCGACATCGTCCAGAACATGTTCCTCGGCCGCGAGCGCGGCCGCTCGTGGCTGCTCGACGAGGCCGACATGGAGCAGGCGGCGCGCCGGACGCTGGCGTCGCTGTCGGTGCGCACCGTGACGTCGGTGCGGATGCCGGTGGCCGCCCTGTCCGGCGGCCAGCGGCAGACGGTCGCGATCGCGAAGGCCGTGCTCTGGGACTCCAAGGTCGTGCTGCTCGACGAGCCGACGGCCGCGCTCGGCGTCGCCCAGACCCGGCAGGTGCTCGACCTGATCCGGCGGCTCGCCGAGCAGGGCCTCGCCGTCGTGCTCATCAGCCACAACATGGCCGACGTCTTCGAGGTCTCCGACCGCATCGCCACCCTGTACCTGGGCCGGATGGTCGCCCAGGTGCCCACGAAGGACGTCACCCAGACCCAGGCCGTCGAGCTGATCACCTCCGGCCGGTCGGGTGAGCTGGGCCTGCAGCGACCCGAGACGGTGACGGTCTGATGGCACCGGAAGAGTCGGCCCAGAAGGAGAAGAGCCCGATGGCGGAGACCGACGCCCCGGTCGGCACGGCGGCTGCACCCGAGCCCGAGAGTCCGCCGTCGGCCGCGGAACGCGCGGCCCCCGCGTCGGCGCGCTCTGCCGACTTCGGCATCGACACGACCGCGCGCACCACGGCCGAGGCCTTGCGCGGGTACGTCGTCAACCTGCGCAACGGCGAGCTGGGCTCGCTGCCCGCGCTGCTGGGTCTCCTCGCGCTGTTCATCCTGTTCACGGTGCTGGACTCGGGCGGCACGTTCCCGAGCCTGCTCAACCTGGCGAACCTGCTCCAGCAGGGCGCAGGCCAGACGATCATCGCCATGGGCCTGGTGTTCGTGCTGCTCACCGGGGAGATCGACCTGGCGGCCGGCACGGCGTCCGGCCTCGCCGCGGCGGTGATGGCGCTTCACCTGGTGTCGGGCGGCAACCTGCTCGGCGCGATGGGTACGCCGGTGTTCCTGATGTTCGCCGCGGTGGTGCTGGTCGCGGTGGTGCTGGCGCTGCTGCTGCGGATCTGGGCGGGAGCCGTCGTCTCCGCGCTGGGGCTGGTGCTCCTGCTCGTCGGGTTCCCACCGAACCCGTGGCTGGAGATGCTGCTTGCCGTCTGCGTCGGGGTGGTCATCGGCTGCCTCACCGGTTTCCTCGTCGCCAAGGCGGGTATGCCGTCGTTCGTCGTGACGCTTGCGCTGTTCATCGCATGGCAGGGTGTGATCCTGCAGCTGATCGGCGACGGCGGCACGCTCGGACTGCGAGACCCGGTGATCAACGCGGTGGCCAACGGCAACCTCTCCACACTCGGCAGCTGGCTGCTGTTCGTGGTGGCGGCAGGCGGGTACGCGGCCGTGCTGCTCAACCGGCAGGCGTCCCGGCGGCGGCTGGGCCTGGTCGCGCAGCCCACCGGGCTCGTCCTGCTCAAGATCGGCGCCGTCGTCGTGCTCGCCGCGGTGGCCACCTACCTGCTGACTCTCGATCGCTCGCCCGGCCAGGTCGCCATCGCCGGTGTGCCGTACGTGGTGCCGATCGTGCTCGTGCTGCTCGTGGCGGGCACGTACGTGCTCGACCGCACGCGCTTCGGCCGGCACGTCTACGCCGTGGGCGGCAACCGCGAAGCGGCGCGCCGGGCCGGCATCAACGTGGTGCGCATCCGGGCTGCGGTGTTCGTCATCTCGGCCGCGTTCGCGGCGGTCGGCGCGATCGTCTACTCGTCGAAGGTCGGCTCGGTGTCGCCGAGCGCCGGTGGCGGCAACACGCTGCTCTTCGCTGTCGGAGCCGCGGTCATCGGCGGCACGTCGCTGTTCGGTGGCCGTGGGCGGATCAGCAACGCGGTGATCGGTGGCGCCGTGCTCGCCACCGTGAACAACGGCCTCGGCCTGCTCGGCCAGCCCGCGTCGGTCGTGTTCCTCGTCAACGGTGTCGTGCTGCTGATGGCGGCCGGCGTGGACGTGCTCTCCCGGCGGCGCTCGGCGGTCGCCGGCAGGTGAGTCGCACCTGGGGGGGTGAGGGTGGCGGCGGTTCGCCCGCCGCCACCGCGGGCGCCCGGCCCGACGAGGCCCGGCGGCACAACCGTGCCGCCCTGCTGCGCAGGCTGCACGTGGAGGGGCCCTGCACGCGGGCGACCCTCGCGTCCGAGTTGGGCCTCAACCGCAGCACGATCAAGGCCGTCGTCGACGGGCTGGCGGAAGCCGGGGTCGTCACCGAGGCGGTGCCAACCCAGCGCAACGGGGCCGGTCGGCCCTCGCTCATGGTGCTCCCCGAGCCGTCCTCCGCCGTCGTACTGGCCGTTGACGTGCGTGTCGAGCAGGTCGCGATGTCGATGGTCGGCATCGGCGGGCAGGTGCTCGGCAGGCACAGCTGGAACCTCCACCACCGCACCCGCACGCCGGGCGAGGTGATCACCCACGTCGCCGAGTCGGCCCAGCTGCTCTCCGATGAGCTCGCGGTCACCGCACTCGGCGCCGGGGTGTCCGTGCCGGGTGTGGTGCGGCGCGACGACGGGTTCGTGCACGAGGCACCCAACCTCGGCTGGAAGGACATCGCGCTCGGCACGCGCCTGGCGTCGGTGCTGCGGATGCCGGTGCAGGTGGCCAACGACGCCGAGCTGGGCGCGCTCGCCGAGCACGTCCGGGGCGACGCCCGCGGCGTCGACGACCTCGTGTACATCTCCGCCGACCGCGGCGTCGGCGGCGGGGTGATCGCGGGCGGGCGACCGCTGCGCGGCACCCGCGGGTACGTCGGCGAGATCGGGCACATCATGGTGCGGCCCGGCGGGCGGCCCTGCTACTGCGGCTCCCGGGGGTGCTGGGAGACCGAGGTGGGGGAGGCCGCGGTCTGCCGGGCGCTGGGCCTGCCGGAGACCACCCCGCGCGGGGTGGTCGTGGCCGAGCTGCGATCGCTCGCCACGGCCCCGCTGCCCGGCCCGCTCGACGAGTTCGCCGACTGGCTCGGCACGGGGCTCGTCACAGTGGTGAACGTGATGGCCCCCGAGCTGGTGGTGCTCGGCGACCTCTTCACCGCGCTCCCACCCGCCGTCGTCGACCACGTGCGGGCCGTCGTGCACGAGCGCAGCCTGGTGAGCCGCGCGGTCGGCGGCACGCGGATCGTCACCAGCCCGCTGGGCCGGGACGCCAAGGTGGTGGGCGCGGCCGAGCTGGCGTTCGAGCCGGTGCTGGGCGCGGTCTGACTGCGGCTGCTCACTCGTCATGGGGGCGGCGTCGAAGGATCGAGCGCAGTCTCCGCAGTCCCGGCCGGAGACCCGGGAACGTGGTGGTGGGTTCCCGGTGCAACGACGTCGGTCCCTCGAGCCTCACCGCGCAGGCCGGGCAGGGTCTGCCGCTCGGCTCGCTCATGGGGGCCGGGGTGATCAGCCGGCCGCAGACCGCACGAACCAGATGACCGTCCAAGCGGTTCGCCGCGTGGACGTCGAACACCTGGTGGGTGAGCCCGGCGCCGAACTGTTCGGTGACGGGGGTCGCGTAATGCCAGTACACGACTCAGCCCGCCGCCTGCTGAGATGCCTGCGCGCGTCGGGCCCGGATCGCGCAGTCGTGAAGCCTGCACGGCCACCGCAGGCGGCCAGTCTGCGCCCCGCCCGAGCAGACCCTGCACCGCCCGGTGCCGTCGTCGATCGGATCAGTGTCCGCCGTTGCCACGTCTGTGCCCTTCCACGGAGCGGGTCTCTCACGTCGGGGTTGCGCCCCAGACGCTGTGCACAGATTCGGGCGAGCGCGGGCTGGTGAACATCCCGTAGCAAGGCGAACCCTTTTGGTGACTCCGCCTCCGGCCGGGAGTAGCGTTTCCGGCCATGACGGCCCGGTCGGCCCGCCGCCAGGAACAGCTCGAACGAGCCGCATCCCTCCGGGCCGAAGGTCGCACGTGGATCGCGATCGGTACCGCGCTCCAGGACCGCTACGGCCTCAAGGCGCTGGTCGCCATGCGCCTCGCCCACGGGTGGGGACAGGCAGACGCAGCCGCGGCATGGACCGCTGCGTGGCCCGATGATCCGAAGAACTTCAAGACGTTCTCGTCCTGGGAGAACTGGCCCGGCCCCACCGGGCACGCACCGTCCCTCGCCGTGCTCGATCGCCTCGCCCAGCTCTACCAGTGCAACGTGGCCGATCTTCTTTCTCGTTGGGGTGAGCACCGGTCTGCGGACGACTACGAGTCAGCCGAGGCAGGGGACGCCGAGTCGGGAACGCTGGCGTGGCAGGTCGGTCACCTCGAACTCGACGAGTTGTCCCGCAGCATGGATCACTGGGCTGAGCGCCTGCCCAGAGAGCAGCGGCGCGCGTTGCTCCTCAAGCTGAGCACCGCCACAGCGGTGGCCGCGGGCCGGTCCAGCACAACTCCAGTGGCGGCAATGGGAACTGGCCCGAAGCCGTCCGAGCTGGCCGGGCTCTGGCGCAGCAGCTATCGCTTCTTCAGCACCGGCCGTGCCGAGGAGTTCGAGGGCAGCCACCGGGTCCGCTTGCGTTCCGAGGGAGACCGGTTGACCGGACGGAGCGAGCCGAACGGCACCGGAATGATCGAGCTGGACCTGCGGACCGACGGCCTGCTCGTCACCGGCTCGTGGACCGAACGAACGGCCACCGACGGCTACTACCGAGGAGCGGTGTACCACGGGATCATGCAGCTCGTGCTCGACCCGGCAGGCCGCTCGATGACCGGCCGATGGCTTGGCCCGGACAAGGAGTTCGCCATCAACTCCGGCGACTGGATGTTGACCCGCGCTTGACCGGGGCCCGGCCGGATCTCGCTGGTACCGCCCCTCAGCGGCGCCGCACCTCCAGGCCGACGTCGCGGCCGCTCACCGAGGTCAGGGTCACCGCCAGCCCGCCGACCACCCCGGTCTGGCCGACGGCCAGCCGCGCCTGCTCGCCGCGCGCCGAGACCGTCACGTTGGCCGGCTCGATCGGCGCCACCCGCAGGCTCCGCTCGAAGGTGCCGAACTCGACGTCGACGGTCTGCTCGCCGGTGAGGCTGATCGTGCAGCTGCTGCCCGAGCAGCGGCTGGAGCGGGACGATCCGGTGCACGCCGTCGCGGCGAGCAGGGCGGACAGGGCGATCAGGATGATCAGGACACGACGCACGGGGGAGTGCTCGGCGCCGACGCCGCGGGCGTTTCACGGCCCGACCCGGGGGACGATGCTCGGGCGGGCCTGAACTCCCACCAGGCTCTGCACACACGGACGCGTCCAGTTGCGGCGCCCTGCCCGTGAGGTTCGCACCAGAGCTGTTGATCTTGCTTCTAACAGCTCTGATGTTCATCTCACGGGCGTCCCGGTGCGCATGTGTGTGCAGAGCCTGGGTGCCGGACCATCCGCTGGAGCTCCCGGGGCTGCCAAGCGTGGCGGTGGCTGCGTGGCACGTGCCGAAGTGAAGGTCTATCCTTTTCCCGACCCGCGGGAGCCCTCGTTCCGAGGCTGAGAGGGCGGCAGGACCGGCCGCCGACCGTTCGAACCTGACCCGGTTAATTCCGGCGTAGGGAGGAACATGAGTTCCCTTCGTGTACCCCGCGTACTGGCCGTCCTAGGCGCCGTCCTGGCGTTCGTGCTCGCCGGCTGCTCCGCGGGCGGGACCGGTAACGGCGGAGGCGCGGGCCGGCCGATCCGCGTCGCCCTCGACTGGACGCCCAACACCAACCACACCGGGCTGTTCGTCGCGCAGCAGGAGGGCTGGTTCCGCCAGGCCGGGCTGGACGTGCAGTTCCTCCCGTACAACAACACCTCGCCGGACACGCTCGTCTCGTCCGGAGCGGCCGACTTCGGCATCTCCTTCCAGGACTCGTTCACCTTCTCCAAGGCCGCCGGTGCGGACATCACGTCGGTGATGGCCGTGCTGCAACACTGGGCCACGGAGATCGCCGTCCGCGCCGACCGCACCGACATCACCTCACCGCGCGACCTCGACGGCAAGACCTACGGCGGGTTCGGCGCGGCCTACGAGGGGCCGAAGATGCGGGCCGTCATCAAGGACGCGGGCGGCACCGGCACCTTCTCCACCGTGGTGCTGGGCACGGCGGCCTACGAGGCGCTGTACGCGGGCCAGGTCGACTTCACCGAGCCGTTCGTGGCGTGGGAGGGCATCGAGGCCGGGATGCGCGGGCAGCCGCTCAAGACCTTCGCCTACACCGACTACGGCTTCCCGGACGCCTATAACGTCCTGCTCATCGGCAACAGCCCGTGGCTGCAGGCCAACCCGGACGCCGCGGCGCGGTTCGTGCAGGCCGCGCAGCGCGGCTACCAGCTCGCCGCCGACGACCCCGCCCTTGGCGCGAAACTTCTCACCGACGCGAACCCCGGAGCGTTCACCGAGCCGGAGCTCGTGACACGCAGCCAGGAGATGCTGAGCGCGCAGTTCCTGCGTGACGAGTCGGGGCGCGTCGGCGTGCAGACGCCGGAGAAGTGGGCGGGCTACTCGGGCTGGGTGTTCGACTCCGGGGCCCTCACCGGCCCGGACGGCCGCCCGCTCACCCAGCGGCCCGACTTCTCCACCTGGTTCACCAACGACTACCTCGCCCCGGTCTCCTGACCATGGTGCGGACCCTGCGCCGGGTGGCGCCGCCGCTGCTGCTCGTGGCCGTCGCGCTGGTGGCCTGGCAGTGGTACGTCACGGCTGCCGGGGTGCGGCCGCAGGTGCTGCCCTCGCCTCTGCGGGTGGTGGAGCAGGGCTGGGCGTTCCGCGACCAGATCTGGGCCAACACCGTGCCGACGCTGCAGGTGACCGCCGTCGGGTTCTCGGTGTCGCTGGTGCTCGGCTGGGCACTCGCGATCGCCGTGGACTTCTCCCCGTGGCTGCGGCGCGCGCTCATGCCGCTGCTCGTTGCGTCGCAGACGCTGCCGATCATCGCGATCGCCCCACTGCTGATCATCTGGTTCGGGTTCGGGCTGCTCCCGAAAGTCGTGGTGATCACGCTCGTCACGTTCTTCCCGGTGGCGGTCGGGCTCATCGAGGGGTTCGCGGCCACCGACCGGCAGGCCACCAACCTGCTGCGCAGCATGGGCGCATCCCGCTGGAAGCAGTTCCGCTACGTGCGCCTGCCCGGTGCGCTGCCCCGCTTCTTCACGTCGCTGCGAATCGGCATCACCTACGCCGTGACCGGCGCGATCTTCGCGGAGTACGTCGGCGCGACGGCCGGGCTGGGCATCTTCATGAGCCTGCAGCGCAACTCCTTCCGTACCGACCTGGTGCTCGCCGCGGTCGTCGTGACGGCGCTGCTGTCGGTGGCGCTGTTCGCGCTGACGTACGCGGTGGAACGGCTCGTCGTGCCGTGGCGCACCCGCGAGAGCAACTCGGAGTCGAGCGATGTCTGAGGGAAAGCTGGTCCTCGACGGACTCCACAAGACCTACCCCGGGCTCCCGGTGCTCGACGGGGTGGCGTTCGACGTGGCGCCGGGGGAGTTCGTCTCGGTGATCGGGCCGAGTGGGTGCGGCAAGTCCACGCTCTTCGACGTGATCGCCGGGCTGGAGCGCCCCGACGCCGGGCGCGTGATCGTCGACGGCGAGGACACCACCGGGCGCGTCGAACCCTTCGCGTACATGCCGCAGCGGGACCTGCTGTTCCCGTGGCGCACGGTGCTCGACAACACGACCCTCGGCCTCGAGGTGGCCGGGATGTCGAAGAAGGCGGCGCGGGAGCGGGCCCGGCCCCTGTTCGCGCCGTTCGGGCTGGCCGGCTTCGAGACGGCCCGCCCGCACGAGCTGTCGGGAGGGATGCGGCAGCGGGCCGCGCTGCTACGCACGGTCGTGCAGGACCGGGCGGTGCTCCTGCTCGACGAGCCGTTCGGCGCGCTGGACTCGCTCACCCGCACCGACATGCAGACGTGGCTCGAAGGCGTCCGCGCCGGCTACGGCTGGACCGTTCTGCTGATCACCCACGACATCCGGGAGGCGGTGTTCCTCTCCGACCGCGTGGTGGTGCTCGCGCCGCGGCCCACGTACGTGCAGCAGGAGGTGCTGGTCGACCTGCCGCGCCCGCGCACCGTGGAGATGATCACCTCGGCCCGGTTCGCCGCGGTGGAGGAGGAGTTGTTGGCCGCGTTGCGCGGATCCGGGTTGCGCGGATCCGGAAGGAAGCCCCCGCGAGCCGATTAGCAATGCTTTGCGAATTACGGCGGCGCTGAATCAGGCCGAAATTGCCGACCCCGCGATGACAAACCGATCCGCGTCGGACGTATTCGCCATGTCCTCCTGGAGGGCGACCGTGTACGGGTGCTTGGGGCCGTACAGCACGGAGGCGTCGACGGCCGCGCGCTCGAACGTGGCGGCCGCGTCTCTCTCCCGGCCGAGCACGGCCTGGCACGCCCCGACGTTGCCACGCAGCGCGATTGTGTGCCCGTCGCGGGGGCCGTGGACCTGCTCAGAGTCGTTCAACGCCGCTTTCAGAAGGGTGAGCGCCGACTCGACGTCGCCCGTGGCGCCGCGCGCGAGCGCCATGCCCATGCGCGAGGTGAGGGTGTCGGGGTGGGCCGGGCCGAGGGTGCGCCTGCGTTCGGCCGTGACACGGCCGGACAGCGCAAGCGCGTCGTCCAGATTGCCCGCCAACCGATAGGCCGTTGCGAGGGCGTCGGCGGCGGTGAGGGTGCGCGGGTCGTCGTCACCGAAGACCCTGACGCGATCGGAGAGGTTGGCGCTGAGCAGGTCGATTCCCATGCGGAACTGCCCGGCGGCCGTGCACGTGACGCCCAGGTTGCCCGCGACGGTAAGGGTGTCCGGGTGGTCCGGGCCGAGTGTGGCCCGGCAGCCCTCGAGCGCCTGCTCGAACAGCGGCACGGCCTCGTCGTGGCGACCGGCCGCGGATCGTGCGACCGCGTCGGAGTGCCGCGCGGCCAGATCCTGGACGCCTTCCTGGAGGCGTGCAGCGCTGCCGCGACCCTCGCGTGACCACCACGCCATCACACCACCCCCCGAAGAGCACAGTGCAGTTTCCACGGAAAATACCGGACAATCGCAACCAGCGGGGACATCCTGTGAGCCGTTCGGCAGGCGGTACCAGGGATTTCGCGGAATTGTCACGGGTGGTGCGTGCGCGATGACGAAGGGTTGTCCGTAGCATCGGGGAGTGCGATTGACCCGGAGCGCGCGTAAGCACGGCATCGCGCCTGACGAGATCCGGCGCGTGCTCGCGGCGCCGCTTCGCACCGTGGCGCAGGGCGAGGTCGAACTGCACATCGGCCTCACGGCGCGACGCGACCTGCTGGAGGTGGTGGTCGCGCCCGGCGACCCCGTTGTCGTGCTCCACGCCATGCGGCTGCGGCCGTCGAACTACTGCTGGCTCACCGACCCGGTCGACGCCTCCCGAGCGCGGTTGGAGTCTTAGAGTCGCCGCATGGCCTCATCCACCCGACGCGCAGACGTCCTCGCCGCCACACCCACCCTGCTCGACGCCGACGGCGAGCTGGATGCGCGCGCGAACAAAGCGTTGCTCAGCGGATTGGCCGGGCGCGTCGACGCGGTGTTCGTCGCAGGCACCACGGGGGAGTTTCCCGGGCTGGGTCTTCCCGAGCGCTCCCGGCTTCTCGGTATCGCGCTCGACGCGTTCGGGCCGGAGCAGGTGGTGGTCCACGTCGGCGCCGCCGCCACCCGGGACGCCGTCGCGCTCGCCCGCGACGCGGTGGCGGCGGGCGCGCGACGGCTCGCCGTGATCACGCCCTATTTCCTGGCGGTTGACGCGACGGCGGTCAGCAGGCACTTCAGCGCCGTCGCGGAGGTCGCCGACGGCGCCCGCGTGTACGGCTACCTGTTCCCGGAACGCACCGGGGTGCCCGCCGACGCCGCTGGGTTCGCGGCTCTCGCAGCCGAGATCGGGCTCGCCGGCGCCAAGCTGAGCGGCTCGGTCGCCGACCGCCTGCCGGACTTCGTCGCCGCGCTGCCGGAAGACGCCGTGCTGTGGGCCGGGGCGGACACGGAGCTCCCGGCCGTGGCACGGGCAGGCGGGCGGGGTGTGGTGGCGTCGCTGGCGTCGGTGTTCCCGGAGCCCTTCGCCGCGCTCGCCGACGCCCTCGCGGCCGGCGACGCGGAGGCCGAGCGGGCGGCTCAGGCCGGGGCGGACGAGGTGAAGGCCGCGCTCGGCGGCGGCATCGCCGGGCTCAAGTACGCGCTGGAGCTGATGGGTGTGGGCACGGCGACGATGCGGATGCCCACGCCCGGCCTCACAGCGGAGACGCGGGAAAGCATCGCCCGGCTGGTGGCCCGGCGGACAGGCTGACGTTTCGGGCGCGGGATCAGCCCGCCAGAACCACGATCAGCGTGCGGGGGCCGTGCACGCCCTCCACGCGTTCCAGCTCGATGTCGCTCGTGGCCGACGGCCCGCTCACGAACGTGATCGGCCGGCGCGGGTCGAGCGCCGCGAGCAGTTCCGGCACCGTCTGCACGACCTGCTCGGCGCGCACGACGCAGACGTGCACGTCGGGCACGAGGGTGATCGCGCGCCTGCCCTGGTCGGGTGATCCGTCGAGGGCGATGGTGCCGGTGGTCGCGCAGGCCGCGGCGCACGCGGTGACCACCGCGGCGGAGGTGTCCAGCTCGGCGGGGGAGAGGGACCCGTCGTCGGGCGCCCAGTCGGGTCCGTCGGCCCGCCACTCGGCCGGCAGCTCCGGCGCCGCCACCACCCGGCCCGGGAACGCCACCAGCGCCGTGGCCACCGCGGCCGCCACCCCGTCGGCGGGGGCGTCGATCACGGTGGCCTTGTAGTCGACGAGCCGGTCACGGAACAGCTCGATCAGCGCCGGGTGGCCGGGCGGGTGCTCGCCCTTGCGGTGGTAGTCGCGCGGCACGTCCGGCGGCGCCGGGTGCCCGGCCGCGGCGTTGGCCGCCCTGATCCGGCCGAGCATCTCGTCACGAGCGGTTGTCACGTTCGCCCCTTTCGCGGGCCCACCATTCCCGGAAGGTCTTGGCCGGGGGACGAGGGGCGTCGCGGCTCGCCGTCCACGCCGAGAGCGGCGGCGGGAGCGCGGAGATCCGGCCACTCTTCCGCCCGAGCAGCCGCCCGGCCCGCGACGCCTTCTCCGCCGCGGCGAACCGTTTGGGATCGGCCATCACCCAGGCGGCCGCCGCCATCACCACGGCCTCCGGGGTGGGCACGCGCCGCTTCCGCTGCTCGTCCACGTGCCTGGCCCGCAGCTTCACCAGCAGCGACGGGATGTCGATGCGCACCGGGCAGGCGTCGAAACACGCCCCGCACAGGCTCGAGGCATAGGGCAGGGACGCGTTGTCCTCGACCCCCGTGAGCTGCGGCGAGAGCACGGCGCCGATCGGCCCGGGGTACACCGACCCGTAGGCGTGCCCGCCGGTGCGCTCGTAGACGGGGCAGACGTTGAGGCAGGCGGAACACTTGATGCAGTGCAATGCGCTGCGGCCCAGCTCGTCGGCGAGCGCGGCGGTGCGGCCGTTGTCGAGCAGCACGAGGTGGAACGCCTGCGGCCCGTCGCCGGGCGTCACACCCGTCCACGCCGATGTGTAGGGGTTCATCCGCTCGCCGGTGGAGGAGCGCGGCAGGAGCTGGAGGAACACCTCGAGGTCCTGCCAGGTGGGCACGACCTTCTCGATGCCCATCACGGTGATCAGCGTCTCGGGCAGCGTGAGGCACATACGCCCGTTGCCCTCGGACTCGACGACGAGCAGCGTGCCGGTGTCGGCGACCCCGAAGTTGGCGCCGGAGATCGCGACCTTCGCGCGCAGGAACCGCTCGCGCAGGTGGGCGCGGGCGGCCATGGCGAGCCGGCGCGGCTCGGCGGTCAGCCCGGGGTCGACGTCCGGCATCGTGCGCAGGAAGATCTCGCGGATCTCCGCTCGGTTGCGGTGGATGGCGGGTACGAGGATATGGCTGGGCTGGTCGCCGCCGAGCTGGACGATGAGCTCGGCGAGGTCGGTCTCGTGGGCCGCGATGCCCGCGGCCTCGAGCGCCTCGTTGAGCCCGATCTCCTGCGTGGCCATCGACTTGACCTTGACGACCTCCCGCTCGCCGGTCTCCTGGACCAGCCGCGTGACGATCGAGTTGGCCTCGTTCGCGTCCCGGGCCCAGTGCACGACGCCGCCGCGGGCAGTGACCGACCGCTCCAGCCGCTCCAGGTTCTCGTCGAGCCGGGCCATCGTCGCCGCCTTCAGGGCGGAGCCGGCGAGCCGCAGCTGCTCCCAGTCGTCCAGCTCGGCGACGACGGACGCGCGCTTGCTGCGGATGGTCCGGGTGGCGTGGCCGAGGTTGCGGCGCAGCTGAGAGTCCGCCAGCGCCTGTCGCGCGGCGTCCGGGAACGACTTCTCGCCGCGTAGGTGCCCGACGCCGCGGGGGGCCGGCACCCCGAGGAAGGTGGTCATCGCGTCGCCTCGCTGGGTCGGGCCCGCCCTGGTTGCAGCAGAGCGATCTTGCTGCAACGTGCCGGCGTGAAAGTGGCTTTGCTTCCATTCGGCGGAACGTTCACGACGTGCTCGCCAGGATCTCGGCCAGGTGGACCGTGCGGGTGCCGCTCCGCAGCCGGGAGAGGCCGCCGCCGATGTGCATCAGGCACGACGAGTCGCCCGCCGAGACGACCTCGGCGCCGGTGTCGAGCACGTTGCGCATCTTGTCCGCGAGCATCGCCGTGGAGGTGTCGGCGTTCTTCAGCGCGAACGTGCCGCCGAACCCGCAGCACTGGTCGGCCTCGGGTAGCGGCATGAGCGTCATGCCCCGCACGTGGCGCAGCAGCCGCAGCGGCTTGTCGTCGACCCGCAGCATGCGCAGGGAGTGGCACGTGGGGTGGTAGGTGACCCGGTGCGGGTAGTACGCGCCCACGTCCTCGACGCCGAGCACGTCGACGAGCAGCTCGGACAGCTCGTAGGTCCGAGCCGCCACGGCCTCGGCGCGGGCCGCCAGGGCCTCGTCGCCTGCCGCCGCGGCGACCATCGCGTGCTGGTGGCGCACCGACCCCACGCACGACCCCGACGGCGCGACGACCGCGTCGTAGGGCTCGAAGACCTTGACATGGTGGCGCACGAGCGGGAGGGCCTCACGCTGGTAGCCGGTGTTGGTGTGCATCTGGCCGCAGCAGGTCTGCGCGGAGGGGAACTCCACGTCGTGCCCCAGCCGCTCCAACAGCGCCACCGTCGCCTTGCCGACGTCGGGGAAGAGCGTGTCGGCCAGACACGTCACGAAAAGGGCGATCTTCATGTGGGGGTCCTTGCCGACAGGAGCCTGGTGGAGGCACGCACCACCAGTTCGGGGGCGAACACCACCTGCTGGTGCTCGTGGTCGCCGGGCCCGCGCGCCTCGGCGAGGAGCAGCTGGGCCGCGGTGCGGCCGAGCAGCTGCCGTGGCTGGCTGACCGAGGTCAGCGGCACGGCGGCGGCCTCGGCGAACTCGATGTCGTCGTAGCCGACGATCGCGAGGTCGTCGGGCACCCGTAGGCCCAGGCGCACCATCTGCTGCAGCAGCCCGAGCGCGAGCAGGTCGTTGGCGCAGAACGCGGCGGTCGGGCGGCGCGCGGCGGGCAGCCCGGCCAGTCGCTCCCCGGCCCGGCGGCCCTCCGCGACGTTCAAGGCGGCCGTCTCCAGCACGGTCAGCTCGGCCCCCGGCACCCGCGCCACGGCCTGCCCGGCGCCCGTGATGCGGTCGGTGACCTGCCCGATCGCCCGCGGGCCGCCGACGAACGCGATGCGCCGGTGGCTGGTCTCCAGGAGGTGGGTGGCGGCGAGGTCGCCGCCGAGCACGTCGTCCACCGTGACCGAGCACCGGTCCGGGCCCGCGCCCCGGTCAACCACCACCACGGGGGTGCCGCGCCGGGCGAGCGCGGCGATCCGCGGCTCGTCCGCGTCGACCGGGGTGATCAGCACGCCCTCCACCCGCTGCTGCTCCAGCAGATCGAGGAACCCGGCCTGCCGGGCGGCGTCCTCGCCGCTGTTGCAGAGGAACAGCGCGAGCCCCGCGGCGTCCGCCGCCTCCTGGACACCGCGGGCGACGTCGGTGAAGAACGGGTTGGACGTGTCGAGCACGACGTAGGCGAGGGTGCGGCTGCCGCCGCCGCGCAGCTGGCGGGCCGACTCGTTGCGCACGAAGCCGAGCACCTCGATCGTGTCGAGCACGCGGCGCCGGGTCGGCTCGCTGACCAGCTCGGGACGGTTGAGCACGTTGGAGACGGTGCCGAGCGAGACGCCCGCGCGGAGGGCCACGTCCTTCATGCTCGGGGTGCCCCGTGGGCTCGTCCCCGGTCTCACGAGCGCCGCCTCCCGCCGATCCCGCGGCCCGTGGGATGTGCCGCCGCGAGCCCTGCCGTTCCGGAGTCTAGTGGCGTGAAACCTCGTTCCCACGCCACTGGTTGTCGCCGGGGGACATCAGGCCGCCTGGCGGTACGCGTCGTCCATCCGTAGCAGCCCCTCCGGGACGACGCGGGCGGGCCGGCGGGAGCGATCGTCGTGGGGGAGGCGCGCTGGCCACCGTCATGGCGAGCCCGACCCCGAACGGACTTCGTGGTCCCGCGTAGGACCTCCCGATTGACTCGTTTCAGCTCCGAGGTGGGGTAGATCGCAGTCAAGGCGGGGTTCTGCGCACAGGCCAGTCCGCAAGTCGTGTGAGCGGGTCCGACTTCCGCTGGAGGTTGACGCCCCGATGTGGCAATCGTTAGATTCCACGAGCAGCGTATGAAACGTTTCATACAGGCAGGAAGATCTCATGCCCGACCAGTTCTCGACCATCCGGCCGGCGCCCGTGCGGTACGAGCACGCCACCTCGGGATTCGGGCTCGGCACGGGCACTCCGCGCCTGTCGTGGCAGGTGCCGGCCGCACCCGAGGGCTACGCGCAGGCCATCTACGAGCTCGAGCTGACCGACGCCGACACCGGCGCAACGAGCGTCGACCGGGTCGAGTCCCCCGAGCAGGTGCTCGTGCCGTGGCCCTTCCCGGCGCTGGGCTCCCGGGCCAGGGGGTCGGTGCGGGTCCGGGTGGCCGGTGCGGGCGAGGACTGGAGCGGGTGGAGCGAGCCGGCACCCGTCGAGACCACCCTGCTCGACCCGCTCGACTGGACCGCCCGCTTCGTCTCGCCGCGGACGCTGGGCGGGATCGAGCAGCCGGCGCCGATCGTCCGCGGCGGCGTGGAGCTGACCGGTGCGGTCGCAGGGGAGATCGTCAGGGCGCGGCTGCACGTCACCGCGCTCGGCCTGCACGTCACGACGATCAACGGGGTGCGCGTCACGGACGAGGAGCTCGCGCCCGGCTGGACGTCCTACGGCTCCCGCCTGCGCTTCCGCACCCACGACGTCACGGGGCTGCTGCGCGAGGGCGCGAACTCGGTCGAGGTGCTGCTCGGCAACGGCTGGTACCGCGGGCGGCTCGGTTGGGGCGGGCGCCGGGCGCACTACGGCGACCGGCTCGCCGCGCTGGCCCAGCTGGAGGTCACGCTCACCGATGGGACCGTCCGCACGTTCGGCACCGACGAGACGTGGACGGCGGTGGCGAGCGGGGTGCTCGCCGACGACCTCTACGACGGGCAGATCACCGACCTGCGTTTCGTTCCCGACGCCCACGGTGAGCCGGTGGACGTGCTCGACGAGGACCTCGGGCGGCTCGTCCCGCCGGCCGGCCCGCCGGTCCGCTCGGTGGCCGAGGTGCCGGCCGTGTCGCTCTCGCGCTCGCCCTCGGGACGGCTGCTCGCCGACTTCGGGGAGAACGTCGTCGGCTGGGTACGGCTGCGCGTGCGCGGCGGCGCCGAGGGCCGGCGGGTGGTCGTCCGGCACGCGGAGGTGCTCGAACACGGCGAGCTGGGTGTGCGCCCGCTGCGCTCGGCGAAGGCGACCGACGAGTACGTGCTCGCGGGAGAGACCGCCGAGCTGACGCCGTCCCTCACCTTCCACGGGTTCCGTTACGCCGAGTTGGAGGGCGTGAGCGAGGAGCAGGTGGAGTCGGCCACGGCCGTGGTGCTCAGCTCGGACCTGCGGCCAACCGGCACGTTCGCCTGCTCCGCACCAGACGTCGAGACGCTGCACGCGAACGTCGTGCGGAGCATGCGCGGCAACTTCCTCGACGTCCCCACCGACTGCCCCCAGCGTGACGAGCGGCTCGGCTGGACCGGGGACATCCAGGTCTTCGCCCCCACGGCCGCGTTCCTGGCCGACTGCGCCGGGTTCCTCACGTCGTGGCTTGCCGACCTCGCCGCCGACCAGCAGCCCGACGGGTCGGTGCCCTTCGTCGTGCCCGACGTGCTGCGCCGCCCGGAGGGCCCGGCCGCAGCGGCGTGGGGCGATGCCGCCACCGTCGTGCCGTCGGTGCTCTATGAGCGGTTCGCCGACGCCGAGGTGCTTGCCACCCAGTTCGACAGCATGAAGGCCTGGACCGACCGGATCGCCGGGCTCGCAGGCAAGGACGGGCTGTGGGCGGGTGGCTTCCAGTTCGGCGACTGGCTCGACCCGGCCGCCCCGCCGGAGGATCCCGCCGCCGCGCGCACCGACCCGGACCTCCTCGCCACCGCGCACCTCGTGCGCTCCGCGGAGCTGACGGCCCGCGCCGCCGAGGTGCTCGGGCGTTCCGCCGAGGAACGGCACTACGCCGACCTCGCCGCCACCGCCCGCGACGCGTTCGCCCGCGAGTTCGTGAGCCCGTCGGGGCGGCTGCACAACGACGCCCCGACGGCGTACGCGCTCGCGCTGATCTGGGATCTGCTCCCCACGCCGGAGCAGCGCGCGCACGCCGGGCGCACGCTCGCCGACCTCGTGCGCAAGGCGGGGTTTCGGGTCGCCACCGGGTTCGTCGGAACCCCGCTGATCACCGACGCGCTCACACTCGCGGGCGAGCCTGAGCTCGCGTACCGGCTGCTGCTGGAGCGTGGTTGCCCGTCGTGGCTCTACCCCGTCACCATGGGCGCGACCACGATCTGGGAGCGCTGGGACAGCATGCTGCCCGACGGTTCGATCAATCCCGGCCAGATGACCTCGTTCAACCACTACGCGCTCGGGGCCGTGGCCGACTGGCTGCACCGGGTGGTCGCCGGGCTCGCGCCCGCGGCGCCCGGCTACCGGCGCCTGCTCGTGCGCCCGATGCCCGGCGGCGGGCTCACCTCCGCCGCCGCCCGTCACGACACGCCGTATGGCCCCGCCGCGGTGGCGTGGGAGCGGGCGGACGGGCGGCTCCGGCTCTCCGTCGAGGTGCCGGTCGGCGTGCGGGCGGACGTGCACGTGCCCGGCCGGGCGGAGCTGGTCGAGGTGGGACACGGCCACCACCGCTGGGACGTGCCCGACCCCGTCGAGCCGCCACGTGTGGTGCGCACCGTCCGGGACGCGATCGACGACGCGGGCCTGTGGGACGAGCTCGTCGCCACGGCAGTCACGGCGGGGCTCGCGTCCGACGGCGCCGAGATCGCGGCGCGCGTGGGCCCGCACCTCGACGCCCCGGCGACCGAGCTGCCCGCACTCGTGCCGCCACGGCTGCGGCCCGCCCCCGACGAGGTGCGGGAACGGCTCGCCGCGGTGGTGGCCCGGAGGGGGGTGCGGTAGTTGCGCCACTGCTTCCTGCTCCAGGTGCGGCCGGACCGGCTCGACGAGTACCGCGAGCGGCACCGCCGCGTCTGGCCGGAGATGCTGGCCGCGCTGCGCGACAGCGGGTGGCGCAACTACTCGCTCCACCTGCGCGGCGACGGGCTGCTCGTCGGCTACGTCGAGACCGACGACCTCGCCGCCGCACAGGAGGCCATGGCCCGCACCGACGTGAACGCCCGGTGGCAGGCCGAGATGGCCCCGTTCTTCACCGGCCTCGACGGCCGGCGTCCGGACGAGGGCTTCCTCGTCCTGGAGGAGGTCTTCCACCTGGAGGACCAGCTGTCCCGATCGGAGAGTGACGCGTGAACGACGTGAAGCAGGCGCTGCGGGAACAGCGGATCGAGACCCCGTCGTGGGCGTACGCCAACTCCGGGACCCGGTTCAAGGTGTTCGCGCAGGCCGGGGTGCCGCGCACGCCGCAGGAGAAGATCGCCGACGCCGCCGTCGTGCACCGGCTCACCGGGGTGGCGCCCGCCGTCGCGCTGCACATCCCGTGGGACCGTGTGGACGACTACGGCGAGCTGGCGAAGTACGCCACAGACCAGGGCGTCGCGGTCGGGGCGATCAACTCCAACGTGTTCCAGGACGACGACTACAAGCTCGGCTCGGTGACCAACCCGGACCCCGGGGTGCGCCGCAAGGCGATCGACCACCTGCTGGAGTGCGTCGACATCATGGACGCCACCGGCTCCCGGGACCTCAAGCTCTGGTTCTCCGACGGCACCAACTACCCGGGGCAGGACTCGATCCGGGCGCGGCAGGACCGGCTGGCCGAAGCGCTGCACGAGGTGTACGACCGGCTCGGCCCCGACCAGCGGATGCTGCTGGAGTACAAGCTTTTCGAGCCGGCCTTCTACACCACCGACGTGCCGGACTGGGGCACGTCGTACGCGCACTGCGTGGAGCTGGGGGACAAGGCGGGCGTCTGCATCGACACCGGCCACCACGCGCCCGGCACGAACATCGAGTTCATCGTGGCGTTCCTGCTGCGGGCCGGGAAGCTCGCGGCGTTCGATTTCAACTCCCGCTTCTACGCCGACGACGACCTCATGGTCGGGGCGGCCGACCCGTTCCAGCTGTTCCGGATCATGCACGAGATCGTCGCGGCCGACGCGCTCACGCCCGCGGCGGGCATCGCGTTCATGCTCGACCAGTGCCACAACATCGAGGCGAAGATTCCCGCGATCATCCGCTCGGTGCTGAACGTGCAGGAGGCCACGGCGAAGGCGCTGCTGGTGGACGCCGAGGCGCTCGCGGCGGCCCAGCGGTCCGGCGACGTGCTGGGCGCCAACGCGGTGCTGATGGACGCCTACTCCACCGACGTCAGGCCACTGCTGCGGGAACTGCGCGAGGAGATGGGCCTCGACCCGGACCCCATCGCCGCCTACCACCGCTCGGGTTACCAGGAGCGGATCGTGGCGGAGCGCGTAGGCGGCCGGCAGGCAGGCTGGGGCGCCTGAGAGCACCCGCGCAACCCACTCGACCCCGGAAGGGACCATGACTCACGCAGTCGTCCAGGAGTTGCTCGGCCGGAGCAACCGGCTCGGTGCCGACCCCACCACCACCAACTTCGCGGGCGGCAACACGTCGGCGAAGGGTTCCGCGACCGACCCGGTGACGGGACGGCCCGTCGACCTGATGTGGGTCAAGGGCTCCGGCGGCGACCTCGGCACGCTCACCGAGCAGGGACTGGCCGTGTTGCAGCTGGACCGGATGCGCGCGCTCGTGGACGTCTACCCGGGGGTCGGGCGCGAGGACGAGATGGTGGCCGCGTTCGACTTCTGCCTGCACGGCAAGGGCGGCGCGACCCCGTCGATCGACACGGCCATGCACGGCCTCGTGGACGCCGACCACGTCGACCACCTCCACCCCGACGCCGGCATCGCGATCGCCACAGCCGCCGACGGGGAGGCGCTCACCAAGGAGATCTTCGGCGACCGGGTGGTGTGGGTGCCGTGGCGGCGCCCGGGCTTCCAGCTCGGCCTCGACATCGCCGCAGTCAAGGCGGCCAACCCGCAGGCCATCGGCGTCATCCTCGGCGGGCACGGGATCACCGCGTGGGGTGCGACGAGCGAGGAGTGCGAGTCGCGCTCGATGGAGATCATCCGCACCGCCCAGGCCTACCTCGACTCCCGGGGTCTGCCGGAGCCGTTCGGCCCGGTGCGCCCCGGGTACGGGCCGCTGCCCGACGCCGAGCGCCGCGCCCGCGCCGCCGCGCTCGCGCCGGTCATCCGGGGGCTCGCGTCCACCGACCGGCGCCAGGTCGGGCACTTCACCGACTCGGCCGTCGTGCTCGACTTCCTCTCCCGCGAGAAGCTCGAGCCCCTGGCGGCGCTGGGCACCTCGTGCCCCGATCACTTCCTGCGCACGAAGGTGCGCCCGCTCGTGCTCGATCTCCCCGCCGACGCGCCGCTCGACGACGCCGTGGCCCGGCTCCAGGAGCTGCACGCGGCCTACCGCGGGGACTACCGCGCCTACTACGAGCGGCACGCCGCCCCCGACTCCCCGCCCATGCGCGGCGCCGACCCGGCGATCGTGCTGGTGCCAGGTGTCGGGATGTTCAGCTTCGGCGCGAACAAGCAGACCGCCCGGGTGGCGGGCGAGTTCTACGTCAACGCGATCAACGGGATGCGCGGCGCCGAGGCCGTCTCGCGGTATGCACCGATCGACGAGAGCGAGAAGTTCCGTATCGAGTACTGGGCCCTGGAGGAGGCCAAGCTCGCGCGGATGCCGAAGCCCAAGCCGCTCGCCGGCCGGATCGCGCTCGTGACGGGCGGTGGGTCGGGCATCGGCAAGGCGATCGCCACCCGGCTCGCCGCCGAGGGCGCGTGCGTGGCCGTCGCCGACCTGGACGCCGGCTCGGCCGCCGCGGTGGCCGCCGAGCTGGGCGGAACCGATGTCGCCGTGCCGGTGACGGTCGACGTCACCTCCGCCAACGCCGTGGCCGCCGCCGTCGACGCGACCGCGCTGGCGTTCGGCGGCGTCGACCTCGTCGTGAACAACGCCGGGCTGTCGATCTCGAAGCCCCTGCTGGAGACGACCGACGCCGACTGGGACCTGCAGCACGATGTCATGGCGCGAGGATCGTTCGTCGTCTCGCGGGCGGCGGCGCGGGCGATGGTCGCGCAGCGCCTCGGCGGCGACATCGTCTACATCGCCAGCAAGAACGGCGTGTTCGCGGGCCCGAACAACGTGGCGTACGGGGCGGCGAAGGCCGACCAGGCCCACCAAGTGCGGCTGCTCGCCGCTGAGCTGGGTGAGCACGGCATCCGGGTCAACGGCGTGAACCCCGACGGCGTCGTGCGCGGCTCCGGGATCTTCGCGGGCGGCTGGGGTGCGCAGCGCGCCGCCGTCTACGGGGTGCCGGAGGAGGAGCTGGGTGCCTTCTACGCGCAGCGCACGCTGCTCAAGAAGGAGGTGCTGCCCGAGCACGTGGCCGCGGCGGTGTTCGTGCTGACGGCGGGCGAGCTGTCGCACACGACGGGTCTGCACGTCCCGGTCGACGCCGGGGTGGCGGCGGCCTTCCTCAGGTGACTGCCGTACGCGTCGCCGCCGTCGACCTCGGGGCGTCGAGCGGGCGCGTGGTGGCGGCCGAGGTCGGGCCTGATCTCCTCGCCGTCACCGAGGCGGCGCGGTTCCCCAACGGCCCCGTCCGGCTGGGTGCCACGCTGCACTGGGACGTGCTCGCGCTGTACCGCGGGGTGCTGGACGGGCTCGGCGCCGCCGGTGCCATCGACGCCGTCGGGATCGACGCGTGGGCCGTCGACCATGGGCTGCTCGACGCCACCGGCGCCCTGCTGGGCAACCCCGTGCACTACCGCGACTCCCGCACCGACGGGGTGGCCGACCGTGTGCACGCGGTGGTCCCTGCCGCGGACCTGTACGCCACCACGGGCGTGCAGGTGCTGCCGTTCAACACGATCTACCAGCTCGCGGCCGCGGCCGGCACACCCCAGCTCACGGCGGCGAACGACCTGCTGCTCGTGCCCGACTTGCTGGGGTACTGGCTCACCGGCGAGCGCCGCGCCGAGGTCACCAACGCGTCCACCACGGGCCTGCTCGACGTGCGCAAGCGCGACTGGTCGTCCGACGTGATGCGGCGCGCGGGCATCGACCCCGGCCTGTTCGCCCCGCTCGTCGAGCCGGGGGAGCGGATCGGGGAGCTGGCGCCGCACGTGCTCGCCGACACCGGGCTCCCAGCGTCGGTCCCGCTGGTGGCGGTGGGCTCGCACGACACCGCGTCGGCGGTCGTCGGGGTGCCGGCCGAGGGGGAGCGCTTCGCGTACGTCTCGTGCGGCACCTGGTCGCTGGTCGGCGTCGAGCTCGCGGAACCCGTGCTGACGGAGGCGAGCCGGGCGGCGAACTTCTCCAACGAGCTGGGCGTCGACGGCACGGTCCGCTACCTGCGGAACGTGATGGGGCTGTGGCTGCTGCAGGAGTGCCTACGCGACTGGCCGGACGCGCAGCTCGCCGACCTGCTCGCCGAGGCCGCGCAGGTGCCGGCGTTCACGGCGGTGGTCGACGCGGACGACCCGGTGTTCCTGCCCCCCGGCGACATGCCGGCCCGGATCGCCGCCGCATGCCGCCGGCTCGGGCAGGAACCGCCGCCCGACCGGGCGTCCACCGTCCGGTGCGTGCTCGACAGCCTCGCCATCGCCCACCGGCGTGCCGTGCGCGACGCCGTACGGCTCTCCGGCCGCGAGGTCGACGTCATGCACGTTGTCGGAGGCGGCGCCCGCAACGCGCTGCTCTGCCGGCTCACCGCCGACGCCTGCGGGCTGCCGGTCGTGGCCGGCCCGGTCGAGGCGACCGCGTTGGGCAACGCGCTGGTGCAGGCCAGAGCGCTGGGGGCGGTGGAAGGCGGTCTCGCGGAGCTGCGGGCGCTGCTGCGCGCGACCCAGTCGCTGACCCGCTACGAACCCGCCGGCGACGAGCGCGCGTGGGCGGCGGCCGAGCGGCGGGCGCGGGGAGGCTGATCGGTGCGTCGAGAGCCGCCTATCGCTTGTCGAGCGCCTAGCGAACGCCGTGCTCTGTCGCGTCCCGCCTCGATCGAGACGACATAGGCATCCCGCCGGTAAATGGCCGCCTTCTCGCTCTTCTCGCTCGTTGCGAATAAAGAGGCCGGCGTCCAGGATCTCTCCCTGGACCAGATCCGGCAGCTCTACGACGGGCGGATCACCAACTGGAGCGAGATCGGCGGCGCCGACATGCCGGTCCGGCTCGTCAGCCGGGCGCCCGATTCGGGCACCCGCAGGACCTTCCAGCAGCAGCTGCTCGACGGCAGGCGGGAGCGGGAGCAACTCCGATGACTGTCTGAATCCGGATCCGGACGCCCCGCCGGGCGTTGTCCGCTGCGAACGATCATCCACCACCGATCTGCTGAGCGCCGTCGCAGGGACGCCTGGCGCACTGGGATACAGCGAGCTCAGCGCCGCCTCCGCTGCCGCGGACGTGCTGCTCGTCCGGATCGACGGCCAGGGGGCCACGCTGGACGGGGCGGTCCACAACGCCTATCCGTTCTGGCAGACGGAGATCGCCTACACGCACGGGGAGCCGGCGGCCGACTCACTGGCCGCCAGCTTCCTGCGCTACCTGACGAACGAGGTCGGCAGGGACATCGTGCGCTCGTACGGGCTTCGTCCGTGTGCGGAGCTCGAGAACCCGGTGCTGTGCCGACCGACGTGACCGACCAGCGGGCCTTGTCAGAGCGGCCGGTGCGGATCGCCGGGGTCGATGCCGAAGAGCTCGACGGCCGTGTGCTCGCCGCGTTCCAGCTGGTCGAGCGCGGCGGTGACCCGCCGCTCCTCGAAGGCGAAGTGGGACTCCATGATCGCCGCGAGCCCGTCGAGCTCCCGCTCGAACCGGAGGATCTCGTCCGGCCCGGGCTCGGCGGGCAATCGGTCGGTGAGGTCCCGCACGCCCTCCAGGAGCCCGGCGATCAGGACGTGGTCCTCCTGGAGCTTGACGATGACCGGCCGCAGCTCGGGCACCTCGTCGGCCAACAGCGGGAACGTCCGGGCGTCCTCGCTGGTGTGGTGGGTGGTGAGCGCAGAGCAGAACGCCGCGCAGTGCGCGCGCAGGTCCCGCTGGCGGTTGCCGGGGTCGGCCGGGGCGGCCCGCAGGCGCCGGAGGTGGGCGCGCAGCTCGTCGTGCACGGCGACCAGCTCGGCGCCGAAGCTGCGAACGCGCGGTACGGGTGAGCTGACCATGAGGTGGGCCAGCCTACCTAGCTACTAGGGGAGTGGCTCGACCTCGACCCCGGCCAGGTCGACGCCGGAGTAGCGGGAGGCGTCGGCGGTGACCAGCGCCCATCCACGCTCCCGGGCGCACAACAGCGCGTGGGCGTTCACCTGCTCGCCGCCGAGGGCTCCGATGGCGCGGGCCCTGGCCGCGGTCAGGTCGTCGGTGATGGACACCGGAAGGTGCAGGAGGACCTCCAGCACCGGGTGGTCCTTCTCCCGCAGCTTCGACCAGGCGGTGGCCACCGCCGTGGACGGGAGGGTCAGCACGATGCCTTCCTCCACGGCGGTCCAGACCAGGGCTGCTGCGTAGACGGAGTGGCCGGCGGCGAAGGCGACGACCGCGGACGCGTCGAGTACTCGTCCGCCGATCACGCGACCGGCAGGCCCAGGTCGCGGCGGACGGTGTCGAGGACGTCCTGTGGCGGCCTTCCGCCGAGCACCCGCTCCAGCTCGGCCAGCGCCCTGGCCCGGGACAGCTGGGTACGCAGCGCGTCGGCGACGAAGGCTGACAGGCTCTCCGCCGCGCCGCTGTCGACGGCGGCGCGCACGTCGCGGAGCAGCTCCGGCGGGAGGCTCACCGTGACATGCTCGGCGGTCATATCGAGAGCCTAGTTCAGTTCTGCTCCGGCCTGCACGGATGCTCGGCCCGGTCGGCCCAGTCCCGATAGGGCTTCGGGTTCGCCTGGGGAGTATGGCGATCTGGTGGCGTAGTAACAGCAGCTTGTAAGCTTGGCGGCCGCACCCGAGCCCAGCCTGACGGGCGAAAGCGAAGCTCGCAGGCGTCACCGCTCGGCGTGAGGGGCCCTACCATGCTGTGGTCGGCGACACATTCCCGCCGCGCTGCCTGGACTTCGCCCGTGCCGAGCACGCCTCCCGGCTCGTCCCGGGCGCCGGCCGGTGCAGCCGGCCGGCCCAGCTGCCGACGGGACCGGCTACCGCCACCGGCCGGACGGGAAGGGCGACCTTCGTGCAGACATCGTCACCCACCAAACTCGCCGCGACCCGACGACGGCTGCGCGGACTTTGGGCGGGGCTGTCCCCGCGGCGTCTGCTCGCCGGGGCGCTGACCGGGCTGGTCGTCCTTCCCCTTCTGACAGTGGTTTTGACCCGGCTTCGCGACGTCCTGGTCCTGCCCAGCCAGATGCTGCTCTACCTGCTCGCCGTCGTGGTCGTGGCACTGGTCGGTGGGCTGGTCCCGGCGCTGGCCGCCGCGGTCGCGGCCGCGGTGCTGCTGGCCTACTACTTCATCCCACCGCTACACAACATCGCCGTCGCCGACCCCAACCAAGTGGTGGCCGTGGTCGCGTTCGTCCTCGTCGCCACCGCGGCCAGCTCGGTTGTCGGCCTGGCGGCCCGCCGCCGTGAGGCCGAAAGCCTCGCGGCCGCGAACGCCGTGAGCCGCGAGGAACTCCGCCGGCTCGCCGACGAGCAGGCCGCGTTGCGCCGCGTCGCCACGCTGGTCGCCCACGGGATGCCACCGGCCGAGGTGCTCGCGGCCGTCGCGCAGGAGGTCGGCAGCGTCCTCGGTGCCGATGGTACGAACATCCTCCGCCTCGATCCCGACGGCGCGGCGACCGTCGTGGCCCGCGTCGGCGCCTACCCCGCCGAGTTCCCGATCGGAAGCCGCTGGACGCCCGAGCCGCCGCTGGCCTTGGCGGCCGTACTGGGCACCGGCCGCCCGGCCCGCATCGACGACTTCAGCCACGCCTGCGACGCCTATGGGGAGGCCGTCCGCCGGCTGGGACTCCGGTCAGGCGTTGCGGCTCCGATCACCGTCGAGGGGCGGTTGTGGGGCGCGATCGCCGTTGGGACGCGGCGTGAGCGTTTCCCGGCCGACACCGAACAGCGCATAGCGGACTTCACCGAGCTCGTCGGCACCGCGATCGCGAACGCCGAGGGCCGCGCCCAGCTCGAGGAAAGCCGCGACGAACTCCGCCGGCTCGCCGACGAGCAGGCCGCGCTGCGCCGGGTCGCCACGCTGGTCGCCCGCGGGCTGCCACCGGCCGAGATCTTCCCGGCTGTCGCGCAGGAGGTCGGCCACGTACTCGGTGCCGACACCACCGCCATCGTCCGCCACGATCCCGACGAGGCGGTGACCGTTCTCTCCCGCGTCGGCGACCACCCCGACGAGCTGGCGGTGGGGCGCCGCTTCAAGCCCGAGCCGCCGCTGCCTTTGGCGGTCGCCTTGCGCACCGGCCGCCCAGCCCGCCTCGACGACTTCAGCCAGGCCTGCGACGTCTACGGGGAACGCCTCCGCCGGATGGGAATCCGGTCGGGGGTCGCGGCGCCGATCGTCGTCGGGGGGCGGCTGTGGGGCGCGACTGTCGCCGGGACGCGGCGCGAGCGCCTCCCGGGCGACACCGAACAGCGCATAGCGGACTTCACCGAGCTCGTCGCGACTGCGATCGCGAACGCGGAGGGTCGCGCCCAGCTCGAGGAAAGCGGCGACGAACTGCGCCGGCTCGCGCAGGAGCAGGCGGCGCTGCGGCGGGTCGCCACGCTGGTCGCCCGCGGCGTGCCACCGGCCGGGGTGCTCGCGGCCGTCGCGCAGGAGGTCGGCAGCGTCCTCGGTGCCGATGGTACGAACATCCTCCGCCTCGATCCCGACGGCGCGGCGACCGTCGTGGCCCGCGTCGGCGCCTACCCCGCCGAGTTCCCGATCGGAAGCCGCTGGACGCCCGAGCCGCCGCTGGCCTTGGCGGCCGTACTGGGCACCGGTGGCCCGGCCCGCATCGACGACTTCAGCCACGCCTGCGACGCCTATGGGGAGGCCGTCCGCCGGCTGGGACTCCGGTCAGGCGTTGCGGCTCCGATCACCGTCGAGGGGCGGTTGTGGGGCGCGATCGCCGTTGGGACGCGGCGTGAGCGTTTCCCGGCCGACACCGAACAGCGCATAGCGGACTTCACCGAGCTCGTCGGCACCGCGATCGCGAACGCCGAGGGCCGCGCCCAGCTCGAGGAAAGCCGCGACGAACTCCGCCGGCTCGCCGACGAGCAGGCCGCGCTGCGCCGGGTCGCCACGCTGGTCGCCCGCGGGCTGCCACCGGCCGAGGTGCTCGCGGCTGTCGCGCAGGAGGTCGGCAGCGTCCTCGGTGCCGACACCACCGCCATCGTCCGCCTCGATCCCGACGGCGCGACAACCGTTCTCGCCCGCATCGGCGACCACCCCGGCGAGCTGGCGGTGGGGAGCCGCTGGAAGCCGGAGCCACCCCTGGCCTTGGGGGTCGTCATGCGCACGTGCCGCCCGGCTCGCTGCGACAACTTCAGCCAAGCCCGCGGCGAATACGCGGACGCCGTCCGCCGGCTGGGACTCCGGTCGTCGGTCGCGGCGCCGATCGTCGTCGAGGGGCGGCTGTGGGGCGCGATCGCCGTCGGGACGCGGCACGAGCGTTTCCCGGCCAAGGCCGAACAGCGCATGGCCGGCTTCACCGAGCTCATCGGCACCGCGATCGCGAACGCGGAGGGCCGCGCCCAGCTCGAGGAGAGCCGCGACGAACTCCGCCGGCTCGCGCAGGAGCAGGCGGCGCTGCGGCGGGTGGCGACGCTGGTCGCCGGCGGGGCGCCGCCGGAGGAGGTGTTCACTGCGGTGACCGCGGAGGTCGGCCGGCTGCTGGAGGTCGACTTCACGCATCTGGGTCGCTACGACCCGGACGGCACGGCCACGACGGCCGGCGTGTGGAACCCCACCGGCGCCGGGCCCGGCCCCGGCGAGACCCGGTGGGGGCTCGGCGGGTGGAACGTGACCACTGTGGTGTTCGAGACCGGTCAGCCGGCGCGGATCGACGACTACGCCGACGCCTCGGGCGCGGGCGCCGTCGTCGGACGCGAGTGGGGGTTCCGCTCGGCGGTCGGCGTGCCGATCAGCGTCGAGGGGCAGCTGTGGGGGTTCATGCTCGCGGCCTACACGCACGAGGAGCCACTGCCGGTGGATACCGAGGCGCGACTGGCCCGCTTCACCGAGCTGGTCGCCACCGCGATCGCCAACGCCGAGGGCAGCTCCCAGCTCGAGGACAGCCGCGACGAGCTGCGCGGTCTCGCCGAGGAGCAGGCGGCGCTGCGGCGCGTGGCGACGCTGGTGGCGCACGGCGTCCAACCCGACGAGATCTTCGCAGCCGTCAGCGACGAGGTCGGGCGCCTGGTCGGAACGGATTCGGCAACGGTCATGAGGTTCGACGACGACGGTCCGGGGATCGTCTTCGTCGGCGTCGCGAGCAACATGACCGACGCCTTCCCGCTCGGAGCGCGCTGGGAGTTCCAGGATGGGATGGCGTCGGGAGAGGTGTATCGCACCGGGCGCTCCGCCCGCGGCGGCGCGAGGGACTGGTCCACAGTCAAAGGACCCGTTGGCGATACCCACCACCGTCTGGGCATCGTCTCGACGGTTGCCAGCCCGATCGTCGTCGAGGGCCGTCTCTGGGGCGCCATGGCCGTCCAGTCCCAGGAGCCACTGCCGATGGACACCGACGAACGCCTCGAGAAGTTCACCGAGCTCGTCGGCACCGCGATCGCGAATGCGGACAGCAAGTCCGAGCTCGCCGCCTCGCGCAGGCGGGTCATCACGGCCGCCGACGACGCCCGGCGCCGGATCGAGCGAGACCTCCATGACGGCACCCAGCAGCGGCTCGTCTCGCTCAGCCTCGCGCTGCGTATGGCCCAGTCCACGGAGCCGTCGAACTACTCCGCCCTTCAGTCGGAGATCGGTCGGGTCGCCGACGAGCTCACCGGGGCGATCGAGGAGCTGCGCGAGATCTCCCGTGGTATCCACCCGGCGATCCTGTCCGAGGGCGGGCTCGGCCCGGCCCTGCGCGGCCTGGCCCGCCGGGCCGCGCTCCCGGTGGAACTCGACATCCGCACCGACACCCGCCCCGCGGACCGGACCGAGGTGGCGGCCTACTACGTCGTGTCCGAGGCACTCACCAACACCACCAAACACTCCCGCGCCTCCTACGCGTACGTCGCCGTCGAACAGCGCGACGCCCGCCTGCGCCTCTCGATCCGCGACGACGGCGTCGGTGGCGCGGATCCCGCGGGCGGTTCGGGCCTGATCGGGCTGCGCGACCGGGTGCAGGCACTGGGCGGGTCGATCGAGGTCAACAGCCCGCCAGGGGGCGGGACGGCGATCGACGTCGACCTTCCGCTGCACCCCACCTGATCGCTCGACCACCACGGACGCACGGCGCGGCGCGGCGCACAACCTGCGGGTGGTCGGTAGGTGACGCGCCGGGGAGGTAGGTCGCCACCTACCTCACATGATTCTCGAACACCCTTCCTGCAGTGACGTCTCCCGCCGCCGAGCGTGCGTTTCCGCCGTGCACCCCGAGCCACGAGCGGGCGATCTCTTCACGCGTGGCGAACCAGACGCCGTCGAACCCCTTTGCATAATCGATGAACCGGTCGAGCGAGGGCGAGCGGCCCGGCCGTCCGATCACTCGGCAGTGCAGCCCGATCGACATCATCCGTGGATAGCGCTCGGACTCTGCGTACAGCACATCGAACGAATCGCGCAGGTAGGTCTCGAACTGCTCGGCCGTGGCCATGCCGTTGCCTAGCCAGAACGCGATGTCGTTCGCATCGGGTGTGTAGGGCACGATCAGGTGCTGATGGCCCTCGACCTCCGTGAAGTGCGGGACCTCGTCGTTGTACGAGTCCGAGTCGTAGATGAACCCGCCTTCCTCGACGAGCAGCCTGCGCGTCCGCGTACTCGGTCCATAGCGGCAGTACCAGCCCACGGGCCGCTTCCCGCACACACGCTCAAACGACTCGACCGCGAGTCGGATGTGCTCGCGCTCCTCGTCCTCGCTCAAGCGGAAGACTTCCTCCCACCGGTAGCCGTGGCTGCAGATCTCGTGCCCTTGCTCCACCGCGGCGCGGGCGACGTCAGGGGCGTGCTCGAACGCGACCGCGCAGGCGAAGAACGTGCTCTTGACGTCGTGGCGCTTGAAGATGTCGAGGATCCGCCAGACGCCGACTCGGGAGCCGTACTCGTGCATGGTCTCCATCGCCAGGTTCCGGATGTCGGGCGGGAACGGGTACTGCCCCCACTCCGTGAGTGTTTCCTGGTCTGGATCGCCCATTGCGAACGACCGCTCCGATCCCTCCTCGTAATTGACGACGAGCGAGATCGCGAGCCTCTTGCCGTCAGGGAAACCGGTCGTGGGCCGATTCGCCCCGTAGCCGACCAGGTCGCGCTCGGGTTCACTCATCTTCCCTGCCACCTCCTTCGCGCTAGGCGAGGAGCGGCGCGCAACGTCGGGGCGCCGCCCCTTTCGCTGGTTTGCGGGACACTAGCCAGGCAGCCCCCACGCCTTGAGGAAGCCGTCGCGCCACTGGTCGCCGTAGCCGACGCCGTACTCAGGCGGAACGCCCGTCTCGTCGACGTTCGAGTCGTCGAAAACACGAAGCGGGATGCCGTAGTCGCCGTCCCGGATCGGGTCGACGCCGGTCATCAGGCGCATCGCCTGGTCCATCGCCGCGTAGCCGAGGTGGATCTCGTTCTCACCGACGATCATCTCCACCGTGTCACCCGTCTGGATCATGCGAAGGATCGCCGGCGTGCCGTTGAAAGTCGCGACCTTGACCCGCTGGATCCCGCCGCCCAGCTGGATTGCCGGGACTACGAACTGCGACATTGCGTCGTACAACGGAAAGACGTAGTTGAGATCGGGGTTCGACGCGACTTCCGTCTGCGTCGTCGTCCCGATCTTCGTCGACCACTGGGTGAGCGGGACGTTCACGAACCGCGTCTTGCAACCCTGGCCGCAGTACTTATCGAACTCATCCTGTGCAGCCTTGCTGTTGATGTCGCCCGCGATCAGCTCGTTCGTGGTGATGACGAGCACGTTCGCGCTGCATTTTGTCTGCTTGATGATCCAGTCCGCGTCGAGCCGCGCGGCCTCCGCGTACGGCTGGCCGACGCGTGCGGCCGTGTTCGGCTCGGCGTCCTGGGTCAGATCACGGTCGACGACCGTGACGATCGGGATGCCCGCTCGATTGGCAGCGGCTGCCTGTTCCCTGAAGTAGATCGGGCCTATTGTGCCGCCCGACAAGACGATCACGTCGACCTTCTGGGAGATCGCCTGCTGGATTCCTTGGATCCATTGCGTGCGTTGGCCTTGGTTCGGATAGTCCACGAGATTCATCCCGATCTTGTCGGCCACGTCCTGCATCCCGGCGACGATCGTGTTCGTGAACGGGTTGGTGGAGTTCTCCTGGATGCTGAAGATCGTTTTCCCGGCCGCCTTCTTCGCATCGAAGGGGTTTCCGGGATATATCCAATCGGCGATCCCCTTGTGGTCGTCGATCTGCTTGGTTACGTGCTGGAGATCGCAGGCACCCGCGGCGCCTGTGGTCGTGCCACCGGCCGCCTTGTTCGCATCGACTCCGCAGCCCGCAGCGAGCGCGGTGAGCATGGCGACAACGATCAACACGGCGAAGGTGAACGCCCGCCGGCCCGGTAGCAGCTTTCGAGTCTTGCTCCTCACTTCGCCTCCGTTTCGTCCATTAGGCGCAGTTGCCGTCGTGAACAAAACTGCGCACCGATTGCGTCTCTCGCCGCCCTTCCTTCCGCTAGCCCTCGCGCCCGCCGCTCACGTGCTCCTCGCGCCGCCGGGCAATCTGTGAGAACGTAACCGCCAACACGAGCGCGCCGCCGTAGAACATGTCCTGGAGCCACGACTGGATCCCGAAGAGGGCCAGCCCGGTGATCCCGGTGACGAGGAAGTAGACGGCGATAAACGATCCCCATGGGTTGAACCGGCCGGGGACGATGCTGGTCGCTCCAAGGAACGCCGCCGCGAACGCGGGCAACAAGAACCCCGCGCCCGACACCGGGTCGGCCGCACCTGTGATCCCTGCGTACAGGACGCCGGCGCCGGCCGCAATGAGGCCCGAGGCGACCAGCGCCCCCCAACGGAGGCGTCCCACGGGCAGACCGCTGAGCCGGGCAACGCTCCGACTTCGCCCAACGAACAGCAGTTGTCGGCCGAGCGAGGTGTACTCGAGGAAGTACCAGAGCACGATGACGAGTGCGAGGCCGTAGTAGAAAGCAAGCGGGACGCCGAGGAATAGTTCTACTACAACCGGCCCGGTGAGCTGGGAGGAGATCCCGGCGAAGGTCTCCGAGTTGCTGATCCACAAGACAACGCCGCCGAGGAACGTTCCCGTGCCGAGCGTGACGATGAACGAGTCGATGCCGAAGATGACGACGAACGCGCCGTTGATCAGACCAACGAGCGCTCCCATGAGGAGCGCGACCACGATGCATACATATACGGAGATCCCGTACACCGTGTTCAGGATCCCGATCATCATCTGCGAGAGCGTCAGCACTCCAGTGATCGACAAGTCGTAGTCGCCCGCGGTCAGCGGGATCAGCAGCGCGCACGTGAGCACGACGAGGACCGCCTGCGAACCGAGGATCGCGGCGAAGTTGGACGACGTGGCGAACGTGTCCGGCTTGAGCGCGCTGAAGACGACGATCACGGCGATCCACGCGCCGACGAGCGCGAATCGCTCGACGAACTCGCCGACGCTCATCCCTCCGCGCAGCCGTTGGGCGAGGGAAGCGGTCTCCGCGCTCACTGCGCATCCCCTCCCGCGTGGAGATGGCTACCGGAGTGGCTCTCGGCGACGCGGTAGCACTGCTCCGCGATCCGCGCCTTGGTGACCTGATCGCCTGTCAACTCGCGCGCGACGCGTCCGCGACCGAAGACCAGGACCCGGTCACAGACCGCCGCGAGCTGCTCGTAGTCGGCGCTTACGCAAACCACGGCCGTGCCGTCGGCTGCGGCCTTCCTCGTCAGCTGGAAGATCTGTTGGCGGGCTCCGACGTCAACGCCCTGCGTCGGCTCGTGGAGTAGCAGCAGCGACGGCTTCGTCTGCAGCCACTTCGCGAGCATGGCCTTCTGCTGGTTGCCGCCGCTCAGCGACTGGTACTTCAACCGCGGGTCGGGTGGCCGGACGTCGAACTGTTCCAGCAGCTTTCGCGCGGCGCTTCGCATGCGGCTTCGATTCAGACCGACGCGCGTCTGGTACTTGTGAAGAACCGGAACCGTGACGTTGTCGGCAAGGGAGAGCGAGCCGACGGTTCCGTCGCGCTGGCGGTCGGCCGGAATCAGCGCGACCCCCGCCTCAAGCGCACGGCTCGGGCTCATCTCACGGAGGTCGTAGGTCTTCCCGTCCACCTCGAGCCGGCCGGCGGCGGGGGATCTCGCGCCAAAGACGTAGTACGGGATCTCGTCGAACCCGCTGCCCAGTAGCCCAGTCAGTCCGACGACCTCGCCTGCACGGACCGTGAGCGACACATCTCGCGCATATCGGCCGGTCAGGCCCGTTATTGATATCGCCTTGCCCGTCTCCGTCTGCTTGCGTTCGAGCGAAAGCGCCTGAAGTCGTCGGCCGATGATCATCTCGACGAGAACTTCCCCGCTCGCTTGAGCGGTGTCGACGGTGCCGCGAACCTTCCCGTCTCGCAGCACTGTGACCCGGTCGGTGATCTCAAGGGTCTCGTCGAGGTCGTGGGAGACGAACAGGATGCTGGCCCGCGTCGCGGCGATTTCCCGGACGATCGCGAAGAGCTCGTCGCGGTCGCTTGCCGGCAGGAAGACCGTCGGCTCGTCGAGGACGAGTAGCCCGTATTCGGACCCGTCACCAGCGGTGTTCGCACGGATCTCCTCGACCGCTCTGACGATTGCGAGCAGCGCGCGGTCGGTCGGGCGCAGGTCGGAGACCTTCGTGCGCGGATCGAGCTTGAGCCCGAAGGACTCGAAGGTCTCCTGTGCCCTACGCCGTTCGCGCGCCCAGGAGAGCCGCCACCTGCGCTGGGAGGTCAGGTCGCCGACGAGGAAATTATCGATGACCGACAGCGAGGGCACGAGCCCGAGATCCTGGTGCACGAAGCTCATGCCAAGACTGCGGAACTGACCCGGGTGTAGCGGGACCGAGATGGGGCGGCCGTTGATCTCGAGCTCGCTCCCCCCGTCCGGTGCGTGGAAGCCGGAAAGGATCTTGATCAGGGTCGACTTGCCCGATCCGTTCTCTCCGAGCAGGCCGTGCACCTCGCCGCGCCGAATGGTCAGATCGACGTCATGAAGCGCGCGAACAGCGCCGAACGTCTTCGAGGTGTGCCTGAGAGCGACGACAGGCTGATGCTCGTGCGTCACTCGGCTGCCCCTTCCGCCGAACCCTTGCGAAGGTACTCGAGGATCTCGGCGACGCGGACAACGTCGCCGGCCGGGGCGATGCGTTCTTCGATCTGCCCGGCGGCTTCGCATCACAGGCACACCTGGGAGGGTGAGTGGTACGAGCGAGCCAGTCAACAACGAGCTGGTACAGCCTTCGACCTGTGGCTCGATGCATCGTTCAACCAGTTGCGGGCATTCCGTGGCATCGCGATGCCACCTACAAACGCGAGTTCGTCTCAGGGCACCGTCGACGTTGCTTCGATTGGATCAACACCACCAGCACGGGCATAGGAACATCGGGGTGTCAGCCGGCGGCCACTACCAGTGCACCGTCGGAGACGGCGGTATCGAGCACGGCCGCCGCAATGTGCTCGCGGTGCGCCGCCGCGCTGCCCAGCAGGACGGCGTCGGTGACGGCCCGCTTGACATACAGGTGTGTGGGGTGTTCCCAGGTGAAGCCGATGCCGCCGTGCAGCTGCACGGTGTCCAGGGCCACCCGTTGGTAGGCCTCGGAGCAGGTGGCCTGGGCGATGCTGACGGCGAGATCCGGGTCGTCCGTGCCGTCCTGCAGCGCCCACGCCGCGTGGTACGCGGTGGACCGGGCGTGCTCGACGAGCACGAGCATGTCGGCGCACCGGTGCTTGACGGCCTGGAAGGAGCCGATCGGGCGGCCGAACTGCAGGCGGGTGCCCGCGTAGGCGACGGTGAGGTCGAGCAGCTTCTGCGCCCCGCCCGCCTGCTCGGCGGCCAGCAGCGCCCCGCCGACCCGGAACGCGTGCAGGATGGCGCGCTCGGCGTCGGCGCCGGTGGCGAGCAGGCGCCCCTCCGCGGCGTGCAGCCGGACCGTGGCCTGGCGCCGGGTCGAGTCCAACGTGGACAACCGAATCCGCTCACCGCCCTCGACGGCGAACAGGCCGACGCCTGAGCCCGTGCACGCGGCCACGAGCAGAACGTCCGCGTTGCCGTCGACGACCTGGTGGACTTCACCGGTCAGCGCCCCGTGCGACTCCGTAACGGTGACCAGGCCCGGGTCGAAGCGTCCAGCCCGATCGGGCACCGCGAGCGCCGCGGTCCGGGTGCCCTCCACCAGGGCGGTGAGCAGGTCGTCGGCACCGCCCAGCGAGACCAACGCAGGGATCGCCAGCGAGACGGTGCCGAACACCGGGCCCGGCGTCAGCGCCGCCCCGAACTCCTCGGCGATGACAGCTTGGTCGACGAGCGTGCCGCCCACGCCACCTAATGCCTCCGGCACGGCGAGTCCCAGCACCCCGAGCTCACTGCCCAGGCGCGACCAGATGGCCGGGTCGTAGCCGATGTCTGTGTCCATCGATCGCCGGACAGCCGCCTCGTCAGACCGTTGGGCAAGGAACTGCCGTACCGCTCGCCGCAAGTCCTGCTGCTCGTCGGAGAACACGAACTCAACCACGGGGGATGTCCTTCCACGCCTTGCCGGAATCTGCTCGAAGGTCGCCGGGAAGCCCGAGGATTCGCTCGCCCAGGATGTTGCGCAGCACCTCGGACGTGCCCCCCTCGATGGTGTTGGCCCGCGAGCGCAGGAACCGCTGCTGGACGGGACCTCGGTAGGCCTCCCCGCGCTCGAGGTCGCGCAGTTCGTATGAGCCGTACAGCATGGCCTCGGGGCCCAGCAGTTCCATGCAGAACTCGTAGACGTGCTGGTTGAGCTCCGCGGAGACGAGCTTGGCGATCGAGCCCTCCGGGCCGGGCGAGCCGCTAGTGGCCGCGCGGCCCGCGCGGGCGGAGGTGAGCCGCTGCGCCTCCGCCCGCGTCCACAGCGCGGCGAGCTTGTCGCGCAGCACCGCGGTGCGCAGATCCGGTCGCCGCGCCCACAGCTCCACGGCGTCGGCAATGGCACCCGCACCGCGCACCGACGAGCCACTGCCGATGGCAGAACGTTCGTTCATCAGCGTGGTCATCGCCACGCGCCAGCCGTTGCCCACAGCACCCAGCCGGTGGGAGTCGGGGATGCGCGCGTCCGATAGATAGACCTCGTTGAACTCGGCCTGCCCCGTCATCTGCCGCAATGGCCGCGTCTCGACGCCCGGTGCATGCATGTCGAGCACGAAGTACGTCAACCCTTTGTGCTTGGGCTGTTCGGGATCGGTCCGGGCGAGCAACAGGGCGTAACGGGCGCGGTGGGCGAGGCTGGTCCAGACCTTTTGGCCGTTGACCACCCACTCTTCCCCATCCTGGACGGCTGACGTCGCTAGTCCGGCCAGGTCGGAGCCCGCACCGGGCTCACTGAACAGCTGACACCAGATGTGTTCGGTGGTTGCAAGCGGGCGCAACAGCTCGGCCGCCAGCCCAGGCTGGGCGTGCTCCAGTACCGTGGGCGCGGCCATGCCCTGGCCGATTGGATTGAGAGAGAAGGCGCTTGGCCCGCCAGCGCCTTGCAGTACCTCGTCAGCACGGGCCTGCAGCCCGCGCGAGACGCCGAGCCCACCAAGCCCGACAGGGAAATGGACCCACGCCAGCCCCGCGTCGTAGACAGCGCCGAGGAAGTCGCGCGGCGGGGTCGATCGCGGGTCGTGCGTCTCCACCACCTGCCGAGCGGTCTTCTCGATCAGCTGCTGATCGTCCACGTCGCCCGATCCTTTCCTCGCCGCCCTCGCCGAGACAGTCAAGGCTGACCGTATGGCATCTGGGCGGGACTCTGCCAGGTCTGCTGCCCGTCTCAACCGACCATCGGCAACAACACCATCGACGGCTCCTCATGCAACTGCAGCTGTGTGCTCGTGCGCGTCGAGCACGCCGGCGTAGTGGCTGTGGCAGGCGGCTGAGGCGCCAGAACTGTGATGACACCCCGGGGACGGGCGATTACCGTTCCAGGGCGTGGCTCCCGGCGAGCGGCTGACCGGCCTGCAGGACGTCACCGTCACCTTCGGCGACGACGTCGCCCTGCGCGGTGTGACGCTGCTGGCGGCACCGGGCGAGGTGCTCGCGGTCGTCGGGCCGTCCGGCAGTGGCAAGACCACGGCGCTGCGGGCCGTCGCTGGGCTTCAGTCGGTGCAGCGTGGGCGGGTGCTGGTGGCCGGGCGGGATGTCACGCAGACCCCCACGCCGCGGCGGAACGTGGCCATGGTCTTCCGGTCCACCACCAGCCTCGTCCCGTTCCTCGACGTCGCTGAGAACCTGGCCCGTTCCGCCGGCGCCTTCGGCGTGCCGGAGGAGGAGGCCGCGCGCCGCGTCGCCTCCCGCAGCCGGCTGCTCGGCCTGGCGCGGCTGCTGCCGCGGATGCCCGGCACGCTGTCGGCGGGGGAGGCCGGCCGGACGGGCATCGGCCGCACTCTGGTCCGCGCACCCGCCGCGTTCCTGTTCGACGAGCCGCTCGCCCACCTCGACCCGGTGGAGCGCGCCCGCGCCCGCCGCACGGTGGTCGAGGCGGTGCGCCGCGCCGCGGTCGGCGCGCTGTACGTCACCCACGACCAGGCCGAGGCCATGGCGGTCGGCGACCGGCTCGCGGTGCTCCGCGCCGGCGAGGTGGTGCAGGTCGACCGGCCGCGGCAGGTCTACGAGCGCCCGGCCGACGTGTTCGTCGCCGAGTTCGTCGGCGGGCCCGGAATAGGGCTGCTGCCGGCCCGGCTGGTCTGCTCGTCCGGCGGCGCGGGGTACCGGGTGGGCGAGCGGACGCTGCCGCTGTGGGGTCCGGTGCCCGCGGAGCTCGCCGGGAAGGTGGGTAAGCGGGTGCTGCTCGGGCTGCGCGCCGAGGACGTCACGGAAGCGGGGCCGGGCGCGGACCCCGGCACGGTCGCGCTGCCGGTCGCGGTGCGCCGGGTCGAGCGCCCCGGCGCGGACGCCGTGGTGAGCGCCGAGGTCGGCGTCGCAGGCGAGGCCGACGGCGCGTCTCTGCTGGCGCGAGTGCCCAGCTCCACCCGCCTGCGCGAGGGGGAGCGAGCGGAACTGCTGCTGGACGCGCGGCGCGCCCACGTGTTCGACTCGACGACGGGCCAGGCCCTGAGCCACCCACGACGCTAGGTGGTAGGGAGGCCTGAGCCCGTCCGCGGTTCGTGGCCGCGGCGTTGCGCGGGTGGCGGCGTAGCATCCGCGGGGTGACCAGCACCGGCGACGTGCGTGCCGGCGCGCACACCGTGCTCGCCGACGCCGACGGTGCCGCGTACTCGTCGCTGCGGCAGCGGCCCGTCGACCGCTCCGAGCGGTACGCGATCGGGCGGGCACTGCGCAAGCGGGTGCCGCGCTCAGCGCTGGGCGACTGGGCGCCGCCCGACGACCGGGCCGACCCGGTGCAGCAGGTCATCGACAGCCACGAGGGGCGCGTCGAGGAGCTGGTGCCCGTCCGGGTCGGGCGGATGATCGCGTCGCCCTACGGGTTCCTGCGCGGCGCGGCCGGTGTGATGGCGGATGACGTCGCCCAGCTGCCCGCCACCGGGATCACGCCGGTCGTGTGCGGCGACGCCCACCTGGGCAACTTCGGCTTCTACGCCTCGCCCGAACTCGACCTCGTGATCGATCTCAACGACTTCGACGAGGCCCACCCCGGCAGCTGGGAGTGGGACGTGCGCAGGCTCGTCGCGAGCATCTGGGTGGCCGGCCGGCAGAACGGCGCGAGTGAGGACGGGTGCGAGGCCGCCGTCATGGAGTGCATGGCGTCGTACCGCGAGGAGGTCCGCCACCTCGCCGACCAGCCCTTGCTCTCGCGCTCCTACCAGCGGCTCGACGTCGACCGGCTCGCGGAGGAGAGCAGCAAGCCCTTGCGCGCCGAGGTGCAGCGGGCGGCCCGGCGGGCGCGCAACCGCACGAGCGACCGCGCTCTGCCGCGGTTCACCCGCGAGGTCGAGGGCAGGCGCCGCATCGTCGACGAGCCGCCGCTGATCACCCACCTTCCCGACGCCGAGGTGGAGCTGATCGCCGCGGCGCTCGACGAGTACCTCCTGACCCTCGCCCCGCACTGGCGGCGGGTGCTCGGCGGTTACACGCTCGTCGACGTCGCGCACAAGGTGGTCGGGGTGGGGAGCGTGGGGCTGCGCGCGTACGTGGCGCTGCTCGAGGGCTCATCGGCCGACGACGTGGTGTTCCTGCAGCTGAAGCAGGCCCGCCGGTCAGTGCTCGCCCGGCACGTGCACGGCGAGCAAGCCTTGCACGCGCACCAGGGCCAGCGGGTGGTGGAGTACCAGCAGGCGCTGCAGACCGTCAGCGACCCGCTGCTGGGCTGGACCACCGTCGGTGACCACCAGTTCTACGTGCGCCAGTTCCGGAACATGAAGGGGGCCATCGCCCTCGACGCGATCGACGGCGCCGCGCTCGCCGACTACGCCGGAGTGGTCGGGCACCTGCTCGCGAAGGGCCACGCCCGCACGAGCGGGGCGTCCAGGATCGCCGGTTACGCAGGCAGCTCGGACAACCTGGACGTCGCGTTCTGCCGGTTCGCGCGGGCCTACGCCGACCAGACCGAGGCCGACCACGCCGCACTCGTCGCCGCGGTGGACCGCGGTGTGCTCCCGGTCGAGCGCGGGGTCTAGGAACGCCTAGGAGTCCCGGCTCCGGCGACGCCGCTGGACCATCCGCCACCCCACGAACGCGGTGAGCAGGGTCGTGGCAGCCAATGCCGCGCCCCCGGTCCCGCCGACCACAGAGGCCAGCAGCACGAGGACGGCGGCGGCCACGGCCAGCCCGGCAACGAGCGCCCAGCGCGGCGCCGCCGCGATGTTCCGCGGCCCGATTTGCCCGCTGAGCGCGGCGGCGAGCTCGGGGTCGTCGTCGCTGAGCTGTCGTTCCAGCTGATCCAGCCGCATCTGCTCGGTGGCGGTCAACCGGCGGCCGTGGGGCCTGTCTGCGAGCATGCGCGGGAGTACCCAGCGGATGCGGCCATTCCACCTGCGCCTCGCCAGCTGGTACGACGGATGTGTGACGTCAGAATTGGGTGGGCAGACACACCGGGTGACGAGTGGTGGTTTGCTGGCCGAGACGCTGCCTGCACGGGCCAAGCGGATCGCGAACGAATTGGTGCGGCACTTCGGGCCGATAGCGGGGATGGGCAGGAAGGCGCTCTTCCGGCACCCGGTGTGGACGACCCCAGCCGCCGACGGGCGCGGCGTCGGCGTGGTCGTCGTTCCGGGCTTCTGCGGCGCCGACGCGGACATGGCGGTGCTGCGGCGCTGGCTCACGGCACGCGACTACCACGCCGTCGGCGCCGGGCTCGCGCTCAACCTGGGCTGCACCGAGGACATGCTCGGCAAGCTGGAGCGGCGGGTGGAGGCGCACGTGGCCGCGACCGGTGGCCCGGTCGTCCTGCTCGGTCACAGCCGGGGCGGCTGGCTGGGCCGGCTCCTCGCCGTGCGCAGGCCCGACCTGGTGCGGGGGCTCGTGATGATGGGCAGCCCGGTGCTCGACCCGCTCGACGCGCGCGGCCTCGCCTCCGTCGCGTGGCGGCTCATGGTGCGCCTCTCCGATCTCGGGGTGCGCGGGCTGCTCGAGCGCGACTGCGTGGCGGGGGAGTGCCGCGAGGTCGCCTCCGCTGGGCTGGCGGCGCCGCTGGAGGTGCCGGCCATGGCGATCTTCTCCCGCACCGACGGGGTCGTGGGCTGGGAGTCCTGCCGGGACCCCGCCGCGGAGTGGGTCGAGGTGTACAGCAGCCACACGGGCATGGGCACGGACCCCGACCTCTACATGGCACTCGTCCCGCGCCTGGCGGCCTGGGCAAGCTCCGCTCAGGGACCGAGCTCCTCCACGCTGCCCGAGTCGTCGGTGTCGTAGCCGCCGAGTGCTGCGACCGCCGCCCGCAGTGCCGGGTCGTGCAGCGCGGCCACGAGCGGTGCGGCGGCGTCGAGAGCGGCGCCGGTGAGCACCACGTCGTACTGCTCCGAGACGAGCGGCACGAAGTCGAGCTCGAGGTCGCGGGCCACCGAACGGACGCCCAGCCCCACCTCGACGATCCCGGACGCGACCGCGAGCGCCACCTCGAGGTGCGACCCGGTCTCGGGGCCGGCAACCGTGTCGGGATCGCAGCCCTCGGCGAGCAGGAGCCGCTCGAACAGAACGCGGGTGCCGGTCCCCTGCCTGCGCTTGGCCACCCGCAGCTTGGCGATGTCGGCTGCCGTGCTGAGCCCCCGCGGGTTCCCCGGCGGCACCAGCAACCCCTGCTCGCGCCGCCACAGGTGGATCAGGTGCGGGCGCAACCCGCGCAGCAGCCCGGTGGCGAACGGTGCGTTGTAGATGCCGGTGTGGTGCATCAGGTGCACGGCGGCGCCGTCGGCCCGGCTCTGCCGCAGGGCGCGCAACCCGCTGAAGCTGCCTTCGGCGTCGAGGACCTGCAGGGAGCGGCCCAGCCTGCGGCTCACGACGTCGAGAGCGGGGTCGTCGCTCCCTGCGAGGCGGAACACGCGATCCGCGTGCAGGAAGCGCCGCGCTGCCACGGCACCGCCTTGTGCCACACGCGGACGGCGGCGGTCGGCCGTGACGATCACGCCGGCGTCGGCCAGCGCGCGCTCGGCCCGCCCGACCGTCGACGACGTGCTGCCGAAGCGCTGTGCGAGCTCCCGGACGCCGGGTAACTCGGCGCCCTCCGCGAGATCACCCGCGCTGATCCGCCCTGCCAGGTCGGCGCAGATCTCCCGGTACCGCGTCACGGCTGCGCACTCTATAGTGCCGCCCTGTGCTAGGACAGAAGCGGACACTCGGCTCGATCCTCGCGGTTGTCCTCGCGGGTGTGCTCACCGCCTGTGGCGGGAGCGCGCCCCCCGCGGCCGGGCCGTCCGCCGAGCGGTCGCTGATCCTGGCCACGACGACGAGCACGCAGGACTCGGGCCTGCTCGACGACCTGCTCCCGGCGTTCACGCAGGAGACCGGCTGGGGCGTAAAGACGGTGGCCGTCGGCAGTGGCCAGGCGATCGAGCTCGGTCGCCGCGGCGAGGCGGACGTGCTGCTCGTGCACTCGCCCGCGGCGGAGGAGGCCTTCGTCGCCGAGGGCACCGCCGGGCGCCGCCTGCTCGTGATGCACAACGACTTCGTGCTGCTCGGTCCGGACGCCGACCCCGCAGGCGTGCGCGGCCTGCCCGTCGGCGAGGCGATGTCGAAGATTGCGGCGTCCGGCGCGGTGTTCGTCTCGCGCGGCGACGACTCGGGGACGAACGCGAAGGAGAAGGCACTGTGGAAGGACGCCGGCGTCACGCCTGCCGGCGACTGGTACCAGCAGACCGGGCAGGGCATGGGCGCGACCCTGCGGGTGGCTGCAGAGAAGGGTGGCTACACGCTGTCGGACCGGGCGACCTACCTCAGCCAACCCGAGGGCCTGTCGGTGCTGGTCGAGGGCGATCCGGGCCTGCTGAACGTCTACCACGTGATCGAGATGACGAAGCAGGCGGGCGAGCGGGTGCAGCCCGAGGCAGGGGTGGCGTTCGCCGACTGGATCACCGCGCCCGGCGCCCAGCAGCGGATCGGCGAGTTCGGCCGGGCCGAGTACGGCCAGCCGCTCTTCGTGCCCGACGCCGGCAAGCCTGAGCCGGTGCCGTGACCCGCGCGCGCTGATGGACGTCCTGTTCGACGGGTTCGTGGAGGCCGTGTGGCTGCTCTTCGGCGGCGATTCCGAAACGTGGGCGATCACCGCGCTCACGCTGCGGATCTCGCTGACGGCGACGGCCGTCGCCGCGGTCGTGGGCGTGCCGCTCGGCGCCGCGGTGGCGCTCACGTTGTTCCCGGGGCGGCGGGTGCTGCTCGCCGCCGCCAACACCGGGATGGGCCTGCCGCCGGTGGTCGTGGGGCTGTTCGTCACGGTGCTGCTCTGGCGCAGCGGCCCGCTCGGCGCGTTCGGCCTGCTCTACACGCCGGCCGCGATGGTGGTGGCCCAGGCCGCGATCGCGACGCCGGTGGTCGTCGCGCTCGTCGCGGTCGCGCTGCAGCAGGTGGACCCCGAGTTCATGGTGCAGATGCAGGCGCTCGGAGCCGGCCGGGCCAGGGCGCTGCTCGCGCTCTTCGGCGAGGCGCGGCTGCCGCTGCTGGCCGCCGCGATGGCCGCGTTCGGGGCGGTGGTGAGCGAGGTCGGTGCGGCGCAGATGGTCGGCGGCAACATCGCCGGGGAGACCCGGGTGCTGACCACCGCCGCCGTGCTCGCCACCAGCCGCGGGAACTTCGCGCTCGCCATCGCCTTCGGGCTGATCCTGCTGGTGATCGCCTTCGTGGTGAACCTCGTCCTCACGCTCGCCGGCCAGCAGGATCCGGCGCGGCGATGACCATGGGGGCAGCACCGCGAATCGGGTGCCGGGACCTGCGCGTGAGCGCGCGCGGCCGGGAGCTGCTGCACGTCCCGGCGCTCGACGTGGCCGCCGGGAGCGCGCTCGCCGTGCTCGGCCCGAACGGGGCCGGCAAGTCGACGCTGCTGCGGGCGCTCGCGCACCTCGGGGGCCTCCGGCGCACCGGCGACGTGCTGCTCGACGGGCGCCCGGCCAGCTCGCGCGAGCTGCGTCCCGCCGTGGCGGCCGTGCTGCAGCGGCCGATCCTGCGCCGGGGGACGGTGGCCGCCAACGCCGCGTCCGGGCTGCGGCTGCGCGGCGTCGGACGGGCGGAGGCGGGCCGGCGGGCGGAGCCGTGGCTCGCCGCGCTGGGCGTGGCGCACCTCGCCCGCCGCGACGCCCGCACCCTCTCCGGGGGCGAGGCGCAGCGGGTCGCGCTGGCCAGGGCGCTGGCGGTCGAGCCGCGCGTGCTGCTGCTCGACGAGCCGTTCGCCGGGCTCGACGCCACCACCCGTGTCGACCTGCTCGCCGACCTGCGCGCCGTCCTGGACGGGCTCGACGCCGCCACGCTGCTCGTCACGCACGACCGGCACGAGGCTCGCGCGCTGGCAGGCGAGACGGCGCTGCTCGTGGCCGGGCGGATCCGCCAGCACGGGCCGACGGAAGTGGTGCTCGATGCGCCCAGCGACGCGGAGTGCGCGCGGCTCGTCGGGTTCACGAACCTGTTTCCGCCGGCCGTGACCGGCCGGGACACGCTGCTCGCCGCCCGCCCGGAGCACTGCAGGGTGCTGGTGGGGGAGCCGCCCGCGGGCGAGGTGGGGGTCACGGGAACAGTGCGCCGGATCGTGCCGCTCGGGGGCGGCACCCGGGTCGACGTCGACACCGCGGCGGGCACGGTCGCCTGCACCGGGCCGGTCCCCGCCGGCCTCGGGCCTGGCCGCGCGGTGGTGGTGGCGGTGGTCCCGGCCGAGGTCCGCAGCATCCCCGATCCCGCGCGGAGGGCCGAGCTGTGCCCGGAGCAGACCGACGCCGTCCATCCGGGGTAGGGTCAGACAGTCAGGGCGGGCGGGCACCAAGTGCCCGTTCGTGCAGATTGCCACCTGATGCATGGTCGCGCGAGGAGTGGCTTCAGCCCTGGCGCGACGACTGAGGGAGTCACGGACGGATGAGCTGGACCGGAAACCCTTCCCATGACAACAGCGGCGAGAACGGCCGCTTCGCCGCCGCCCAGGCCGCTCAGGTCGAGATCCACGACGCGCAGAACCGGCGGGCCGCGCGAGTCGTCGCCAGCCACTCCACGGGCGCGGAGGACTGCGCCGAGATGCTGGCCATGCTCGGGCTGGTGGCAGGAGACGATCGGGTCTCCACTCGCTGACCACGACCGTCCCTGGGTCAGGTGACCGGTACCTCCCGGTCGTGTGACTCCGGCTCGGCGGCCAGGTCGTTCGTCGAGGTCTCCCCGAGGGCCAGCACGCACGCCACGGTCAGCAGGCAGCAGGCCGCGATGATCACCGACACCGGCAGCGTGCCCGATCCGCCCAGCACGGCGGCGAAGACGACCGGCGCGAGCCCCGCCCCCGTGCCCGCGATCTGGTAGCCGAGAGACGCGCCGGTGTAGCGGGCCTGCGTCGAGAACAGCTCCGTGTAGAGCGCGGCGAGCGGTCCGTACATGGCCGCGTGGATCACGCCCTGGCCGAGCACGACCGCGAGCACGAGGAGGAGCGTCGAGCCGCTGCGGATCATGGGGAAGAACAGGAAGCTCCACGCGGCCATCGCCACCGCTCCGGCGAGTACCACCGGGCGGCGGCCGAGCCGATCCGACAGCGCCGAGAAGCCGATGATCCCGGCGATCGCCACCGCCGACGAAACGGTCAGCGCGTTGAGCACGGTCTGGCGCGGGAAGCCGGCCTGCACGGCGTAGGAGATCACGAACGTCGTGAGCGTGCCCTGCGCGACGAACGCGCCGAACCCGACACCCACGGACAGAGCGAGGTTGCGGCGGTGCCGCCGGAACACCTCCACGAGCGGCGGCGCTGCCGGTTTCGCCGCGGCGGTGAACACCGGTGTCTCCTCGACCTTGGCCCGCACGAACAGGCCGACGGCCAGCAGCACGGCGCTGAGCAGGAACGGGATGCGCCAGCCCCAGACGAGGAACTGCTCCTCGCCGGTGGCAGCGGACGCGAGAGCCAGCACGAGGGTGGAGAGCACCATGCCGCTCGGCGCTCCCGCGTTGGTGAAGCTCGCCCACAGCCCGCGCCGCGACGTGGCGTGCTCGGCCGACATCAGCACGGCGCCGCCCCATTCGCCGCCAACCGCGATGCCCTGCGCGATCCGCAGCACCACGAGCAGTACCGGCGCCAGCGCGCCGACCTGGGCGTAGGTGGGCAGCAGGCCGATGAGCACACTCGCCACACCCATCAGGGCCATCGTCAGCACGAGCATGCGCTTGCGCCCGAGCCGGTCACCGAAGTGACCGAACAGGGCACCGCCGAGCGGACGCGCGAGGTAGCCGGTGGCGAGGGTCCCGAAGCTCGCCACCGTGCCGACGAGCGGGTCCAGGTCGGAGAAGAAGACGCGGCTGAACACCAGGGCGGACGCCGTGGCGTACAGGAGGAAGTCGTAGTACTCGATGACGCTGCCGAGATAGCTCGACAGCACGGCGCGGCGGAGTTGTGGGGTGGGGCGGCCGGTAGGGGTCGGCGTCATCGCGGTGCCCTGTCTTCTCGGTCGGTTCCGGGTGTAGCCCGGGTCACATGGGCGCAGACCTTAGGCACATGTGTAACGCCCGTCAAGGATTCGCCCAACACCATCCTCGCCGGGAAGGGGCACTACGCTGCCTGCGTGGCGTCGGCGCAGGTCCCCGGGGGCGGCACGGGGATCGAGGAGGAGCTGGACGGCCCGCCCGGTTCGGCGCGGCCGCAGGCGCTCCTGCTCACGTTCTTCGGCGGTTACCTGCTCGGCCGCGGTGTGCACGTGGCCACGAGCAGCGTGATCGACGTGCTCGACCGGGTCGGGATCTCTGAGCACGCCACTCGCTCCACCCTGAGCCGGATGGCGCGGCGCGACCTGCTGCACCGCACGCGCAGCGGCCGTCAGGTGTACGTCGGGCTGACCTTGCGCTCGCGGGAGATCCTGCGTGACGGGGAGGCGCGCGTGTGGCGGGCGGGCGCGGTGAACGCCCAGTGGGACGGCACGTGGACGCTGCTCGGGTTCTCCCTGCCCGACTCCTGGCAGCGGCAGCGGCACGTCCTGCGGTCGCGGCTGCAGTGGGCGGGGTTCGGTCCGCTGCAGGGCGGGCTCTGGATCGCCCCGTCGACCGTCGAGCTCGGCGTGCTCGGCGACGACCTCGAAGCGGGTGGGCACCTCAAGGTGTTCACCGCGACCGCGGTGCCGCCCACCGACGTCGACGCGCTGGTGCGCGACGCTTGGGATCTCGATGCGCTGGCCGCGCGCTACCGCGGGTTCCTCCACCGGTGGGAGCAGCCGTCCCGGCGTCCGCGCCTCCCCGACGGTCTCGCGAGCCAGCTCGTTCTGCAGACCGACTGGCTGCAGGTGATCCGCCGCGACCCGCGGCTCCCGGTGCAGCACCTGCCGCAGGACTGGCCGGCCGAGCAGGCGCAGCAGCTGTTCAGGGGGCTGTACGCGGAGTTCGAACCCGGGGCGCGGGCAGCCGCGGCCCACCTGGACGTCGTGCCCGACGAGGACGCCGGCCGACTTTGACCCATCGCGGGCCGGTCAGTGGGCCGGTTGCGTCGCCAGTGCGGCGCGGCTGCGGTTGAGGTAGCCCGCGAACGCCGTCCGCTCGTCGGGCGCCAGGTCGGAGACCATGCGGTTCTCGAGCCGTTCGACGGGCTCGGCGAACGCGGCGAGGAGCTCCTGGCCGGGGCCGGTGAGGCTGATCAGCAGCCTCCGCCGGTGGGCTGGGTCGTGGCGGCGCTCGATGAGGCCGCGGCGCTCGAGCGCGGTGACGAGGTCGCCCATCGCCTGGGGCGTGACGAACGAGTTGCGGGCGAGTTCGGCGGTGGTCAGCCCGGCGCGGCGGTCGAGCACCGTGAGCGCGGTGTACTGCAGCGCCGTGATCCCGGCCGGGCGTAACAGCTCGTCGAGGTGGGCGCGCACCGCCAGCTCGACCTGCTTGATCGCATAGAGCAGCGACGGCGCCGGTCGGGCGGCGCCGGAGTCCGGGAGCGGTTGCAGCGACATCCTGGTCTCCTCGGCTCGGCTCGCGGGGAGTCTTGCACGAGGGCCTTCTCCTGGACGCCGTCGAGTGATAGGAAGGATTCCTGTTACTGACCGGTGAGGGGAGGTCGATGGTGGACGCCGCGACGCGCCCGGTCCCGGCGCTCGGTAGCTGGCCACGGCGCCGGGCCCGGATCGCCCCGGCGAGCACCGCCCTGCTCGACGCCCGTCGCACGCTCACCTACGCCGAGCTTGCCGACCGAACAGCCCGGCTCGCCGCGGCACTGCGGGGGATGGGCGTGGGCGCCGGCGACCGGGTGGCCTACCTCGGCGTCAACGCCGTCGAGGTCTTCGAGTCGTTCTTCGCCACCTGGTTCCTCGGCGCTATCGCCGTTCCGCTCAACCACCGCCTCGCCGGTCCCGAGATCCGCTACATGCTCGACGACTCCGGGGCGACGGTGCTCGTGCACAGCGGCGACGCGGACGCGCTGGTCGCCGCGGCCGCCCCGCTGCCCGCCGCGGTGCGGCACGTGGTCTCGGTGCGCACCGGGGACTACGAGGCCGCGATCGCCGCCGCTCCCGGCCCGGCCGAGGAGGGGCCCGTCGGGCTCGACGACCCGGCGATCCTGCTCTACACGTCGGGCACGACGGGCCGGCCGAAGGCCGCGGTGCTCACCCACGGCAACCTGACGTGGAACACGATCAACCAGCTCGCCCATGTCGACGTGCTGAGTACTGACAGGGCGCTGTGCATCGCTCCGCTCTTCCACACCGTCGGGCTCGGCCAGATCACGTTGCCGACGCTCTTCAAGGGCGGATCGCTGCGCGGATCACGAGTTTCTCCGCCGTGCCGACGATGCTGCAGATGATGACCGAGCACCCGGCCTGGGAATCGGCCGATCTCAGCTCGCTGACCTGCGTGATCTACGGCGGCTCCGCCGTGCAGGAGCGCGTGGCCCGGGCATGGATGGAGCGTGACGTGCTGCTCGTGCAGGGCTACGGGATGACCGAGGCGGCCCCGGGCGTGTACATGGGCACCCAGGAGGGCCAGCCCGAGCACCCACTCTCGGCCGGGGTGCCGCATTTCTTCACCGACGTGGCGATGCTCCGCGACGGCGGGCCCGCCCCGGTGGGCGAGGAGCCGGCGGAGCTCCTGGTGCGCGGGCCGCACGTGTTCGCGGGGTACTGGGGGCGGCCGCAGGAGACCGCGGCGGGCTTCGTGGACGGGTGGTTCCGCACGGGCGACGTGCTGCGCGTGGAGCCGGACGGGTGGGCGCACGTCGTCGACCGCGTCAAGGACGTCTACATCTCCGGCGGCGAGAACGTGTACCCGGCCGAGGTCGAGGCGGTCGCCGTGCAGCTCGACGCCGTGGCGAACTGCGCGGTCGTCGGGATCCCCGACGAGCGCTGGGGTGAGGTCGGCGCCGCCTACGTCGAGGTACGGGAAGGCGCCGAGCTGACCGAGGCGCAGCTCCGGGCGCACCTCGAAGCGCACCTGGCCCGGTACAAGGTCCCCCGCCACCTCGTGTTCGTGCCGGACCTGCCGCGCGCCGCGACGGGCAAGATCCGCCGCGTCGACCTGCGTAGGCGCGCGGTCGCGGAGCTGGGCTCGCGGTGACCGAGCCCGTGCGCGCCCTGCTGCCGCCGTCGCTGCGAGTGGAACGGCCCGGCCCGGACGGCGCGGTCGTGGTGCTGCGGCTGGCGAGGGCGGCCAAGCGCAACGCGCTCGACGACGCCACGGTGCTCGGCATCGAGACGTTCTTCGCGAACCCGCCCTCCGGTGTGCGGGCCGCGGTGCTCGCCGCCGACGGCGAGCACTTCTCCGCCGGGCTCGACCTCGCGGAGCTGACCGACCGGGATGCGTTCGCCGGCCTCGAGCACTCGATGATGTGGCACCGCGCGTTCGATCGGGTGGAGCGCGGGCGAGTGCCGGTCATCGCGGTGCTCACGGGTGCGGTGATCGGCGGCGGGCTGGAGCTGGCCTGCGCCGCGCACATCCGGGTCGCCGAGCCGAGCGCTTTCTACGCCCTGCCCGAGGGGCAGCGTGGGCTCTTCGTGGGCGGTGGGGCGTCTGTGCGGCTGCCGCGGCTGATCGGCGCGCACCGGATGGCGGACATGATGCTGACCGGCCGTGTGCTCGACGCCGACGAGGGTCACGCCCTCGGCATCACGCAGTACCGCGCCGACCCGGGCCAGGGGCTCGCGCTCGCCCTGGAGCTGGCCCGGAAGGTGGCCGCCAACTCGCCCGTCACGAACTTCGCGGTGCTGCAGGCGCTGCCGCGGATCGCCGAGGCCAACCCGGCGGAGGGCTACCTGATGGAGTCGCTGATGGCCGCGGTCGCCAGCGGGAGCGCCGAGGCCAAGGAGCGGATGCAGGCCTTCCTGGAGGGCCGTGCCGGAAAGGTGGGCCGGGGATGACCGGGGCGATGGTGCGGGCGCCGGCGCCCGACGCCCGCGAGACCACCGAGGCCGGGCGTTTCCTGGCGCACGTGCGCCGCGAGCGCGGCCTCGACTTCCCCGGCTACCGCGAGCTGCACCGCTGGTCCGTCGCCGACCTCGACGGGTTCTGGGCATCGGTCGCCGGGTTCTTCGACGTCCGGTTCGCCACCCCGGCGGAGCGCGTGCTCGGCCGCCGCGAGATGCCGGGCGCCGACTGGTTCCCGGGGGCGCGCCTCAACTACGCCGAGCACGCGCTGCGTACCACGGGACCCGCGACCGCCGTCACCGCGTACTCGCAGACCCGCGAGACGGTGGAGCTGACCTGGGACGAGCTGCGTGGTCAGGTGGCCCGTGCCCGGGTGGGGCTGCGGCGGCTCGGCGTGGGGCCGGGGGACCGGGTCGTGGCCTACCTACCGAACGTCCCCGAGACCGTGGTGGCGTTCCTGGCCACGGCGAGCCTCGGGGCGGTCTGGGCGAGTTGCGCGCCCGAGTTCGGGCCGCGGAGTGTGGTGGACCGGTTCGCGCAGGTCGAACCCTCGGTGCTGCTCGCCGTCGCCGGCTACCGGTACGGGAGCAAGGAGATCGACCGGCGGGCGGAGATTGCCGCCATCCGCGCCGGCCTGCCCACCGTCCGGCACGTCGTGCACGTGCCGTACGGGCCCGGGGAGCTGCCCGGCACCACCAGGTGGGACGACCTGCTCGCCGAGCCCGGTGAGCTCACCTTCGACCCGGTGCCGTTCGCGCAGCCGCTGGCCGTGCTGTTCTCCTCGGGAACGACCGGCCGTCCGAAGGCGATCGTGCACGGCCACGGCGGCATCCTGCTGGAGCACCTGAAGAACCACGGGCTGAGCTGGGACCTGCGTGCCGGTGACCGGATGCTCTGGTTCACCACGACCGCCTGGATGATGTGGAACGCGCTGGTCTCCGGGCTGCTCGTCGGCGCGTCGATCGTGCTCGTGGACGGCGACCCGGTGCACCCCGACCTCGGCTGGCAGTGGCGGCTCGCGGAGGCCACCGGCGCCACGCTGATGGGCGCGAGCCCCGGCTGGCTCATGGCGTGCCGGAAAGCCGGGCTGCGGCCCGCGGAGCTGGACCTCTCGCGGCTGCGCCAGCTCGGCGCGGCGGGCAGCCCGCTGCCTGCCGAGGGCTACCGCTGGGTGCAGGAGCAGTTCGGGCCGGGTGTGCTGCTCAACGTGGGCAGCGGCGGTACCGACGTCTGCTCGGGGATCGTGCAGGGCGGGCCGCTACAGCCGGTGTGGGAGGGCGAGATCGCGGGTCCCTGCCTCGGCGTGGCCGCCACTGCGTTCGGCGCCGACGGCCGCGAGGTGGTCGGCGAGCTCGGCGAGCTGGTGATCACGCAGCCGATGCCGTCGATGCCGGTCGCGTTCTGGGGCGACGCCGACGGCTCCCGCTACCGCGACGCTTACTTCGGCACGTACCCCGGGGTGTGGCGGCACGGCGACTGGGTGCAGTTCTCCGAGCAGGGGAGCTGCGTTGTGGCCGGGCGCTCGGACGCCACGCTCAATCGCGGTGGGGTGCGCCTGGGCACCGCGGAGTTCTACCGGGTGGTGGAGGAGCTGCCGGAGGTCGAGGACAGTCTGGTGGTGCACCTGGAGGACGCCGCGGGCGGCCCCGGCGAGCTGCTGCTCTTCGTCGTGCTGCGCGATGGCGCCGCGCTGGACGACGCCCTGCGGGCGCGCATCGGAAAGGAGCTGCGCGGGGCGCTGTCGCCGCGGCACGTCCCCGACACGGTCCTCGCGGTGCCCGCCGTGCCGCGCAACCGCACCGGCAAGAAGCTGGAGCTCCCCGCCAAGCGCATCCTGCTCGGCGCGGACCCCGACGCCGTCGCAGGTCGGGACTCACTGGCCGACCCGGCCGCCCTCGACGCGTTTACGGCGCTCGCGGCGAGGAGGTCCGCGTGAGCGGGGAGATCCGGCGGGTCGCCGTGGTCGGCACAGGGGTCATCGGGGCGAGCTGGGCGGCGCTGTTCCTCGCCCGCGGGCTCGACGTCGTCGCCTCCGACCCGGCGCCCGGCGCGGAGGAGCGGCTGCGCGCGGCCGTCGCGGGATTCTGGCCCGCGCTCGCCCCGGTCGAGGGCGCCACTCCGGACCGGCTGGAGTTCAGCGCGGACGCGGCAGCCGCCGCCGAATGCGCCGACTTCGTGCAGGAGAACGGGCCGGAACGCGAGGACGTCAAGCTCGCCCTCTTCGCGGCGCTCGACGCGGCGGCGCGGCCGGACGTCGTGCTCGCCAGCAGCTCCTCGACGCTCCTGCCATCGCTGATCGCGCGCGGGTGCGCGCGCCACCCGGAGCGGGTGGTCGTCGGGCACCCGTTCAACCCGCCACACGTCATCCCGCTGGTCGAGGTGGTGCCGGGCGAGTGCACGAGCGAGGACGCTGTCGAGCGCGCGACGGCCTTCTACACGGCCGCCGGCAAGCGCCCGATCCGGCTGCGCGCGGAGCTGCGCGGGCATGTCGCCAACCGGCTGCAGGCCGCGCTCTGGCGCGAGGCCTACTCGCTCGTGGAGCGCGGGGTCGCCTCGGTCGCCGACATCGACGTCGCGATCTCGCACGGTCCCGGGCTGCGCTGGGCCGTGCTCGGCCCGTTCGTCAACCAGCACCTGTCCGGCGGGCCCGGCGGGCTCGCGCACGTGCTCGCCCACCTCGGCCCGCCGATCGCGGAGATCTGGCGCGAGCTGGGCGACCCGGAGCTCACCCCCGAGCTCGGCGACCGGCTGGTGGCTGGGGTGGCCGAGGAGCTGGCGGGTCTCGACCTCGACCGCCTCGTCGCCGACCGCGACGCCGTGCTGCGCACGCTGCTCGCCGCGAAGGCCGGCACCGACCTGCCCTGAGGAGAGCCGAACACCATGGACATCGCCGCACTGGACGCCATCGACGTCCACGTCCACGTCGAGCAGGACAGCCGCGGCTGCTTCGCGCTCGACCAGGAGCTGCTGGACGCCTCCGCCGGCTATTTCAAGTCGGGCGAGCACCGCACGCCGACCCTCGGGCAAATCGCCGAGTACTACCGCGCCCGGCGCACCGGCGCCGTCGTCTTCACGGTGGACGCTACGGCGGCGACCGGTCATCCGGCGCTGTCGAGCGAGGAGATTGCCGACCTCGCGGCCGAGCACAACGACGTGCTGATCCCGTTCGGTTCGGTCGACCCGCACGCCGGACGCGCGGCCGTGTTGCGGGCGCGGCGCCTGGTGGGCGAGCGCGGCGTGCGCGGGTTCAAGTTCCACCCGAGCCTGCAGGCGTTCGAGCCGAACGACGTGCGCTTCTACCCGCTCTACGAGGCGCTCGCCGAGCTGGGCGTCCCGGCGCTGTTCCACACCGGGCAGACCGGGATCGGCGCTGGCCTCCCCGGGGGGCGCGGGATCAAGCTGAGGTACTCGGCGCCAATGCTGCTCGACGACGTCGCCGCCGACTTCCCCGAGCTGACGATCGTGTTCGCGCACCCGTCGGTGCCCTGGCAGGACGAGGCGATCTCGATCGCGACGCACAAGGCGAACGTCTACATCGACCTGTCCGGCTGGTCGCCGAAGTTCTTCCCGCCCCAGCTCGTGCGGGCGGCGAACTCGCTGCTCAAGCGGAAGGTGCTCTTCGGCTCGGACTACCCCGTGATCACGCCGGACCGCTGGCTCGACGACTTCGCGAAGCTGGAGATCAAACCGGACGTACGGCCGCTGATCCTGAAGGACAACGCGGTACGCATGCTCGGTCTGGGCTGACCGACCCCCTCCCGTTCGGCTCAGCGCAGCGCGAAGCCTCCGTCTATCAGCAGCTCCGCGCCGCAGCAGAACGCGGAGTCCTCGCTGAGGAAGTACTCGACGGCGCGGGCGATCTCCACCGGCGCCGCGAAGCGGCCGAGCACGGTCTCGCGCTTCCACTGCTCGTGCATCTGCGTCTTGAGCGCGTTGAGCGGGGTGTCGACGTAGCCGGGGGAGACGGTGTTGACGCGCACCCCGCGCGGGCCCCACTCGACCGCCAGCGAGCGGCCGAGCGCGCTGACCGCCGCCTTCGAGCTGTTGTAGACGCTCTGCCGCTGCGGGTGGTTGACGATCGCGTTGCCCGACATCGAGGCGATGTTGACGATCGCCCCGCCGCCCCGGGCGAGCAGCTCGCGCCCGAACTCCCGGCAGGTGAGGAACACCCCGCGCAGGTTCACACCCATGACGAGGTCGAACTGCGCCATCGGCATCTCCTCGGCAGGCACGTCGTCCTCGACCACTCCCGCGCAGTTCACCAGCTCGACCGGGCAGTCGTCCGCGGCATAGAGGTCGCGGACGGCGGAGACGACCGACTCCTCGGACAGCAGGTCGATCGAGGCGCCTGCGACACCGTCGGGCAGCCCGTCGAGCCCCGTTCGGTCGAGTCCGTGCACCTGCGCCCCCTGCGCGACGAGGCTCTCGCAGATGGCCCGGCCGATCCCGCCTGCGGCACCGGTGACCGCGATGCGTCGTCCCTCGAAGCGGTTCGTCATCGATCCCACGCTCTCTCTCACGGCGATGTGATGTAGTAGTACTAGCTGAGGGGGCGTCCAAGAGGCAAGATCCTGGCGCCGGCGCCGCCATGCAGGTCGTCCGACCGTTGAGCGGTGTAGTGGAACTACGGGAAGGAGGTGGCCTGATGGCCACCGGGGACGTATTCGCCGACGTGGAGGCGCTCGCGGTCGTGCCCGTCGTCGAGATCGACGACGCGGCGGCGGCCGTCCCGCTCGCCAGCACGCTCGCCGAGGCCGGTCTCCCGGTCGTCGAGGTCACCTTCCGCACCCCGGCCGCCCGCGACGCCGTGGCCGCGATCGCCGCCGAGCTGCCCGACTTCCTGCTCGGCGCCGGCACGCTCGTGCTGCCCGACATGGTCGCCGCGGCCGCCGATGCCGGTGCGCGGTTCGGGGTCTCGCCCGGGCTGTCGAGCGCGTGCCTCGCGGTCGCCGACGAGCACGACCTCCCGTTCGTTCCGGGAGCGGTCACCCCGAGCGAGGTCGGCGGCTGCCTGGAGGCGGGACGCACGACCATCAAGTTCTTCCCTGCGGGGGCCTATGGCGGGGTGGCCACCATCAAGGCGCTCGACGGGCCGTTCGGCTGGACGGGCGCGCGCTTCATGCCGACCGGCGGCGTGCGCCCGGACAACGCTGCGGAGTACCTCGCGCTGCCGAACGTCTTCGCGGTCGGCGGCACCTGGATCGCTCCGCGGGCCGACATCGTCGCGGGCAACTGGGACGCGATCGCCGGGCGTGCCCGCGCGGCCGCGTCGCTCCGGCCCGCCGCCGCCCCGTGAGCGGGGGCGCCCGGTGACCGGACCGGAGCACCCGGACGGCCCGGTGCTGGAGCGGATCACCGCTGGGCTGGAGCGGATGCGGCCCTCGGAGCGGAAGGTCGCCGCCGCGGTGCTCGCCGACCCGGCGGCCGCGGTGCAGCTCGGCATGGCGGGCCTCGCCGAGGCGGCCGGGGTGAGCGAGCCGACCGTGATGCGGTTCTGCACCGGCCTTGGGTTCGACGGGTTCCAGTCGTTCAAGCTCGGGCTGGCGCAGGCGCTTGCCATCGGCATCCCGGTGACGCACTCGGCGATCGAGCCGGACGACCCGGTCGAGGCGATGGCCGGGAAGATCTTCGACCACACGCTGAGCAGCCTCGACCGGACGCGGCGGTCGCTCGACACCGCCGCCGTCGCCCGCGCCGTCGAGCTGCTCGTGCGGGCCCGGTCGGTGCTGTTCGTCGGGCTCGGGGCGTCCGGGATCATCGCGCAGGACGCGCTGCAGCACGCCGTGCTCTTCGGGGTGCCCTGCTCCGCGCCCGCGGACCTGCACCAGCAGTACATGGCCGCCTCGATGTGCACGCCGGGGACGGTGATCGTCGCGATCTCCAACACCGGCCGCACGACGTCGGTGCTGGACGTCTCCGAGCGGGCGCGGGCGGCCGGGGCGTCGGTCGTCGCGGTGACCGGCGGCCCCGGCCCGCTCGCCGATGTCGCCGACGTCGCGCTGATACTGCGCACGTTCGAGGACACCGACATCTACACGCCGACCGTCAGCAGGCTGGCCGGGCTGGTGCTGATCGACATTCTCGCCACGGCCGTCGCGGTGCGCCGCGGGCCCGAGCACCTGGAGCGGCTGCGCGGGATGAAGGAGGAGCTGTCGGCCTTCCGGGGCAGCGCCGGCGGCTCGGCTGGGAGCGCCTGAACGGGCTGCTCAGCCGGTCAGCAGCGGCAGCGTGCGCACCCCGGTCATCTCCGAGCTGGGGAGGAACTCCGGCGGGGTGGCCGGATCCGCGCGCAGGACGGGGAAGCGGTCGAGCAGCATGTCCAGCACGATCCGCCCTTCCAGCCGGGCGAGCGGCGCTCCCAGGCAGAAGTGGATGCCGCGGCCGAAGGCGATGTGCGGGTTCGGGTCGCGCCCCGCGTCGAACTCGTGCGGACGGTCGAACTGCCGTGGGTCCCGGTTCGCCGCAGCGAGCCAGATGGCCACGAGCTGGTCGGGCGGCACGACGTGCCCGCCGATCTCCGTCTCGGTTGTGGTCGCCCGCGCGACCATCGCGAACGGGGTGAGCAAGCGCAGCGACTCCTCGATGGCGGTGGGCAGCAGGGCGCGGTCGGCCCGCACCCGCTGCGCCTGCTCCGGGTTGGCGTCCAGGCACAGGACGGTGCTGCCGAGCAGCAGGGTGGTGGTGATGTGCCCGGCGAGGAGCAGCAGGTTCGCGAAGTTCACGACCTCGGTGTCGCTGAGGCGCACTCCGTCGACCTCGGCCTGCACCAGGTCGGTCAGGAGGTCCTGCTGGGGCCGGGTCCTGCGCTCGGCGGCGTGCCCGCGCAGGTAGTCGGCCATCTCCTTGACCTGGTCGAGCTGCGAGCGCAGTTCGTTCTTCTGCTCCTCCGTGACCTCCACCGGCGACAGCTCGACGGTGCTCCCGGTGATCTGGTCGGCCCACCTCTTGAACAGCGGGCGGTCCGACGCGGGTACGCCGAGCAGGTCGGCGATGACGATCACCGGGAGCGGGTAGGCGAGGTCGGCCACCAGCTCGAGCCGGTCCGGCTCGGCCACGGCGTCCAGCAGTTCCGTGGTGACCTCCCGGATCCGCGGTTCCACGCCGGCCACCATCTTCGGCGTGAACGCGCGGCTCACCAGGTTGCGCAGCTTCCGGTGATCCGGCGGGTCCATCTGCACCAGGTTGCCCTCGGTGAAGCTGGTGTCGATGTCGTCCATCGGGAACAGCCGCACCACATCGGAGGAGAACGTGGCCGGGTCGCTGATGATCCGCACCGCCTCCGGGTGGCCGTGGACGTTCCACACGCCCCGGCTCGCGTCGAACTCGACCGGCCCCCTCTCCTCCCCGCGCATCCAGAAGTGCTGTGGATGGACGTTCCAGTGCTCGGCGCGCATGCCCCGGTCCTTTCCCGTGGTCGATCGGATGCGCCGAGGTTGCAGGGGAGTGCATTCACCGCGGTTTCACCGCGGTTTCAGGGGCCAGGACCAGGGTGTCGCCGGACGCGTCGAAGTCGGTGCCGCGGGTCGTCGTCTCCCATGTCAGGAACTCCGCGCGGGCTTTCTCCAGGTGTTCGGCGACGGCGTCGGCGGCGTCGCTGCCCAGCGCGAGGCGCAGCGGCGGCTGCTCGGCGGCGAGCGCGGTGAGGATCGCCGCCGCGCCCTTCGCGGGGTCGCCGGGCTGGTCGCCGTCGCTCTCCGGCAGTGCGCTGCGGAACGGGCCGATGATGTCGTCGTAGGCCGGGATCGCGACCGACTGGTGCAGGGCCTGCGGGTTCGCGAAGCCCGTGCGGAACGCCCCGGGCTCGACGATGAGGACTCGGATGCCGAAGGCGGCCACCTCGGCTGCGAGAGCCTCCGACAGCCCTTCCAAGGCGAACTTGGTGGCGGAGTAGGCGGACACCCCGGGGAACGTGAGCCGGCCGCCCATGCTGCTCATCTGCACGACGGCGCCGGAACCCTGACGGCGCATGTGCGGCAGGACCGCCCTGGTGAGCGCAGCCGGACCGAAGAAGTGCAGCTCCATGAGATCGCGGAGCTCCCGGTCCGTGGTCTCCTCGACCGCGCCCACCATCCCGCGCCCGGCATTGTTCACCAGGACGTCGATCCGCCCGTACCAGAGGATCACCTCCGCGACCACGGCTGCCGCGCGGACGGCGTCGGTGACGTCCAGCTGTGTCGCGACCACCCGGCCGGGGTGCGCCGCGACGAGGTCGTCCAGCACCTCGGGCCGGCGGGCAGCCGCCACGACGGTGTCTCCCGCGGCGAGCGCGGCCTCGGCAATGGCCCGGCCGAAGCCGGAGGACGCGCCGGTGATGAGCCACACGCGGCCGGTCGGCGTGCGGGCGGAGGAGTTCACTTCGGTACTCATGGTGCCGTTGTCGCAGGTCCGCGCACTGCCGTCCAACACATGTGCGCACCGCTGTCATGAATGCGGCTTATGATTGCTGGCAAATGGAGCTGCGCCAGCTGCGCTACCTCGTGACGATCGCCGACGCCGGCAACATCGGCCGCGCGGCCACCCGGCTCTACGTCAGCCAGCCCGCGCTCTCCTACGCCCTGAAGGCCCTGGAGACGGAGCTGGGCCTGCGGCTGTTCGACCGGCATCGCGGCGGGGTCACCCCCACCGCGGCCGGCCGCGACGTCGTCGCGGAGGCCAGGAAGGCGCTGCGGCAGGCCGACCGGGTCAGCGCCGCGGCCGAGCGGCACCGGCGGGGGCAGACCGGCGTCCTGCGGGTCGGCTTCGCCGCGAGCGGGGCCGCGGAACTGACCACGCGGGCCCGCGCGGAGTTCGCGCGCCGCCACCCCGGCGTGCGTGTGGAGCCCAAGCGATTCGACTGGGGCCAGGAGGCCGACGGGCTCCGGGAGGGGCGGGTGGACGTCGCGTTCGTCTGGCTGCCGAACGACCTCACCGGGCTCCGCGCCGAGGTCGTGCACACCGACCTGCGGGTGGTCGGGCTCGCCGTGACGCACCCGCTCGCCTGCCGGGAGGGGATCTCGGTGCTGGAGATCAACGACGACCCGCTGATGTGGACCGAGCGGGCGCCGCGGGAGTGGGTGGACTGGTGGGCGGTGAACCCGCGCCCCGACGGGTCGAGCCCGCGCTGGGGCCCGACCAATGACAACGTCGAGGAGATGCTTGAACAGGTCGCGGGCGGGACGGCGGTCTGCATCGCGCCGGCCGGGATGGCCCGCTATTACGCCCGCCCCGACCTCGCCTGGGTGCCGATCACCGACGTCGAGCCGATGCGCGTGGCGCTGGCCTGGGTCGAGGGTGCTGAGTCGCCGCTGGTGGCGGGGTTCGCCGCGGTCGTGCGGGAGCTGGCATGCGTGTGATCGGGCCCTGCGTGATCGGGCCCTGCCCGTGTTCGGGTTCAGGGCGCAAGCTCGCGCAGCCGCGCCTCCAGGAACCGCTGCTCGGCGGGGTTCGTGGCCAGCTCGCGCGCCCGCCGGTACGCCGTGACGGCCTCGCGACCGCGGCCCAACCGCCGCAGCAGGTCGCCGCGGGCGGCGTGCAGGAGCCGGTAGCGGTCGAGCCCGCGGATCCCGTCCAGCAGCTCCAACCCGCGTTCCGGCCCCTCGGCCATCGCCACCGCCACCGCGCGGTTGAGCGCCACCACCGGTGACGGCTGCCGCCGCACCAGCTCGTTGTACAGCGCGACGATCCCGCGCCAGTCGGTCTCGGCGGGTGTCGCCGCCGTCGCGTGGACGGCGGCGATCGCGGCCTGCAGCTGGTAGGGGCCCGGCCGGCCGCGCCGCAACGCCGTCGCGACCAGGGCGAGCCCCTCGTCGATCTCGGTCCGGTCCCACCGGCTGCGGTCCTGGTCGTCGAGGAGCACCAGCTCCCCGTCCGGACCCGTGCGGGCATCTCGGCGGGAGTCCTGCAGCAGCATCAGCGCGACCAGCCCGAGCGGCTCGGCCTCGTCGGGCATCAGCGCGGCGAGCAGCTTGCCCAGCCGGACCGCCTCCGCCGCGAGGCCCGGCCGGGACAGGCCGTCACCTCCCGTGGCGAGGTAGCCCTCGGTGAACACCAGGTAGATGACGGCCAGCGCCGCCGCGAGGCGGTCGGGCAGTGCGCCCCCGCCGGGCACGGCGAACCGGATGCCGGCGTCGCGGATCTTGCGTTTCGCCCGGACGAGCCGCTGCGCCATCGTCGCCTCTCCCACGAGGAACGCCCGCGCGATCTGCGCCGCGGTCAGCCCGGCGACGGCGTGCAACGTGAGCGCGATCCGCGCCTCGGGCGCGAGCGCGGGGTGGCAGCAGGTGAACAGCAGGCTGAGCCGGTCGTCGCCGATGCGCTCGAGGCTGTCGGGTAGCTCGTCCGGCCCGGCGTCGGATGGGTCGTCCACCACACCTCCCCGCTGCTCCCACGCGACCTGCGCGTACTTCTGTTCGCGGACCCGAGCCCGGCGGATCTTGTCCAGCGCGGCCCGGCGGGCGACCGTGACCAGCCAGGCAGCCGGGTCGCGCGGCACCCCGTCGGCGGTCCACGACCGCATGGCGGCGGCGAACGCATCCGAGAGGGCGTCCTCGGCGAGCTCGAAGTCACCGAGCCCACGGATCAGCGCCGCCAGCAGGCGGGCCCGATCAGCCCGGTAGACCCGGTCGAGCGCGGCACCCGGCTCGACCGCGTCCGGCTCCGCGGGGGCCGCCAACTACCCCGCCCGGCCCGGCAGCCGCACCTCGAGGATCGGCCGGACCTCCACCGACCCGTCCTGCGCCATCGGGCACCGCGCCGCGTACTCGAGGGCGTGGTCGAGGTCGGTGCAGTCGAGGATGAAGTAGCCGCCGAGCTGCTCGGCCGTCTCCGCGAACGGCCCGTCGGTCACGAGCGGCTCGCCATCGCGGACGCGCACCGTCGTCGCGGAGTCGACCGTGTGCAGCGGGTCGGCGGCCAGGAACACCCCGTCGTCCACGCAGCGCTGCGTGAACGCGTGGATCTCCGCGATCCGCGCGTCCCCCTCCGGCGTGTCCGGTTCGGGGCGGTAGCAGCCGTAGATCAGCAGCATGTAGCGCATGGGCGGAGCCTCCCGTGTCTCTCGCAGCCGCCGCGACGGTAGCGGCACACCCTGAGGACGAACGAGGACCGGCGAACTCGACAGGCATTCGGTGTCGAGCCGGCCGGCCGCCGTTCGTCCTCGGAGTCGACCGCACAGCCCGACCTCACGGAGGACACCATGGACACGATCGCCCGCTACATTCGCGCCCAGGAGGGTTTCGACCGGGTCGTCGCCCAACTGCCGGCCGACCGCTGGGACGGCCCATCGGCCTGCACCGAGTGGACCGCCCGGGACGTGCTGGGCCACGTCGTGTGGGGCCAGGACCTGGTCCGCCACCTCGCGACCGGCCGGCCATTCACGTCCCAGGTGGGGGCGCCGGGTGCGCCGAACCCCGGACAGCTGATCGGCGCCGACCCGCTCGCCACCTGGCGCGCGGCCCGCGCCGCGAGCCTGCCCACCCTCACGCCCACCGCGCTGGCCCGAGTGGTGTCGCTGCGGGCGTTCGGGGACGTGCCGCTCGAGGGGTTCCTGACGGCGCTGGTCACGGACTTCCTCGCGCACACCTGGGACATCGGGTACCCGGCGGGCCTCGACGTCCGGCTCGACCCCGATCTCGTTCCCGGATGCTTCGCCTGGTCCCGCAGGGTCGAGATCCGCGAGCCGGGCGGGATCGGACCCGAGCTGACCCCGCCGCCGGGCGCGGACGAGCAGACCCGGTTCCTGGCCTTCCTCGGGCGCGGCGCGACCGCCGTCGTCGGCTGAGGCTTCCGGCGTGCCGCCCGGCGGCGACAGGCACATAGTGGCGGCATGCCGATCCGCACCGCCGACGCCGTCGTGATCGGTGGCGGTCACCACGGGCTCGTGGCCGCCGCCGTGCTCGCCGACGCCGGCTGGGACGTGTGCCTGCTGGAGTCCGCGGACGTGCTCGGCGGGGCCGTCCGGTCGGCCGAGCTGCACCCCGGGTTCACCGCCGACCTCTTCAGCGCGTTCTACCCGCTGTCGGTCGCCTCGCCCGTGCTGCGTTCCATGGACCTGGAGGCCCACGGGTTGCGCTGGGCGCACGCCCCCGCCGTGCTGGCCCACCCGGTCCGGCCGGGCGGCGAGCCTGCCGCGGTGCTGTACCGCGACCGGGAACGCACCGCCGCCGGTCTCGCCGAGCTGAACCCGCGGGACGGCGAGGCGTGGCTGCGGCTGTGCGAGCAGTGGGACGCGATCGGCGAGCCGATGCTCCGGACGATCTTCACAGCGTTCCCGCCCGTCCGCGGGCCGCTGCAATTGCTGCGCCGGATCGGCACCGCGGAGGCGCTGAGGCTGGCCCGGTTCCTCGCGCTCCCGGCCGGGCGGATGGGGGAGGAGCTCTTCGCATCGGAGGGCGCCCGGCTGCTGCTCACGGGCAACGCCGTGCACGCCGACGCTCCCCCCGACGCCACGGTCAGCGGGGTGTTCGGCTGGCTGCTCGCCATGCTGGGCCAGCATTACGGGTTCCCGGTGCCGGTCGGCGGTTCCGGCGAACTGGCCGCGGCGCTCGCCAGGCGGGCCACGGCGGCCGGGGCAGACTTGCTGACCGGCGAGCACGTCGAGCGCGTCGAGGTGCGTGGCGGGCGTGCGGTGGCGGTGCACACGGCCACCGGGCTGACCGTCCGGGTGCGCCGCGCCGTGGTCGCGGACATCGCCGCGCCGATGCTCTACCGCGACCTGCTCCCCGCCGACGCCCTGCCGCAACGGCTGCACGACGACCTGGAGCACTTCGTCTGGGACACCCCGGTCGTCAAGGTCAACTGGGCACTCGACGGGCCGGTCCCGTGGCGCAACCCCGGCGTCGCGGGCGCGGGCACCGTGCACCTCGGGGTGGACGAGCACGGGATGAACCAGTGGGCGGCCGACATCGAGTCGCAGCGGGTCCCGGCGTCACCGTTCCTGCTGTTCGGGCAGATGACCACGGCCGATCCGACCCGCTCCCCGGAGGGCACGGAAAGCGCCTGGGCCTACACCCACCTTCCCCGGGGGGTCAGCGACGACGAGGCTGCGGGGCAGCTGGCGAAGCGGGTGGACGCCGTGGTCGAGGAGTTCGCCCCGGGATTCGGCGGCCGGGTGCTGGCCCGCACCGTGCAGCGGCCCGGCGACCTGCAGGCGGCCGATCCGAACCTCGTGCACGGCGCCGTAAACGGCGGGACTGCGCAGCTCTACCAGCAGCTCGTGTTCCGGCCGGTGCCCGGGCTCGGCCGCTCGGAGACGGTCGTGGGCGGGCTCTACCTCGGGAGTGCGTCGGCACACCCCGGCGGCGGAGTGCACGGCGTCTGCGGGTGGCTGGCAGCCAGGGCCGCGCTCGGCGAGCACGGTGCGCTCGGGGCGCTGCGGCGCCGCGTCACGTCGGCAGCGCTTGAGCTGGTCTACCGGGCGCCCCCCTCGGCGAGGTAGGCGAGCCGGAGCAGACACTCGGTGTTGCGGGGGGCGATCGCGACCTGCCGGGCCGGGCCGGGGACCACCTTGCCGGGGCCGCTCACGGCGTCTTCGGCCATCTCCACCTGGCAGCTGCCGCCGTGCTCGGTGAGCGTCAGGCGGACGTCCCCCTCGCCCAGCGGCCAGCCACGGACCCGCAGCACCAGCTCCCGCGTCGGCACCGACGCGACGACGGTGGTGGTGTCGTTGATCAGCACCGGCCAGACACCGACGGAGTGGTGGAGCTGCGCGCCCACACCGGGCCAGGTCGCGTCGACGGCCCGCATCCGGGAGGCGCCCACCACCCAGGTCGGGTAGAGCCAGCCGTCGGCCAGCACGGCCCAGACGGCTGAGGTGGGGGCGTTGACGTCACGGCGGACGGTGACCACGCCGGAAGGATAGGTCGGGACGAACCGGGCGGCAGCGCGGGACCACGGCAACCACCCGCGCGAGTAGCGGGAGAGACGCGAGACCAGCGCCCGAATCCAGCGACTCGCACGCACTCACACCCCGACTCGCGCGCACTCACACCCCGACTCGCGGGTGCGGTAGCCCTGCGTTCCGCGAGTCGGGGTCTGGGTGTACGCGAGTCGGGGTCTGGGTGCGCGCGAGTCGCGGCGTAAGTGCGCGCGAGTTGCGGGGGTCAGGGGCGGCGGGTGCGCGCTGTCGGCTCTGCCGTGCTCGGGTCCTCGGGCCAGGAGTGTTTCGGGTAGCGGCCGCGCAGCTCGGCGCGCACCTGCGGGTAGCCGGTGCTCCAGAACGACGCCAGGTCGGCCGTCACCGCGGCCGGACGCCCGGCGGGGGAGAGCAGGTGCAGCACCACGGGCAGCCGCCCGCCCGCGACGGCCGGCGTGTCGGTGGCGCCGAACACCTCCTGCACCCGCACGGCGAGCACCGGGCGGTCCCCGGAGTAGTCGACCGCGATCCGCGATCCGGACGCCACGGTGATCCGCTCCGGGGCCAGCTCGTCCAGCAGCGCGGCCTCCCGCCAGCCCAGCACCGCACGGAGCACCGCGCCGGCGTCGACCCGGGCCAGGTCGGCGCGCGAGCGGGCGGTGGTGAGCGGCCCGGTCCACCAGCGGTCCGGGTCGGCGAGAAGCGCTTCGTCCGAGCCGTCGGGCCACGGGTCGCCGAGCGCACGGTGCAGCGTGGCGAGCCGGTCGCGCAGGCGGCGCGCGGTGTCGGTCCAGCGCAGCAGGCCCATGCCCTCGGCGCGGAGGCCGTCGAGGAGGGCGGCCCGCAGCGCGTCCGGGTCGGGGGCCGGGAGGCGGCGCTCGTCGAGCACGATCGCCCCCAGCCTCCTGACGTGCCGCGCGATCACGTCCCCGTTCTCCCAGCGCACCTCGTCCCCGTCCGCGAGCAGGGCGGGCGCGGCGCGTTCCGCGAGTGCGCGGTCAGCGGCCGCGGCGAGGCGCACCCGCCCGTTCTCGGCTCCGGGGGCGCGGTCGGCGACCGCCACAGCGAGCCACTCCTGGCCCTCCAGCGCCGTGCCCGGCGGCAACTCGACGGCGGTGCCGCCGGCCATCAGATACAGCCGCGACCCCGCCCCGCGCCTGCGGGCGAGCCGCTCAGGATGCGCCAGCGCGACGACCAGGGCGGCCCCGCCCGCTCCCGCGCCGGCGCTGCCACCGTCCACGAGCCTGCGCAGGCGGCTCACCTCGCCCTTCCACCGGCCGGAGCCGGGGGCCGCGCCGGACCGCAGCCGGGCCAGCTCGGGCTCGACCTCCACACCCGCGGCGAGGGTGTCGTCGTCGAGCAGCGCCACCACCTCTGCCGCCGCCCGGGCGCCGACGGCGGCGGAACCGTCGAGGAGCGCGCGGGCGAGCCGCGGATGCAGACCGAGCGCGGCCATCCGGCGCCCCCGGTCCGTCACCGCAGGCACCCCGCCGGCGCCGCCGGTGAGCGCGCCGAGCGCCCGCAGCACCTCCTGCGCGGCACGCAGCGGACCGTCGGGCGGGGCGTCCCACCAGCGCAGGCCCGTGCCGTCGGGGGTGCCCCAGCAGGCGAGGTCGAGCGCGAGCCGGGTGAGGTCGGCGGTCCGGATCTCCGGCTCCGGGTAGCGGGGGAGCAGCTCGCCCTCCGGCCAGCAGCGGTACACCCGGCCCGGCGCCTCGCGGCCCGCCCGCCCGGCGCGCTGCGCGGCGACCGCCGCCGACACCCGCACGGTGACCAGCCCCGCGAGTCCGCGGCGGTGGTCGGTGCGGGGCACGCGGGCGAGCCCGGCGTCCACGACCGCGCGGACGCCAGGCACCGTCAGGCTCGACTCGGCCACGGCCGTGGCCAGCACCACCCGCCTGCGCGGGCCGGGCCGCAGCGCCCGGTCCTGTTCGGCGGCCGGGAGCCGCCCGTGCAGCATCAGCACGTCGGCGGCGGCGTCGGCGTCGACGCCGGACAAGGCCGCGGCGGTCCGCCGGATCTCCGGCACCCCAGGGAGGAACACGAGCACGTCCCCGTCCCCGTCGGCCAGGGCGGTCCGCACGGCCCTGGCTACGCGGGCCTCGATCCGCTCGCCACGCACCGGCGGCGTGTACCGGACGTCGACGGGGTGCGCGGTGCCCTCGACGTGGAGGACCGGCGCGTGCCCCAGCAGCTCGGCCAGCCTGCCGGTGGCGACCGTGGCCGACGTGGCGAGCAGCCGCAGGTCCGGGCGCAGCCCGTCGCGGGCGTCGAGGAGGAGCGCGAGCAGCAGGTCGGCGTCGAGGTGCCGCTCGTGGCACTCGTCGAGCACCACGGTGCTCGTGCCGGCCAGTTCCGGGTCGGCGAGCAGCCTGCGCAGCAGGAGCCCGGACGTCACCACTTCCACGCGGGTGCGGGCCGAGGTCCGGGAGTCGCCGCGCACGGCGTACCCGACGCGCTCGCCGACGTCCTCGCCGAGCAGCGCCGCCATCCGGGCGGCCGCGGCGCGGGCCGCGAGCCTGCGCGGCTCGGCGACCAGCACCTTCCCGTCGCCGGATGCCAGCGCGAGCGGTACCAGGGTGGTCTTGCCCGTGCCCGGCGGCGCGACGAGCACCGCGGACCCGGACCCGGCCAGCGCGTCCGCGACGGACCCGAGCGCGGCGCGGACCGGCAGGTCGGGTAGCTCGGTCGTCGGGAGCACCCGCGAAGTCTGCCCGTGCGGCGGTCAGGCGCCCGCGGGCGCGTCCGGTAGCGGGACCCGCAGCGACGGGCGGCCCGCCGCCCAGCTGTCCAGCACCGCGTCGCCGAAGCGGTCGGCGAGGAACCCGCTCGCCCTGATCCCGAACACGACGTCCGCGGCGAGCGCGGGCTCGGTCGCCAGCAGCGGCGCGATCACCCCGCGCCGCACCAGTTGCTCGTGCACGGCGTCGGCCTCGACGTGCTCGGCGTAGAACTCGACGGCGCGTTCGGACAGGTCCAGCCTGCGCATCGCACGGACGAGCCGGTCCGAGCCGGGGGAGGAGGTCAGTTCCACCGCGGCGAACTGCCCGACGAGCGCCCCGCGCAGGGAGCGGTGCAGCCCGCACAGCGACATCAGGTTGACCTCGGCGAGGGTGGCCGCCGGGGCGGCGTCCACGTACGCCCCGTAGGAGTCGTCGAGGTCGAGCGCCCGCATCATCTCGCCGAACAGGTGCGCGTGCATCCGGTCCGGGTCGCCCGCGCCGTACTCGTCGTGCTCGATCGTCACGAGCGCGGCCTTCGCGGCCCCGTCGAGGCGGGCGATCACCCACGCCTGCGGGTCGGCCTCCTTGAGGTGGTAGAGCGAGCGGTGCGCGACGTACTCGCGGACCTGCCAGCGCTCCCCGTCGCGGCGGAGGTGGTAGGAGACACCCCTCCCGTCCACCGGCTCGACGAGCAGCGACTCCAGCTCGGCGTCGACGTCGCCGCCCGGCTCGACGTCGCTGCGCAGCGCGTCGAGGAAGACCTTCTCGGCCGCGCCGCGGACGGTGAGCAGCACCGGGTCCCACTCGCGGTCGTCGGGCACGCCGGCGAAGCCGCGGTAGTGCAGCTCGTAGAGGCAGTAGAGGGCCAGTTGCAGGTCCTCGCTGTAGGGGTCGGCGCCCTCGACGGGCGGCAGGATCTCCAGCCCCCGGCGCAGCCCCCCGACCACGGCGGCCGAGAGCGGCCCCCGCGGCTCGGGCAGCGCAGGCGGCTCAACGGGACGTGGGGCGCTGCGGCTGAGCACGGTCCTCCTCTGTTCGCACCTTCGTACGGTGGCTGGTGTCGCAGAACGGCTGCCGTCGGCTGCGGCGGCACATGCACAGGGCGCTCACCGGGCGGTCCGAGCGCACCCGCCGCCCGTCGGGCAGCACGACCTCGACGGGGCCCGCCACCAGCATCGGCCCGTCGTCGGTGAGCACGATCTCGCGCGCGGGCTCAGGCACTGGCGCCCACCACCACGAGCTCCTCGAACGTCTGCCCGGGCCGGATCAGCCCGCGCGCCTCCAGCAGGGCCGCGCGGCTCCTCATGACGGGGCCGAACGGGATCGTCGCCCTCGTCAATATCTGTGCGGTGAGGCCTTCCTCGTTCAGGGTCTCGACCGTCAGGTCGGCGTCGCAGACCGCCGAGTGCACGAGCAGCACGTGCCCGTCCGGGGCGAGCACCCCGGTCACGCCGCGGCAGATCCGGTCCAGGAGCGCTCGCCCATCGGGTCCGGCGTCCCAGCAGCGGGCCTTGCGGTGCCGGGGCAGCACCGCGGTCTCCGCGGGCACGTACGGCGGGTTGGCCACGACCAGGCCGTAGCGGTTCCCGGCCACCGGGGCGAACAGGTCACCCCGGTGCACCCGCACCGGCGCCCGGTGCAGCCTGCTGTTCAGCCAGGTCGCCAGCACGGACCGGCGCGACAGGTCCACCGCGGTCACGCACCGGGCGCCGGCATGCGCGGCGGCGACGGCCAGGGCGCCGCTCCCCGTCCCCACGTCGAGCACGTCGCGCCCGCTGGCGTACCCGCCGCGGAGCATCACATCGGTCAAGATCTCGGTATCGCTCTCGGCCCGGTACACCCCGGGCGGGCACAGCACCATCACATGGGTAAATCCCCGGGCCAGGACGCGTCAAACGTGGGTCATCCCGCGTTTCCGCCGTCGGTGACCGCGCTCTCGTGCGCCCGCCCTGCCGAGAGGACCCCCAGGCGCACGCGTTTCGTGACGTTTTCAGATGGTGGGCGAGACCCCGCAGGCGCTTGATCACGGGATGGCATGCTGCGCGCCATGATCGAACCGGGTGGCGACCCCCGCCCTCCCGTCATAGCACCCCCGGCCGCGCAGCCACCTGCCGCCGGGCTCCCGGCCGCCGTCCGGGACTGCTTCGACGCCGTGCCCGCGATGCTCTGGTCGCTGGAGGGGCCGCAGCTACGCGTAACGGCCGCGAACGCCGGCGCACGAGCGAGCGTGGACGACCGTCCGGACCTCCTCGGCGCCTCGTTCCGGGACGTGCTGGTCGAGCCGGACGCGCGCCAGGTGCTCGCGATGCTGGAGGCCGCCGTCGCGGCGGGTGAACCGGCCGCGGGCGAGCAGCGCCGCATGCTGGTCGACGACGACGGCTCCCCGTCCGAGAGCATCCGCACCTGGACCGCATTACCCACCTTTCACGGCGACGGATCGGTCCGCGGGCTCGCCGTCCACGCCGTCGACACCACCGAGCAGTCACGCGCGCGGCTCGCGGCCGAGCAGGCCGCCGCCGCGGCGGAGCAGCGATACCGGGAGGTGCGTGGGACGGCCCACGACTCGGCGCTCGAGCTGCGGCGCACCCTCCTGCCGTCCGGGGTGCCGGTGCTCCCGCGGCTGCGGATGGCGGCCCAGTTCCGGGTGGCCGAGCACCCTCCGGCCGCGGGCGGCGACTGGTTCGACGCGCTCCCGCTCGGTGACGGGCGGGTCGCGCTGCTGGTGGGCGAGGTCGCCGGGCAGGGGGTCGTCGCGGCAGGCGCCATGGGGCAGCTCCGCGCCGTGGCCGTCGAGGCGGTGGCAGCCGGAGAGGAGCCCGCGAGCGTGCTGGGACGGCTGGACCGGTTCGCCGCGATGACCCGGGCCACGCGGGCGGCCACGGTGTGCCTCGCCGTGCTCGACCCCGCGACCGGTGAGCTGACGGTGGGCAGCCACGCGCACCCGGCCCCGCTGGTGGTGGCGGCCGACGGGACCACGCGGTTCCTCGCGGTGGAGCCCGCGTGGCCGCTGGGCACCGGCGGGCCCAAGGCGCAGCTCCTCCACGACCAGATCGCGCCGGGTGACCTGGTGCTGCTCTATACCGACGGGCTCGTCGAGCGGCCCGGGAGGCGGCTCCAGGACACGACGGGCGCGCTCGCCCGCGTGGCGTCGGCGGCCGTTCGTGACCCTGCGGGCGCGGCGCCGGGCGCCCTCGCCGACCGGACGGCGGCCTTGGTGCTCGACCGGCTCGCCTACCTGGAGACCGTCCCTGCGGGCGGCAGTTACCGCGACGACGCCACGCTGCTCGTCGCACACCTCCGCCCGCCCCTCCCGCCGCTGAGGCTGCGCCTGCCGGCCGGGCCGGCGGCACTCGCCCCGCTGCGTCACCAACTCGCTGCCTGGCTCGACGACGCCGGGGTGACGGCGGCCGACGCGGCGTCGGTGCTGCACGCCGCAGGGGAGGCCGCTGCGAACGCCGTCGAGCACGCCTACGCCCCCGGCACGGACGGGTGGGTGGAGGTGCGGGCCCAGGTCACCCGCGCCGGCGAGGTGCGGGTGACCGTGCGCGACGGCGGGACGTGGCGCGACCCCGCCACGGGCGCCGCGGGCCGGGGCCGCGGGATGCTGCTGATGCGCGAGCTGGTCGACGACGTCGGCGTCCGCTCCGACGCCGAGGGCACCGCCGTCACGTTGACGCACCGGGTGGAGCGCCCTGCGCTCGGCGGGCCGGTGGCGCCGGTCGCCACCACCGAGCCAGAGGACCTCACCGTGGCGGTGACCGGCGGGGAGGTGCAGGTCGCCGGCCCGGTGGACCTCGCGACGGCCGGGCGCTTGCGCCCCGCGCTGCACTCGGCGCTGGGGCGCGGCGCCGCTGGGCTGGTGGTCGACCTGACCGGCGTAACGCATCTGGCGGCGGCAGGTGTGCACCTGCTCCAGGAGCTGGCAGCCCGGGATCCCGACCTGCGCCTCGTGGCCCCGCCGGAGACGGAGGCCCGCAGAGTGCTGACCCTGACCGGCCTCGGCAAGAGCATCGCTGAACGAAGGTCCTAGAGCGTCTCGATCTCCTCCAGCCGCGCCCGCGCGCGTGCCGTGCGGGTCGCCGCCACGCCCGCCGCCCGGAGAGACGCCTTGGCCGCCGTCTCCGCGTCACGGGCCGCGGCCGTGGCGGCTCGCTCCTGCTCCCGGGCGGCGTCCAGGGCCGCGGTGAGCTCGGCCACCCGGCTGCGGGCCTCGTCGCGGGCGGTGGCGGTGTCCTCGCGGGCGGCCTCGTCGGCGTCCTGACGGGCGCGGGCCGCGGCCTCCTCGTCCTCGGCCTGGGCGAGCGCCTCCTCGCGGCGCTCCCGCTCGGCCCGGAGCCGCTCGATCCGCGCGCGTTCGGCCGCCTCCGCGGCGTCCGCGTCGAGCTCGGCGCTCGGCTCAGCGGCCTCGGGGACCTCGCGAGGGGGAGCCGGCGGCCGCGGGGCGGGCATCGGCACGGCGTCGGGATCGGCCTCGGGGCCGAAGCCGGTGTAGCTGAGGCTGCGGGTCAGCCGCCCCGAGCGCACCTGCTCGGCGATCTCGGGACGTGCGAGGGCGGCGTCCAGGATGCCGTGCAGCTCGCGGAGCACGCTCTCGGCTGCGGGGTCGCCCGCCTCCTGCGCCAGCCGCCCGGCCTCCCGGGCCATGGCGGCGACGAACTGGTGGCGCTTCGCCGTCAGCTGGCGCAGCGCGGCGCCGTCGAGGGTGCGCTGGGCGTCGGCGAGCCCGCCCGCGAGCCCCAGCAGGCCCTCCAGTTGTGCGGAGCGGTGGCGGGCGAGCAGGTTGGCGAGCCAGGCCGCTTTGGTGGGCCTGCGGAGGCGGCCGATCGCCTTCGCCAGCTCCCGGTCGCCCCGAGCGCGTGCCTCCGTCACCGCGGCGTCGCGGCCTCCGACGAAGTCGTCCGGCAGGAGCCCGTAGAGCTGCTCGGCGACCGCGTCGAGCGCGGCAGCCGTGTCGGTGCCGCTGCTCGGGTCGGCGTTCGTCGCGGCGTCGCGGGTCTCGGCGTCGGCGGGCACACGTCGACCTTAGGGGGGACTTCAGGGGGAGGGGGAAGATCCCCGCTCGTTCGCGCGAAGGTTTACTCTCGAGTAGCACGGAGACGGGCGGCACCCCCCGGGCCGCCCCCCGTGCCCCGGCGGCCGCTTCCCCACCCCTCGAGAGGCGGCCGCCGGCCCACCCCCGGGTGGTCGTCGCGTGCACCTGGGGTGCCACCGGGCACCCTGCACGTATGACGTCCGAGATCGCGCTGCCGGTGCCGGTGGCCCCCATGCTGGCCATCGCGGGGGACCCGCCGACGGGTCCGGGATGGGCGTTCGAGTTCAAGTGGGACGGCGTGCGGGCCGTCACGGGTGTCTCGGGCACCGCGGTGCGGGCGCAGAGCCGCCTCGGCAACGACATCACTACCGGCTACCCCGAACTGAGCGACCTCGTGGACCTGCTCGACGGGCGTCAGGCGCTCCTCGACGGCGAGCTCGTCGCGCTCGACGCTTCCGGCCGGCCCGATTTCGGCACGCTTCAGCACCGCATGCACGTCCGGGAGCCCGCGCCCGACTTGGTCGAGCGCGTGCCGGTCACCTACCTCGTGTTCGACGTCCTGCACCTCGACGGCACCTCGTTGCTCCGCGAGCCCTACGACCGGCGCCGTGAGCTGCTGGAGGGCCTCGGCCTCGACGGCGCCCGGGTTCGGGTGCCGCCCGTGAACCCCGGGGTGTCCGGGCAGCAGCTCCTCGGGGTGGCCAAGGCGCACCGGTTGGAGGGTGTGGTGGGCAAGCGCCGCAGCTCCCGGTACGAGCCCGGGAGGCGGTCGACGGCGTGGATCAAGACGGCCGTGCTGCACACGCAGGAGGTGGTGATCGGCGGCTGGACCGCGGGGGAGGGCCGCCGGGCCTCGACCATCGGCGCGCTGTTGCTCGGCGCGTACGACGAGCGGGGCGAGCTGCGCTATCTCGGCCACGTGGGCACGGGGTTCACCGAGGCGGCGCTGCAGCACCTGCTGGGCGAGCTGACCGCACGCGAGCAGACCTCCAGCCCGTTCGACGAGGACGTGCCCCGCCTCGAGGCACGGAAGGCCCGCTGGGTGCGACCGGAGCTGGTCGGCGAGGTCGTCTACCGCGTGCTCACCGCCGAGGGCAGGCTCCGGCACGCGGCCTGGCGCGGGCTGCGAGTGGACAAGCGGCCCGAGGACGCGGTGCTCCCGCGAGGCGAGTGACCCTCCTAGCCCGACCGGTCGGCCAGCCGTCGCTGAAGCGCGAGCAGCACAGGCGGCGTCACCAGCTCCACCACCGTGAGGGCCCGGAACAACGGGTGCGGCAGGCCCGACCGGCGCATTGCGAGCAGCCGCGCGACGCCACCCGCGAACGTCGTCGCGGCGACCGCGCGCACGGCGCTCTCGTTCCGTTCGGGGGCGGCGGCGACGCGCCACATGGTCGCTCCGGCGGCGACCCACCACGCCGCGTAGAAGCGCAGCACGCTGTCGGTGCTCGGGGCGACCTCGCCACCGCCGGGCACCGCGGCGGAACCGCGCGCCACCACTCCTGCTCCGGTCGCCACGGCGACGAGCGCCGAGCCGCGCAGGAGACCCTGCACGACCCGGCGCGTGGCGGGCGATCTCGATGCGTCCACGGCGCCGACCCTGCCAGAGGGGCGCCGGTCCTGATCTTCCGGTCAGGCGTTTGCCACCTGCCATGCGCCGTTGGACCTCGGGGGTGGCCTCGCCGCTCGAAACGGATCGCACACGGCGACCGGGAGTCCCTGCCCTGTTCAGCCGCGCGCCCTGCTCAGGTGCGCCCTGTTCAGCTGGGGTCGCGGGCCGGATTCCAGTCGTTGGCCACTTCCATGGCGTGACGCAGGCGGCGCATCTCCACCTCGTCCTGGTCGATCTCCTCGCCGGGATCGGCCGCGGGGAGGTCCGTCCGCTCCGGCGGGTCGTCGGCGGCGGGTGGCTCGGCCGCCGCCCATTCCCCGCGGTTCGCGCCGTGCGGGCCGAGCTGACCCTGTAGTTGCCCGGTGAGTGCCTCGTCCATGCGAGGGCCGTGCTCGGCACTACCGCGTTCCATCGGTCTCCTTTCCACGCTTCCGCCGCCGCACCAGCGTGATCAGCAGTAACGCCAACACGACGGCCATGCCCGTCACGAGCGCAGGGCGTTCCCGCAGCGTGCTCTGCACGACCGGCGCGGTCTCGGCGATGGTCTCCCTGGCGTGCGCCACCTGCTCGTGCACACGCTGGGCGGTCTCCTCGCGCTTCTCCCGCAGGCGGGAGGGCACGTCGGACCGGCGGGCCAACTCCTCGACGGTCTCGCCGAGCTCCGCCCGCAGCTCCTCGATCTCCACGCGCAGCTCGTTGGGGGACCGCTCCCCGGAGCGCTCCGTCCCGGTCATCGGCGCACCGCGCTCTTCACGATCTCGACGTCGCGCTGAAGGCTCTCGACGGCGTTTTCGGGCATCGCAGGTGTCGCTCGCTTCAACTGGCTGCGGCCCGCCAGCGCGAGCACACTTCCCACGATCAGCAGCGCGACACCGACGATCAGCGCCGCGAGCCAGACGGGCAGCACGAGCGCCAGGGCCGCGATGGCCGCCGCGATGAGGGCACCGAGGCCGTAGAGCGCGACGACCCCGCCCGTTCCGGCGAGCCCGGCTCCCGTACCTGCCCGTTTGCCCTTCTCGGTGAGTTCCGTCTTGGCGAGTTCCAGCTCGCCGCGCATGAGCTCGGAGAGCTGGGTGGCCAGCCGCTTGACCAGCTCACCTGTCGGGAGCGTGCTGAGGTCGGTCCGCGCGATCGCGGGCGCGGCGCCGATGGTGGGGTGGCCGTCCGTCCGGCCGGCGCCGTCGGGGGCGGCCGTGCCTGCCGTGCCGGTCGTTCCTGCCGTGCCGGTTGTGACCGGCGGGCCGACGAGCGGGTCGGGGAGCACCGGACCGCGCTGCGCCGGCACCTGCGGCGCCGCGGTGCGGGTGCCGCTCCTGTCCTCACGAACGGTCTGCGAGCTCATGACGTTTGGCCTACCCCCAGGTCGGCCTGGCCTAACACCGCTCACCGGTCTAACAGCATTCACCCGGCTCGCTGCGGGGCCGATCCCGCGGCCCATTCCATGATCAGCAGCACGAGCTCAGCCCGAGGGCGGCCTTCGCGGCCTGCGCCACCACCTCGCGCTCACGGCTCGGCCGCCCGCAGCGCGAGCACCCGGTCCCGGTCGGTGCACCTGTTCGAGTCCCACACGTCCCGTCCAGTTCCCGCCCGGCGCCCATTCCCACCCGATCGTCCATCCGCAGCCGACGGGCGGTCGATGACGTCGGGTGACCGGGCGACAGCTACGGTAGCCGCGACGGTTGGTGTTTGATCATCGGGCGGAACGTGGAAAACCAGGGTATGGAGCAGGACGTCCCAGGCCAGACCGCCGCCGGCCACGTCGAGTTCGTCCACCGCAGCTGGCCTGCCGACCCGGAGCAGCTGGTGATGATCCGGCGCGAGCTGGGCGGTTGGCTCGCGCCGCTCGCGCTCAGCGAGGTGGAGACGGCCGACGTCGTGCTCGCCGTCGACGAGGCCGCCGCGAACGCCGTGCGCCACGCCTACGGCCCCGACGAGTCCGGCGTCGTCGAGCTCACGCTCTGGACCGAGAAAGGCACGCTGTGCATCGAGGTGGTCGACCACGGAAGCTGGCGCCCGCCCGCGGAGAAACCGACCCAGGGCGGGCGGGGCATCCCCCTCATGAGCCACATGTCGGAGTCGGTCCTGATCCACTACGACGGCCGGGGCAGCCGTGTGCTGCTCCGCCACCGCATCCCGGCCGCGCGCAAGCCGGAGCGCTAGGCCGCGTGAGCGCCCGGCGCCCGCGGGTACCCGGGTGGCATGGGACGGCAGGAGAAACGACGCACCCGCGCCGAGTACGAGCACGGACTACCCGGCTACCACGACCCCACCGCCCGGTTCGGGGGCGCCGCGCCCGCCCAGAGCGCGCTGACGCTGCGGGCGGTGCTCGCCGTGTTCGGCCTCGCATTCGGGGTCGGGGCGGCCGTCTTCGGATTCTTCGCCGGGTTTCCCGTGATCGGCTGGCTGATGGTGGTCGTCGCCGTCATCGCGCTCGCCGACCTCGCCTGGGTGCTCTACCGGAAGTGGCGCGGCGAGCCCGGCTAGGAGCGCGGTCCATGACACTAGTGCGGTGGCCACGAACGTTGCCGGGGTGATCGCGGGATCAGAACGGCGCCTCGCAAGGCGCCCCCGCACCCTCGTACCGGGCGTACTTGGGTGCGGGGGCAACGCGGCGAGGCGTCGTTCTGGCCCGCGAGGACCCGGTGGACGTTTGTGGCCACCGCACTAGTAGTACTTTGTTATGTGTGTCGCTCCCGCTGATCCGGCTTGCCGTGTGATCTTGTTACGGCTGTGACGCCGGAGGAGATGGACCAGGTCAGGCCGCGTCTGGAGGCGTTCGCGGCCGAGATGCTCGGTGGGTTGGCCCGGTCGGACCAGCGGGCCAAGGGTGAGCTGTATCTGCGCGGGTTGATGCTGGATGGCAAGCGCAAGTCGATGCAGCCGATGGCGGCCCGGCTCGGTGTGGATCATCAGCGGCTCCAGCAGTTCGTCACCTCCTCCACCTGGGATCATGTCGAGGTTCGTAAACGGGTCGCCCGGTGGGCCGATGGGTTCATCGATCCCGAGGCCTACGTCATCGACGACAGCGGTTTCCCCAAGGACGGAGCCGACTCGCCCGGGGTGGCACGCATGTATTCCGGGACGTTGGGGAAGGTCGGGAACTGCCAGATCGGGGTCAGCGTGCACGCGGTGACCGACTGGGCCTCGGCAGCGATCGACTGGCAGTTGTTCCTGCCGAAATCGTGGGACGACACCACGACCACCGATGCCGACATTGCCGCCGACATCAGGCGACGTCGGGCTCGGTGCAAGATCCCCGAGCAGGTGCGGCATCGGGAGAAATGGCGACTGGCGCTGGACATGCTCGACCGGGTCCTCGGCGAGGAACGTGACGGCGGCTGGGGCCTGCCCGGGCGGACCGTCGTGGCCGACGCCGGCTACGGCGACAGCACCGAGTTCCGCCTCGGCCTGGCCGACCGCGGGCTGCCCTACGTGGTCGCGGTCAAACCCGCGACCAGCGCCTATCCGGGCGACGCCGCACCCAGTGCGCCGCCGTATGCCGGTCGCGGCCGCCCGCCGGTGCCGCGGTATCGCGACGACCCGGACAGCCTCGCCGGCCTCGCCGTCGCCGCCGGCCGCCGGGCGCTGCACCGCGTCACCTGGCGCCACGGCTCCCGCCGCAACCCCCGCAATCCCACCGCCGCGATGCGCTCGCGTTTCATGGCGTTGCGGGTACGACCGGCCAACCGCGACATCCCCCGCCACCCCGACGGCAGCCTCGACGAATGCTGGCTGCTCGTCGAATGGCCACCCGGAAAGCCCGAACCCACCGACTACTGGCTGTCCACCCTGCCGACTGAGACCCCGCTGCGCGACCTGGTCCGCCTGGCCAAGATCCGCTGGCGCATCGAACACGACTACCGCGAACTGAAAGACGGCCTCGGCCTGGACC